>NZ_FOIB01000001.1:1205064-1807597 GCF_900111765.1 Myxococcus fulvus
TGCCAGCTCACGGTGACGCGCACGTTGACGACGTTGGCCAGCCTCAGTCCGGGCAGGACGTCGCGGGCCAGCGACGGTGTCCCCGCCTCCTCGCCCTCCATGGGCGGGTCCACGTCCACCGCGACGTCGTACTTCATCCGGACGGGCTCCCCCGCGACGGGGGCCAGGTAGCGCGGCGTGCCATTGGCGCTCCACCACACCTCGTGCCGGTCGCGGTCCAGCGCCTCGATGTTCTCGCAGGGGCGACCGGGCGCGGGGGTGGCGCACCTCATCGCGGTGATGCGCTCCATCTCCTGCTCCGCGATGAGGCCCGCCTGGGCCTGGATGAGGTTGCGGCGGTTCTGCTTCGCGGACGCGAGCACCGCGAGCGCGATGCCGAGGATGCCGAACACCACCACCACCATGGTGGCCATGGCCTCCAGCAGCGTGGCCCCGCGACGCGGGTGACGAAGCGGCTTCACGGCACCACCCCCTGGATGTTGCCCGTGGTCTTCACGTCCCAGATGAGCGTGCGCGCGGTGCTGCCCTGGCCGGTGCCCGTCTCGTTGTTGAAGACGCCCGAGCCGTTGTTCACGATCTCGAAGCCGCCGTTCTTCTGGATGATGACCTTCTTGTCGAAGATGAGCGGCTGGGTGAGGCTGTGTCCCTCCAGGCTGGTGCCGCTGCCGGGCTGCGGGTCTCCGGTGGCGCCGTTGAAGGCGTAGCGCAGGCCGCTCTCGTCGGCGTCGAGGCTGCACTGACTGGCGGAGGTGCCCACGGCGGTGGACGTGTGCACGACGCCGTCCTCGTCCACCGAGATGCCACCCCACACCACCTGCCGGGGCGCCAGCTTCTGCACCCAGGCGACGCTCCTCTGCGCGCACCCGGCGGTCAGCGGCTTGGGGTCGACGAAGGCCATCACGTGGTAGCGGGGACGCGGGTCCCGGTCCACGTCCTCGCCGTCGAGGTCCGGGTTGTTGCCGGTGCCCAGGTAGATGCGCACGGAGGTGCCCGAGCCGGTGCGCTCCTGCCTCACGGCGATCTGCGAGTAGAGGCCCTGCCTCGCGGCGTCGTCGACCACCCGGTTGGTGGCGGGGTCCTTGTCGTTGCGCGCGTCGGCGATGACACACGCGGGGATGGCCGAGCCCAAGGGGCGGCTCGCGTCGACGTCGCGCAGGTTGATGCGGAACACGCGCGCCTTCGTCGTGGGGACGTAGATGACGTCGTAGTTGCTGTCGTCGTCCACGTCCATGGCCACGGGGGCGCCGCCGACGCCCTCGCCCTCGTCACCCAGCACCACCACGCCGGCCAGCTTCCGCTTGAGCGCGGTCTGCCCCGCGTGGGCCACCTGGACGGGCAGCCCCGTCTTCACGTCGATGAGGTACAGCGCGGCGCGGCCGCCCGCGTTGCGGGGCGAGTAGTCGGACGCGAACGCCGCCACCCACTTCTTGCCGCCGCGCGCGCCGAAGTCCATGCGCACCAGGAGCGGGTTGTGCCGCGAGCCGCTGGTGTCGGGGCGCTGGGGGAAGTGCTCCTCCAGAAGCTTGCAGGTGCTGCTGGTGCTCGTGCACGGGTCTCCCGAGGTGGTGAAGCGGTCTCTCTGCACGTCCAGCTCCCAGAGGACGCCGGGGTAGCCGGCCGCGGTCTCCGTGGGGCGCGTGACGTCCAGCGCGAAGAAGACGCTCTGCTGGGGGCCGGTGGGGCTGACGAGGACGGTCTTCGCGCCCGTGCGTTCACCGGGCTGGGTGCTCAATCGCCACGGGGTCCCCTCGGCGGGCTTGTGGCCCGTGTCCGGCAGGTACTCGGTGCCCGCGCGCAGGTCCACCACCGTCACCGCCGGAGACGCGTCCACGGTGGCGCGCTTCGTCTTGTCGGGGTTGCGCACGTAGTTGTCCGCGAAGAAGCGCAGGAGCTTGCCGGGCACGTACGAGTACAGCTCGCTGCCCGTGCCGTACTCGCGGTTGGTGGAGCATCCGGAGGCGTGGGCGAAGTACCCGCGGAAGTCCCGGAACGCCGTGCAGGAGTCGTCCCCCGAGCGCAGCTCGCCGAGCGACAGGGCGTGCATGAAGCCCGTGGTGCTGCCGATGAAGGCCGCCGCGCCACGGGTCTTCATCACGTTGGCGCCCATGAAGGTGTTGCCGCGGAACGCCTCCTGCTCGCCGAGCGTCGCGCGCTTCACCCAGGTGGGCTCGCTGGCGGGGCCGACGATGGCCGCCGTGGACAGGTTGATGCCGCCCATGGGCCAGGTGCGCCGGGTGACGGGCTGGCCCCCGGGCACGGTGGAGAAGCTGTTGTCCTCCCACCCGTACAGCCAGTTGCGCAGGACGTTGCGGTCCTGCTTGTCGCACAGGCCATCCTGGTTCAGGTCATAGCGGCGGTTGAGCGTGGTGGCGCAGAAGTTCCGGGCCTCGTCGTTGGTGTTGGGGACGGTGGGGAACAGGGGGCTGGTGTTGTCGTCCTGTCCGGCCAGGGCCACCACCGTGGTGCGCGAGGCGGTGGTCGCCGTGGGCGAGCTGGTGAAGAGCTGGCGGTCATTGGGCGAGGACGTCCGCATCAGGAGGTTGAGCCGCTGGCCGCCGTCCCACTGGTTCCAGTCGTCCGCCTCCGTGTTGGCGCGGTTGGGCCGGTCGGGCTCGTACAGCCGTCGCAGGTAGACGTGGCCCCGCTCGGCCACGTCCAGGCGCTGGTCGTAGACGCGCTTGGAGGGGTAGAGCGGATTGCCGGAGGACTGCTCGTACCAGGGCGCGGGCGTGTACCAGGTGCGGCCCGGCGTCTCGGACACGCCGAGGATGACGGTGTTGGCCACGCCCAGGTTGGCGGCCCGGCCGTACTGGCCCGCCTTCTGCGCCTTGTAGGAGATGTTCACGTTGGCGATGGTGGGCTGGCAGGACTCACCGGGGCTCTCGAAGATGGCGCGCCAGCACAGCTGCGAGCCGGTGAAGCCCTGCTCCAGGAAGTCGCTCACCGTGCGGGTGTCCACCCGCGTCCCCGGACTGGACCTCGCGTCCAGGAAGGGCATCGTCACCCAGTGGGGCGTGGGGTTGGGCTGGAAGTCCGGGTTGGTCGTCTCGCAGCGGTCCACGCACACCTTGCAGTCCAGCGACACCTGGTAGGTGATTTGCGGCTTGGGCTGCACGTAGTCGTCGGGCAGCGGGTTGGGCGCGGGTGGCAGGCAGTCGCTGGTCTGGTTGTTGAGCCGGTAGTAGGGCTGGTCGTCGATGCTCATCTCGACGGACGTGATGGTGTAGTCCTGCGCCACGTCGAGCGGGATGCTCGAGACGACGTCCGACTTGAAGATGCCGTTGTTCTGCTTGTTGATGAGGACGACGGTGTCGTTGTACGTGCGGTCGCCGCCCGAGTTCTGGTCCTCCCAGCCGAGAATCCAGACGCGGGGGTTGTCCACGGGCGCGCCCACCAGCGTGTGCGCGGCCCGCTGGAAGTAGGAGTTCACCGTCTGCGTCTGGGGCGCGTTGAACCGGACCTGGCCGTAGGTGGGCGTCTCCAGGCGGTCATAGGCGACGCTGTTGAGCCAGCCCCCCCGGAGCTCCTTCTGGGTGACGACGTTGCCCGTGGATTGATGCAGGTCGAGGTTGAGCAGCGTCTTGGTGAACACGATGTTGATGTCGCCGTGCCCCCACAGGTCACACTGCAACCGCTGGACCCCATTCCGGGTCACCGTCTTGGTGATGAAGCAGGTGTCCGTCGCGTCGCCGTAGATCTGCTCCACGTAGGTGACGAGGAAGAAGACGATCTCCCTGCCGCCCTGGATGCGCCCCATCTTCTTGCGGCGGTCCTCCTCGCTGGGGGCCTCCAGCGGATTGCGCCCGGGGATGAGCACGCCCCGGTCATCGAAGGCACTCGCCTTGTAGTCGGGCAGGCCGTCCTGGTCGTCGCCGAGGTTGCTGTCCCAGATGGGCCCCACCTGGGTCCTCACCCCGTTGACCTCGCGCCAGGCCCAGCGGGGCTGGAAGCACTCGGAGGTGTCGGAGTTGCCGTTGAGCCCGTTGATGGGGCAGTGGTTGCCGTCGTCGTCGGTGGACAGGAAGACGAGGTGCCCGATGCCCTGGCCGCCGTTCTCCACCGAAGGGGGCTCCAGCAGGTTGGGGATGTGCGGGAAGGCCCCCCGGTCGCTGAAGTAGCTGTCGACGTTGGTGGGATTGCTGTGCATGTAGTCATCGCTGTTCAGCACGCCCGCGCGGTGGTCCAGGACGCGCGCGCCCACCACGCTGGTGTCCATGGGGCGTGCGCCGTAGCCGTTGTCGCTGTCGTCGGGCCATCGGCGGGGGCCCTGGTTGGCCCGGTAGGTGCTGGCCGCGCTGCAGGGGCCGGTCAACAGGTCCGGCTCACGCAGCCTCACCGTGGTGCCGTCGGCGCGCGTGTGCACGAAGGTCTTCGCCTGGCCGCCGCACCGCGGACCCTCGCCGATGTACTTGTCGGGGTTGAGGTTGTAGAGGTCCTCGTGGAAGTCCGGCACCCCGTTGTTGTTCCTGTCGCGCAGGACGTCGTCGTTGGGGTCCTCCTTGTTCTTCTCGTCGATGTACTGCGCGGTGACGAGGTCGTCGTAATAGAACCAGCCCAGCGTGTTGGACGCGCCGTTGCCGGCTTTGTCATGCACGAGGAGCGCCTCGAGCTCCTGGTCGAACGGCAGGATGATGCGCTCGGGGTCCAGGATGCTGCGGTTGGTGTTGAGCCGCAGCTTCTTGTCGGGCGTCAGGATGATGGCGGAGGGCGTGGAGCCGGCATCCAGGGTGAACTCCGGCTGCTTGTCCTTGCCGGTCTCGTCGATGCAGGGGTTGTAGGAGACGGTGGTGCCGCCGTCCTGGGCGAGCGCCGGGAACGCGGCGAGGAGCGCCAGCGCGGCGATGAAGGGGAGTCGTGGGGACGACATGGGAAGTCCTGGGGTGGGGTGCGGGAAAAGGCAGACAGGAGGTCAGCACTCGCCGTTGTTGGCGGCGCCGTTGGTGTCTTCGGGACTGCAGGAGCCGCCGGCGGCCGCTCCACTGGTGATGAGGGCCCGGATGATGACGCGCTGGGGTTGGGTGCCGTCGCGGCCCCGGACCTCACCCACGGAGACCAGCCAGACGCGGCTGTTGTCGTCCTGGTCGCGTCGGTCATCCCCGTCGTTGTCGTCGACGAGGAAGACCCGGTAGAGCACCCGCTCCTGGGCGGGGAAGTCCAGGATGCGTCGGCCGTCCGCGCCGTTCATCTCCAGGAAGGCCGTGGTGATGTCCGAGTCGACGGCCGTCCCGGAGGACGCCGCCGCCAGGGTGTAGGGCGTCCAGGGGATGGCCTCGTACCAGGGGAACACGTTCCCATTGGGGAGCCCGCTGGGCAGGCCCGGCTCACCCTGGACGTAACCCGCGGCACCCTGTCCGTTGTACTGATTGCCCAGGCTCTTCATGACCTCCGTGAAGGAGCGCTGTCCTCCCAGCAGCATCCGCGACAGCTCGCGCGCCTCCGCCAGTCCCGCCTCCGCGGCGAAGTGGGCCTCGCGCTTCCTGCGCTCCTGCGCCTGCAGCGCGCTCTCCGCGGCCACCTTGCGCAGGGACACGACGACGGCCGCGGCGATGAACGCGATGATGCCGATGGCCATCAACATCGCCATGCCCCGTGGGGCATGTCGGCGGATTCCAGACGGACGACGGACGGATGGGGGACGCGACACCAGCGGCTCCTTGCCGATGAACGGAGGAACGAGAGCAGCGGGCTGAATCAGCAATCCCCAGGCCCGTTGCTGCGGGCTTCCGGGCTTCAATGCTTCCAGGGTCTTGAGTCGCACCCCGGGTGAACCCTGACACTGACGCGCTTTGCGAGCCTCGCAAAACTTGCGAGGTGTCACAGGTGTCAGGCGTGTCTTGGAATGTGTTTGTGATTCATCGAATTCGCGATGAATCCGAAAATGTATGAAGTCTCAGCGACCCGGGAGGGGCCAGAAGGACACGCGACCTTGGGGAGGTGCGAGCCACACTGACTCCAGGAAGCGCGTGGCCTTCTGGTCCGAGGTGTCGTGCTCGGTGGAGGCGTGGTGCAGGGTGGCGAGCACGAGCAGCGTGGCCACCCCAGCGCCGTAAGTCCCCACGCCCGGCGCGCGGCGTCCTGGAGGCGTGGCCAGGGCCATGAAGACCCAGCACGTCACTGCGACGAGCACGGCGAGCAACACCCCGCCTGCCGCGGGCTGGGGCAGACCCAGGAAGGAGAGCACCGAGGGCGGGAAGTAGCCGTCGGACAACAGCGGGAGCGTCAGCCCTCCCAGCACGTTGGAGACATCGTCTGGGATGTAATTGACGAAGGTGGCCAGCCCCGTGGTGAGGATGGCCGCGCCACACAGCATGGCGGCGAGCCCCAGGGCCGCCGGACGGGACGCGGCGCGCAGTCGCTCCAGCCAGAGCCCCGCGGGCAGCAGCAGGAAGGGCACCAGCCCGGTCAGGTGACGAGGGCCCGTCGTCCATCCCCACGAGTCATAGGAGAACGACGACGTGAAGTAGAGGTAGCCGGCGACGAGCGCCGCCGTCATCCACGCGGTGGCGCGGGCCTCGGCGCCCGCGCCGCGTCGGAACGTCAGCCGGGTGACGCCAGGGATGGCCAGGAGCAGGAAGGGCGCCAGGGTGAACAACCCCCGCAGCGGCGACACGAGCGACAGGGTGAAGGCGCGCGGGTCCGGCGTGCGGATGCCCAGGAAGCCGCCCAGGTGCCACGGCTGATAGCCCGCGTCGTTGAGGTGCTTGTAGCCGCTCGTCAGCGGGTGGCCGAAGGCGGCCTGGTGATACAGCATCAGCGCCACCACGAAGGGCAGCGCGCCCAGCGTGGCGAGCCCCGCGGCGCGCCCCAGGCGCTTCCAGCGCTCGCTCGCGGGGGCCTCCTGGAACAGGAAGGTGAGCACGCCGTACAGCACCAGCCCCAGCACGCCGAGCGCGCCGGTGTACTCCGCCGCCACGGTGGCTCCCGCGCACACGCCCGCGAGCACGTAGCCCCGCTCCCGCCAGTCGCCGCGAGCGCAGCGCCACAGGGCATAGAAGCCCGCGAAGAGCAGCACCGCCACCGTCTGGTGGCTCATGAAGAGCAGCGAGTAGCTGAACGCCAGCGAGCCCAGGCCATACGTCACCGTGAGCGCGTCCGAGACGAGCGGTGACAGGTGCTCGCGCAGATACCGCCGCACCAGCCACAACATCCACAGCGTGGGCAGCACGGTGAGGAACAGGCGCGAGAAGAAGACCAGCGGGACTTCCGGCACGGGCCCCGGGCGGGCCACCGCGCGCAGCGCCGCGTAGAGGGGCGTGGCGGCGAACGACAGCAGCGGGGCCTTGCTCGGGTAGTACTTCCCGTCCTTCACGGACAAATCACCCACGTAGCCGCGCTCGCGCAGCACCTCGTTGATGACGAGCGTGCCGTGGTCCACCAGCGAGATGCTCTGCCACAGCCGGCACAGCTCGTTGGGCGAGCGCAGCTTCGGGTGGTAGGGGAACAGCAGGAGGTACAGCGCCGCGAGGCTGGCCCACACCCAGCGAGGCGCACCCCGTGAGGCCGCGACGGGGTGCGGCGTGGACACGGGGGGCGCCGAAGTCGCCGGGACCTCGGCGCCGGGGCTCGTCGCCGCCGCGCGAGAGTCCGCCTCGTCGCGTGACGCTCCCGCGGTGCCGGGGTCGGCCGGGCTCACGGCGTCGGGTCCTCCGGGCTCGGACGGCACGGCCCGCTCACGCCTCGCCACCGGTGACGCGGGCCACGGCGAAGAGGCTCATGCCCACCGGCAGCTTCACGTGGGCCTCGGCGCGCGCGAACAGCGGGGCCAGCGTGTCGTAGAGCTTGAGCTGGAGCTTGGGCACCGAGCGGCGGCGGAACAGGCGGCTGTTGACGAACCAGCCGGGCATGCCCACCAGGTTCATCCACTCCAGCTTCTCCACCTCGAAGCCGTTCTGCTCCAGCACCGCGCGCAGCGTGGCCGGCGTGTAGCGACGGTAGTGGCCCACCGCCTCGTCGATGCTGCCGAAGAGCTGCTCCAGCGCCGGCACCAGGATGAGCACGCGGCCCCCGGGCGCCAGGATCTGCCGGAAGCGGCGCACCGCCGAGCCGTCATCGGGGATGTGCTCGAGCACGTTGGACAGCACGATGGTGTCCAACTGCTCCTTCTTCAGCGACTCCCAATCCGCCAGCGCCACGTCCGACAGGTACGGGCGCACGTGCGGACGGCCGCGGAAGAGGTTCTTGAGCCGGTCCACGTAGAAGCGGTCCACCTCCAGCGCGATGAGCAGCTCCGCGCCGGACTCCAGCTCGCGCGTAATGGTGCCGATGCCCGCGCCGATCTCCAGCACGCGGCGGCCCAGGTGCTCGCGGAAGCGGCGGCCCAGCCACTGGTTGTAGTGCGTGGCCCCGTCCATGCGCTCCAGCGTGGTGTAGCCCTCGTGCTGGTTGTCCGCGTCGTCGCGCACGGTGGCGTAGCGCATCAGGGTGCGCAGCTGGGACAGGCGCGCGGCGCGTGGACGGCGCGGCACCGCCTGCAGCGGAGGCAGGGAGACCTCGGTGAGCCGGTACAGCTGCGCGGCCAGCTTCACCACCAGCTCCGCGTCCACCGCGTCGTCGTCGCTGGTGAGCGTGACGGAGCGCAGCGCCTCCGTGCGGAACGCGCGCACGCCGCTGAGCGGGTCCGTCACCGCCACGTCCGTGACGAAGCGGGTGACCTGTCCCATCGCGCGCTCGGCCCACAGCTCGGGCGACAGCCCCATCGCGGCGCGGTGGCCGAAGACGGCGTCCGCGGTGTCATCGCGCAGGGGGCCCATGAGGGCCTCGTAGGCGTCCGCGGCGTAGGCGGCGTCCGGGTCCTGGAGCACCGTCACGGGGCTGGTCACGTGCGCGAGCGCCGCCCGGATGGCCGCGCCCTTGCCTCCTTGCACGTCCAGCACCCGCAGGCCGGGGCTCGACGCCACGTCGGGCCGTCCGGCTCCGGCGAGGACGACCTCGGCGCGGCCCGACAGCTCCCGGGCGAAGTGGGCGGCGGCATCCGCGGTGGAGGGGTCGAAGGGGATGATGACCGAATGCTGGAAGCTCACGTCGGGCTCACTAGCACAGGCGCCCCGGATGCGCGCGGCCCCGCCTCGAAGAAGGGTGGGATGGGGGGCTTCCAGGCGGCGGCGGAACGATGGACAACCCGGGGCGGACACGGCACGCTCGACGGTGATTTCCATGGGTGTGGGTGAAGGTCGGGGCCGGCGGGTGCCGGGCGCCGTCGCACCGCTCAGCGCCCGAGGGCTCCAGGAGAGACGAGACGTGGATGGAACCGTGTTCGACCCGGCCGGTGGCACCGGCGGCCCGACGTCCGCGGGGTTGATGCTCCGCGCGCGGGCGCTGTGGCGGCGCAAGTGGGTCGTGCTCGGCGTGGCAGTGGTGGTGGCGGCGCTGTCGGCCGTCTACACGCTGCGCCAGCCCAAGGTCTTCTCCGCCAGCACGTCCCTCATCATCGACGTGACGGCGCCGCGCTTCCTCGACGGCGAGGTCAAGGAGGTGATGGGCGAGGAGCGCAGCAACTACTGGTTCAACAAGGAGTACTACGCCACCCAGAGCGAAATCATCACCTCGCGCGCGGTGGCCAGCCGCGTGGTGGACAAGCTGGGCCTGTCCACGGACGCCAGCTACCTGGGCGTCGCGCACCTCTCGGATGAGAAGACCCGCGTGCAGGCGATGCAGGGCGCGGACGCGGTGGGGCTGCTCCAGTCGCGCATCCGGGTGCTGCCCGCCAAGGACTCGCGGGTGATGAACATCGCGGTGGACGACCTGGACGCGGCGCGCGCGGCGCTGCTCGCCAACGAGGTGGCCAACGCGTACATGGCGGAGAACCTGGCGCTCAAGCTGCGCATGACGGACGACGCGCGCAGCTGGCTGGAGAGTCGGCTGGAGGACCTGGAGAACACGTCCAAGGCGAGCGAGCTGGCCGTCTACGACTTCAAGAAGGACGCGGACATGCTGTCCACGTCGCTCGAGTCGCGGATGAGCATCGTCAGCGACCGCATCAACAGCTACAACCTGAACCTCACCCAGGTGAGCACGCGCATCGCCGCGCTGCAGGCGCGCGTGGAGGCCATCCAGAAGCTGCGCAAGGCGTCCCCCGACGACGAGACGTGGGCGGAGGCGCTGCCGGGCGCGAAGGACGGGCCCATCCAGGACCTGCGCAAGAGCTACACGGACGCGCGCGTCGCGTGCGCGGAGCTGTCCGAGCGCTACCTGGCCGAGCACCCCAAGCTCCTGGAGTGCCAGGGCAAGCTCGCGGTCATCCAGGCCGACTTCCTCAAGAGCCTGCGCAACGTGGTGCGCCTGGCGGAGACGGAGCTGTCGGAGGCGGAGGCGCAGCGCAAGAATCTGGTGAAGCTGCTCGACGAGGCCAAGGCCGAGGCCTTCCAGGTGAACAAGAAGTCCATCGAGTACGACCGGCTCAAGCGCGAGTCGGACAACAACCAGCGCCTGTACGAGCTGGTGCTCAAGCGGCTCAAGGACATCGAACTGTCCGGCCTCTTGCGCACCAGCAACGTGCGCGTGCTGGACCCGGCGCGTCCGCAGTTCGCGCCGGTCAAGCCCCACGTGAAGCGCAACCTGATGGTGGGCATGGTGCTCGGCCTGCTGGCGGGGCTGGGCGCGGCGCTGCTGTTGGACCTGCTCGCGAACACGGTGGCCTCGCAGGAGGACGTGGAGGGTCGGCTGGGGCTGGCGTTCCTGGGTGTCATGCCGCGCATCGAGGGCAACCGTCCGCCCAAGGACCGCGACCTCTTCGTGCACCGCGAGCCCAAGTCGTCGGTGGCCGAGTGCTGTCGGGCCATCCGCACCAACCTGCTCTTCATGTCGCCGGACACGCCCTTCAAGACGCTGGTCGTCACGTCCAGCGGGCCGCAGGAGGGCAAGTCCACCACGACCATCAGCCTGGGCGTGGCGATGGCCCAGAGTGGCAACCGGGTGTTGCTGCTGGACACGGACATGCGCAGGCCCCGGCTGCACCGGGCCTTCGGGGTGCCCAACGATTTGGGCATCTCCTCGCTGGTGGTGGGCGAGGGCACGCTGGAGGCCGCGGTGAAGAGCACCGAGGTCCCCGGACTCTTCCTGCTCCCGTGTGGCCCCCTGCCGCCGAACCCGGCGGAGCTGCTGCACACGCGCGCGTTCGCGGACCTGCTCAAGCAGGTGGCGGGGAAGTTCGACCGCGTCCTGCTGGACAGCCCGCCGCTCAACGCGGTGGCGGACGCGGCGGTGCTGGCCACGCAGGCGGATGGCGTGGTGCTGGTGCTCAAGGCGGGCAAGACGAACCGGGACTCGGCGCAGCGCGCGCTGCGCTCGCTGGCGGACGTGCAGGCGCGCATGTACGGCGCCGTCCTCAACGACGTGGACCTCAAGGCCCCGGGCTATGGCGGTACGTACATCGCCTACCAGGGCTACGGGCAGTACGCCGAGGACCCCAAGGACCGGGTGGCGCAGTCGTGAGCGTGACGTTGACGGGAGCGGGCCTCCGGGTGTTGCACCTGGGCAAGTTCTATCCACCGGCGTCTGGCGGCATCGAGAGCCATGTCCAGACGCTGGCGCGCGCACAGGCGGCGCAGGGCGCGCAGGTGGAGGTGCTGTGCGCCAACCACTCGCGCGACTCGGGGAACACCAGCCACGAGTTCCACGGCAAGAGCCCCACGCATGAGGAGTGGGACGGGCTGGTGCGGGTGGTGAGGCTGGGGCGGCGCGCGTCGGTGGCGCGCATGGACGTGCTGCCGGAGCTGCCCGGGACGCTGCGGCGGATGCTCGCCCAGGGCGTGGACGTGGTGCACCTGCACACGCCGAACCCGACGATGCTGCTGGCGCTGGACATGATGCCCCGGCTGCCGGCCGTGTTCGTCACGCACCACAGCGACGTCATCCGGCAGAAGGTCGCGGGCGCGCTGTTCCGGCCGCTGGAGCTGCTGCTCTACACGCGTGCGCTGCGAATCTTCTCGGACAGCGAGGCGTACATCGAGGGCTCCTCGCTGCTGAAGCTGTTCCGGAGCAAGGTGCGGGCGTTGCCGCTCGGCATCGACGTGGAGCCGTACCTGGCGCCGTCAGCGGAGGTGCTCGCCGCCGAGGCGCGCTGGCGTCAGGACTTCGCGGGGACGCCGCTGTGGCTGATGGTGGGGCGGCTCGTCTACTACAAGGGTCTGTTCACCGCGCTGGAGGCCCTGGCGAAGGCGCCGGGTCGGCTGGTGGTGGTGGGCGTGGGGCCGCTGGAGGCGGAGGGCCGTGCTCGCGCGAAGGCGCTCGGCGTGGAGTCCCGCGTGACGTGGGCGGGCTACCTGCCGCCGGCTTCGCTCATGGGGGCCTATCGCGCCGCCACCGCGCTCTGGTTCCCGAGCAACGCGCGCAGCGAGGCGTATGGCCTGTCGCAGGCGGAGGCGATGGCCAGCGGCCTGCCCGTGCTGAACACGGCGATTCCCCACTCGGGCGTCGCGTGGGTGAGCCGTCACGAGGAGACGGGCCTGACGGTGCCGGTGGGTGACGCGGACGCGCTGGCGCGCGCGGCGAAGCGGCTCGTGGAGGAGCCGGGGCTCGCGGAGCGGCTGGGCCGAGGGGCACGGGAGCGCGCGCAGGCGGAGCTGCGGCACGACGTGATGGCGACGCGCAGCCTGAAGCTCTACGCGGAGGCGCTGGGTCGTCCCGTGCCGGAGATGACGGGGGCCGTGAGCGAGGTCCCCGCGCTCACCGGCACGGGGAGGGCCTGAGACGCCCGCATGCGCGCGCTGCACGTCTACAGCGGCAACCTCTACGGAGGCATCGAGTCCTTCCTCGTCGCGCTGGCGCGGGCGTCCTCGATTCACGCCGAGGGCACGACGCATGAGTACGCGCTGTGCTTCGAGGGGCGACTGTCGACGGAGCTGCGCGAGGCGGGCGCCACGGTCCACCTGTTGGGGAGCGTGCGGGTGGCGCGGCCCTGGACGGTGTGGCGCGCGCGGCGGGAGCTGGGCGCGCTGCTGAAGCGTGGCGGGTACTCGGTGGTCGTCTGCCACGCGGCGTGGCCGCAGGCCGTGTTCGGTCCCGTGGCGCGCGCGGCCGGTGTGCCGCTGGTCTTCTACCAGCACGATGCCTTGTCGGGTGCGCACTGGGTGGAGCGCTGGGCCGGTGTCACCTCGCCGGACCTGGTGCTCGCCAACAGCGCGTACTCCGCGCGCTCGCTCGGCAGCGTCTATCCCCGGGCTCCGCATCGGGTGCGCCATCCGTTGGTGCAGGCGCCGGCGCGGGTTCCGGACTCCTCGGAGCGCGGGGCGCTGCGTGCCGAACTCGGCGCGGGCGACGATGACGTGGTCATCCTCCAGGCCTGCCGGATGGAGGCGTGGAAGGGACACCGGCTGTTGCTCGAGGCCCTGGGGCGCATGCGCGAGGCGCGGGGCTGGCGACTGTGGGTGGCGGGTGGGGCGCAGCGCGAGGAGGAGACGCGCTATCTGGAGGGATTGCTCGCGCAGACGCGTGCGCTCGGCTTGGACGGGCGGGTGCGCTTCCTGGGGCAGCGCTCGGACGTGCCCCGGTTGATGCGCGCGGCGGACGTGCACTGTCAGCCCAACACGTCGCCGGAGCCCTTCGGTCTGGCCTTCGTGGAGGCGCTCCAGGCGGGGCTGCCCGTGGTGACGACGGCGCAGGGTGGGCCGCTGGAAATCGTGGACGAGACGTGTGGTCGGCTCGTCGTGCCCGAGGCCGGCGCGCTGTCCGCCGCGCTCCTGCGACTGGTGGTGGACGCGGAGGCGCGCCGCAAGCTGGGCGCGGGTGGGCCCGCTCGCGCGGCGGCGCTCTGTGCTCCGGAGGTCTTCCTTCAAGGCCTGGACGAGGACCTGCGCGTGGCCGTGTCGGGAGTCGAGGCGTGAGCGCGCCACGTCCGTCCTCCCGGCCTCAACTCCAGGGGCCGGGCGTGCTCGGGCGCAGGTACGTGCGCCGCGCGCCGGGCGCGCCGTTGGAGGTGGCGCCGCCGCAGCAGCCACGTCCGCCGTCGAAGGACGCACCGCCCGTCACGGCGTCGCGCACGGGCCTCCTGTCCTCGAACCGGCTGGTGCCGCTGTTCATCGGCGTGCTCGTCGCGTGTCAGCTCGCGCTGCTGGTGGAGGCCATCGCGCCCCTGCGGGTGCTGGTGCGCATCCTGGCGTTCGGGTTGAGCCTGGCGCTGCTGGTGCTCGTCCCCGGGCGCGGGGCGAGGCATCCGGCCGTGCCCTTCGTGGTGGGCTCGCTGGCCATCACCACGCTCAACTTCTTCCACCCGGGCACCGTCAGCCCGATGGCCGGCGCGGTGCAACTGGGCATCCAGTTGTCCATCATCGCGCCGTTGTTCTGGGTGACGCGGCTGTCCATCGACTCGCGCGTCTTCCGGCTCACCCTCACGCTGCTGTTCCTCTTCAACATGGCCAGCGCCTCGGTGGGCGTGCTCCAGGTCTACTTCCCCGGCCGCTTCCAGCCGGCCATGTCGGCCGCGGTGCAGGCGCAGGGGGATTCCTATCTGCGCAGCCTGGAGTTCGAGACCGCCAGCGGCGCGCGGGTCTTCCGGCCCATGGGTCTGACGGACATACCCGGCGGCGCGGCGACGGGGGGCTTCTACGCGGTGCTGCTCGGCAGCGGCTTCCTCTTGTCCTCGCGCAAGGGCCTGTCACGCGCGCTGAGCGTGGTGGGCATCCTGGTGGGGCTGCTCTGTCTCTACCTGTGCCAGGTGCGCGCGATTGCGCTGACGCTGGGCGTCTGTCTGGCGGCGATGGCGGGCATGCTCGTGCTCACCGGCCGGGTGGCGCGGCTGGCGAAGCTGATGGCGGTGGTGGGCATGGCGAGCGTGTTCGCCTTCGGCTGGGCCGTGGCCGTGGGCGGCGACGCGGTGCAGAAGCGCTGGGACAGCCTGTTCGAGGCGAAGCCGGAGGAGGTCTACCACAGCAACCGTGGCCGCTTCCTGGAGGGCACCTTCGAGTACTTCCTGCCGGAGTATCCGCTGGGCGCGGGCCTGGGGCGCTACGGCATGGCCAACGCGTACTTCGGGGACAACTCCGACCCGGCGCAGCCGCCCTTGTGGGCCGAAATCCAGTGGACGGCGTGGGTCTACGACGGCGGCATCGTGGTGGTGGTGCTCTACCCCCTGGCGCTCCTGGCGACGATGGCGTGGGTGCTCCAGATGGCCCGACGGCGCCATGACTCCGGCGATGAGTTCTGGCTGTGGGGAAGCGTCATCTTCGCCTACAACCTGGGCGCGCTGGCCCTGACCTTCAGCTATCCGTTCTTCATGAGCCAGGTGGGCATGGAGTTCTGGTTGCTCAACGCGGCGCTCTTCGGCGCCTGGACGCATGCGAAGACCCTACACGCTCATCGCCGGTGATTTCGTCGCCACGGGTGGAATGGACCGCGCCAACCTGGCCCTCGCGCACTGGCTGGCGAAGCAGGGCGGCCCCGTGCGGTTGGTGGCCCACCGCGTGGCGGACGAGCTGCTCGGCTTCCCCAACGTGCGCTTCGTGAAGGTGCCCAAGCCCGCGAACTCCTATCTGCTCGGCGAGCCGCTGCTGGCCGCGATGGGCCGGGCGTGGGCGCTGCGCACGCGCGCCGAGGGCGGCCGGGTGCTCGCCAACGGCGGCAACTGCGTCGTGCCCGGCGCCAACTGGGTGCACTACGTGCACGGGGCCTATGTCTCGGAGCACGTCGGCGGAGTGCTGCGTCAGGTGAAGGGCCGCGTGGGCCACGCGCGCTTCGTGAGCGAGGAGCGCAAGGCGCTGTGGCGC
Organism: Myxococcus fulvus; assembly: GCF_900111765.1. The sequence continues at coordinate 1,220,763 of NZ_FOIB01000001.1, forward strand.
TCGAACGTCATCCTGGCCAACTCGAAGCGCACGCGCGCGGACCTGGTGGCGGCCACGGGTGTTCCCGAGGCGCGGGTGCACGTCGTCTATTACGGCAACGACTCGGAGCGCTTCCATCCAGTGTCGCCCGAGGCCCGACGCGCGGCGCGCGCGGAGCTGGGCTGGCCGGAGGACCGACGCGTGGCGCTCTTCGTGGGCGCGCTCGGCGACCGTCGCAAGGGCTTCGACTCCCTGTTCAATGCGTGGGCGCGGCTGCACGCGCACGGGGACTGGGGCGTGGACCTGAAGGTGGTGGGCGTGGGCGCGCAGCGCGAGGCCTGGGAGCAGGAGGCGCGCGTGCAAGGCCTGGAGCGGCACATCGAGTTCCTCGGCTTCCGCAAGGACGTGCCCGTGCTGCTGTCCGCGGCGGACCTGCTGGTGTCCCCGACGCGGTACGAGGCCTACGGGCTGGGCGTCCACGAGGCGCTGTGCTCGGGTCTGCCCGCGCTGGTGAGTCGCTCGGCGGGCGTGGCCGAGCGCTATCCGACGGAGCTCGGGGGCCTGCTGCTGGATGACCCGGATGACGTGGACGCGTTGGTCCGCGCGCTGGAGTCGTGGCGCGAGCACGAGGCGGCGTGGGCTCCCCACGTGGCGGCCTTCTCGGAGCGGCTCCGCGCGTGGACGTGGGATGACATGGCCGCCGGCATCGTCCAGGTGATGGAGCGCGAGGGCTGAGCGCTTCAGCGTCGCTCGAGCAGCGCTTCGAAGAAGTCCAGGTGCGCGCGGGCGACGACGGGCCACGAGAAGCGCCGCACGGCCCACTCGCGGCCGCGTGAGGACAGCTCGCGTCGGAGCTCGGGGCTCTCCAGCACGTCCGAGAGCGCGCGGGCCCACGCGGTGTCATCCGCCTCCGGGAGCAGCCGTCCCGCGTCGCCCACGGTGTGGGGGATTTCGCCGGAGGTGCTCGCGAGCACGGGCACGCCGCACGCGAAGGCCTCCGCGAGCATGCGGCCGAACTGCTCCTTCCACCGAGGCATCGTCTGGCTCGGGCCGCAGAGCACATCCATGGCGTTGAGCACGCGCGGCACGCCCTCGTGGGGAACTCCGGTGAGGATGCGCACGCGGTCCTCGTGGCGCGCGGCCCAGGCGCGCAGCTCCGTTTCCATGGGGCCTCCCCCGGCGAACAGCGCGCGCCACGGTGTGCGGAGCTGCTCCAGCACGCGCATCAGCAGCGACACGCCCTTCTCGGGGACGAAGCGTCCCAGGTAGCCGATGACGGGAGGGCCCTCTGTGTTCCACCCGAGCTCGCGTCGCACGGCCTCGCCCGAGGCGCGGTCCGGTCGGAACAGCTCCGTGTCCACGCCCATGGGGATGATGCAGGAGCGGCGCGCGGCATAGCCCGGTCGGCCGAGCAGGTTGTCCTTCACCGTCTGACCGCCCGCAATCCAGCCGGCGCTGCGCCCGACGACGAAGCGCTCCGTCTGCGCGAAGGGCGGTGGGTAGCGCTTGGAGAGGTTCTGGAAGGTGCTGAAGACGAGGGGCACGCGGCGCGGGGTGAGCAGGGCCACCTCGAGCCCCGCGAGGACGAAGGGCTCCTCCCAGGCATGGACCAGGTCCACGCCGCGCCGCAGGTGCTCGTGCAGCTCGGGGCCGTAGACGAACGCGTGCAGTGAGCGACTGAGGAAGGCTCGCACGCCCGCCACCTTCGCGGGCTCGTCGGAGTCGAGCTGGAGGTGGATGGGCCGCAGGTCACCATGGAAGAAGCGCGGCGCCACGGCGGTGACGTCCCACGCGCCACCTCCGACGCGGGCCATCTCGTTGGCGAGGCGCCGGTTGAGGGTGACGACGTACGAGTGCGAGACGGTGACGAGTCTGCGAGGCCGCTGCACGAAGAGCTCCGGTGAGCGGCGGACGAAACCAGAGCCCCTCGGGGTGGTCAACCGGGCTGTCCACCCAGCAGCGAGCGGTACACGGAGAGAATCTCGCGGGCGTAGCGCTGGCGGGAGAAGCACTCGATGGCGGTGCTCCGGGCCGCGGCGCCCAACCGGGCACGCAGGGACGCATCCGCCAGCAGCCGACGCAGCGCCTCCGCCAGCGCATGGGCATCGTTCGGCGCCAGCGTGAGCGCGTCCACGCCATCGGTGAGCGCCTCGGCCGCGCCGCTCGCGCGAGAGACGACGGAGGGGCGGGCACAGGCCAGGGCCTCCGCGATGGTGAGACCGAAGGGCTCGCGCCGCGTGCTGGCGTGCACGAAGACGTCCAGCGCGCGGTAGACGGGCGCGGAGTCGGGCTGGAAGGGCACGAGCCCGACGCGTCCGGTGAGGTTGCGCTGCGCGATGAGGCGACGCAGCTCGTCCTCGGAGAACTGCGAGCCCGCCGTCTGGTACAGCGGCGAGCCGACCACGTAGAAGCGCACGGGCAGCGACGGCTCCACCCGCGTCAGCGCCTGGGCGGCCTCCAGGAAGAGGTCCTGTCCCTTCCAGCGCGCATAGGTGGCCACCAGGCCCACGCGTGACGTCCCAGAGGGGGCGGGAGGCAGGCCCGCGAGCGCGTCCAGGTCGGCGGTGTCGCCCGTGTCCGGAGCGAAGCGGTTCACGTCCACGCCGTTGTAGACGACTTGCACGGGGACCTTGGGGAGCACCTCCCGGGTGTCGTCTCCCACGGCGCGCGAGTTGGCGATGGCCGCCGAGGCCAGGGGTGCGAGCGCGCCCATCGCACGTCGCACCAGGGGCCGCTCACCGAGGAAGTCGTGGACGTGCCAGACGCGCCGGAGCGGCAGGCCCGCGGTGAAGGCACTCAGCAGGTGGGACTTGATGCCGTTGGAGTGGATGAGGTCCGGGCGCAGGCGTGAGACCTCGCGTCGCAGCACGTGGCCGTGGCTCGCGAGCAGGGCGGGCACCGGGAGCAGCTTGCTCGCGAAGCGCAGCGTATCTGCCAGGTTCCGTCCGCGCAGCGCACTGTCCCCCAGGCTCGACAGGCGCGCGGGGAGCGGCAGGCAGCGTGCGTCCACACCCAGCCGCCGGGCCTGCTCCAGCAGGGGCCCTTCCGTCCCAGAGAACAGATGGAGCGACAGCCCCGCGTCCAGCTCGCGCAGGCAGGACATCAAATCGAGCAACGCGCGCTCGGCGCCGCCGACAATACCTACAGGATTGAGGAAGAGGACGCGCACGCGTGATGGACCGAAGCAGAGCCCTTCGAGGGCGTCAATGAGGGTTCATGAAGTCGAGCGTGACCGCACCCCTGGGTCGCTGTCCGTCAAGGACTCAAGGGGATGCAGCGATGTCTTGGAAATGAAATCAAGCCAGAGAAGTGAATCCAGGAAAGCGTTTTGCGTGACGTTGGGAGGCCCGAGGGTGAGATGGCTTCCGGCCTGCTTGCCGGGCCATGATGCGAGCGACGATGAGTCCTGCGCGTAAATGCCCTCGCTGTGGTGCGAACCACAGGCCGGGAGTGACGGTGTGCCCGCGCGAGGTCTTTCGTGCGGGTGTCGCCGCTGGCGCGGGGGCGTACCGCTCCGAGTCGCGTGACGACACGGACGAGGCCACCTTCAAGCGAGGTCGGCAGACGAAGACGGAGCTCGTGCGGCCGCTGGTGGCGAAGGCGCCCGCGGGCGACATGACGTGGGAGGACTCCGTCACGCGCGACGTGCTCGTGGGCACGAAGGTGGGCGACTACCTCATCAAGCGCCGCATCGGTCACGGCGGCATGGGCATCGTCTACGAGGGGGAGCACGCCGTCATCGGTCGCAAGGTGGCGGTCAAGGTGATCCGCCCGGACTACGTCGAGGGCGGTCGCGCCAGGGACCTGGCCACGGAGGCGCGCTCGGCGGCGGCCATCCGTCATCGCGGCATCATCGACATCTTCGGCTTCGGCACCATCCCCGACGTGGGGCAGTACTTGGTGATGGAGTACCTGGATGGTGCGCCGTTGGACGAGGTGCTCCTGCAGCGCGCGCCGATGCTCGAGGTGGAGGTCATCCGGATCCTCGACGCGCTGTTGAGCGCGCTGGGCGCGGCGCACGGCGTGGGCGTCATCCACCGGGACCTGAAGCCGGGCAACGTGTTCCTGGTGCGCGAGGGGGATGGCTCGGAGTCGGTGAAGGTGCTCGATTTCGGCATCGCCAAGCGCAGTGAGGCGCCGTACGGGAGCACGCCGCAGACGCACGCCAACGCGCTGGTGGGGACGCCCGAGTACATCGCGCCGGAGCAGGCCTGTGGTCAGCAGGTGAGCCCGCAGACGGACCTGTACGCGGTGGGGGTGATGGCCTTCGAGATGCTCACGAAGCGGCTCCCCTTCGAGGGGGAGTCGGCGATGGGCATCGTGTTGCAGCATGTCCGCACGCCGCCGCCGCCCGTGTCGCGTTATCGGGAGGTGAATGCCTCGCTGGCGGCGCTGGTGGCGCGGCTGTTGGAGAAGGAGCCGTCGGCGCGGCCCGCGTCGGCGGAGGCGGTGCGTCGGGAGTTGAAGGGCATCCTCGCGGGCTTCTCGGAGGGGGCCACGCGGTTGGCCATGGCGCCGCTGCAGGCGCCTCCCAAGGCGAAGGTGGCGCGCAAGGAGCAGCGGGCGAGGATGCCGGAGCGGCGTGCTCCGGTCGCGGACTCGGACCAGCGCACGAACGTGGAGGCGCCCACGATGTTGCTGGAGCAGACGGCGTTGGACCACCGCACGGTGCGTCCTCGGCGTTCGCGCAAGTGGTGGATGGGTGGCGCGCTGGCGCTGGTGCTCGTGGTTGGAGGCTGGGCGTTCCTGTCACAGGCACGAGCGGCCTCTGCTCGTCGCGAGTCGGCTCCGGTGCTGGTGAGCGAGGCACGAGGGACGGGCACGGTGGTGCTCAAGGTGAGTGGGCCTCCGTTGATGGAGGTGCTCGTGAACGGGAAGAGCCACGGGGAGCGCTACGTGCTCGAGCTGCCCGAGGGCATCCACCGGCTGGAGGTGCGGGGCCGGGACGCCGAGACGACGTACAGCGGCTCGCTGGAGATTCACGCGGGCGCGTTCATCGAACACCACGTCACGCTGTGAGCAGGGCGTCAGCTCCGTGGAGGCGGCGCGGAGATGCATCGAGGGCGCCGCTGGAGACGCTTCCTGAGCGGTGTGAGGCTGCTCAGCGCGGGAGACGCTGATACGCGTCGAGGATGGTTCGGCCGTGAGCCTTCCACGTGAAGCGCGCCGCGCGGGCGAGGCGGGAGTCGAGCGGAGGAGGCGACAGCCTTCCTGCGAGGAGCGCGTCGACGGTCGTCGTCCAAGCAGCGAGGTCGCCGACAGGGCAGTAGATACAGGTATCCGCGCCCACTTCACGCAGCACGGGCAAGTCACTGGCCACCACGGGGACGCCGCAGGCGAGCGCCTCGATGAGCGGCAGACCGAAGCCCTCGGCCTCGCTCGTGATGAGCACTGCCTGGGCGTGCCGATATAGGCCCGCGAGCGTGGCGCGAGGCTGGAAGGGCGGCTGCACCAGCGCATCGCCGAGCCCCAGTCGCGCGACCTGCTCTCGCTGCGCCGCATTCAGCGCGCCACCTTGCTGAACGAGCCGCAGGTCCGGGTGTCGTGCGCGTAGCGCGGCGAACACCTCGAAGAGGACGTCCAGTCGCTTGCGCGGAATCGCGCTGCCGACGTGCAAGAGGTACGGCTGTCCACCGAGTGCTGCGAGCACCTGTTCGCTCTGGTCGCCGGAAACGGGCTCGGGCCTGTACTCCGGCGAAGTTCCGAGAGGCGCCCAGACCAGGCGCGAGGGGTCGACGAGTCCGTGGGTGAGCAACTCATCACGAACGGCCTGGGAGTTGTGGAAGACGATGGCGGCGCGCTCGAGCCCACGGAGCTGCGCTCGCGCCAGGAGCCGGAACCACGTGGGCCGTTGCTCACGGTGGGGCTCCACGACGGAGCGGAACGCATCCAGGTCGTGACAGTAGACGCCCGTGCGCGAAGCAGGGAGCGCGTGGACGAGCTGGGCATAGCTGTGGTCCACGACATGGAAGGCGTCGAACCAGGGCCGCGAGAGCAGCGCCCGAGCCGGGTAGAGCCCGAAGCGGGTCAGCAGCCGGTCCACGTTGAACGCGGCATTCCGCGCGCCCACTCCTGGCACCCGTCGAGCCACGGATGGCATGGGTGGACGAAGCGCATGCGCGGAGACCTCGGAAGGGTAGGTCGAGAGCTCCTCCAGGAGCGCCTCGCCCACCAGGTCCATGCTGTGCCAGCCCTCCTCACGAGGGTCCATCAGCACCGCGAGCTCGAGTGACGTCGTCACGAACGACTCCCGATATCCGAGAGGAGTGTCTCCACGGTGTGCTCCAGCGCGAAACGCTCCCGATACAGCCGAGCCGCGCGCTCACCGAGCGCCACATGTTCCTCCGGCCGAGAGAGGAGCTGCTCGGCGACTTCAATCATCGCACCCGGACTCGTGTCCCCCGCGAGGGCGACGGCGCGCGATTCACGCCAGAGAGGCTCCGTCAGGAGTCCCGTCTGCGTGACGAGCGCGCGGCCCAGCGCCAGTCCCGCCATGGCGGACGTGCGTCGGGTGCTGACCCCATCCGGGTAGGGCTGGATCAACACGTCCATCGCGGACAGGTGCGCCGCGAGCGCCAAGGGAGCGAGGTCCTCGCGTGCGACGATGCGAGCGGCGAGACCAGGATGCTGCTCACCCAGCTCCCGCGCGACGCGACGACTGCCTCGGCCCAACAGCAGGAACCGCCGCCGCTCATCCGCGCGCAGCAGCGACACGAGCACCGTCTCAAGCGGCCCTCGAATCGCGGCCCCATAGGTCCCGAAGTGGCCCAGCCAGAGTCCCGCGCCCAGCTCCTCGCGCACCGAGCGCACGAGGTCCTCGGGCACCTCCGTGGGCAGCGTGCTGGGAACCGGTCTCCATTCCGCGCGGCCACGAAGCGCGGAGGGCAGGTGGTCAGCCCAGGTGGGAATGGAGACGAACATGCGCCGGGCATCCCGGGCCACCAGTCGCGCCATCACGCGGGTGACGCCGGCGAGCACCTGGTGCCGCACGGGCGAAGCCAGACTCCAGGGGTAGACGATCTCGTGGAAGAACACCCAGCGCTCGTCCCGCACCCGCGCGGAGAACCACGCGCAGAACGGCACGTTCATCGCCTTCATCCCGAAGGCATGCGGAACGTACTGGAGCAACAACCGACGAGGTCCCGGACACCGGTCCAGCTCACGCGTCAGCCGAACCAACCCCGGCGGCGTGAAGAGCCCGGGGACGCGGTGGACCGTGACGCCCTGCTCGTCGAGCGTGCCCTCATCACCGGGAGCCCAGACGTGGACCCGCTGACCTCGGAGCGCGAGCCCCCGGGCGACGAGGGCCGTGTAGTCACTGACGCCGCCGGGCTGGGGCGGATACTCACCCGTGAGCAGGTGCCACGTGGGGTCCTCCACGGCTCAGGAGGCCTCCATGTCGCGGACGGCCAAGAGCTGGAAGGCGAGCTGGGGGACACGCGTCGCCAGCGGCTCGGTGAGGATGGACAGTCGGCTGCCCAGGCGCGCGGGCCGGATGCGCGGCAGCGCGAAGTCTCCGCGCAGGGGCTTCAGGCCGCTCATGCCGGTGACGCGGTAGCCGCGCAGCTCGAAGTCATAGACCTCCCACCCCGAGCGGTGCACCTGGTGCACGTTGTTGTCCCACTCGTCCTGCGGCAGGAAGCCATTGGGCGTGAAGATGACGACGCGCTTGCGCGCGAGCGACTCCATCATCTCCAGCAGTCGATAGCCCTCGGGCTTGTCGAAGTGCTCGATGACGTCCAGCGCGATGACCGCGTCGAAGCTCTTGGGCGCGAAGTGCTGCCCCACCTGGAGCAGGTCCAGCTGGTGGTACTCCTGGTGGATGCCCGCGGCGCGGCTGCGCTCGATGCTCGCGGTGTAGCCATCGACGCCCACGGTGCGCGAGAACTCGTGGGAGATGTGCTTCAAAGGAGAGCCCGAGCCACAGCCGATGTCGAGCACGCTGTCGCAGGTGCCCACGAGCGTCTCTCGCAGCGTGCGGTGGAACACCTCGTGCTCGGCGACGAGGACCTCGCGCTTGAGGAACTGGAAGAGGGATGGGCTCGGTGACATGGCGGGCGGACCGTAGCCTCGCGGCTTCCTGGGTGGCAACCACGAGTGCGGCACCCTGGCGACCGAGCGGGCCCTGGTCTTCTGGTGACCCACGTGGCACACGTGCGTGTCGCTTGTGAGGGGAGAGGGGCCTCGCTAGCATCGAGTCCTCATTCGAGCCTCGAGCGCGGGTGGGTGCCGTCCACGTGGGCCGGCCTTCTCACCGCGGCCCGGAAGCAGACAGCCCCCTTTGCGATGAATGCGACCGCGGCACCCCAGGTGGACACCGGCGAGGTCAAGGCCCGTGCCCTGAAGGGCATGGTCGTCCTCGTGCTGCGCACCGTGGCCTCGCAAGGGCTGCGGGTCATCAGCGCGCTGGCGCTCTCCCGGCTGCTGTTCCCCTCGGACTACGGCCTGTTCGGCATCGTCGCCTACGCCAGCTCGCTGGGTGTGTTCCTGGGCGACCTGGGCCTGAGTGCCGCGCTGGTGCGTCAGTCGCACGAGCCCACCCAGGACGAGACCTTCACCATCTTCTGGAGCCACCAGGCCCTCACCGCCGTCATCGTGGCCGCGGTGTGTGCGCTGGCGCCGGTGCTCACCGAGGGCTACGCGCTGGGCGCCGAAGCGGTGCCGATGGTCTGGGCCATGGCGCTGGGGTTGTTCCTGTCCTCGCTGCGCGTGATTCCGTTGATGGCGCTGGAGCGGAAGCTCGCGTTTCCGCTCATCGCGCGCGCGGAGCTGGTGGAGAACGTGGCGCAGGTGGCCGGCACGCTGGCCCTGGCGGCTGCGGGAATGGGGGCCTGGGCCTTGGTGGTGGGCTCGCTCATCCGAGGCGCGGTGGGGCTCGGCTGCATCGCGTGGGCGTCTCCGTGGCGTCCACTCGGGACGTTCCGGTGGGAGGTCTTGAGGCGACTGGTGGGCTTCGGGCTGGCCTTCCAGCTCCCGCCGTTGGTGGCGGCGCTGGTGGCGGGCTGGGTGCCGTTGGTGGTGGGACAGGTGCTCGGCAAGGACGTGGTGGGGTTGGTGAACTGGGCCTGGGCGCTGGCCTCCACGCCGATGATGTTGAGCGTGGTCCTCAACCGCGTGGCCTTTCCCGCCTATTGCCGGATGCAGGATGATCCGAGCGGGTTCGCGGAGTACCTGAAGACGTCGCTCCGGCGGCTGTCCGCGGCGCTGCTTCTGACGTTGCCGGTGGCGGTGCTGGGGATGCCGGTGCTGGTGCCGCTGTTCTTCGGTCAGCGCTGGCTCGCGGCGGTGCCGCTGGTGCAGTGGTTCACGCTGGAGTGTCTGCTCATCACGCTCACGGGGCTGTTGGCCACGGCGCAGAACGCGGGCGGTCGGCCCTGGGAGCGCTTCGCGGTGGTGGTGGGCATCGGCGTGACGAAGTGGGGCGTCGGCACCTGGGCGATTCACCGCTGGGGGTTCGAGGGAATCGGCCCGGTGGCGCTGGCGGTATCGGCGCTGGAGGTCTGGGTGACGGCGTGGCGGGTCTCGCACCTGAACCCGGGGCTGCGAGGATTGATGTGGCAGGTGGTGGAGCCGCTGGTCTCGGTGGGGCTCTTGCTGGCGGCGGCGGCGCTGGTGGCCTGGAGGTGGGGCCCCGAGGGGGATTGGGCGCGGTGGGGCGTGGGCGGTGGGTTGTTCCTGTTGCTCGTCCTCGCGCGTGAGTGGCTCCCGGGGCTGCGCTCCATGGTGGGCGAGGTGCGGGACATCATCGAGTTCGTCCGGGCGCGACGCGCGGCCCGGTCCGCGCCGGCGAGCCCGGCGTCATGAAGGACGTGAGGCATTCGATGTCGAAGCCCGACTTGATCATCTCCATCGTCAATCACAGCAACCCGGAGCTGCTGCACGACTGCCTGCGGACGCTGTACGCGACGACGCGTGAGTGCACCTTCGAGGTGTGGGTGGTGGACAACGCCACGGATGGCCGGGGCGTGGAGGCGATGCGGCGCGACTTCCCGCAGGTGCGCTGGCTCTTCAACACCGCGCGCAAGGGGTTCTCCGCCAATCACAACCAGGTGCTGCGGCAGGCCTCGGGCCGCTATTTCTGCATCTTCAATGATGACACCATCGTGCACGAAGGGGCGTTCGATTCACTCGTGCGGTTCATGGACGAGAACCCGCGGGTGGGGATGGCGGGCGCGCGGCTGTTGAACGCGGATGGCACCATCCAGAACTGCACCTTCCGGCCGATGTCGTTGTCGGGGCAGTTGTTCGACCTGGTGTTCCTGCCGCGTCCGTTGCACTTCCTGAAGCGCAAGGACATCGACCCGGCGCAGTACGGGCACGAGGAGGCCCGGGTGAACTGGGTGCTCGGCGCGTGCATCGTGGTGCGCGAGGAGACGTTGGCGGAGGTGGGGCTGCTCGACGAGGCGATGTCGCCCCTGGGGAACACGGAGGACACGGACTGGTGTGTCCGGGCGTGGAAGGCGGGCTGGGAGGTCGCCTTCTGTCCGGAGGCGGTGATTACGCACCTGACGAGCCGCTCGTTCCGTCCCTCGGCGACGGGGCCGGACAAGGTGCGCGTGGAGCTGTGGCGCACGCGGGTGGCGTACTTCCGCAAGCACCACGGTCGGATGCGCGAGTGGATGTTGCGCGCCATCCTGGTGGGGACGCTGCCGTACAACTCGCTGGTGCTGACGCAGACGCTGCTGCGAGGGCGCATGGAGTTGACGGAGTACCGGCGGCAGCTCGCCACGTTCCTGCGCATCTCCGAGATGGGACTGCGGACGCGGGTCTGACGACATGCCCTTCTTCTCCGTCGTCATCCCCACGTACAACCGGGCGCGGCTGTTGGAGCGGACGCTGGTCTCGGTGTTCGCGCAGGAGGAGCGGGACTACGAGGTCCTCGTCGTGGACGACGGCTCCTCGGACGACACGCTGGAGGTCCTGGCGCGGCTGGGCGAGCAGGTGCGCGTGCTCCAGCAGGCCAACGCGGGACCGGGCGTCGCACGCAACCGGGGCATCGAGGCGGCCCGGGGCGAGTACGTGGTGTTCCTGGACAGTGATGACCTGTGGTTTCCGTGGACGCTGTCGGCGTACCGGCAGGTCATCGAGGAGCACAGGAAGCCGACGGTGGTGATGGGCACGTCGGTGACCTTCCGTGACGAGTCCGAGCTGGCGCGGGTGGTCCGTGAGCCCGTGCGCGCGTCACCGTTCGCGGACTATCTGGCGAGCGCCCTGGACCGGACGCCGCGCACGGCCTGTGTGCTGGCGGTGCGGACGGAGGCGCTGCGAAGGGTGGAGGGCTTCACGCCGCTGCGCATCGTCGCGGAGGACTACGACCTGCTGTTCCGGTTGGGGACGGAGCGGGGCTTCGCGTGGGTGCGCTCGCCGGTGATGGTGGGCTATCGCCAGCACCAAGGCTCCGAGTCGACGATGCTGGAGTCGGCGCATCAGGGCATGGCGTACCAGTTGATGCAGGAGCGACTGGGCCGCTATCCCGGAGGCTCTGAGCGCAGGCGCGAGCGGCTGGAGATGCTGCTGTACGCCACGCGGCACGTGTCACACGTGATGGTGGACCACCAGCGGATGGACCTCGCGATGGATTTGTACTGGCGGGGTCTGCCGTTCCATCGGGAGGCCCCCCGGTGGCGCTATTTGTTGGGGTTCCTGCCCAAGGTGGCGATGAGGCGGCTGGCGCACGTCGTCCGGCGTCGCTGAGCCCGGCCGAGCGGCCAGGGCCTTGCCCGTCCCGAGTCTCTGCGCAGCAGGCGGCCATCCGGGCTGCCGAGCGGAGCGAGGTCTGCGCATCTTCCGAGGGACGTTGGTGCAGCCCTTGCTCGGAGGCTCGACATGGACCGTGTCCGCTCGAAGAGGACGGTGGCGTCTCGCAGGCCGCGAGTGCAGCGACGCGGGAAGGTGTGGGGAGGCATCGACCTGGGCGGGACGAAGATCGAGGCCGTGGTCATCGATGGGCACGGCAAGCCGATAGGGCACGCGAGGCATCCGACCCCGACACAGGGCGAGCCGGCCGAGGTGGTGCGGGAGATGTACGGCGCGCTGGAGGAAGCGGTGCGGACGGCGGGGCTGCGGCTGACACGGCTGGGAGGTGTTGGCGTGGGGGCTCCCGGGGCGGTGGATGCGAACGCGGGGACGTTGGCGCGGGTGAGCAACGTGGGGCGTGGATGGACGGCGCCCTTTCCGCTGGCGGGGAGCCTGTCCGAGCTGACCCGTGGTGCCGTGGTGCTGGGCAATGACGTCCAGGTGGCGGTGGCGGCGGAGTATCGGCTGGGGGCGGGCCGTCCCTATCGCTCGGTGCTGGGCGTGTGGTGGGGCACCGGGGTGGGAGGAGGGTTGGTCCTGGACGGGGTCCCCTGGCGCGGCCGAGGGGCGGCCGGGGAGATTGGCCACATGGTGGTGAAGCCTGGAGGGGCGCGGTGTGGCTGTGGCCGGAGAGGCTGCATGGAGGCCTACGCGGGGCGTGGAAACCTGGAGCGCGAGGCGCGCAAGGCGGAGGAGAAGGGCGAGAAGACGCACTTGTTCGAGCTGATGCGCAAGAAGCAGCGCACGCGACTGACGAGCAGCATCTGGAAGAAGGCGTTGGACGAGGAGGACCCCCTGGCCACGAAGCTCATCGAGCGGGCGGTGCACATGCTGGGCGTTGGCCTCGCATCGGCCATCAACCTGCTGGATGTGGAGGCCGTCATCCTGGGCGGAGGGTTGGGTTCACGCCTGGGCGCCGAGTACGCCGGGCGGATTCACGAGGCCATGAGCCCCCATGTCTTCATGACGGAGCGACAGCCCCCGGTGCTGGTCGCGGAGCTGGGTGAATTGTCGGGCGCGATTGGCGCGGCGCTGCTGGTCGAGCCTGATGTGACGTAGTCGGTACCCGTTCGATTCGGGTTGAGCGACGCGGGCAAGGCGATCGCCGCGGGTGCGTGGACACTGCTTCGCCTCTCCGGGCAGGATCACGTCGCGCGGATGGGCCGCGTGAAGGCGCGACGTGGGGGGACCATGTACAGCAAGGACGTCTTCTCGACGGTCGCTCTTTCGGGCGGGGTGCTGCTCGGATTGGTGGGGCTTCTGGGCGGGCGCTTGTTATCAGGGGCGGCCGTCCTGGGGCGCTGGCCCGTGGGACGGCGGGAGTGGGGGCAGTGCATGCTCCTGCTCGGGGGCGTGAAGCCTCGCCGCATCAAGCTGCTCAGCTTCGTGTGGTTCTTCGTGTGCGCGTTCCTCGCGTTCGCGTTCATCATCGCGGTGATGCTCTACGGCAAGCGGACGTACGGCTGGCCGTGAGCGCCGATTCTGGAGAAGGGGGTCAGCGACAGATGGGCATCTTCCGAATCCACATCGAACGGGTCCTCCAGTCCTCGGAGGTGCGGGAGCAGACGGAGGCCCGATTGGCGGGCTGGGTGGGACCCTTCAAGGTCTCGACGGGCCCGAGCTCTTCAGCTGGAGGCGGGTGGTATCGCGGGCGCAGGGACGGCGCGCGTCTCCTCGTCAGGCGCGACATTCCGCTGGGGGAGTACCTGGTGACGCGGATGGGGAAGCAGATCTCGTCCCACTTGGAGGTGCTGGCGGATGGACGGGTGCGCCTCGTGACATGGCTCGGCGCGATGGCGGTGGTGCGTTGCCTTCTGGGCTCGCTGTCGGGCGCGGCCGGGGTCCTCCTGAAGTTTGGTGTGACGCCTGCGTCGTGGGGTGTGGTGGCGGTGATTGCTCTGGGAGTGACCTGGTTCTTCTATTCAGGAGGCCAGCGGGTCCACCAGGAGTCGGACGCGCTGACGACGGCACTGGAGCATTTGATTCAGTAGGGAGTGGGCGAAATGGATGCCAGAACCCTGATGACCTTTCTTGCGTTCTCGGGAGGGACTGCAATCGGCCTGATAGGCATTGCGGGGATGCGTGTCCTGGCCGCGGTCGCCGTCACGGGCCAATGGCCGAGGAAGCGCAGCGACTGGGTGGAGTATGTGGTTTTCGTGACGGGCCCGGTTCGCCGTCCGCGCTTCCAGCTCTACTCGATACTCTGGTTCCTGGGATGCGGCGCGGCCTCGATGGTCTTTATCGTGGGCGTGATGCTGTTGGGGCGATGGCTGGGTCAGACTGGTCTGGATTGAACCCGAGGCTCCGCGTGGGGCTTCACGGATTTGAGACGGATGCAGGGGTGCTCGACGAGTCGCCAGGACAAGACGGCGAGCAGGAGCGTGGGGAGGAACGCCAGGGCTGCGTTCCACCACCACGGTGTGGCGCCGTTCATCAGCGCCGCCACCGCTTGCTGCACGGGGAACGCGTAGATGTAGAGCCCGTACGAGAAGTCCCCGTAGCGCCCGAAGCTCGCGAGCCGGCTCGGGAGGAACGCGAGGTAGACCACCAGGTACGCGCCACACGAGCCCATGGCGATGGACAGGCCCTTGCCCAGCAGTGACGTGGCCACGAGCACCAGCACACAGCCCATCGCAATCCAAGGGCTCATCCTCACGCGCTCGCGCCAGAGGTAGAGCACCAGCCCGCCTCCGAAGGCGAGCCCCAGGTTCGGCCAGAATCCCAGCCGTCCGATGTGCAGCAGCGACAACCCCGCGGTGACACACCACCCGACCAGCGCCAATTCCTTGCGCAAGAGCCTCGTGACGCCCAGGCCCAGCACGAGCAGGTAGAAGCCCACCTCGTACTTCAGCGTCCACAGCGAGCCATTGACGGCTCCCGGGTACACGTTCCCCTCGAACACCCCGGGCAACATCCACTGCGGATTCACCAGGGTGAAGTTGCGCAGGATGAACGTGTACGTGTCCTTCGACGAGAAGTACTCCGCCAGCGGGGACGTGGTGAACACGGCGCCGAGCACGAAGGCGGTCAGCAGCAGCGACACCGCGAGCCCGGGGAAGATTCGCAGCGTGCGCGCCAGGAGGTAGCCTCGAACGTCGGGCCTGCGCTCCCAGCTCCGCGTGATGAGCACGCCGCTGATGATCAGGAACACCGCCACGCAGACCAACCCGAGCGAGAGCTGTCCGCGCGTGAAGTCCATCAATGGCTCGGGAGCCTTCGCCGCGCCCTCGCCCAACGGGAACGCGTGGCTGACGATGACGCCCGTGGCCGCGGCGAAGCGCAGGAAGTCCAGGTTGTTCTCCCGGCCTTCGAGACACTCACTCAAGGTGCGACGTGACCGGAGCGCCATGAGCGTCAATCAGCGCGACTCGTGCAGCTGCGCATACGGGCCCTGCACCTGCGCCCATCGACTCGCCAGCACGAACAACACCTCGCGCACCGAGTCTCCCCGGAGCGCCAGCGCCGGGCTCGCGAGCCCCGCTCCCACCAGCCGCGCGCACTCCTTCAGTCGGGAGAGCGCTCCCATGCGTCGCCCCAGGTAGCGCGCCTCGAGCGTCTTCTCGCTGCGCACCACCCCCATGATGAGCCGGATGAAGTAGCGCGTCTCGAAGCGGGTGCTCGGGATGACGTGCCACACCTTCAGCGTGGGCCCGTAGATGCGACGGTGGCCCGCCTTGCCCAGCAGGTACCCGAGCTCGATGTCCTCGCCGCTCACCATCAACTTCCCCAGCCGGCCCGGCATGAGTCGCTCCGGCGTCCGCCAGGGGACCGCGTCCAGAATCGCCGAGCGGCGCATCCACAGCCCCGCGCCAATCGTCGGCGCGAGCGTCGCCTCCGCTCCGAAGTCGATGAGCGCATCCCCCATCCGGTGGTTGATGGCCAGCAGATGCTCGCGCCGGGAGATGCTCGGCGGAGGCGGCGTCTCGTACCGGGGATAGATGCGCGACACCACCATGCCGACGCCCGCGTCCTCGAAGTGCGCAAGCCCGTCGGCGATGAAGTTCGGCTCGGGGATGTTGTCGTCATCCAGGAAGCAGATGACCTCGCGCCGCGCGTTGTGGATTCCGCACAGGCGCGCGAAGAGCAACCCCTGGCGAGGCTCGGGGACCACGCGCACGTCCACGCCCCGGCGACGCAGCTCCGCGACGGACGCGCTCTCCTCCACCACGCGCGCCGTGCTGTCCGAGGAGTTGTTGTCCACCACCACCACCTCGAAGCACCCGCTCGGCGCCTGCTGCTCGACCAGTGCCTGCAGCGGCGCCTCCACGCGCCGGGCTCCGTTGTACGTGGGGATGACCACCGTGACGCCCGGCGAGCTCATGGACGCGCCTCGGCCTCACGAGGACGCGCCCAGAGCAGCCCGTTCACCTCGCTGCTCCAGATGCCTTGCGTGACTTCGTACCCCAGCGCCGCGAGCCGCTGCTCGCACCAGACCTTGCCGTCCGGCCGCTCCCGCGTCCGATGCCACTCCATGATGAGCGTGCGGATTTTCAGGCGCGCGAACCGAGGGTCCTCCAGCAGCGCGTACTCCCCGCCCTCGATGTCCATCTTGAGCAGGTCGATGGGCTCGTCGCCGACGGCCTCGAAGAAGTCGATCAGCGGCACGCGGAGCGAGCGCCCTTGCGTCGCATCCACGATGGTGGACGCGCTCTCCGCATCGAGCAGGCCCACCTCGCCCGCGCTCACGCCCGCCGCCGCGCGGTGCAGGGACACTCGGGGTGTCAGCGAGTTGAGTGCCAGGTTTCGCTCCAGCATCGCCAGATGAACGGGGTGCGGCTCGAAGGCGACGACGTGCGCGCGCGGGTAGTGCTTCGCCCAGAACAGCAGCGAGTGCCCACAGTTCGCCCCGACATCGACGATGCGCAGCGTGGTGTCCGACCGCACTGAGAACGGGGGACGATAGACCTCCGCGACGAACATCTCGTACGCCGTGGCCAGGTCTTCGGCGGGCGGCGGCCGCAGGGAGAGCCTCTCCCCCGAGCGCAGCTTCACCGTCACCTCACGCCCCAGCGGCAGCGCCCGCCAGGCGAGATACCGGAGCTGGCTCAGCGGCGTCAGGTGGTCCCTCAGTCGTTGCATGGCATTCCTACGGAGACAAGACGCCGGGCGGGAGCGCCCCTCGGGTCAACAGCCAGTCTCGCAGCTTGAGGCAGGGTTTCTCCACCGCGACGTAGGTCACCCACGAAACGCCCAACGTCAGGGCGAGGTACGCGAGGAGGTCCAGCCCCCACGCGCCCAGGCGGAGGTCCAGCCTCTCCACCACTCGCAGCACGAGCCCGTGCCAGAGATACGCGCCATAGGAGAGCAGCGCGATTTGATAGACGGCCCAGCGCGGAGCCCGGGGGAGCTGGAGCGACTCGAGGCCCACGAGCACCCCGCCGAAGCCCACCGCCAGTCCGGCGAACAGCCAGACGTGGTTCGTCGTCGTCACGATGGCGCCGTAGTGCCCCACCGTCAGCGCCAGCACGCCCACGCCCGCTAGGCCACACATCATGCGTCCACGCGGCGACCAGCTCCGCCATGTGGGCGCGGTCTTCGCCAGGAAGACGCCGATGCCCAGCCCGTCCAGGTGCAGCTCGGTGGACCAGGGCGCGAGCGTGTCCAGGCTCGACATCGTGACGTCCGCCGGCAGGCCGCGCGAGAAGAGCCAGCGCGCCGCGACGCTCAACACCACCGAACCCAGCCATGCCCACGCGGGCCAGCGTCGCCCACCCAGCGCGAACGCGAGCAGCGGCAGCACCAGGTAGAAGTGCTCCTCCACGCACAAGGACCAGCTCTGCACGAAGTCGCGCGGATGCCCGAAGTTCTGGAGGAACAGCGCGTAGTGCCAGCCGCCTCCAACGAAGGGTGTGCCCACCAGCCACGGCTTGAGCGCGTAGAGCGCCAGCACCACGAAGTACAGCGGCAGGGTGCGCATCCAGCGCTTCAGCCAGAAGGTGCGCAGCTGGACGCCCAACGTGGGCCCTTCCTCCGTGGCGAAGACCTGCCGACCCACGAGGTAGCCCGAGAGGACGAAGAACAGGTCCACGCCCATCCACCCATGCGCGAACGCGAAGCGCACCGCGTACGGCACGGCGTCATGCACCGCCGCGGGCGCATGGAACACCAGCACGCCGAGGATGGCGAAGGCCCGCAGCACATCCAGCCCATCCATGCGCCGCGTGGACGCGAGCACGCCACTCAACGGATTGCTCCCGACGGCGGGGGCCCGTGGGCTTGTAGGCGGATGGATGTCCGGGGAGGCATGCGCAAGAGGTGGGCGCATTGTGTCCCCCGACGCGAAGGCGTCAACAGCGGACGACGAAGGGCCTGCCAGCAGGGCCGGCCTCTCGCATTCTCCGCCGACGAGGAATCGGTTCCGTTCGAGGTCAACAATGACACGCCACAGCCCGCATGGTTGCTCGGCGAGGGACGACTCGTGCGACATCCGGGTGTCGCACAACGACATTCATTGACGCGCCGTGACGCTCACCGTCAGCATGACGAAGGCGGCCCATCTCGATGATCACCTTCTTTGTTGCCTTCCTCGTCTCGCTGATGGTCGCCCTGGGGCTCACGTACGTCGTGCGCAACCAGGCGCTGGCCTGGGGCTGGCTCGACCAGGCCAATTCCAGTCGCAAGGTCCACGTGCGGCCCATTCCCCGGCTCGGGGGAATCGGAATCGTCGCGGGCTTCTTCGCGCCCCTGTGCGCGCTGTTCCTGGTGGACTCGGGCGTGGGGCACAACTTCCGCTCCCACACGGACCTGGTGATGGGCCTGTTCGTCGGAGGCGGCGTCATCGCGGCGCTCGGGCTCTACGACGACCTGCGGGGCGCGAACGCGCGGCTGAAGTTCAGCGTGCAGTTCGCGGTGGCGCTCGGCCTGTATGCGCTGGGCTTCCGCATCGAGGTCATCGCCAATCCCTTCGGCCCCGAGCTGAGCTTGGGCGCGCTGAGCCTGCCCTTCACCGTGCTGTGGATGGTGGGCGTGGTCAACGCGCTCAACCTCATCGACGGCCTGGATGGGCTCGCGGGTGGCGTGGCGTTCTTCGGCGTGAGCACCAACTTCATCCTCGCGCTGTCACGCGGCGACGTGCTGCTGTGCCTGCTGATGGCGGCGCTCGCGGGGGCCATCCTCGGGTTCCTCGTCTTCAACTTCAACCCGGCCTCCATCTTCATGGGGGACACGGGCAGCATGTTCCTGGGCTTCGTGCTCGCGGCGGTCTCCATCAAGACGAGCACCAAGAGCGGCACCGCGGTGGCCATGCTCGTGCCCATCATGGCGCTGGGCCTGCCCATCATGGACACGCTGCTCGCGGTGATTCGTCGCTCGCTGTTGGGCCGGCCCCTGTTCAGCGCGGACAAGGAGCACATCCACCACCGGGTGATGAGCCGCATGGTGCTCAGCCACCGCTCCACCGTGCTGGTGCTGTATGCGCTCTGTGGTCTGTTCATGCTCACCGCGCTGGGTCTCAACTTCGCCAACAGCGCGCAGAGCGCCCTGCTCCTGTGCGGCATGGGCGTGGTCATCGCGGTGATGATGCGCAAGCTGGGCTACCTGGACCTGGGACGGGCCGGGGACATGCAGCAGCGCCGTCAGCGAAACCTCCGGCTGCGCTCGGTGGTGAAGCAGGTCATCGGCTCGGTGCGCGAGACGCGCTCGCCGCAGGAGGTCTGGAGCGCGGTGCGCCCGCTGGCTGAGGTGCTGGGCGTGTCGCGCCAGGAGCTGCGCTTCCAGAAGGCCGACGACGGGCTCGTGGAGGGCATCGTCTTCGAGACCGAGCGCGCCGCGGGGCTGTCGCTGCCCTTCGAGCGGAGGCTCGAGGTGAAGGACGAGGACCAGGTGCTCGGCTCGCTGCTGCTCGTCTGGCGGGATGGCCGCGACGCCATCGACCGGGACGAGGAGCTGGCGCTGGAGCTGGTGGCGGACGCCATCGCCGAGCGCGCCGTGAAGTTCCTGGCCGTCGCGGACGCCGAACCCGGGCGCGTCATCGCGCTGCGCCGATGACGGCCCGCCCAGGCCCGAGCCCCCTCGTCGGGCTGCTGCGCGCCTGGCCCGGGCCCCCCGAGATGCGCGCTCCCCAGGGCGCCGAGGCGGACGCCTTCGTGAAGGGCGCCGTGCGCCACGGCCTCGCCGGCTTCGTGGCCCACGCGGTGGGACAGGCGGGGTGGCAGCTCCCCTCGGAGTCGAGCGCGCTGCTGCGCCGGGAGTCCCTGGCCGGCGCGGCCCGCTCGCTCCAGGTCAAGGCGCTCCTGCTCAAGAGTCTGGAGGCGCTGTCCCGCGAGGGCATCGTCCCCGTGTCGCTCAAGGGCTACGGCCTGGCGCTGAGGCTGTACCCGGACCCGCTCCAGCGCGCCACGCGCGACGTGGACCTGCTCGTGTCCCGCACCGAGGTGGCGACGGCGGTGCATCAGCTCTCCAGCCTGGGGCTGACGGTGCGCCCGTCGCGGGATGGGCGCCACGCGCACGTGGACTCGCACCACCTGGAGCTGGAGGGGAAGGCGGGGCTCGTGGAGCTGCACTTCCGCGCGCTGGCGGGCTGGGGACGGGCGCTCGAGGGCGACGCGCTGTTGGCGCGCGCGGTGGAGGGGACGGTGGACGGCCAGCGGGTGCGGTGGCTGCGTCCCGAGGACGAGGCCGTCTACCTGGCTCTCCACGCCAGCCACCACCTGCTGCAGCGCCTGGCGTGGCTGTTCGACCTGAAGCTCCTGGCGGCGCGGGGCCTGGACTGGGAGCGCGTCATCGAGGGCGCTCGGGACACGGGGCTGCCCCAGCTCGTCTTCCACGGCTGGGAGGTGGCGAGGCGGCTGTTGGGCGCGCCGGTGCCGGAGGACGTCCTGGCGGCGCTCGCGCCCGCGGGGTGGCGCAGGCGCCTGGGGCGGAGGTTCTTCTCCGAGCCGCGACTGGTGGCGACCGAGCTGGTGCACAGCCGGCCCCGGTGGATGGCGGCGAAGCTGCTCCTGTCGCCCGAGCCCGTGGCGATGGTCCGCTATGCGCTGCGGCGCCTGGACACCCTGCTGCGCGGCCCGCCCGACAGGTGAGCGGGTGGGGGCTCGCCCTGGGGGACGGGCCGGATGTCCGCTGTCCACCACGGCCTCGTCCCGAGGGGCGCAGGCAGTGATTGCAGGGCATGCGGTGGGCCCGTTAAAGGGGGCCACCATGCCGCTCAGCCTGCTCGACACCTTCCGCGTCCTCGCCTCGTTCGACCCACCGCGAGGTGCCCTCAAGGGCGCGCCCTGGGAGGAGTACGTGGACTGGGCCATCGCCCAGGGCCTGGCGCCGCTGGCGGCCTACAACCTGGAGTACCGCCTGGGCGCCTCCGCCGCGCCCGAGTGGGCCCGCGACAGGCTGCTCTCCGTCTACCAGGGCTCCGTCAACGACAACGTGATGAAGCTCGTCAACTTCAAGCAGGTCGTCGACGAGCTCGAAGGACGCAAGCTGGTCCTCATGGGCTCGGCCGCCTTCGCCGAGGCGCTCTATCCGCACATCGGCTTCCGCCCCGTGCTCGAGCTCCAACTGCTCCTGCGCCGCATGGACGTGGACGGCTTCGCCGGCTTCCTCTCCAACCACGAGTTCAAGCCGGAGGCGGACACCTCCCACAGCGGCGCCACCAAGGTCGTCACCGACGGCCGCACCGCCATCCACCTCTACTCCGACATCCTGGGTCCCCAGCGCCGCGAGCAGACCGCCGGCATCATCGAGCGCGCCAAGCCGATGAAGGTCTACGGCCCCTCCATGTACCGGGCCGACCTGGAGGATTCGGTCCTCCTGCTCTGCCTGGAGCACGCGCGTCAGGGGTACGACGTACCCTGGCTGTCCTTCATCGACCTTCGCGAGCTCGTCACGGGCGCCAAGTGGATGGGCGGTGTCTACTCGCGTCCGCTGGATGTGCCCGCGCTGCTCGCCCGGGCCGCCGACTGGCGCCTGGAGCGCGCCCTGTACACGTCGCTGTCCATCATCGCCCGCCTCTTCCCGGAGGCCGCCGCCGACGCCACCGCCGCGCTGCCGCCCCTGCGCCGGGCGACGCGCGAGTTGTTGGACCGCACGGTGGTGGGTCCAGTCAGCACCCCCGGCCGGACCTCGGCTCTCAGAGGCTTGGAAAGAGTGCGCCGCCTGCTCACCGGGCAGTGAGCCCGCCCGGTTGCTGAACTGCCCCGGGGACGGGCTTCCTTTCCGAGCGCGTCCCGGCGTATGAGTTCTGGTCAAGACACCTCCCCACTGGGACTCCTTCAATGCGTATCGCCATCATCGGAACGGGCTACGTCGGCCTGGTCGCGGGCACCTGCTTCGCGGACTCGGGCAACGACGTCACGTGCGTGGACATCGACGAGCGGAAGATCCGGATGCTCCAGGCGGGCGAGGTGCCCATCTACGAGCCCGGGCTCGAGGAGCTCATCAAGAAGAACGTGCGCGAGAAGCGCCTGTTCTTCACGCGCGACCTGCCGGAGGCCGTCTCCAACGCGCACGTGGTGTTCATCGCGGTGGGCACGCCCGAGGGCGAGACGGGCGACGCCGACCTCCAGTACGTGCTGGCCGCCGCCGAGCAGATCGGCAAGGCGATGAAGCAGTACACGGTGGTGGTGGACAAGAGCACCGTGCCCGTGGGCACCGCGGACAAGGTGCGCGAGGCCATCCGCAAGGTGACGAGCGTGGAGTTCGACGTCGTCTCCAACCCGGAGTTCCTCAAGGAGGGCGCCGCGCTGGACGACTTCCTCAAGCCGGACCGCGTCGTCATCGGCGTGGACTCCGAGCGCGGCCGCAAGGTGATGGGCGAGCTGTACGCGCCCTTCGTGCGCACCGAGAACCCGGTGCTCTTCATGGACACGCGCTCGGCGGAGCTGACCAAGTACGCCGCCAACGCGATGCTCGCCACGCGCATCTCGTTCATGAACGACATCTCCGCGCTCTGCGAGAAGGTGGGCGCGGACGTGGACTTCGTGCGCAAGGGCCTGGGCTCCGACAAGCGCATCGGCTACCCGTTCCTCTTCCCGGGTGTGGGCTACGGCGGCTCCTGCTTCCCCAAGGACGTGAAGGCGCTGGGCGCCACCGCGCGCGAGTTCGGCCTGGAGCTGGACCTGCTGCGCGCCGTGGAGCGCACCAACGAGCGGCAGAAGAAGCTGCTGGTGAACAAGGCGGCCAAGCACTTCGGCGGCTCGCTGGAGGGCAAGAAGTTCGGCGTGTGGGGCCTGGCCTTCAAGCCGAAGACGGACGACATGCGCGAGGCGCCGTCCATCGAGGTCATCGAGGGCCTCATCGGCAAGGGCGCCTCGGTGGTGGCGCACGACCCGGTGGCCACGCACACGGCCAGGCGCGTCTTCGGTGACCGCATCCGCTACGCCAGCGTGCCCTACGAGGCGCTGGAGGGCGTGGACGGGCTCTTCGTCGTCACGGAGTGGAACGAGTTCCGCCACCCGGACTTCGAGCGCATGAAGTCGCTGATGAAGGCGCCGGTCATCTTCGACGGCCGCAACGTGTTCGACCCCACGCGCATGCGCGAGCTGGGCTTCACGTACTACGGCATCGGCCGGCGGTGAGCCGGGGCGGTTCACTCGATGCGTTGACGGGGCTGCGCTTCTTCGCGGCCCTGCATGTCGTGCTGTTCCACTTCGCGCGTCCGGCCCTGGCGCCGGCGCCCCAGTGGCTGCAGGACCTGGTGGGCGCGGGCTTCTCGGCCGTGGGCGTGTTCTTCGTCCTGTCCGGCTTCGTGCTCGCCTGGAACTACCTGGACGCGGACGGGCGCATGGAGACGGGCACGCGCGCCTTCCTCGCGGCCCGCGTGGCCCGCGTCTATCCCGTCTACCTGCTCACCTTCCTGTTGTCCGCGCCGCCCACAATGCTCGCCTCGTTCGCGAGCAACGCGTGGCACGTGGCCGCCGTGAAGCTCGCGGTGGCGGCGGTGGCGACGCTGGCCCTGGTGCAGGCGTGGGTGCCGCTGCTCGCGCTGTACTGGAACCCGCCGGGCTGGTCCGTGGCGGTGGAGGCGTTCTTCTACGCGCTGTTCCCCCGGCTCGCGCGCGGGCTGTCGCGCCTGCGGCCCTCGCTCTTGCCGGTGGCGCTGGGCGCGACGTGGGTGCTGGGGCTCGTGCCGCCGGTGCTTTATCTCGCGCTGCGGCCCGATGGGCTGGACACGGTGGACGCGCACGCGTGGGGCACGTGGCTGGCGGTGCTCAAGTTCGCGCCGCTCTCGCGCCTGCCGGAGTTCCTCTTCGGCGTGCTGCTGGGCTGGTGCTTCGTGCGCGAGCGGCAGGCGGGTGTGGCGAAGGGCTCGGGCGCGGTGCTGGCGGCCTTGGGCGCGGCGCTGCTGGTGGCGGCGGGCGCGGCGGGCGAGCGGATTCCCTACGTGCTGATGCACAACGCGCTGCTGGCGCCCGCGTCGGGGCTGCTCGTGTACGGGCTGGCGCGGGGTGGGGGACTGCTGGGCCGGGTGCTGTCGCGCCCGTGGGTGGTGCACCTGGGCTCGGCGAGCTACGCGCTGTACCTGCTCCAGTACCCCGCGGGCGAGGCCGCGATGAAGCTGGAGCGCGTGCTGTCGCCGTGGGTGGACCTCAACACGCCGTGGGGCTGGTTGGGCTCGGTGCTGCTGTTGGCGCTGCCCGCGTCCGTGCTGGTGCACCGCTACGTGGAGACGCCGATGCGCTCGCGGGTGCGCAAGGCGCTGCAGCCGTGGGTGGACGCGGAGGGTGCATCCACACGCGCGCGGCCGGTGGCGCCGGGGGCCTGAGGGCTACCGCGTCCTTCAGTCGATGCCGCCCTCGCGGGCGATTCCGCACTCGCGCTTGCCCTCGGCGGTCTCGATCTTCTTGCAGTCGCAGCCGGCGAGCTTCGTCTCGCAGACGGCCTCCTGCTCGGGCGTGGGCTCCACGCGGCTCTCCTCGCGCGAGGCGTTCTGGAGACAGATTTCCTTCTCCACCGAGTTGATGGAGCAGTCGCACAGCTTCTCGGACAGCTCGCGGCAGGGCCCCTTGCAGCCGGCGAGGCCGGACAGGGTGGCGCAGAGGAGGGCGGTGGCGAGCAGGAAGCGGCGCATGGGTGCGGGCGAAGATGCCAGAAGGTCTTCGGGATGCAAGCCCACTCGGGGGCCGGAGGGGTTTTCAACGCCGGACAGGGAGGGAGGGGCTCCGCGCCTGCCGGCCCTGTCACCCGCCGAGCAGGATGTGCGGGCCGGAAAGCAGAGGGTTCCGGAGCCCATGTCATACTCCCAGGCCCGTTCGAATGGCCCCCTCGCAACGCAGCAGCTCCCGGTACACCCGGCTCGCCGAAGTGGCCCTGGCCACGCTCGTCGTCGTGTGTCCGCTGGCGCTCGGCGGCGCGGCGAAGTGGGTGCTCTTCCCGCTGGGCCTCCTCTCCGGCGCGGCGGCGCTGCTGGCGTGTATCGGCGCGCGGCGGCACGGGCAGTCGCTGCGCTTCCCCCTCCTGGCCGTGCCCCTGGCGGCGGGCGCGGCGCTGTGCGCGGTGCAGCTCGTCCCCTTGCCCTCGGGCGTGTTGGGGCTGTTGAGCCCGGAGGCCGCGGCGCTGCGGGAGTTCGCGCTGGAGCCCCTGGGCCTGGGCGGCGCGCGGCCCGTGTCGCTGGACCCGCCGGCCACGTGGCGTGAGCTGTCGAAGCACGTGGCGTACCTGTTCGTCTTCCTCGCCACGGTGCAGGTGTCGCGCTCCAGGGACAGCCGTCGCAGGCTGCTCGCGGTGGTGACCTTCACGGGCGCGGCGGTGACGCTGGTGGGGTTGGGCCACGCGCTGATGGGCGTGACGTCGTTGTTCGGTTTGCGCTCCTGGGTGCACGCGCATCCGACGCTGGTGACGTTCTTCGGCAACCCCAACCACCTGGCGGGCTTCCTCGGGCTGGGGGCGTCGGTGGGCGTGGGGCTGGCGCTCACGATGCGTCCTCCCATGAAGGCGCTGCCGTATGCGCTGGCGGCGGGCGCGTGTGGGCTGGGCGTGGTGCTGACGCTGTCGCGGGGCGGCATCGTGTTCCTCGTCCTCGGTCAGGGCCTGCTCGTGCTGTGGCTCGCGCGAAGGCGCCGCGAGGAGCGACGCGGTGCCGCGTCCGCGCGGAGCTTCGTCCCGGTGCTGGGGCTCGTGGCGGTGCTGGCCGTGGGCGCGTACGCGGTGGCGGAGCCGCTCTGGGCCGAGGCCCGCTCGGCGGACAGCCTGGAGAAGCTGGGGCAGTCCAAGGTGTCGCTGTGGCCGATGATGGCGAGCGCGGCCGCGGCCTTCCCGGCGCTGGGCATGGGGCGCGGCGCGTTCGAGGCGGCCTTCCCGCGCTACCAGTCCGAGCTCAATCCGAACACGCTCACGCATCCGGAGAACGCCGTGCTCCAACTGGCGGCGGAGCTGGGGCTGCCGGGATTGATGTTGCTGGTCCTGGCCGTCTGGGGCTTCGCGCGGCTGGCACGACGCGAGGGGCTGGACGCGCTGGAGGTGTCCGCGCTCGCGGGCGTGGCGGCGCTGGCCCTGCACAACCTCTTCGACTTCAGCCTGGAGCTGCCTGCCTGTGCGGTGGCGGCGCTGGTGGTGCTTGGCACGGTGGCGCGTCCTCGTGAGCGCGACACCGCGGACGCGTGGGCGCTGCCGTCGTCCCTCGTCTCGCTGGGCGCCAGTGGTGTGCTGACGGCGTTGGCGTTGGTGGCCCTGCAGCCCGGCGCCTCGCGACTCTCGGACGCGGAGACCGAGCTGGCGGAGCAGGTCCGCGCGCGGGCGCCGGTGGAGACGGTGCATGCGCGGGGCCTCGAACTCATCGACCGGCACCCGGCGGACTACCTGCTGTATCGACTGGTGGCCTCCGCGCACGCGGCGCGAGGTGTCGAGGGCGCCAGCCAGACGCTGGCCTTCGTGAATCGCGCGCTGTACCTGGCGCCGCTGGACGCGGTGTCACATCGGGTCGCGGCGCACGCGCTGCTGGCGACGGGGCATCGCTCGCAGGCCTTCCTGGAGTACCGGCTGGCGTACGAGGCGGGCGAGAAGGGCGCGCTCGTGGGCGACGCGGTCCGCCGGGCGCGCACGGTGGAGGACCTGGTGGCGATGACGCCGGACTCGCCCGACATCGCGGGCGCGCTGCTGGACGCGCTGTCCTGGCACCTGAATCGTCCGGAGCTCGCGCTGGCCTATGGCGCCTGGGCGCGAGAGCACTTCGAGGGGCGCCCTGGCGTCACGGCGCTGTGGGCTCGCGAGGCGCGGCTGCGGCTGACGCGCAAGGAGCTGCCCGAGGCGGAGGCCGCCTGCGTGCAGGTCGAGCGTCGAGCGCCGGGTGAGCGCGACACCGCGCTTCTGCGCGCCGAGGTGCTCCGGGGGCGAGGGGAGAGTGACGCCGCGCTGAGGGACCTCGAGGCCCTGCGCTCACGTCACCCCGAGGACCTGGAGCTGGCCCTCATCCTGGCCTCCTGGCAGATGGACGCGGGCCTGACGCGGCGGGCGCGCCAGACACTCCAGTCGGTAGGTGGCCTGGTCACGGACTACCGTCAGCGGGCGCGCCTCTTGTCGATGGAGGCGGACGGGCTCGAGCGGGAGGGGCTCCTGTCGCGCGCGATGGACCGGCGACAGACGGTGGCCCGGCTCCTGCCGAGCGCGGAGGCCTACTTCGCGGTGGCGCGGCTGCAGGAGTCGCTCAAGCGCTACGACGCGGCGGCCCGCTCGGTGAGCGAGGGACTGGCGCTCTTGCCGCCCGATGCCCGCGAGGCCGCGCGTGCCTGGATGACGCGGCTGGAGTCCGCCGAGCGTGCTCGCGTGGACTCGCGTCGCAAGGAACTCTTGAGCGACCCGCGCGCGCAGGAGCTGGAGCACCTGCTGGGAGAATCCCGCGAGCCGCTCGTGGAACCCTGAGCCCTCCTCACGCCGGAATCGGCGCGTCCTGCTCCATCAGGATGGGAGGGATGACGGTGACGGCCGAGGCTGAGGGTTGCAGCCGCTCGTGGATGAACGAGGCGACGAGCGGCCACTCCAGCGTGGCGAAGTCCTGGAAGCGCATCTCCAGGGCCTCCTCGTGCGAGCCCGCGCGGAAGAGCAGGTGCTCGGTGAGGCTCAGGGTCTCATCCACCGCCACGGGCAGGCCGTACAGCTCGCCGAAGGGCGGCTCCGCCCCGGTCTCGCAGTCCGGGAAGTGGTCCGCGAACTCCCGCTCGGTGGCGAGCCGGGCCGTGCGCACGCCGAGCAGCTCGCGTACGCGCTCCAAATCCACGGTGCCCGCCGCGGGGACGACGAAAATCCAGGGCTGACGGTCCGCCATCACGATGACGGACTTGGCCACGCGCCAGCCGGAGACATGGAGCGCCTCGGCCAGCTCCTGGGCACTGACGGCCCGAGGATGCCAGTAACGCTCGTAGAGGACTCGGTTGCGACGCAGATAGTATTGGATGGAAGCCGGAATCACGGGACGCCACCTCCTTGGGTGAAAGGTGTGTCACCGCGACGGTTGGGGCCACGGCACTCCTCGCCCCTCGGGACGGAGCCTTCGGGACGAGGGCTCGGCGTCCTGTCACTGGAGCAGGCGGGCGGGCGTCACTGCTGGAAGTCGTAGACGCTGCCGAGCTTGAGGATGCGCGTCAGTTCATCCAGCGCCGTCATCGTCTCACGCGCGAACAGCGGGTCCTGCAGGTCCTTGGGGCGCAGCACGTCGCGGTAGTGGCGGCGCACCCAGGCGGCCAGGGACTCGTGCAGGGCGGGCGTGTAGAAGACGTCCGCGTGGATGGCGCGGCGCTCGGTGTCCGTCAGCCACACGCGCTGGCGCAGGCAGGCGGGCCCGCCGCCGTTGTTCATGGACTGGCGCACGTCCAGGTAGTGCACCGCCTTCACCGGCGTGTCCTCGGCCACCACGCGCTCCAGGAAGCCGCGGGCCGCGGGCGTCTCGCGGCTCTCGATGGGCGCGACGATGGCCATCGTCCCGTCCGGCAGCGTCAGCACCTGCGAGTTGAAGGGGTATGCCTTCACCGCGTCCTTGGGCGGCAGCTCCGCGCTGCTGGCCACCACCGCGCGGAAGTCCGGGCCCAGCTTCTCGCGCAGCACCTGGAGCAGCCCCGGATGGTCGACGAAGGCCAGCTCGTGCAGCATGAGGAAGCGCTCGTTGCCCACCGCGAGCACGTCCGTGTGGAAGGCCCCCGCGTCGATGCCCTCGGGGTGCTGCTGCGGGAAGAGCACCGTGCGCGCGTCCAGCTGGTGCAGTCGCGCGAGCGCCTGGCTCGCCTCCAGCGTCTGTCGCGCGGGGAAGCGCTTGGGGCCCGCCACGTCCTGCCACGCGCTGCGGCCCCAGGCGAGCAGGTGCACGCCCGCGTGCCCCGGGGTGGCCAGGCGTGTGTGGTTGGCCGCGCCCTCGTCCGCGAAGTGGCTGCCGGGCGGCAGGGGCGCGTGCACCGCGAAGTGCTTCTCGTCGGAGAAGATGGATCGGAGCACCGCGTGCGTGGTGTCCGCCTCCAGCGCGCGGTGGAACATCTGCGACAGGTTGGCGGGCGTCAGGTGCACGCGGCCGTCCGCCGTGTCCGTGCTCGGCGCCACGGTGGCCGCGTTGGCGGTCCACATGGAGGAGGCGCTAGAGGTCAGCCGGAGCAGGTGCTCGGCCTCGCGCGCGGCGCGGGTGATGACCTCCTCGTCCGTGCCGGTGAAGCCCAGGGTCCTCAGGGCGCGCAGCGAGGGGCGCGGCTGGGGCGGCAGCACCGCCTGGCCGACCCCCAGGCCGGAGACGAAGCGCATCTTCTCCAGGCCCTGGAGCGCGGCCTCCCGAGGGTGGCTCGACTCTCCGACATGACTCTGTGACGCCAGGTTGCCGGGCGACAGACCCGCGTAGTTGTGGGTAGGACCGACGAGTCCGTCGAAGTTGTATTCGCGCATGGGATATGGAGCGACGTGTGGAGCGTCCACCCTTAGCAAAGCGCCTGAAACGTTTCCTCCGGTACCTGCTCATCCGGACGGTCCTGTTGTGCCTTCAACCCCTCCCCCTGGGGTGGGCCCGGGCCCTGGGCTCCCGTCTGGGCGGGTGGGCCTACGCCATCGCGGGCGGTGAGCGCCGCAAGGCCCTGAAGTCCCTGGCCACCGCGTTTCCGGAGAAGTCCGACGCACAGCGGCAGGAACTGGCCCGCGCGTCCTTCCGTCACCTGGGCGCCGCGGCGCTGGAGGTGGCCTGCACGGGCGCGCTG
Organism: Myxococcus fulvus; assembly: GCF_900111765.1. The sequence continues at coordinate 1,250,633 of NZ_FOIB01000001.1, forward strand.
GACCGGGGGCTGGAGTCGCTGGTGGCGTGGCCGGAGGCGGACCGGGCGGTGCTGGACGCGGCCCTGGCGAAGGGCAAGGGCGTGGTCTTCATCTCCGGGCACGTGGGCAACTGGGAGTTGCTCGCCCGGCGGGTGGCGCGCGCGGGCTACCCCAGCCAGAGCATCGCGAAGGAGACCACGGACCCGCGCCTGACGAAGCTGGTGGAGCGCTTCCGGGAGCGGGGTGGGGTGCGCAGCATCTGGCGGGGCCAGGACGGCGCGGCCCGGGCCATGCTGCGCGCGCTCCGGGCCGGTGAAATCCTGGGGCTGCTCATCGACCAGGACACCAAGGTGCAGTCGCTGTTCGTGCCCTTCTTCGGGCAGCTGGCGGCCACGCCCCGCGCGGCGGCGGACCTGGCCGTGCGCACGGGCGCGGCGGTGGTGACGGGCTTCTGCCACCGCGTGGAGGGCGGCGGCTACCGGCTGGTGATGGAGGACGTGCCCCTGCCCGAGGGCGAGGACCGGGAGGCCGCGGCCCTGGTGCTCACCGCCGCCCTGTCCGCGCGAATCGAGGCGGCCATCCGGCGCACCCCCGAGCAGTGGGTGTGGATGCACCAGCGCTGGAAGACGCGGCCCCCCGTGGAGGCCACCCCCCAGGCCCTGCTCTCCGGGGCGGCGCCGGCCACCGCCCGGTGATAGAAGGCACCCTCGTGTCGCGCTCCGAGCCCGTCCGCCTCCTCGCCCTCTGCCTGCTCGTCGCGGCGTGCTCCCCGCGTCGCCCGGCGGAGGGCGCGCCCCAGCAGCCCCCGCCCCAGGTGGTGCTGCGCGGCGCGCGCCTGGTGTCCTACGAGGGCGAGCGCCTGACCTTGTCGGGCAAGGCGGAGTCGCTGACGTACCAGCGCTCCGGCGGCGACGTGCAGGCCACGAACGCGACCTTGCGCATCCCCCCGGGGACCCCCGAGCAGGGCATGTCGGTGGGCACGGAGAAGGGCCTGGACATCAGCGCCCCGAATATGGAGGGCAGCCTCGCGTCCAAGCAGCTGGTGGCGTCCGGCGGCGTGGTGGTGCGCACGGGCGAGGGCATGGTGGTGGAGACGCCGCGGTTGACCTACGACGCCGTGGAGAAGGGCGCGCGGGGCAACGAGGGCGTGAAGGTACGAGGGCCGGCGTACCGGTTGCGGGCGGACCGCTTCGAGCTGTCCTTCCCGGATGAGACGTTCACCTTCGAAGGCTCGGTGGAGACCGTGCTGGGAGAATCAGGGCGTGATTGAGTTCCTCGTGATGGCCTTCTTCGTGGCGCAGCCGGTGCCCGCCGTCGCCGCCGCCACGCCCACGGACGGGGGCACGCCTGCCGCCGCCGCGGGCAGCCCGAGCCAGGGGCCCCTGGGGCCGGTGGACTTGAAGGAGCCGGTTCAAATCAACGCCGACCTCATCGAGGGCGGCAAGTCGCAGGCCACGCTCACCGGCAACGTGAAGGTGAAGCACCGCACCCTGGACTTGAAGTGCGACCGGATGACGGCCTACTTCGCGCCGCCCCGCGTGGTGACGCGCGTGGTGTGCACCGGCGGCGTGCACGCGGTGGACGGCGACCGCATGGCCCGCGGCGAGCGCGCCGAGTACGACGTCGCCTCGGGCGTGCTCGTCGTCACCGGCACCCCGGAGGCGCGCCAGGGGACCACGTACATGCGTGGGACGAAGGTCCGACTCACGTTGGGCAGCGAGAAGCTCGAGGTGGAGAACGCCGTCATCATCTTCGAGTCGCCGCCGTCGGCCCCCACGCCTTCCAAGCGCAAGGCCGCGCCCGCGCCCGCTCGCACGGCCCCCGTGGCCCCGGAGGCGGCGCCGCGATGAGCGACGCGAAGCTGTACGCGGAGGGGCTCAAGAAGGCCTATCGCGGGCGCCAGGTGGTCAACGGCGTGTCCTTCACCGTGTCCCCGGGCGAGGTGGTGGGCCTGTTGGGCCCCAACGGCGCCGGCAAGACGACCAGCTTCAACATGGTGGTGGGCCTGGTGACGCCCGACGCGGGCCGCGTGCGCGTGGGCGACGAGGACCTCACGCACCTGCCCATGCACCGCCGCGCGCGCCGGGGCGTGGGCTACCTGCCCCAGGAAGCCTCCGTGTTCCGCAAGCTCACCGTGCGCGACAATTTCCTGTCCGTGCTGGAGCTGCAGAAGGGCCTGGACAAGAAGGCCCGGGAGGCCCGCGCCAGCGCCATCCTCGAGGAGTTCGGCCTCTCCCACGTCGCCGAGTCGCTGGGCGGCACCCTCTCCGGCGGTGAGCGCCGCCGCGCCGAGATTGCCCGGAGCCTGCTGCCCCAGCCGCGCTTCATCCTCTTCGACGAGCCCTTCGCCGGCGTGGACCCCATCAACGTGGGCGATCTCCAGCGGCAGATCTTCCTGCTGCGCGAGCGGGGACTGGGTGTCCTCATCACCGACCACAACGTCCAGGACACCCTCGGTATCTGTGACAGGGCCTACATCATCACACAGGGGCAGATCCTCGAGGAGGGCACACCCGCCGAGATCGCCGCCTCGCCCCGCGCGCGGGCCGTCTACCTGGGGGAGCGGTTCCGCCTCCAGCAGCCGCTTTGAGGGACGACTGGCAAGCGGCCAACCGAGTGCATAGACTGGGTTGGCCCCGCTTTTGCGTCGACAGGTCAACAAGGCCCAGTCACGCTCAGTGCGTGCAAGCTCTTGGTTTCCTTGTGGAATTTTGAATATGCAAGCAAGGGACCACGATTGGGGCACTAGACGCCGTCAGGGGGCCTTGTTACGTTGGCACGGTCTTTGATTGGTCCCGTGTCGTGTAGGGGCTGAATCACTCGGGGAGACCCTGTCTCATGGCGATGGAACTCAAACAAAGCCTGAAGCTTGCGCAGCAGCTGGTGATGACGCCCCAGCTGCAGCAGGCCATCAAGCTGCTTCAGCTCTCCCGGATGGAGCTGCTGGAGCAGGTCCGCGAGGAGATGGATCAGAATCCACTCCTGGAGCAGCCGGACGAGCAGGCACCGGGCGACGTGGGGGACAAGGAGCCCGGAGAGGCGTCGCTGGAGGCGGACAACGTCGAGATTCCACGCGACGTGGAGCTGCCGTCGGCCTCCGGGGACAACGCCCCGGAGTTCAAGGCGGACGGGGACGGGCCCCCGGAAATCGACTGGGAGCAGTACCTCAACAGCTACCAGTTCAACGAGCCCACCACGGCGTCCAACAAGGGCAACGTGGCCACGGACGACCTGCCGTCGTTCGAGGCGAACCTGGTCAAGAAGGAGGACCTGGTCGACCACATCCAGGAGCAGCTGGGCACGCTGCGCCTGAACGACGCCGAGCGCCGCATCGCGATGCTCATCCTGGGCAACCTGGATGACGACGGCTACCTCAAGCTGCCGGACATCGAGGGCGACCCCCTCATCCGTCTGACCAACGAGGCGGACGTGCCGATGCACGTGGCCGAGCGCACCCTGCGCCGCATCCAGATGCTGGAGCCGCGCGGCTGCGGCGCCAGGGACTTGCAGGAGTGCCTGCTCATCCAGCTGCAGGGGATGAAGGAGCCGCAGGCGCCGCTCTTGGGCCTCATCATCAAGCGGCACATGAAGTACCTGGAGAGCAAGAACCTGCCCGCCATCGCCAAGGACCTGAAGGTCACCTTGGAAGAGGTGGTGGAGGCGGTGAAGCTGCTCCCCAAGCTGGACCCGAAGCCGGGCCGCAACTTCAGCGGGGACGACGCGCAGTACATCACCCCCGACGTCTTCGTCTACAAGATGGGGGAAGAGTACACGGTGGTGCTCAACGACGACGGCCTGTCGAAGCTGCGCATCTCCGGCACGTACCGCAACGCGCTGAAGACGGGCGCGGTGGGCCCCGGCCAGACGAAGGATTTCATCCAGGACAAGCTGCGCAGCGCGGTGTGGCTCATCCGCTCCATCCACCAGCGGCAGCGGACCATCTACAAGGTCACCGAGAGCATCGTGAAGTTCCAGCGCGACTTCCTGGACAAGGGCATCGCGCACTTGAAGCCCCTCATCCTGCGAGACGTGGCCGAGGACATCGGCATGCACGAGTCCACGGTGAGCCGCGTGACGACGAGCAAGTACGTGCACACGCCGCAGGGCATCTTCGAGCTGAAGTACTTCTTCAATTCGTCCATCGCCCGCGTGTCCGGCGAGGACACCGCCAGCGAGGCGGTGAAGCACCACATCAAGCAGCTCGTCTCGGCGGAGGACGCGCGCAACCCGTACTCGGACCAGAAGATCGTCGAGCTCCTGCGCTCGCAGGGCACCGAAATCGCGCGCCGCACGGTGGCCAAGTACCGCGAGGTGCTGGGCATCCTCCCGAGCAGCAAGCGCAAGCGGTACTACTGAGCCAGCGACAAGTGGCTCTTGGCGCGTGGGGACGCGCCGTCGGAGATTGGGGGCGTCATGAGCGCCCCTCTCCTCCTGCTTCCCTCGGACGAGGGGCTCCCCTGGAGGGAGCCCCTTCCGCTGGTCGTTCCCCCCGTCGTCCTCGAAGGCCGCGCGGTGCGCCTGGAGCCCCTGTCGCTCGAGCACGCCCCGGCCCTCGCCGCGCTGTGCGAGGACGAACTCTTCACCTACTTCACCGTGGTGCCACGCACGCTCGCGGACGTGGAGCGCTTCATCGCGGACCGCCTGCGCGGCGCGGAGAAGGGCACCGAGCGCCCGTTCGTCATCATCGAGAAGGCCACGGGCACGCCCGTGGGCCACACCAGCTACCTGGACATCCAGCGCGACAGCCGCACGCTGGAGATCGGCTGGACGTGGCTGGGCCGCCGGGTGTGGCGCACGCGCGTCAACACCGAGTGCAAGTTCCTGCTGCTCCAGCTCGCCTTCGAGTCGCTGGGCGTCATGCGCGTGCAGCTCAAGACGGACCAGCGCAACACGCGCTCGCGCGCCGCGATTGAGCGGCTGGGCGCGAAGTTCGAGGGCATCCTCCGCAACCACGTCCTGGTGCGGGGTGGGGTGGTGCGCGACAGCGCCTACTACTCCGTCATCGACACCGAGTGGCCGGAGGTGAAGGCGCGGCTGTCGGGGATGCTCCAGAAGGACGGCTAGCGAGCAGGCGAGCCTTGAGGTGGGGTGGGAAAGGCAACGACGCCATGCCGTTGTGCTCCCGTCGGGAGGGCGCGGGCGGTATAGGTGCGGCCCGTATGCACTCTTCCTCTCGTTTCCGTGGTGGCGTGGTGTCGGGGGTCCTGGCCGCGCTCGGGCTCCTCGCGGCCGGCTGTGGCTCCTCGCTGAAGGAGCAGGACGTGGACCTGGCGGGGCTGTCCGGCCGCACGCTCCTGTACACGCACGCGGACGTGGACCTGTTCGAGCTGGAGCAGGCCGCGGGCTCGCACCGCGTCACCGTCACCTTCTCGCAGGCGGGCGGCGACGTCTGCACGCGGTTGAACGAGGGCGTCACGGCGACGTTCAACGGCGAGCCGATGCAGGTGGAGCGGGGTGGGGTGGATGGCACCGCGGGCCGCGACCTGTGCCTGCCCACGCGCGCCTTCCTCGACTACGACCCGGATGAGTGGGCAGCGCTGCCGCCCACCGACGCGCGCGTCGTCTTCCAGGACGGCTCCGGCACCACCATCACCGTCGTCATGAAGGAGGCCCAGGCCAAGCGCTCCTTCGACGGCGTGTCCGACGTGCAGCGGCTGCTCCGGGGCCAGTCCTATTCGTACCAGTGGATGCCGTCGACCGAGAAGCTCGAGTCCGCCGGCGCCACGCTGCTGGCCGAGGGCAGCGCCGTCACCGCGACGCTCACCACCACGCGCGACGGTGGCCGCATCACCTTCACCGTGCCGCCCAACCTGGGCGCCGCCACGCACCTGCTCACCGTGAAGGGCCAGGTCCAGGGCGAGGTGCTGGAGTGCACGGGCGTGACGAGCTGCTCGGGCACCTACTTCCACTCCGAGGAGCAGGTCGTCTCGGTGCAGTAGCCCTCCGCTCGCATCCTTCCGGGGCGGGCGGGCACGTGAGCCCGCTTCGCCCGGGTTGTCGTGGCCGGCCTCGGACGCCACCGTGCAGGGACCCTCTTTTCCCCTGAACGGAGCGCAGCCATGGCCCAGAAGAACCCCGACCCGCGTGAGGCGGGCCCCAAGCCTCCCTTCCCCCAGCAGACCCAACCCCACCCGGGCAAGGAGGGGCGGATGTCGCCGGAGCCGGACTACGGCGAGCAGTCCTACAAGGGACTGGGGCGGCTGAAGGACCGCGTGGCGCTCGTCACCGGCGGCGACAGCGGCATCGGCAGGGCGGTGTGCCTGGCCTTCGCGCGCGAGGGCGCGGACGTGGCCGTCTCCTACCTCAGCGAGGGGGACGACGCCCGCCAGGTGCAGCGCGTGGTGGAGGACGCGGGGCGCTCGGCGCTGCTGTTGCCCGGGGACCTGGCGGTGGAGGCGAAGTGCCGCGAGCTCGTGGAGGCGACGGTGAAGCGCTTCGGCCGCATCGACATCCTCGTCAACAACGCGGCCTTCCAGGGCAAGGCGGTGGAAGAGTTCGAGGAGCTGGATGCCGAGCGCGTGGAGCGCACGTTCCGCGTCAACATCCTCGCGATGTTCCACCTGGTGCGCTACGCGCTGCCGCACATGAAGGCCGGCGGCACCATCATCAACACCGCCTCCATCCAGGCGTATCAGCCCACGCCGCCGCTGCTCGACTACGCCACCACCAAGGGCGCCATTGTCACCTTCACCAAGGGCCTGGCGCAGCAGCTCATCGAGCGCGGCATCCGCGTCAACGCCGTGGCGCCCGGCCCCGTGTGGACGCCGCTGATTCCGCAGTCCTTCGACGGCAAGCAGGTGTCGACGTTCGGCGAGGACTCACCCATGGGCCGCCCCGCGCAGCCGGCGGAGCTGGCGCCGTCCTACGTGTTCCTCGCCTCGGATGAGTCGCGCTTCGTGAACGCGGAGATATTGGGTGTCACCGGAGGAAGGCTGCTCGCCTGAGCCCGTGTCCCGAGCTACCCGGTGCGCTGCTGACCGTGTCGCGGCGCACCGCCTGATTCCGAGGGGTTGAAGAGTCTGGTGCCCCGCAGGTCCGAGCACCAGTCACGGCGTGTTGTCAGGCCCCGGACGGGAGGTGCGCTTGGGGAAGAGTCAACCCGGGGGGATGGGTTGCTTTCCCGAGGTCAGAACGTTTCTGATCTGTCACGCAGCTCCCCTCACCCTAGGAGGCAGCCACGCATGCAGTTCAACATCACCTTCCGTCAGTTCGGGGCGTCCGATTCCCTCAAGGAGTACGCACGCGAGAAGGTCGAGCGGGTGAACAAGCTGTTGGACAGAGCAGGAGAGGCACACGTCGTACTGTCGTTGGAAGCGGGCCGCATCCATCACGCGGACATCACCGTCCACTCCGGCGCCTGGGTGCTCCGGGGGCGCGACAAGAGCAGTGACATGTACGCGTCCATCGACCTGGCGATGGACAAGATCGAGCGCCAGCTGCGCCGCTACCGCGACAAGCTCAAGACGCATCACGGCAAGGAGCGCGTGCACCACCGTCAGGACCTGGTGAACCACCTGAAGGTGCGGCACGCCGTCTTCGAGGTGCCGGACGCGGAGGCGCTGGCGGACATCGCCGCGGAGTCCTCGGCGGACACGCCCGCACCCAAGCTCGCCGCCGCCCCGCCCGCGACCCCCGTGGCCGCCGCCGCGACGCGCGTGGTGAGCTCCACCCAGCTCACCGTCAAGCAGCTGTCGGTGGACGAGGCGGTGATGCAGATGAACCTGATGAACAACGACTTCTACGTGTTCCACAATGTGGAGTCGGACGCGCTGGGCATCGTCTACCGGCGCAAGGATGGCCAGTACGGCCTCATCGAGCCCCACGAGCCGCCCGCGCTGGCCGCTGCCGCCGGCACCTGACGTGAGGGCCTGAAGGAAGAGTCGCGCTCCGCCACCCCCCTCGAGGAGGCGGAGCGCGGACGCTCCCATCCAGTCAGTGACGGGAGCGTTGCCGTTCCTTCACGGATGCCGCTTCCCACGAGGCTCGCGGTCGGCCACGGCCTCGTCGGGGGTCCCCCCAACCACCCGGGTAGGGTGGCTGGTGCATCCATCGCGAAGAACGCCCGAGCCCACCGCGCATATCGCGGAGACTTTCCGCCAGGAAAACGACGCGCCCCACCTCTCCCCCGGGAGATGGAGCGCGCCTCGGCCCTGGCTGGGAGGGGCCGTCAGTAGCCCTTCTTGCAACTGGAGGCCCCCTGCGCGTTGCGCAGGTCGGTGAGCACGCCGGTGGAGACGGCCACGGGCGTGGTGACGGCGGGGGCCCGGACGTTGACGAGCGCCAGCGTCATCAGCGCGGCCCGCTCACCCAGCGGGCGCGAGTGGATGGCGGACGGGAAGGCCACGACGATGTCCGACTCGCGTGCTCCCCCGCACTCGCGCATGCCCGAGAGCGCCTCCGCCTCCCGCTTCAGGAGGTAGACGCAGCTGCCCACCCGGCCATGCAGCCACGTGCCGTCCTCGGTGAGGTCCACCGGCTGGCCGCCGAAGGTGCCCCAGACGCGGGTGTCGTCCCCCTCGGCCAGCTCCAGCCGTGTGCCCTGCTGGGCCACCGAGCCCGTGAGCAGCTGGTAGTCCCACTGGAGCGCCACGGGGTGCCGGCGGTAGCGGCCGTGCAGGCTGTTGCCGGAGATGCTCAGCGTGGAGGTGGGGCCGGTGATGGCGTCTCCCCGCAGGAGCAGGGACTCCTCGGCGGCGTCTCCCAGCGCGGCGCCCTGGACACCGGTGGTGGCGCAGCCGGTGGCCAGCAGCGAGAGGACAAGGCTCGAGCACAGCGTTCGCTTCATGGCGGTCGCTCCCCTTTTCGTTTGCTGTCGTGATTCACTGGGGGAAACGGACGCTGGGGGCGGGCATATCGACCCTGGGGACGGGTGGGGAGGGAGACATGGGGGCGGCCCGTGGTTCCGGTCCCTGACGCGCGGTGAGCGGGGTGGCGCCGGGACGACAGGCGACCCTTGCGCGAATCGAGGGTGAGGAGTAATTGCCGCCATCTCAGGAGCGCCAGCGCGGGAGCGTCAGTGAGAATCGCCGAGTTCCTCAGCCCCCAAGCCGTCATCGCGGACATGCAGTCGCGGACGAAGCAGGAGGTGTTGCGCGAGCTGAGCGCCACGTTGGCCCGGGCCCACCCCCCGCTCCTGGAGGAGCGGCTGGTGGAGGTGCTGCGCGAGCGCGAGAAGCTGGGCAGCACCGGCATCGGCGAGGGGGTGGCCATCCCCCACGGCAAGCTGCCGGGCATGACGCAGCTGCAGGCGGCCTTCGGCGTGTCCCGCGCGGGCGTGGACTTCGAGGCCATCGACGGCAAGCCCACCCACCTGTTCTTCGCCCTCGTGGCCCCAGAGAACAGCGCCGGCGTGCACCTGAAGGCCCTGGCCCGCATCTCCCGGCTCTTCAAGAACCCCCGCTTCCGGGCCGCCATCCTCGAGGCGCCCACGACCGCGGAAATCCACGCGCTCATCATCCAGGAAGACGCCCGGCCCTGAGCGCCGGGCCCGGGGGGACACCATGGACGTGGTGCTGCGGCCCATCAACGACGCGTTCTTCCACGAGCAGGTGCTCCCGTTCCTCACGCGCGCCATGGGCGACGCCAGCGGGGCCCTGGAGTCGCTGATGGAGCAGTTGGGGGACGGCCAGTCGCGCATGCTGTGCGAGCGCATGCTGGCGACGTCGGTGCCCGGCGGCCTGGGCTCGGTGGACGCGGACCCCTGGGCGGACCTGGTGGACCGGCTCGCCTTCCAGCCGTGGAAGGCGGGGCCCATGGGCTGGGAGGTGGATGCCCGCCACGCGGGGTACGCGGACGCCTGGGACGAGGCGCTGCACCTGTCGCTGATGCTGGAGGAGGCCCACTACCCCTACTGGGACAACCGGACGTCCCGCGAGGTGCGCGACGGCTTCCGCCTGCGGCCGCTGGCGGACGTGGGGCTGGCCTCGCTGCTGGCGGGGCAGTGGGACCCCTTCCCGGAGTTCCCCCCGGACCGCGTCTTCGTCACCCAGGGCCGGGGCGAGTACTTCCCCAACGAGCGCTTCGCCTTCGCGGACTGGGCCTGGCGCCCGGCGCGCGCGGTGGCGCACTGGCAGGTGAACCTGCCGCGCAAGCTGGAGCGGCTGCTGACACGCGAGCAGGAGCGCATGAAGCTGCCGTCGTTGCCGGAGCGTGACGAGGTGCTCGCCTACTGGCTGGGCAAGCAGGCACAACCGCCGCCGCTGACGGTGGCCTTCTCCGGGCTGGGGCCGCGCGCGGCGAACTGGATTCGAGAGCTGGGCGCGCTCACCGGCCACATCCGTCAGGCGGCCCTGTCGAAGCAGGGCCTCGCGGCGCTCGTCACCAAGGGCACTTCCGTCCGCATCTAGGCCTTGGGCGCGCCGGCGGTGCTCCCGGGGCTCTCCAAGATGAGCGTGACGGGTCCGTCGTTGACGAGCGCCACCTTCATGTCCGCGGCGAAGATGCCGGTGCCCACGGACAGGCCGCGCTGACGCAGGGCCTCGCAGGTCTTCTCGTACAGGGCCTTGGCCACGGTGGGCTCCATGGCGTCGATGAAGCTGGGGCGCCGGCCTTTGCGTGCGTCGCCGTAGAGCGTGAACTGGCTGACGACGATGAGCTGCCGCGAGGTGTCCTCCAGCGACAGGTTCATCTTGCCGGCCGCGTCCTCGAAGATGCGCAGGGTGGCGAGCTTCTCCACCATCCAGGCCACGTCCGCCTCGGTATCGCCCTTGCCCACGCCCAGCAGCACCAGCAGCCCCGGGCCGATGTCGCTCACCTTCTGCCCGTCCACCGTCACCGACGCTTCCAGCACCCGCTGCACCACCGCACGCATCGAACTTTCCTCCCAGGGCCGATTGTCCACCGACGACTGTCAGGGGCGCGTGGCATCTTGCGCCCTTGGATTATGAAAAGAAGTCCACATGCCAGGGCGGCCAATTTGTTCTTGGCGGTAGAGCGAGCGCCCAGCCGTGGACTCCCGCACCCCCTCTCCCTTGCCGTGGTTTCACGCGATTCACCATAATGGCCGCCGACTTCCCCGGAGCGTGCGTGCAGGTTCTTCGAGCCAGACACCTCTTGGCCGCGACGGCCATCGTTTCCCTGCTGCTTCCCCCTGGTGCCCTGGCGGCGCCGCCCTCCGCCGAGAAGCGCGCGGACCGCGAGGCGTTGCGCGCGGCGCTGCTCGAGGTGCTCCAGCGCGCCCCGCTCAAGGTGAGCCGGGTGGGCGTGCACATGCAGAGCCTGGATGACGGCGCGGTGGTGTTCACCCACAACGCGGACGAGCTGCTCAACCCCGCGTCCAACGTGAAGCTCGTCACGTCCGCGGCGGCGCTGGCGACGCTCGGGCCGGAGTTCCGCTACGAGACGGAGTTCCTCGTGGACCCGGAGCTGGGCGCGGACGGCAAGGTGAAGACGCTTTACGTGCGCGGCAAGGGCGACCCGTCCGTCACCACCGAGCGGCTGTGGGGCATGGTGTCGGAGCTGTGGCACGTGGGCGTGCGCGAGGTGGGCGAAATCGTCGTGGACGACTCGTGGTTCGACGCCGAGCGCACGCCGCCCGGGTATGACCAGGAGGATTCGGACCGGGCGTACATGGCGCCCACGGGCGCGCTGAGCCTCAACTGGAACGCGGCGGCCATCTACCTGCGGCCCGGCGCGAGCGCGGGCGCCAAGGGCGTGGTGGAGATGGAGCCGCCCAGCGACTACTTCATCGTCGACAACCAGCTCTCCACGGGAGCGCGCCGGGCGCGGCGGGTGTCGGTGACGTCGGACCCGGTGGGTCCGCAGCAGAAGATTGTCGTGCGCGGGCAGGTGCCGCCCGAGCGCGGTGGCGCGGTGAGTGTCTGGAAGAAGATCGACAACCCGCCCATGTACTTCGGCCAGACGCTCAAGCAGCTGCTCAACACGCGGGGCGTGAAGGCGAAGGGCAAGGTGCGCGCGGGGGCGACGCCGTCGCGTGCCCGGGCGGTGTACGTGGCGCAGTCGGACACATTCGACGTGCTGCTCAAGCGGCTCAACAAGCTCTCCAGCAACTTCGTCGCCGAGCAGCTGCTCAAGACGATGGGCGCGGAGGGGCGTGGTCAGCCGGGCACCTTCACCAAGGGCGTGGAGGTGGTGGAGCAGTTCCTGGAGCGCGACGTGGGCATCCAGCGCGGCACGTACGTGATGAAGAACGGCAGCGGGCTGAACGACGCGAACCGCTTCTCCGCCACGCAGCTCAACAAGCTCCTGCGCTACATGTACGAGCGCTTCCCGTTCGCGCCGGAGTACCTGTCCTCGGTGCCCATCGCGGGCAAGGACGGCACGCTCAAGTACCGCTTCGAGGGCAGCGACGCGGTGGGCCGGCTTCGCGCGAAGACGGGCACGCTGGAGGGTGTGTCCGCGCTGAGCGGCTACGTGACGAGCGCGGGCGGTGAGCGCTTCTCGTTCTCGATGATGGTGAACGACTTCGCGGGCCGGGCGGGTCCCATCGTCGCGGGGCTGGACGCGCTGGGCGCGGCGGTGGCGGCCACGGGCTCCAGCCTGGGGCCCTCGAGCGGGGTGGCCTCGCTGGCGGACGGTGGCAAGGCGGCGGGCGCCATTGGCGACGTGGCCTCGCGCGTGAAGACGTACCTGGAGCTGGGCCGGCAGCGGGACCCGCGCAACCTGGGCTTCCTGCGCACGGCGTGGCGCAGCGAGAGGGACCCGGCGGTGCGCGCGGTGCTGGCGGAGGGCCTGTACCAGTCCAACCCGCACGACTACCTGGGCGCGCGCACGTTGCTGGACAGCTACTCGGCGGGCAGTGACGTGTATGGCCGGCTGAGGGAGGTGGCGCGGGTGCTGGCGGTGGAGGTGCCGGGCGTCACGAGCATGGTGGAGCTGGCGGCCGGTGGGAACACGGAGGCGCTGGCGCGGGTGCTGGAGCTCGCGGGCGCCACGGGCGCGGATGCCACGGCGCAGGGCGAGATGTCGGTGGCCCTGGGCGAGGTGGCTCGCACGGCGCCGGAGGAGCTGGTGGTGGCGCTGCGCGCGGCGTCGGCGTCGGACCGCGAGGCGTCCACGACGCTGCTGTCCCGGGCGCTGGCGCAGGCCGGCCAGGCGGACCATCCGTTCTGGAAGTCGCTGCGCAAGCTGGTGGGCGCGGCGGACCCGCAGGTGGCGACGTTCGCCAAGGGCCTGGACTCGACGCTGTCGCAGAAGGTGGCGGAGGCCAAGGCCCGCCCGGTGGAGGGCGCGCCGGTGCAGGTGGTGGCTCCGGCGGGCACGCCGCCTCCGGCGTCCTCGAAGCCCCAGGGCAGCGCCCCCGAGGCCCGCACCGCCGAGACGCATCCGGGCGGGTAGCCGAGCCTCGCGCCTCCGCGCGCCCCTCTTCCGCGCCTCGTTGTCGAGAGGCGCCTGGGCGCGTGGCCTTGAGGTGTTGCTGCGGCGCGCATCGCCAAGCCGCACTCGGGCGGCGATGTCGTGCCGCCCATCCCGTGCCTCGAAGCATCCGGACGGGTGGGTTTCACGTGCTGTCGGGATTGGGCCCCCGAGCCTCACGTCGCCGAGGGACATCGCTGTGCGGGAGTCCCCGGTGCATGATTCCGGTCTGGCTCCGCCGCGCGGCGCTCGGGGCTCACCCACGCCCTGGTTCGCCTGGAGGGCACCCCCCGTGCGCCGAGCCCTCGGGTTCGAGCCCGGGTGGGCCCCTCCCGCACCCGTCAGGTCCTGTCTGCTCGCCTGGGGCGCTGTCGCCCGGGCGGGCCCCGTGCCGCGGTCCGCCTTCTGGAAATGTCAGGGCGCACTGCTATACGTGGAAGGCAACCTGCCAGGGCTGATGCCCGGCGGGCCCGTAGCCCCCCCGTGGTGGGGGGGTACTCGACGAAAAGGAAGAGGGAGCAGTCATGGCAGGAGGCGTGAACAAGGTCATCCTCATCGGCAACCTGGGTGCGGACCCCGAAGTGCGGTTCACCCCGGGAGGTCAGGCGGTCGCGAACTTCCGCATCGCGACCAGCGAGAGCTGGACCGACAAGAACGGCCAGAAGCAGGAGCGGACCGAGTGGCACCGCATCGTCGTCTGGGGAAAGCTCGCGGAGCTCTGCGGCGAGTACCTGAAGAAGGGACGGCAGTGCTACGTCGAGGGCCGCCTGCAGACGCGCGAGTGGACCGACAAGGAGAACCGCAAGAACTACACGACCGAGGTCGTGGCCAACGCGGTGACGTTCCTGGGCGGCCGTGACGCCGGGGACAACATGGGCAATGGCGGCGGTGGTGGCGGGCGCCGGAACTTCGGCTCGCAGCCGCGCGGCGGCGACAACAACGACTACGGCCAGCCGCCTCCGATGGATGACGGCATGGGCGGTGGCAGCAGCGGCGGCAACAACGAGGACGACATCCCGTTCTGAGCCCTGTCTGGCCTCCGGCCACTCGGGTCGGACACCCCAGAAGCGAACCGGCCGCTCCCCGGAAGGACTCGGGGGCGGCCGGTGTGCTTTTCGAGACGTGTGGACCGCGGGACGGGCACCCCTCGCGGAGTGCCCGGTGAGGCAGGGGGCCTAGTGAGCCGCGGGCCCGAGGGCCCCGCCCGCCTGGTACAGCGCGTAGATGGCGCTCCAGGCCATCGCCGTCAGCAGCAGGAAGATGATGATGGAGACCGGCTCGAAGCGGCGCATGGCGCGCTCGGAGCCCAACAGGCCCCAGCCCATGGCGAAGCCCTGGAGGCCGTTGGCCAGGTGGTACGCGGTGCCAATCGTGCCCAGCAGGTAGACGACGAGCGTGGGGCCGTGGAAGTGCATCTCCCGGGCGATGTCCTCGAACAGCTCCGGGTGCCCCAGCAGCAGGCGCGGGCGCAGGAAGGCCAGCCAGATGTGGGCGCCCAGGAAGGCGAGCACGCCCAGGGCGCTGACGCGCTGGAGGATGTACTTGAAGTTGCCGTAGTTGTTGTACCGGTTGTTGTTGGGCCGGAAGCTGAAGAGCCGCACCAGGCCCCAGCCCGTGTGGAACAGCAGCGGCAGCATCACGATGATGAACGTGAGCGCCTGGGCATAGGGGTTGGAGTACGTGGTGACGGACTTCTGCCACGCGTCGCCGCCATTGAAGGCGGACAGGTTGTCCCACAGGTGGTTGACGACCCAGAAGCTCAGGGGCACCACCGCGAGGAACGAGCCCAGGCGGGACTTGAGGAGCGGAGTCTTCGTTGCAACGGCGTCGGCGGTGGCGGCCTGGGTGCTCATCGTTTCTCCAGCGATGGCGCGCGGGCAGGTGGCCGCGCCCCAGCTCAAGGTCAGGTGACTGACTGTCGGTCGGCGGTTTATAGCCGTTCCGGCCACGACGCTGGATTTCTTCCGCACCTCGGCATCCCAGCCTTCGCGCATGGAGGCATAAGCCTGGACTTATGCGTCACCCCGGCCGGGCCTGCTGCCGGGCCGGCATGCGACGGGGCGTCCGCCTTCTGACGTTGGCGGGCACGCCCGGCTCGGGCACGCTACTCGCCCTGTCATGTCCGATGAGCTCGTCAGTGGATTGCTGAAGAAGTCCGATGTCCGCGTGGTGCTGGCCCTCACCACGGAGCTGTCCCGCCAGGCCCGGGCCACCCACCACACCGCCCCGGCCGCCGCGGCGCTCCTGTCCCAGTCCCTCACCGCCGCCGCCCTGCTGGGCGCCCTCCAGAAGGGCGAGTCCCGCGTCAACCTCCAGCTCGAGTGCGACGGCCCCCTGCGCGGCCTCTTCGTGGACGGCGACACGTCCGGCCTGGTGCGGGGCTACGTGAAGAACACGCTCGTGGAGTACACGGGCAGTGACGACCAGTACCACTGGCGTCCCGTGCTGGGGAACAAGGGCTTCCTCTCCGTGCTGCGTGATTTGGGCGGCGGCGAGCACTACCGCTCCTCCGTGGAGCTGGAGCGCTTCGACCTGGCGGGCGATTTGGAGCGCTACTTCTACCAATCCGACCAGCTCCCCTCGCACGTGGTGCTCGCGCAACTGCCCGCCGAGGTGGGCGGCAAGCCGGAGTCGCTGGGCATCGTCGCGGGCCTGCTCGTCCAGCCTCTGCCCAACGCCGACCTGGAGGTCTTCCAGGCGCTCGGTGAGCGGCTGCGTCGTGACGCGGAAGGCGCCCTGCGGGCACATGCCCCGGCGGGGGCGTCCGCGGTGCTGCGGGCGCTGCTGCCGGAGGCGGACTTCGAGGTGATGGCCCGCTATCCGCTGCGCTTCGGCTGCTCGTGCAGCGAGGACCGGGTGAAGCGCGCGCTGCTCGCCATGGGGCGCGAGGAGCTCCAGGACCTGCTGGAGAAGGAAGGGCAGGCTGAAGCAACGTGTCAATTCTGCACGACGCGCTATGTCATTCCAGGAGATGAAATTCGGCGCATGTTGGAGAGCGGCTCGGTTTGACTTGGGTGCGTGGCCTCGGTAGAGGCCGCGCGCCATGAGTTACTTCACGCAACTGCTCGAAGGCGGCTACGAAGCCGTCCATCTGCTCAGCGATTCCCGCACGGGACTTCGCGCCATCGTGGGAATGCACAACACGCGACTCGGCCCTGGGCTGGGTGGCACGCGCGCCCTGTCCACGTACACCAGCGAGGAGGAGGCCGTCGCGGACGCGCTCCGGCTGGCGCGCGGGATGACGTACAAGGCGGCGCTCGCGGGCCTGCCGCACGGAGGTGGCAAGGCGGTCATCATGCTGCCCCGGGGCAACTTCGACCGGGCGAAGCTGTTCGAGTCCTTCGGTCGCGCGGTGGAGTCGCTCGGCGGTCGCTACATCACCACCGAGGACAGCGGCACCAGCACCGACGACATGGAGCACGTGCGCAAGCACACCAAGAACGTCGTCGGCCTGAAGGAGCGCAGCGGAGACCCGTCGCCCGTCACGGCGTACGGCGTGGCGCGCGCCATGGAGGCCACGGCCAAGCACGTCTTCGGCAGCGCGGACCTCAAGGGCCTGCGCGTCACCGTGCTGGGCGTGGGCCACGTGGGCATGTACCTGGTGAAGGAGCTGCACGAGCGCGGCGCCCACATCTGGGTGAGCGACATCAACGCGGCCAGCGTGGAGCATGCGGTGAAGCAGTACGGCGCCACGGCGGTGGACGCGGACACCCTGCACCGCATGGAGGCGGACGTGTACGCCCCCTGCGCGCTGGGCGGCGCCATCAACGACACCACGCTGCCCATGCTCAAGGTGAAGGCGGTGTGTGGAGCAGCCAACAATCAGCTGCTCACCATGCGCCACGGCGAGCAGCTGGCCAGCCGGGGCATCCTGTACGTGCCCGACTACGCGGCCAACGCAGGCGGCCTCATCAACGTCGCCCAGGAGTGGGCGGGGTATGACCGGGAGAAGGCGTACGCCCGGGCGGCGAACATCTTCGACACCATCGACACCGTGCTGCGGCGCGCGAAGGAGTCGGGTCTGCGCCCCGAGCAGGTCGCGGACCGCATGGTGGAAGAGAAGCTCCAGGCCTGAGGGCCGTGAGGTCCCCACCGCCTCGTGGGTCCATGAGGTGGTGGGGATGTGAGCGGGGATGTGGCCAGGGCGCGCGCCTCGGGGTATGACGGGGCCGCACTTCAGCCGGAGCTCACCGCCGTGGCCACCAAGCGGGCAGCACCCGGGCCCAAGGCCCAGGGCAAGCGCAAGCCCACCGCGAAATCCTCCCCGAAGCCTTCGTCGTCGAAGAAGGCCCCCGCGAAGTCTCGCGTCGCGCCGCCGTCCGCGGCCGCGCGCGCGCAGGCGCAGAAGCTGGTCTCCATCCCGACGGACATGGTCCTGGCGCCCCAGGCAGAGGCCCCTCGTCAGCCGACGGGCAAGGACCAGTCGCGCAAGCG
The DNA here is from genome assembly GCF_900111765.1 of Myxococcus fulvus. The sequence continues at coordinate 1,268,361 of NZ_FOIB01000001.1, forward strand.
CACCGCGGGCGTGCTGCGCGAGCTGTCCTGGGCGCAGCTGGACCGCGCCGTGCAGCAGATGGCCAACGACATCCGGGAGTCCTTCCAGCCCGAGGCCGTGGTGGGCGTGGCCCACGGCGGCGTGTTCGTGGGCGGCGCGCTGGCGTCGGCGCTCGGGTGTGCGTTCTTCCCCGTGCGCATCAGCCGTCGCAGCCGGGACCGGGGCGACAAGGCGCATCCGCGTGGCGGACCGAAGCCCACGAACGAGATGCCGCGCGACCTGAAGGGCAAGCGCGTGCTCATCGTCGACGACGTGGCGTCCAGCGGAGACACGCTGGAATTGGCCATGGCGCTGGCGCGCGAGGCGGGGGCGAAGAAGGTCTCCACGGCGTGCCTGGTGGTGAAGCCGGACGCGTACGCGCCCCAGTTCGCGGGCATCTCCACGGGGGCGCTCGTCGTCTTCCCGTGGGACTACGCGCCGGGCACCGGCGACGCGCGCTTCGACGAGGACCCGGACAAGGCCGGCGCCTGAGCCGTACCGCGGTGATGCGATGATTGTCGGCACGGCGGGCCACATCGACCACGGCAAGACGTCGTTGGTGAAGGCCCTCACCGGCATCGACACGGACCGGCTCCAGGAGGAGAAGCGCCGGGGCATCACCCTGGAGCTGGGCTTCGCGCACCTGACGCTGGATGACGGCACCGTCGCGGGCGTCGTCGACGTGCCCGGCCACGAGCGCTTCGTGAAGGCGATGGCCGCGGGCGCGGGCGGCGTGGACCTGGCGGTGCTGGTGGTGGCGTCGGACGAGGGCGTGATGCCCCAGACGCGCGAGCACCTGGACATCTGTCGGCTGCTGGGTGTTCGCGCCGGCGTCGTCGCGCTCACCAAGTCGGACCTCCTGGACGAGCCCGGGCCCGAGTGGCGCGCGCTGGTGGAGGCGGACCTCGCCGCGCTCACCGCGGGCTCGTTCCTGGAGGGCGCGCCCGTGGTGCCGTGCTCCACGCGCACGGGCGAGGGGCTCGCGGCGTTGCGCGCGGCGCTCACCCGGGCCGTGGGCTCGCTGGGGAAGCGCCCCTCGGAGGGGCCCACGTTCCTCCCGGTGGACCGCGTCTTCACGCTCAAGGGCTTCGGCACGGTGGTGACGGGCACGCTCTTGTCGGGCACGGTGGCGGTGGATGACGCGGTGTCGCTGCTGCCGGGCACGCCCGGGCCGCTGCGCGTGCGCGGGGTGCAGCAGCATGGCCGGGCGGTGACGCGGGTGGAGGCGGGCCAGCGCGCCGCGGTGAATCTCCCCGGCGTGGAGCCGGAGTCGCTCCACCGTGGGCAGGTGCTGACGCGCGCCGGAGAGCTGCCCGAGACGCGCATGCTCGACGTGGAGCTGACGCTGCTGCCCTCCGCGCCGTCGCCCTTGCCGCGCCGACGCAAGCTCCTCTTGCACCTGGGCACCGCGCAGGTGGAGGCCACGGTGGCGCTGCTGGACGTGGAGCGGCTGGAGCCCGGCGAGACGACGCTCGCGCAACTGCGCCTGGATGCACCGGTCGCCGCGCTCGTGGGGCAGCGCTTCATCCTCCGGGGCTCGCGCGCGCTGCCGGGGCGGGGCGCGACGGTGGCGGGCGGGCGCGTGCTGTCGATTTCCCCGCCCAGGCGTCGCAAGGGTGGCGCGTCCATCGTGGCGCCGCTGCGCGAGGCGGACCCGGCGGGGCAGGTGGCGTGGCTGCTTCGGCAGGCGGGCTATGCGGGGCTCACGCAGCAGGCGTTGTTCGGCCGCTCGGCGCTGGGCCCGAAGGTGCTCACGCGCGCGCTGGAGCTCCTGGGCGCCCGGGGCTCGGTGGTGCTGTTGGACCGCGAGAGCCGGCTGTACTTGTCCGGGGAAGTGCTCGAGGGGTTGCAAGGTCGGGCGCTCGCGGTGCTGGCGGCCTTCCATGAGCGTGAGCCCTTGCGTGAGGGGCTGTCCCGCGAGGAGCTTCGCCAGCGGCTGTCCGGAGAGCTGGATGCGCGCGCCTTCCAGCGGGTGTTGCAGGGGCTGGGGGACGCCGGGAAGCTGGAGGTCGAGCGGGACCTGGTCCGCCTGAAGGGGCGTGGACGCGCGCTGTCGTTGGGGGACGAGGCTGCGCGGGCGCGGCTCGCCGCGGAGCTGTCCGCGGCGGGTCTGGCGCCGCCCACCGAGGGCGAGCTGTCCCAGAAGCTCCAGCTCCCGGCGCCCCGCCTGCGCGAGCTGCTGAAGGTATTGGCGGCCGAAGGCAAGGTGGTGCGCGTCAGCGAGGAGCTGTGCTTCGACGCGGGCAGTCTGGGGGCCCTGAAGGAACGGCTGGTTGCCCACCTGCGCGAGAAGAAGGACATTACCACCCAGTCCTTCAAGGAATTGGTGGGACAGAGCCGCAAGTTCGTCATCCCTCTGTCCGAGTACTTCGACCGGGAGAAGGTGACGCTCCGGGTGGGCGAGAAGCGGGTTCTGCGTCGCGGATGAGCACCAGCCACTACAGCGAGGCGTCGCTGCGCGCCCTCATCGAGCCCTTCGGCAACCCCGTGCTCGCGGTGGTGGACGGGCGTGTGTCCGCGGCCAATGACGCCTACCTCGCGCTCTTGGGGCTGCCCCGGGAGCGGGTGGAGGGACGCTCCGTCATGGACTTCGTCCAGCCCGAGGAGCGCAGCCGGCTCATCGAGCGCTACCGCCTGGTGGAGTCCGGCGGGGCGATGGAGGCGAGGACGCAGGTCTACCAGGTGCCCTCGGCGGACGGCGCCACGCGCGAGGTCGCCCTCTACGCGTCCCGAATCCCGCTGGAGGACGGCCGGAGCGCGCTGCTGCTCAACCTGTTGCCGCTGACGGACAAGCCCCCCGAGCTGTCCATGGCGGAGCGGCTGGTGGAGACCTCCGCGAGCCTGGTGTCCGCGCACTCCGAGGACGCGGTGCGCCGCGTGGCCCTCAAGGGCCTGGAGGCCGCGGGCTTCCGCGTGCGGCTGTTGCGCTGGGACGGCTTGCGGCTCAATGCGCTGGATGGCGGTGCTCCGCCGCCGGACGTGGCCCTGGGGTTGGAGGCGCTGTCGGACGGGCGCCCGGTGTTCGGCGGCGCGGAGCGGGCCTCGCCCACGCACGTGTACCTGCCCGTCGGCGGCCCCCAGGTGGAGGTCTTGCGCGTGGAGGGCCCGTGGGTGGCGCCCCGGCATGGCTCGGTGCTGACGCTCTTCGCCAAGGTGGTGGGCGCGGCGCTGACGGACGCGCGCGTGCAGTCGGACAGCACGCGCAGCCGGTGGGAGGTGGGGGCCGTCGCGGAGATGGCGCGCTTCGTGGCGCGGCCGATTCCGCCCACCCCCGAGGACTTCCTCTCGCGCGTGTCGGAGTTGCTGCTGTCGGAGGCCGCGGTGCTGCACCTGACGCGGGGGACGCAAGGGGCCCTGGTGTTGTCGGCCCACGTCGGCCTGACGGAGGTGGTGGGCCCGGGCGGCGACGTGGCGCGGCTGGGTGGAGTGATGGGCGGTTCGGTGCCGGACGCGCTGGATGGCGACCTCACCAGCGACGCACAGGCCCAGGCGCTGCGCGAGGCCTCGCAAGGCACGTTGGGCAGCGGCGCGGCGGTGCGACTGGCGCGGGGCGGCGAGGTGTGCGGCGTGCTCCAGGTGCTGCGTGCGCCGGACCGTCCCTTCGATGCGCGGGACGTACGGCTCTTGGGAACGCTGTCGGAGCTGCTGGTGACGTTGCTGGAGCAGCGCCGGCTGCGCTCGGAGTCCGCGCGCCAGCTCACCGAGACGCGGCTGCTGCTCGATTTGGCCCGGACGACGTCGGGCGTGCTGGAGACCTCGAGCATCCTCGACGTGGCGTCGGACTTCCTCGTCCACCTGCTGGATGTCTCCAACTGCTACATCATGCTGTACGACGAGAGCGCGAAGGTGCTCCGGGGCGCGGCGGCCTCCGCGGCGCACCGCGACTTCTTCCGCACGGTGGTGTTGTCGCTCTCCAGTGACAGCGTGGCGGCGCGCGCCGCGCGCGAGCGCACGCCGGTGGTCATCGAGGACGTGGAGGCCTCCGGCGGTGGCTTCAATCCGCAGCTCGTCCAGCGCTTCGGGGAGAAGGCGCTGCTGGCGCTGCCGCTCACCTCGCGCGAGGAGCTCATCGGCGTGGTGCTGGTGGACGACACGCGCCGCGCGCGCACGTTCAGCCCGGAGCTGGTGGAGCTGGCGGAGGCCACGTGTGGCCAGCTGTCGCTCTCCATCGCCAACGCGCGCCTGTACGAATCGCTGTGGGCCAGCTACGCGGAGCTGGCCGCCACGCGCGCGGAGATGGTGAAGCGCGAGCGGCTGGCCGCGCTGGGCGAGCTGTCCGCCATCGTCGCCCACGAGGTGCGAAACCCCCTGGGCGTCATCTTCAACGCGGTGGCCTCGCTGCGCCGGCTCCTGGAGCCCTCGGGCGACGCGGCCATGCTGCTGGACATCCTGGGCGAGGAGAGCGACCGCCTCAACCGCATGGTGGGCGACCTGCTCGACTACACGCGGCCCCGCGACCCGGTGCTCCAGCACGAGGACCTGAGCCGCGTGCTCCAGGACTCGCTGGAGGCCGCGCGCGCGCAGGGCGGTGCGCCGGACCGGCCGGTGCGAATCGACGCGGAGGTGGAGCAGGGCCTGCCGCCCGTGCCCATGGACCGCCGGCTCATCCGCCAGGCGCTGGTCAACGTGGCCGTCAACGCCATCCAGTCCATGCCCCAGGGCGGGCTGGTGCAGGTGCGCGCGCGCCGCGAGGCCCACGCGGGCCGGGAGCAACTGCGCATCGACGTGGCGGACCAGGGGCCGGGGATTCCGGCGGAGCTGCTCCACCGCGTCTTCGAGCCCTTCTTCACCACCAAGGCCCAGGGCACCGGCCTGGGGCTGGCTGTCGTGAAACGAATCCTCGAGGAGCACCGGGGCGAAATCGCCGTGGACAGCACCCCCGGTCGCGGTACCACCTTCACCTTCCGGCTTCCCCTCTCGCAGCCCCCGTCCTTCCCATGACCGACGCGAACCTCCCGCCGTCCCGCGGACGCATCCTCGTCGTGGACGACCAGCGCAACATGCGCGCGACCACCGCGCTGCTCCTGCGCGCCGAGCACTACACCGTCTTCGAGGCGGGCACCGGCGAGGAGGCCCTGGCGCACCTGTCCGGCGGCAGCATGGACCTGCTCCTGACGGACTTGAAGATGGAGCCCATGGACGGGCTGACGCTGCTGCGGCGCGCGCTGGAGGTGGCTCCGCGGCTGCAAGTCATCATGATGACGGCCTTCGGCTCCATCGAGAGCGCGGTGGAGGCCATGCGGCTGGGCGCGTACGACTACGTCACCAAGCCGTTCAAGGAGAGCGAGCTGCGCTACCGCGTGGAGCGCGCCCTGGAGCGCGCGCGCCTCTTGCGCGACGTGGACAACCTCGCCACGGACTTCAACGAGCGCCATGGCCTGTCCGCGCTGGTGGGCCGCAGCGCCGCCATGAGGGACCTCACCTCGCGGCTGATGCGCGTGGCGCAGAGCGACGCCACGGTGCTCATCCAGGGCGAGAGCGGCACGGGCAAGGAGCTGGTGGCGCGTGCGCTCCACGCGCACAGCCGTCGCAAGGGGCGCTCCTTCGTGCCCGTCAACTGCGCGGCCATCAGCGAGTCGCTGCTGGAGAGCGAGCTGTTCGGCCACGCGAAGGGCGCCTTCACCGGCGCGGTGAAGGCCCGCCGGGGCCTGTTCGAGGAGGCCGACGGCGGCACGCTCTTCATCGACGAGGTGACGGAGACGAGCCCCACCTTCCAGTCGAAGCTGCTCCGCGCGCTGCAGGAGGGCGAAGTGCGCCGCGTGGGCGAGTCCACCGCGCTGCGCGTGGACGTGCGCACCGTGGCGGCCACCAACCGCGACATCGAGCAGGAGGTGCGCGAGAAGCGCTTCCGCCAGGACCTCTACTACCGCCTCAACGTGGTGACGCTGCGCGTGCCGCCCCTGCGCGAGCGCCTGGATGACGTGCCCGCGCTCGCCGAGCACTTCCTGGGACGCGCCAACGCCCGCAGCCCCAATCCCCGGCGCCTGTCCGCCGCCGCGGTGACGCACCTGATGAGCTACGACTTCCCCGGCAACGTGCGCGAGCTGGAGAACCTGGTCGAACAGGCCGCCGCGCTCTCGGAGAGCGACGAGCTGTTGCCCGAGGACTTCCCGCTGCGCCAGGCCCGCCTGACGCCCGTCGCCGGCGCCAGCCCCCTGGGCGTGCTGGACGGCCCGGCCGGCCTGCCCCCCGGCACGAGCGCGGGGCCCACCCTGGCCCAGGTGGTCGAGGACGCCGAGCGCCGCGCCATCGCCCAGTCCCTGGAGCGCCACGGCGTGGACCTGGCCCGCGTCGCCGACGAGCTGGGCGTCTCCTCCACCACCCTGTGGCGCAAGATGAAGCGCCTCAACCTCCGGCCGCCCAACGAGGTGGGTCGGGAGTAGGGTGGAGTTGGACGTGTAACTTTTGCGCACCCGTGGATTCAGATCCGAAATGAACGGGGTTCATCGGTGAAAAACACAACCGCCCGGACTCATTGAGGATTTTCAGTTCTGAAAGCCGATTGCAGGGCTGAAATGCAATCACCGGGGTGGGCCAATGTTGGGCAGACCTCTAAGTGCCTGAGAAAACTGGAGTTTGTCCCAAAGCAGGGGCTGGCACGGCGACTGCTATAGGTTCACGCGGGACACATCGAAGCGAGGCTGAAGGCGGTTCCCCCCCACCCCTTCAGCACTTCCGGTGAGTCACCTTCAGAAGACCCGCGGCCCGACCCTCCCCTGGAGTGTCGGGCCGCCTTCTTTTGTGCCGTCGGACGTTGAGTCAGGCTCGCGTCGGTATCGCTCCTTCCTTGCCGGAGGCAGGCCGATGACGGTGGATGTGGGGCCGTGTCCGTGGGTGCTGAGGCCCGGGCGCGCCGACGATTACCCGACGTACGTCAGGCTGTTCGCGGAGCTGGGGCTGGAGGACCCTCCGCCGCTGGCGTCCATGTGGGAGCAGGAGCTGGCGGCTCGCACCTTCCTCGTCGAGGGGCAGGGTGGGGTGGTGGGGTACACGTCCACGGAGGCCCTGGGCGTCATGGGGTACGTGGGCCAGCTCGTGGTGGCGCCCGCCGCGCGTCGTCAGGGGCTGGGGCGGTGGATGATGCTGAGGACGGCCGAGCGCTTCCGTGCGCAGGGCTGCCAGCGCTGGTCCCTCACGGTGGTGCGCGACAACACCCCGGCCCTGGAGCTGTATGGCTCGCTGGGGATGCGGCGCGCGCGGCAGGCCACGGACCTGGAGGTGACGCGGGCCCACGTGGCCACGCTGCCGGAGGCGCCTCGGGGCCTGAAGGTGTCGCCCGTGGAGTCGGCGGATTGGGCGCCGCTGACGGAGGCCTTCGGGATGATTCCGGGCAAGCTCGCGCGCTTCTCGTCACTGGCCTCGCACCAGCTCTGGAAGCTGACGCGGGGGACGGAGCTGCTGGGGCTGATGGACCTGCGCTCCGGCGGCGCGGTGCTCTATCCCTTCTTCGCGGTGTCCCTCGCGCATGCCCGCGCACTCCTGGAGGAAGCCTTCACCCGCGTGGGGTCCGCACGCCAGTCCCTGGGCGTGGTGATGACGGACAACGAGCCCCTCGTGGCCGCCCTGCGCGAGGCCGGCGCCCGCACGCGCCTGGAGACGTACGAGCTGCGCGGCGAACTCCCGGGCTGACAGCACCCCGGTGCCCCTGAAAGAAAACGCCCGCCCGGGCACGAGGCCGGGGCGGGCGGAGTCGACGGGCTCATGGCCCGCGAAGGCTACTGACCGAAGAGGCTGCTGGCCTGCACCAGCCACGCGGTGACGGGGCCGGGGAGGATGCCCAGCACCACCACGGCGGCGGTGGAGAGCACCAGGGCCAGCTCGGTGGACCAGCTGCGCTCCAGCGCCGTGGCGCCCTCGGGCACCGGGCGCATGAACATGTAGACCACCACGCGCAGGTAGTAATAGACGCCCGCCGCGCTGGAGAGCACGCCGATGATGGCCAGGCCGATGAGGCCCGCGTCCACCGCGCTCTGGAACACGAGCAGCTTGCTCATGAAGCCGATGGTGGGAGGAATCCCGCCCAGCGACAGCATGAACGCGGCCATGGCCACGGCCCAACCCGGGCGCCGCTGCGCGAGGCCACTGAAGCGCTCCAAATCCCACGCGGTGCCCTTCTCCTCGTCCTCGCGACGCTCGAGCACGGACACCAGGGTGAAGGCGCCCACCGCGCTGAACGTGTAGGCCAAGAGGTAGAAGAGGATGCCGCGCAGCGCCTGCGAGCGCGCCAGCTCCAGCGGCGAGCCACCCGTCAGCTCCGAAGGACCGAGCAGGCGGAACTGCTCGCCCGGCGCCGTCACGAACAGCGCCGCCACGCCCACCAGGAGGTAGCCGGCGTGCGCGATGGACGAGTACGCCAGCATGCGCTTCACGTTGCGCTGCGGAATCGCCAGCAGGTTGCCCACCACCATGGTGAGGAACGCCAGGGTGGAGAACAGCACCAGCGGCATCTGCGGGTCGATGCCCTTGCCCACCGTCAGGAACACGCGCACCAGCGCCGCGAAGGCGGCCGCCTTCACGCCCGCGCTCATCAGCGCGGTGACGGGGGTGGGGGCGCCCTCGTAGACGTCCGGCGTCCACATGTGGAACGGCACCGCGGCCACCTTGAATGCGAAGCCGGAGCCCAGGAGGATGAGGCCCGCGTAGACCAGCGCCGGCTGGGTGGCGAGCGCCGTCGACAGCGGCCCGGCCATGGCCGTCAGCTTGGTGGTGCCGGTGGCGCCGTACAGCAGCGCCGCGCCGTACAGCAGCACCGCGGACGAGAACGCGCCCAGGATGAAGTACTTGAAGCCCGCCTCGGAGGGCCGCGTGCCGCGCCGCAGGTACGACGTCAGCGCGTACGTGGCGATGGAGAGGACCTCCAGGTTGACGAACAGCGTGATGAGCTCGTTGGACAGGGCCAGGAGGCTCATGCCCGCCGCGGCGAACAGCATCAGCGCGTAGAACTCACCGCGCTCCGCGCCGCGCTTGCGCAGGAAGCTCACGGAGCTGAGCGACGCCAGCCCCAGGCCCACGCACACCACGAAGGTGAGGAAGCTGGAGAAGGGGTCCAACACGCCGAAGCCGAGGAACGCCTCGTGCGCCGGCTCGAACATGTTGGACACGGCCACGGCGCCGGCCGCCACCGCCGACACCACGGAGAGCACGGCCTGGTAGGACCGCGACGCGGTGCTGCTGAGGAACACCTCCGACAGCAGCAGGATGCACGCTCCCACCACCAGGATGATGGCGGGCAGCAGCGGGAGGAAGTCTGCCAGGGTCAGATTGGGCAGGGGCAAGGTCATGGCGAGGGCTCAGTCGGCTTACTGCCGGGACGAGGGGACGGCCCGGGCGGCGAGCGGGGCGGGGGCGCTCGGGGCTGCCACGGTGGGGTTGGCCGGCAGGGACATCACCTCCACGCGCACCTGGTCGGCCTGCACACCCGCTCCGGGCGTGCCCACGCGGGCGCGGGACAGGAAGCGCTCGGTGGACGGCTCGATGCGGTCCAGGAAGGGCTGGGGCATCAGGCCCATCACCCCGACGAGGATGATGAAGGGCAGCACCGTCAGGCTCTCGCGCACGTTCATGTCGCGCAGGTGCTGGTTCTCCCGGTGCGTCAGGCCGCCGAAGAACACCTTCTGCACCATCCACAGCATGTAGGCCGCGCCCAGGATGACGCCCGTGGTCGCGAACGCGCCGAACACCGCCGTCAGGTGCGGGTTGCCGGCCGCGGCGCCCAGGTCGCTCTTGAACGTGCCCAAGAGCACCAGGAACTCACCGATGAAGCCGTTGGTGCCGGGCACCGCCACCGAGGAGAAGGTGATGATGATGAAGGCCGTGGTGAACACCGGCATCACCTTGGCGATGCCGCCGAAGTCCGCCATCAGGCGGCTGTGGCGCCGCTCGTAGAGGAAGCCGAACAGGAGGAACAGCGCGCCCGTGGACACGCCGTGGTTGAGCATCTGGTACGCGCTGCCCGTGGCGCCCTCCGCCGTCAGCGCGAAGATGCCCAGCATGCAGTAGCCCAGGTGGCTGACGGACGAGTACGCGATGAGCTTCTTGATGTCCCGCTGCGCCAGGCACATCAGCGCCCCGTAGACGATGCCGATGACGGCCAGCGTCGCCAGGAACGGCCGGGCCTGCTGCGCGGCCACCGGGAAGAGCGGAATCGCGTAGCGCCAGAAGCCGAAGGTGCCCATCTTCAGCATCACGCCGGCCAGGATCATGGAGCCGGCCACCGGCGCCTGCACGTGCGCGTCCGGCAACCAGGTGTGCACCGGCCACATCGGCACCTTGATGGCGAACGCCAGCGCGAACGCCGCGAACAGCCAGGGGCCGTAGGTGTGCAGCGTCGCGGCCATGCCCGTCAGCGAGTCACACGCGCCGGCGGGTCCCGCCGAGCACGCGGACAGCTGCCGGTTCGCGTCCAACAGGCCGTTGTAGATGCTCGCGTAGTCGAACGAGCGCGCGCCCGCGGGCGAGCTGATGAAGTACACCGCGATGAGCGCCACCAGCATCAGCAGCGAGCCCACCAGCGTGTAGAGGAAGAACTTCACCGCCGCCATCTGGCGGTCCTCGGCGCCCCACACACCCACCAGCAGGTACATGGGGATGAGCATGGCCTCGAAGAAGATGTAGAAGAGCAGCACGTCCAGCGACACCAGCGCGCCCAGCATCGTCGTCTGGAGCACCAGCAGCGCCAGGTGGAACTCCTTGATGCGGTGGCTGATGTACGTGGTGGAGGCCAGCACCACCAGGGGGCCCAGGAACACCGTCAGGAGGATGAGGCTCACCGCCAGGCCATCCACGCCCAGGTGGTAGCTCAGCCCGAACTCCTGGAACCAGGGCACCCGGTACTCCATCTGGAACTCGGGGCCGCCCACCTCGAAGCGTGAGTACGCCCACGCGCCGAAGACCAGGTCCACCACCATGCCGATGAACGTGACGGTGCGAATCTGCCCCGACTCGCCGGCGGGCAGCATCAGCACCAGCGCCGCGAAGACGAGCGGCAGGAAGACGACGAGGTTGAGCAGGTGGGTGTCGAAGAAGCTCATTGCAGCACCTGGATGAGGGCGTAGGCCACGCCGCCGAGCAGCGCGAGGGCCATCACTGCGGCATAGGCCTGGGCGTCGCCCGACTGGACGTAGCGCAGCGCGCTGCCCACTCGCGCCGTCACCCACGCCGTGCCGCGCACCGCCACGGTGTCGATGAGGAGCGCGTCCACCACGCGGAAGAGGATGAAGCTCATGAACTTGATGGGCCGGATGATGGCCAGCTCGTACAGCTCGTCCACGTAGAACTTGTTCTGCGCCGCGCGGCGCACCGCCCGGGCGTAGGCCGGCGCGGGCTGACCGGCGCGCGACGGGAAGTAGCGCAGGTACAGGAACGCCGCCAGGGCGCCACCGGACACCGCCACCAGCCACGCGAAGCCGTAGTCGGCCAGCGAGGGGACGCTCGTGTCGAGCTGCACCGTCTTGCCCGTGGCGACCACGCGGTTCATCGCCGCGAACACCGGGCTCAGGAAGTTCTCGAACACCGGCTGCGGGCGGCCGTCACCGGGCGCCTTGAGCAGCGGCCACGCGTACACGGAGGCCACCACGCTGAGCACCGCCAGCACCACCAGCGGCAGCGTCATCTGCCACGCGCTCTCGTGCGCGTGCGCCACCTTGGCCTCCTTGGAGCGGGGCCCCTCGAAGGTCAGCAGGTACACGCGCGTCATGTAGAACGCGGTGCACGCGGCGATGAGCAGGCCCAGGTAGTAGACCGCGCTGGACACCCAGTGCAGGCCCGCCAGGTGGTTGTGGTGCACGCCGTGGAAGATGGCGTCCTTCGAGAAGAAGCCGGACAGCGGGATGATGCCCGTAATCGCCAGCGTGGCGACGAAGAAGGTGCCCCACGTCCACTTCATCTCGTGGCGCAGGCCGCCCAGCTTCTTGATGTCCGTCTCGTCCCCGTTGCCGTGCATCACGCTGCCGGCGCCGAGGAACAGACACGCCTTGAAGAACGCGTGCGTCACCAGGTGCAGCACGGCCGCCCAGAAGATGCCCATGCCCACGCCCATGAACATGATGCCCAGCTGGGACACCGTGGAGTAGGCGAGCACCTTCTTGATGTCGTCCTGCGCGAAGGCGATGAGCGCCGCCAAGAGCGACGTCAGCGCGCCGATGATGGCCACCGTGGCCATCGCCGTGGGGCTGAGCACCAGCAGCGCGGACATGCGGCTGAACAGGTACACGCCCGCGGTCACCATCGTCGCGGCGTGGATGAGCGCGGAGACCGGCGTCGGGCCGGCCATGGCGTCCGGCAGCCAGACGTAGAGCGGCAGCTGCGCGCTCTTGCCCGCGGCGCCCAGGAGGAACAGCAGCAGCGCCACCGTCATCACGCCGCCGAACGTGTAGCCCTCCAGGGGGCCCGCGGCGATGGTCGTGGACAGGTCCACCTTGCCGGCGCCGCCCTCGGGCATCGCCTCGGCGAACTTCTGCAGGCCCAGGAAGGTGACGGGGCCCTTGTCCTCGAGCGCGGAGGCGTAGCGCTGGCTGGTGCTGCCCGCGGCCGTGTAGTCGCGCTCGTCGGCCTGGCGGTTGAAGGCGCCGACCATCAGCACCATCAGGAACGTGGCGATGAGGAACGCGAAGTCACCGATGCGGTTGGTGACGAACGCCTTGCGGCCGGCCCACGCCTTGGCGGGGTCCGTGTACCAGAAGCCGATGAGCAGGTAGCTGGCCATGCCCACGCCCTCCCAGCCCACGAAGAGCAGGACCAGGTTGTCGGCCAGCACCAGCGTCAGCATCGCCGCGACGAAGAGGTTCAGGTACGCGAAGAAGCGCCAGTAGGCCTCGTCGTGCTCCATGTAGCTGGTGGAGTACAGGTGGATGAGGAAGCCCACGCCGGTGATGACCAGCAGGAGGATGCCGGACAGGTGGTCCACCATCAGCCCGAAGTTCACCCGGAAGTCGCCCACCGAGAACCAGGTGCCGTAGTCGTGGGCAATCGCGTAGCGCACGTAGTCCCGCTCGTTGCCGAACGGGTTCACGATGAAGGACAGGAGCCGGCGGCTCTCCAGGTCCATGGAGCTGGTGGCCCAGAAGGCCAGCACGCTCAGCACGAAGGCGCCCGCGACCGCGGAGCACGCGACCAGGTGCACGTTGGCGCGGCCCAACATCTTGCCGAACACGCCGCAGATGAACGCGCCCAACAGGGGCAGCGCGATGATGAGCCAGAGCGAGGGCGCCATCACTTCTGGCGCGACCGGCGCGACCTGGAGGAATTCCGAGAGGGAGTTCATGAGTGGGCTCCTGGCGTGTCCGTCAGTGCTTCATGGTCCGGATGTCTTCCACCAGGATGCTGCCTCGGCTCCGGAAGACGGCGATGACGATGGCCAGTCCGATGGCCGCTTCCGCCGCGGCCACCGCGATGACGAAGAAGGCGGAGACGTGCCCGATGCTGTCGCCGTGCATGCGGGCGAAGGCCAGGAACGTCAGGTTCGCCGCGTTGAGCATCAGCTCCACGCACATGAAGACGACCAGTGCGTTGCGGCGCACCAGCACGCCGAACATGCCCATGCAGAACAGGGCGGCGGCAAGCAGGAGGTAGTAGGAGATGGGGACCATGGCCGGTTCGGGGCCTCGCGGGCGGACGACCTGCGCCGCCATCTAGCACAGAAAGTTTGAGGGAGTCGGCTGCGATCAGATTCGCGACTTGGCCACGACGACCGCGCCCACGATGGCCACCAGCAGCAGCAGGCTCACTGCCTCGAAGGGAAGCAGCCACTGGGTGAAGATGACCTGACCCAGCGTCGCCATGGTGCCGAAGGTCGCCTGCGCCTCCACGCCCATGGACGGGGGCGCCACCGCGGGCAGCTTGCTGATGGCGATGCCCAGCACCGCCAGCAGGCCCACCGTCGCCGCGCCGCCCACGATCCGGGCCAGCGTCGGCTTCCCGCGCGAGGGCGACTCGCTCAGGTTCAGCAGCATGATGACGAACAGGAAGAGCACCATGATGGCGCCCGCGTAGACGAGCACCTGGAGCACCGCCACCGTGTGCGCCCAGAGCAGGACGTACAGCCCGGCCAGGAAGAAGAACGTGGAGACCAGGGCCATGGCGGAGTTGATGGGACTCCGCGCGAAGATGACCATCCCGGCCGACAGCAGCGTCAGGAGCGCGAACGCCCCGAAGAGGATGAGCTCGATGTTCAAGACCAGTCTCCGAACGCACCCCAGGGCTTGTCACCCAGCGGGCAGCGCTTCTCGCGGATGTGGGCCTCGAACTCGTCCTTGAACCGCATCAGGAACGAGTGCGTGGGCAGCGCCGCCGCGTCACCCAGCGCGCAGATGGTGTTGCCCAGGCCGATGGGCGGGTAGGGGGCGATGGAGGACGCCACGTTGGAGAGCATCTCCACGTCGCCCGGCTCACCCCGGCCCTCTTCAATCTTGCGCAACAGCCGCGTCTGCCACGGCGTGCCCTCGCGGCACGGCGTGCACTGGCCGCAGGACTCCTCCGCGTAGAAGCGCGCCACGCGCCACAGGCTGCGCACCATGCAGGTGGAGTCGTCCATGACGATGACGCCGCCAGAGCCCGCCATGGTCTGCTTGACCTTGAGGGCCTCGAACTCCATGGCCACGTCCAGCTCGTCCGCGCCCAGCACCGGCGCCGAGGACCCGCCCGGAATCACGGCCTTCACCTTGCGACCCGCCGGCATGCCCCGGCCGTACTTGTCGTCGTAGATGAGCTCCGCGAGGGTGGTGAACATCGACACTTCGTAGACGCCCGGGCGGTTCACCGTGCCGGACAGGCAGACCAGGCGCGTGCCGCCCGACTTGTCCGTGCCCAGCTTCGCGTACCAGTCCGAGCCGCCCGTGAAGACGTGGGGCACGCTGGCGAGCGTCTCCACGTTGTTCACCACCGTGGGGCTGCCGAACAGGCCGACGACGGCGGGGAAGGGGGGCTTCAGGCGCGGCCAGCCCTTCTTGCCCTCCAGGCTCTCCAGCAGGGCCGTCTCCTCGCCGCAGATGTACGCGCCGGCGCCGCGGACCAGGTAGCAGTTGAGCTCGAAGTCCTTGCCCATCACCTTCTTGCCGAAGATGCCCGCCTTGTACGCCTCGTCGATGGCGGCCTGGCAGCGCTCCGCGGGGAACTTGAACTCGCCGCGCAGGTACACGTAGCAGGTGTGCACGCCCAGCGCGTACGACGCGATGGCGATGCCCTCCAGCATCATGTGCGGGTCGTCCTCGAGGATGTAGCGGTCCTTGAAGGTGCCCGGCTCGGACTCGTCGCCGTTGACCGCGAGGTACTTGGGCTTGGGGCTGTCCTTGGGGACGAAGCTCCACTTCAGGCCCGTGGGGAAGCCGGCGCCGCCGCGGCCGCGGAGGTTGGACTTCTTCACCTCGTCGATGATGGCGGCCGGCTGCATCTCCAGCGCCTTCTTCAGACCCTCGTAGCCACCGCGCTTCTTGTAGCTGTCCAACGTCCAGGACTGGGGCTTGCCCCAGGCCGCGGAGATGATCGGGTCGATGCCCTTTGCCGTAGAGGCCATGTGATGACGTCCTGCCTGGGTGAAAGGGTGGCGCTTCAGCTCAGCTTGGCCAGGATGGCGTCCAGCTTCGCGCGGGTGAGGCTCTCGTGGTGATCCTCGTTGATCTGCAGGCACGGCGCCGTGCCGCAGGAGGCCAGGCACTCGGTCTCGCGCAAGGTGAACTTCTCGTTGGCTTCACCTGCCTTGAGGCCGAGCTTCTCCTCCAGGTAGGCGAGCATCTTCTCCGCGCCCCAGAGCGAGCAGGACAGGTTCGTGCAGACGTCCACGACGTACTTGCCCGGCTTCTTCAGGTGGTACATCACGTAGAAGCTGGCGACCTCGTAGGCGCGCTCCGGCGTGACCTCCAGGTGCTTGGCGACCAACCGCAGGCCCTCGGGCGGCAGCCAGCCCTTGATCTCCTGGAGCAGGCGCAGCGCCGGGAGCATGCCCGCGCTTTTGCGATCAGAGGGGTAGTGGGAGATGATCTCCGCGATACCCGCGTCGAACTTCTTCTGCTCTTCAGGAGTGAACAGGGGCTCCGCCATGGCGGGGGGCTACGTATTGCTCCAAAGGCCGCGTTGTCAACATAAACCCTCGACGGTACACTGGGCCGCCATCAGCAAATTGCCGAGCGATTTCAACCCCTTGTTATGACCCCGGGCCCAGAGAACAAGCGTCAGCACCCCCGGGTCCCGGCCGTGCTGAAGGTGGAGTACGCGGACGGACGCCAGGCGCGTGACGTCACGGAGAACCTGTCCCATTCGGGGCTCTTCGTGCAGACCGACCAGGTCTTCACCCTGGGGGACGAGGTGCGGCTCGCACTTTCTTTCCCGGGCCTGCTGGATCCGGTAGAAGTCACCGGCATCGTGGCCTGGATGAGGCCCGCGGGCGTCGATCAGCCCGGAGGAGTCGGGGTCCGCGTCGAGCGCGCGGAGGACAGGCGCAGACTGGGTGACATCTTGAGTGCGGCAGGACCCAACAGCCACGCGCCCCACGCCGAGCACGAGGGGTACCGTGTGCTCATCGTCGAGGACAACCCGCACATCATCGAGATGTACAGCTACGTCCTCAAGAAGCTGGCGTCCGGTGAGCTGCACGGGAAGGTGCCCCTGGAGGTCCACTTCGCGCCGGACGGGCACCACGCGCTGGGCATGCTGCGCGAGGGCCGCTTCAGCCTGGTGATGACGGACCTCTACATGCCGGTGATGGACGGCTTCGCGCTCGTGGAGCGCATCCGCGAGGAGGAGGCCCTGCGGGCCATCCCCGTCATCGCCATCTCCGCCGGCGGCAAGGAGGCCCAGGACCGCGCGCTGCAACTGGGCGTGGACATCTACCTGCGCAAGCCGGTGAAGTTCGTCGAGGTCCTGGAGACGGTGAAGCAGCTGCTTCGCATCCGCTGAGAACCCCCCGGGTTCCGGCAGTCCCACGTTGAGCGGTGGCGGGTGGACGTCGTAGAGTCGCCCACCCATGCCGAAGGCCGCCATCAACCGCGACGCCGTCAGTGGCGAGGCGCTGTTCATCCTCCGAAACCTGAGGGAGAACGGCCAACTCGGACGCTCCAACAAGCTGGCCGATGTGAAGGCCGCGCTGGAGCCGTCCGTCTCGCTCGATTTCGACAACTACTTCTTCTTCCTGCGCAAGTTCCACTACATCGCCATGGACCGCGAGGCCCAGCTCAAGCTCACCGAGCAGGGCGAGCGCGTGGCGGGCGGGGAGCTGTCGGACAAGTTCTCCGTGGAGGTGGGCGAGTTCTTCGCCGACCAGCTGGCCTCCGCCGAGGACGAGCCCCCCGTGGCCCAGGGCACCGAGGAGTCGCTGGTGCTGCCGCCGCCCCCGCCGGAGCTGCTCCTGGACGAGGCGGAGGTGGTGCCCACCGCGGCCACGCAGGTTGCGCCGCCCCCGTCGCCGCCGCCCATGCCCCCGATGCGCGCCGCGCGCTCGGCCATGCCCGCGCTGGATTTGACGCCGCCGCCCAACACGTCGCAGGTGCCCGTCGTGCCCGTCCCGGCGCCCTTCACGCCGCCTGGGCCCGTGGCGCTCATCACCCCCGCGATGCCCGAGCCCCGCCGGGAGACGTCCATCGGTCTGGCTCCCACCGCGCCGCTGCCCCTCGCCCCCCCGTCGTCGTCCGCCGCCACCCCTTCCATGCCCCCTCCCGCCGCCACTTCTCCCGTCGCCGCCGCGCCCGTCGCCCCGAAGGGCACGGAGCTGGACCTGCGCTACCAGAAGTTCGACCCCATCGGCACGGGCCCCCTGGGCACCGTCTTCAAGGGCCGCTTCACGGCGCTGGGGCTGGACATCTGCCTGAAGGAGCTGAAGGACATCTTCGGCTACTTCTCCTTCCTGCAGCGCGGTGAGGTGCTCAAGCGGCTGAAGAAGGAGCTGTGCGCCCAGGCCCAGGTGCGCCACCCTGGCATCGTCCAGGTGGTGGACCAGAACGTGGAGGCCAGCCGCCCCTACTTCGTCCTGGAGCTGATGAACGGCAGCCTGAAGGAGCGGCTGGACGCGGGCGGCGGCAGCGGGGTGCCGGTGCCCTTCGCGCTGCGCACGTTCCTGCAGATGGCCTACGGCCTGCGCGCGGCCCACGCCACGGGGCTGACGCACCACAACCTCAAGCCGGAGAACGTCCTCTTCGATGCCTACGGCAACGCCAAGCTGTCCGACTTCGGCCTGGGCCGCGTGGTGGAGGTGGACGCCACCAAGGGCATGCCCCAGGTCTTCGTGGGCACCGGCGGCATGGCGTACATGGCCCCGGAGCTGATGAACCGCGGCGCCAAGGACCCGGGCCCCTCCGCGGACGTGTACGGGCTGGGCATCCTGCTCTACGAGATGCTGACCGGGCAGATTCCGGGCCGCCGCTCGCCGCTCCCCTCAGAGGTGAACCCCGAGGCGCCCAGCGGGCTGGACCAGCTCTTCGACAAAGCCACCCAGGACAAGCGCGAGCAGCGCTACCCGGACGTCGACGCCATGCTCGAGGACTTTTACAAGGCCTTCCCGGAGAAGGAGTTCCTCGTGCGCAACGACCTCATCCTCTCCTCCGAGTCGCCCCAGCAGTGACGCGGGGCCTGGGCGCGGGCCTCCTCGCGAGGCTCGCCCCACCCGTGGACGGTGGCGTGGAGTGGCCCTCCGCCACCGGGGAGTCTCCCTGACGGTAGCAGGCAGGCACGACGCGAGGGTCTCGCGGCGTCCGCCCCGTCCAGGCGGCGTCATGGCATTGTCCCGCGCGCCATGACCTCGATTGCTCCAGGCTGTGTGCTCGTCACCGTGACGGGCAAGGACCACCCCGGCATCACCGCCCGCCTCACCGGCCTGCTCGCGGACGCGGGCGCCGAGCTGCTCGACGTGGAGCAGGTGGTGGTGCAGGGTCGGCTGACGCTGTGCCTGCTGGCGCGGCTGCCCGAGTCGGTGGGTATCCCCCGGGCGCTGCTCTTCGCCGCGCGGGAGCTGGGCGTGGCGCTGGACTTCCAGGCGGTGGAGACGCCGGACACCGGGGCGCCCGCGCCCGCGCGCTACGTCGTCACCGCGGTGGGGCGCGCGCTGGGGGCGGGGCAGCTGCACTCGCTCACCTCGCACCTGGCCCAGGCGGGCGCCAACGTGGAGCGCATCGTCCGGCTGTCCGAGCCGCACCTGGGCTCCATGGAGCTGCACGTCACCCTGCCGCCCTCGCTGGAGCCCCAGGTGCTCAAGCGCTCGCTGCTGGCGCTGTCCATGCGCGACAACACCTTCGACGTGGCGCTGCAGAAGGAGAGCCTGTTCCGGCGCGGCAAGCGGATGGTGGTGATGGACATGGACTCCACGCTCATCCGCATCGAGGTCATCGACGAGCTGGCGCGCGCGCACGGCGTGGGTGAGCAGGTCTCCCGCATCACCGAGCGCGCCATGCAGGGGGAGATGGACTACGACGAGTCGCTGCGCCAGCGCGTGGCGCTGCTGGCCGGGCTGGACGTGGGCGTGCTGCACCGGCTCGCGGCGAGCCTGCCGCTGACGGAGGGCGCCGAGACGCTGGTGCGCGTGCTCAAGCGGCTGGGCTACCGCACCGCCGTCATCAGCGGCGGCTTCTCCGTGGCGGCCGAGGCGCTCAAGGCGCGGCTCGGCATCGACCACGCCTTCTCCAACGTGCTGGAGGAGGAGGGCGGCAAGCTCACCGGCCGCACCGTGGGGGCCATCGTCAACGCGCGCCGCAAGGCGGAGCTGCTCGAGCAGCTCGCGGCCCAGGAGGGCATCCTGCTCGAGCAGGTCATCGCGGTGGGCGACGGCGCCAACGACTTGCTGATGCTGGAGCGCGCGGGGCTGGGCATCGCGTTCCGCGCCAAGCCCCGGCTGCGCGAGGCCGCCGACACGTCCATCTCCGCCGGCGGGCTGGACACCATCCTCTACCTCCTGGGGCTCACCGGGCGGGAGCTCCAGGAAGCGGGCTGAGCGCTACAGGCGCATCCTGGCGGCGAGTTCGCGCTGCTGCAGCTTGCCTTTCTCCAGGAGCAGCTCCAGCAGGGCGCGCAGAATCTTGGAGCTCTTCTCCTGGTTCTGCTGGAGCGTCTGCAGCCGCTGCAGGTCCTCGTCCGTCCACTCGGGCGCGGTGGACGGGCCCCCCGCGAGGATTTCGTCGAGGATGTCCGCCGCGCTGGAGCCCTGGGCCGCCACGGGCGGTGCGGGCCGCTCCGGAGCGCGGGGGGCCGGCGCGGTGGCGGGAGACTCGGGCGGGACGATGTCGGCGATGCGCTTCACCACCGTCTTGCCGCTCATGTCGACGACCTTGAACTCGTCCTCCTGCTCGTCGACGGTGGCCTGCGTGTCCGAGGACTGGTTGCGCGAGGGCGAGAAGCGCGTGCTGACCACCGGCTCCTGGCCTCGGTAGTGCCGCAGGATGGCGTGCTCGATTTCACGCTCGCCCGCCACCATGGGGACCACCCGGGCACGGCTGCGGGCCGCCACCTGGTCCAGCGTGGACAAATCCGTGGGGTCCGCCATGGCCAGCACCAGCGTCTTGCCGTTGTCCTTGAGTGACACGGGGAAGACGGCCTTCTGCTCGGCGAGCGTCATGTCCACGCGCGACAGCGCCCCCGCGTCCCGGCTGATGTTGCCCAGCTGTACGCGCTGCATCCCCAGGCCCTGGCAGATGGCCTCCGTAATCGTGTCCTCGGTGGCCAGCCCCAGGTCGGCGACGACGCGCGACAGCCGACCGCCCCACTGGTCCAGGGTGGCCATGGCGCTGCGGAGCTGGAGCTCGTCGATGACGCGGGCCTTGACGAGGATTTCGCCGATGCGATTGCGGGAAGGAGAAGCCATGGCTCGGGAGTCTACCGTCTGACGGCGCGGACGCTCAGTCCGCGACGCTTTCGCCCGCTACGAGGGCGAGGAGGCACCATCATGCAGCCCTTCGCGGAAGCCGCCATCCAGCAGTGCCCCTACTGTGGCGAGGAGGTGGAGGTCGACGTGGACCCCATCGGCGCCAGCGCGGAGCGCTACATCGAGGACTGCCCCGTCTGCTGCCGCCCGTGGACCGTGCATGTGTCCCGCAACGAGGAGGCCTACGCCGTGGCCCTGGCCCGCGACGACGACTGAAGTCGCTTGGGCGCCATGTGTCCCGGAAAGGCCCCCGTTCGGAGGCCTGGAGAGCAGGCATGCGAGCATGGTGTGAGGGTACCGCGAGGGCCCGGGGGCGTTGCTTGACACGTCCCGGAGCATGGTTCTCTTGAGTCTTGTGAGGCGGCGCTGGAGTGGAGCCCCGATGGGGCCCCCGAGGCGGAACCGCCGACAACGACAACGTCTGTGATTCACACACCGTGCACTCCCTACGAGGAGTGTCACGCACAGGAGAAGACCATGCAGAATCGCAACCCGTTCAACTCCGCCGTGGTGGTGAACCCCCTGATGCGCGACTTCGACGCGCTCTTCCGCGAGTTCGCCCAGCCGGGCTTCTTCCGTCAGTCCGCGGTCCGCGAGCGCGTGCCCGCCGCCGACATCCTCGAGTCCGAGGCGGGCGTCACCCTGCACCTCGACATGCCGGGCGTGGACGCCAAGGACATCCAGGTGACGGTGGAGCGCGACGTGCTCACCGTGAAGGCCGAGCGCAAGGCGCAGCCCGTCGCCGAGGGCGTGTCCGTGCGCCGCCAGGAGCGCGCGCAGGGCGGCTTCACGCGCTCGTTCTCCCTGCCGGAGACGGTGGACGCCACCAAGGTGGAGGCGCGCTACGAGCAGGGCGTGCTGACGCTCACCTTGCCTCGACGCGAGGAGTCCAAGCCTCGGGTCATCGAGGTCAAGGTCCAGGGCTGATTTTTCGCGCGAGGCGTCGAATCGCGCGCACACCCCTCCTGGGAGGCCGCTGTCCGCCGAAGAACGGCGCGGCTTCCTCCTTCTTCACCCCTGTCGAGGGCTTCCGCGAGGGGGCGGCGGAAGCCCTCCCGACCTCAGCGCTTGGCGCCGAGCGAGATGGGCACGCGGAACAGCTCCAGCACCTGCTGCACATCGAGCGGCTTGGCCAGGCACGCGAGCGCGCCAGCCTGCTTGGACTGCTCCACGACGTCGGCGGTGTGCATGGGCGTCATCGTGATGAGCCGCACACCCTCCATCTGCTTGCGCGCGCGGATGCGACGGCAGACCTCGAGGCCGTCGATGTCCGGCATGTTCAGGTCGATGATCATGCCGTGCGGCTTCTGCTCCGACACCAGCAGCAGGGCCTCCACGCCGCTCGTCGTCGTCTGAAGCTCCACCTGCGCGGAGAACGGCTTGAACGCGCGCTTGACGGCGTCCAGCACCGCGCGCTCGTCATCCACCACCAACAGCCGCACCGTGCCGCTGCCCAGCTCCTCCGGAACCGGCATCTGGTGCGCGATGAGGAAGGTGCGCAGGTCCGCCGAGCGCACCCGGCGGTGACCGCCCGGCGTCCTGAAGGCCATCAGGATGCCCCGGTCAATCCACTTGCTCACCGTGGACGGATCCACCTGAAGCAAACGACTGATGTCGTGCGTCGTGTAGAGCTGGTCCGTCATCGCCGTACTCCCCTCTTGCTGCATCATTCCGCTGCCCATGGAATCAACCACCTACCTTGAATACGGGGTTTCCTTCAACCTCTCTGCGCACTGCGTCCATCAGTCCCCCTCATCAGACCCACGGCCCCGTCCCAACGGGCACTGGCCTTGAGGCAGAGCTCCACGAGCTCCCGAGCGGCCCCACGGCCTCCCGGGCTCTGAGCCACGAAGTGGACCTCCTGACGCACCTCGGGAACTGCATCCGCGGGACACGCGGACAAGCCCACCCTCGACAGCGGGGCCAGGTCATTGTGGTCATCCCCCATGTAGGCACAGGCCTCATGGGGTACGCCCAACTGCTGGAGGAGCTCGTCCAGTGCGGCACCCTTGTCCCGGCGGCCTTGAAACACAGCCGCCAGCCCGAGCTCCCGCCCGCGTGCCTCCACGATGCCTGAGGTGCGAGCGGTGAGGATGGCGGCGGGCAGGCCCGACAACCGGGCCATGACCAGGGCGTGGCCATCCTTCACGTCGAAGCGCTTCATCAGCTCCCCGCCGTCGCCGTAATACAGGCCGCCGTCGGTGAGCACCCCGTCCACGTCGAAGACCAAGAGCCGCACGCGCGCCGCGCGGGACGTCAGCTCTTCCTTTCCAGGCTTGGAAGGTGCGTCCGTCTGCATCGTTTGCTCGGCTCCCCTCGTCGTGTTCATCAGCCGGGCTCGTGTCCCAACACCCGGCGGATATCCAGCACATTTCGTACCACGTCCTCGAACATCTGTGGATTGAGGGAGCACGGACCGTCACACAGGGCACGGTCAGGGTCCTCATGGACTTCCGTGAACAATGCATCAATCCCGGCGGCGGCGGCAGCGCGGGCGAGCAGTGAGACGAATTTGCGGTCGCCTCCCGTCACACCGTCACCGGAGCTGGGCTGCTGCACGGAGTGCGTGGCGTCGAAGCACACGGCCAGGCCCGCCTCGCGCATCTGCGCCAGGCCCCGCATGTCCACCACCAGGTTGTTGTAGCCGAAGGTCGAACCCCGCTCGGTGACGAGCACGTTGGGGTTGCCCGACTCGAACGCCTTGCGCGCCGAGTGGACGATGTCCTTGGGGGCCACGAACTGTCCCTTCTTCAAGTTCACGCCCTTCCCCGAGCGAGCCACCGCCTCGACCAGGTCCGTCTGCCGGCACAGGAACGCCGGTATCTGGATGATATCCACAACTTCCGAGGCAGGACCTACGTGGCTGGTTTCATGGACGTCCGTGAGGACCGGGACGCCCACTTCATCCCTGATACGCGCTAGGATGCGCAGCCCTTCCCGGAGGCCAGGACCTCGGAAGGACTTCCCGCTTGTCCGGTTGGCCTTGTCATACGAGCACTTGAAGGCATAGGGCACGCCCAGCCGGCTGGTGATGCCCTTGAGCAAGTGAGCATGTTTCAGCGCCATCTCCTCGGACTCGATGCTGTCCGGGCCGGCGATGACGAAGAGTTTCTGTCCCGGGCCAACCTTGTGGCCACAGAGGGTAATCGGAAGGTTGCTGGCGCTCATGCGCGCACCTGGCCGGCGGAGGCGTCGCGCTGGTCGAGCGCGGCCTTGATGAAGCCGGAGAAGAGAGGGTGGGGGGCGAAGGGCTTGCTCTTGAACTCGGGGTGGAACTGGCAGCCGACGAAGTAGGGGTGGTCCGACAGCTCAATCATCTCCACCAGGTTCAGCTCCGGATTATGACCGGAGATGACCAGGCCCGCCTCCTGCAGCCGGCCGCGGTAGGCGTTGTTCACCTCGTAGCGGTGACGGTGGCGCTCCTGGATGTTGTCCTGGCCGTAGAGCTGGTGGGCGCGGGTGCCGGGCTTGAGCGCGCAGGCGTAGCTGCCCAGGCGCATGGTGCCTCCCTTGTCCTGCACCGACACCTGGCTCTCCATGAGCGTCACCACCGGGTGCGGCGTGTGCTCGTTGAACTCCAGGCTGTTCGCGTTGGGGAGCCCCAGCACGCTCCGGCTGAACTCCACCACCGCCATCTGCAGGCCCAGGCAGATGCCGAAGAACGGAATCTTCTTCTCCCGCGCGTAGCGCACGGCGGCGATCTTCCCCTCGGTGCCCCGCACGCCGAAGCCGCCAGGGACCAGGATGGCGTCCACGCCGGCGAGCAGCTTCTCGGGCCCTTGAGCCTCCACGTCCTGGCTGTCCACGAAGTGCAGGTTGACCTTCACGTCGTTGGCGATGCCGCCGTGGAGCAGCGCCTCGTTGAGGCTCTTGTAGCTCTCCGTCAGGTTCACGTACTTGCCGACGATGGCCACCTGCACCTGGCCTCGCGCGGGCTCGTACACCTTGCGGATGATGTTCTCCCAGCGCTCCAGGTGCGGCGCGCGGCTCCAGATGTTGAGCACCTCCGCGAGCCGGTCATCCAGGCCCTGCCGGTGCAGCTCCAGCGGCAGCTCGTAGATGCTGCGCACGTCCGGGGACGTGAACACGTTGCCGGTGTCCACGTTGCAGAACATCGCAATCTTGTCCTTGAGCTCGCGCGACACCTCGCGGTCCGTGCGGCACACGAGGAAGTCGGGCTGGATGCCGATTTCACGCAGCTTCATCACCGAGTGCTGCGTGGGCTTGGTCTTCACCTCGCCGGCCGCGCCGATGTACGGCAGGAGCGTCAGGTGCACGTAGACGGCGTTCTGGCTGCCCACGTCGTAGCGCATCTGGCGGATGGCCTCGAGGAAGGGCAAGGACTCGATGTCGCCCACCGTGCCGCCCACCTCCACGATGACCACGTCCGCGTCCTGGGCCGCCTGACGGACGCTCGCCTTGATTTCATCCGTGATGTGCGGAATCACCTGCACCGTCTTGCCCAGGTACTCGCCGCGGCGCTCCTTCATGATGACCGCGTGGTAGATGCGGCCGGACGTGAAGTTGTTGAGCCGGCTCATCCGCGCGTTGGTGAAACGCTCGTAGTGGCCCAGGTCCATGTCCGTCTCGCCACCGTCCTCGGTGACGAAGACCTCGCCGTGCTGGAACGGGCTCATCGTGCCCGGGTCCACGTTGATGTACGGGTCCAGCTTGAGCAACGTGACGGCGAGGCCACGGTTCTCCAGCAGGGCGCCGATGGAGGCCGAGGCGAGGCCCTTGCCGAGGGAGCTGACCACTCCGCCCGTCACGAAAATGAACTTGGTCTTCTTGGAGCGCATATCCCGTTCTGCCAAGTAGGGCAGGGATGCGTCAATTATTCTGCGCCGGACGGGGGGGCGACCGGTCCGCCTGCTGACGCCGCCTCAGTTGCCGTCCCAAGCACCCGGGCGGGACACGGCGAACTCCCGGACGTCGGGTTGTCCGACGCGGAAGTCGCGCAAGTCGCAGTTGCGGCAGCTCCAGCCCTCCCAGCCCCGCTTGACGACCATGTGCAGGCAGGCGTCGTAGTTGGGGCAGTACAGGTTGCGCTGCGCGTCGACGGACTCCTCGTCACGCAGGGCGGTGGGCAGAGGGCTGGGGCACGGGGTGATGGACACGGCGAATCTCCCGGATGGGTACGTCAAGGGTCGGCCACTCCCCCCGGCGCGTCGGAACAGGTTGTCGGGACTTCCATTCCCGACCGGAAAGTAAAAGACCCGCCCCCGCGCGAACGCGGAGACGGGTCCCTGAAACCTTTAGCGTCTTCCACCGCGACGGAAAGCCGTTTCAGCCCACCGAAGCGGAGGTGGACGCCTGACTCTTGCTGTCGGTCAAGGCATCACCTCCTTTCTTGAGGCCGGAACAACTAATCGCCCCCCTGATTTCGCGCCACTTTCCGATGTGATTAGCGCGGGACGTGGAGGGTAGGCGGCCGTTCAGGCCGCGACGAACTGGCGCTCGACCAGGCGGCGGTAGAGGCCCTCCTGGCCCATGAGGCTGGCGTGGGTGCCGCTCTGGACGATGCGGCCCGACTCCAGCACGAGCACGCGGTCCACGTTGGCCACGGTGGACAGGCGGTGGGCGATGACGAGCGTGGTGCGGCCCTTCATCAGGCGCTCCAGCGCGTCCTTCACCAGGTGCTCGCTCTCCGCGTCGAGCGCGCTCGTCGCCTCGTCGAGGATGAGCAGGCGGGGGTCCTTGAGCACCGCGCGGGCGATGGCGACCCGCTGCTTCTGGCCGCCGGACAGCTGCACGCCGCGCTCGCCCACCTGGGTGTTGTAGCCCTCCGGGAAGCGCTGGATGAAGTCGTGGGCGTTGGCGGCGCGCGCGGCGTGCTCGACCTGGGCGTCGGTGGCGTCGGGCCTGGCGTAGCGGATGTTGTCCGCGATGGAGCAGGAGAACAGCTGCGGCTCCTGGGCCACCATGCCCACGTTGCGGCGCAGCCACTCGGGCTCGAGCGTGGTGAGCGGATGGCCGTCCAGCACCACCGCGCCGCCCTGCGGGTCGTAGAAGCGCGACATGAGCGAGGCGAGCGTGGACTTGCCTCCGCCCGACGGGCCCACCACGGCGACGACCTCTCCGGGCTTGAGCTCCAAATCCAGTCCCTGGAGCACCGGCACGTCCGCGCGCGTGGGGTAGGAGAAGCGCACGCCGCGGAACTCCACGTGGCCCTTCACCGACGGGAGCTGGTGGCCACCGGCGGGGATGGCGGGCACGCGGTCCACCAGCTCGAAGACGCGCTCGGCGGCGCCGCTGGCGCGCATGAAGTCCGCCCACACCTCCGCCACCGCGCTCAGCGAGAGCGCGACGAGCGAGGTGTAGATGAGGAACGAGGTGAGCGCGCCGACGGTGAGCTCACCGTCCACCACCATGCGGCCGCCGTACCAAAGCATGGCCGCGGTGGAGCCGTACATGGCCAGCGAGGCGATGCCCATGAAGAGCGCGGACTGGCGCGCGCGGTCCTTGGCCAGCTCCAGCGCCCGGTCCACCGCGGCGCTGTAGCGCTCCACCTCGTGGCCCTCCGCGGCGAACGAGCGCACGGTGCGGATGCCCGACAGGTCCTCCTCGGCGACCTCGCTGGAGGCGGCGAGCGCGTCCTGCACCTGGCGCGAGAGCACTCGCACGCGCCGGCCGTACACCACCGCGCCGATGGCCACCGCGGGGATGAGCGCGAGCATCACCAGCGTCAGCCGGGGCGAGGTGAAGAACAGCAGCGCCACGCCGCCCAGGGCCTGGAAGGTGTAGCGCAGCGTCATGGAGACGTTGGTGGTGACGGTGTTCTGCAGGACGCTCGTGTCCGAGGCGAGCCGGCTGGTGAGCTCCCCGGTGCGGCGCTCGTCGAAGAAGGCCACCTCCTGGGACAGCAGGCTCTGGAACAGGCGCTTGCGCAGCCGCGTCACCACGCGCTCGCCCGCCGTGCTGAAGAGGTAGGCGCGCAGCGCCATGGCCACCGACTGCACGACGAAGACGGCGAACATCACCAGCGCGATGGTGTCCAGCTTGTCGCGGCTGCGCGCGCCGAGCGCCTCGTCCACCAGGTCACCGATGGCGCGGGGGAAGACGAGCGTAGCGGCGCTGCTGAGGAGCAGGAAGAGCGTGCCCACGACGAGCGTGGGGACCTCGGGACGGGCGAGGGTGAGCAGGCGACCCAGCGTCACGCGCGAGGGGAGCCGGGGCTTGGCGGGTGACGGGCTGGCGGACACCGGCGGAGACTAGCGCGGAGTTACCCGCTTCGCACGGCTCCCGGCTGTCGGAGCGGGTGGGAGGTGCTCATCCTTCCGGACATGGAGGTAGGCCATGGAGCAGCGCGTCTTCGGCGGTACCGGCAAGCAGGTTCCCGTCCTCGGTCAGGGGACGTGGCAGATGGAGGAGGATGACCGCGACGAGGCCATCCGCTCACTGCGCGCGGGGTTGGACCTGGGGCTCACGCACGTGGACACCGCGGAGCTGTACGGCCATGGCCGCGTCGAGGAGTCCATCGTCTCCGAGGCCATCGCCGGCCGGCGCCAGGAGGTCTTCCTGGTGTCGAAGGTGATGCCGTCCAACGCGACGTATGCGGGCACGCTCGCCGCGTGTGAGCGGAGCCTGAGGCGGCTGCGCACGGACTGGTTGGATTGCTACCTGCTGCACTGGCCCGGCTCGCATCCGCTGGAGGAGACGGTGCGCGCCTTCGAGAAGCTGGTGGCGGACGGGAAGATTCGTTCGTGGGGTGTGAGCAACTTCGGCGTCGCGGAGCTGGAGGAGCTCGTCGAGCTCGCGAAGCCGGAGCGCATCGCGTGCAACCAGGTGCTGTACCACCTGGAGGAGCGCGCCATCGAACACGCGGTGCTGCCGTGGTGCGAGGAGCGCGGCATCGCGGTGGTGGGCTACAGCCCGTTCGGTAACGGGCGCTTCCCGCGTCCCGACAGTCCTGGAGGCCGCGTGCTGGAGGCGGTGGCCCGCGCGCATGGCGTCACGCCGCGGCAGGTGGCGCTCCAGTTCCTGGTGCGGAAGCCCTCGCTGTTCGCCATTCCGAAAGCGAGCCGCGTGGCGCACCTGCGCGACAACGCCGCGGCCGCGTCGCTGAAGCTGTCGCGGGATGAGGTGGCGCGCCTGGACGCCGCGTTCCCGCTGGGGGCCTACAGCGACGAGCTGCCGATGCTCTGACTACAGCAGGCCCTTCTCGCGCATGACGGCCTCGACCTTCGCGACGTCCGCGGGGATGTCCACGGCCACCGTGCGCCAGGAGACGCGGGCGCAGCGGATGGCGATGCCGTGCTCCAGCGCGCGCAGTTGCTCCAGCTTCTCCGTCTCCTCGAGCGGCGTGGGGGTCAGCTCCGCGAGGCGCAGCAGCACGTCGCGACGGTAGCCGTACAGGCCGATGTGTCCCCAGCGCGGGATGGGGGTGCCCGTCTCGCGGGCGTGGGGGACCAGGCTGCGGCTGAAGTAGAGCGCGTCGCCGTTGAGCGCGAGCACCGCCTTCACCACGTGCGGGCTCTGCGCCTCGTCGGCCTCCAGGGGGCGCACGAGGGTGCCCATGCGCACGGAGGTGTCGTCGAAGAGCCCGGCGAGGGCCTCGAGCGCGGCCGGGTCGACCAGGGGCTCGTCGCCCTGCACGTTCACCCACACGTCCACGTCGGGGCGGGTACGGGCGACCTCGGCCACGCGGTCCGTGCCGGTGGCGCAGGCGGGGCTGGTCATCACCGCGCGGCCGCCGAAGGACTCGACGGTGGCGCGGATGCGCTCGTCGTCGGTGGCGACCCAGATTTCGTGGAAGACGCCTGCTTCCTGACAGCGGCGCCAGACATGCTCCACCATGGGACGGCCGGCGATGAGGGCGAGCGGCTTG
Organism: Myxococcus fulvus; assembly: GCF_900111765.1. The sequence continues at coordinate 1,298,040 of NZ_FOIB01000001.1, forward strand.
CCCGGATAGCGGGTGCTGGCGTGACGGGCGGGGATGACGGCGATGGTGCGCGAGGAGGGCATGGCACACTCCGTCTATCAGATTCAGAACGGACGCTGGCCCCCGGATGGGTGGGCGCCCCGCAGCCACTAGGCATCCGACCCGGCGTGCCTAGCTTGGCTGGCGACATGAAGAAGGTCATCCACATCGTCGGCGCGCGCCCGAACTTCATGAAGGTCGCGCCCATCCACCGCGCCATCGCCGCGCGGAATCAGCTCCAGCAGGTCCTGGTCCACACGGGACAGCACTACGACGTCAAGATGAGCGACGTCTTCTTCTCGGACCTGGGGCTGCCAGCGCCCGAGGTGCACCTGGGCATCGGCTCGGGGAGCCACGCGCAGCAGACGGCCAAGACGATGGTGGAGCTCGAACGGGTGTTCCTCGAGCACAAGCCGGACCTGGTCTCCGTCGTCGGTGACGTCAACAGCACCGTCGCCGCCGCGCTCGTGTCGTCGAAGCTGGGGATCGCGCTCGCGCACGTCGAGGCGGGCCTGCGCAGCTACTCGCGGCACCAGCCGGAGGAGATCAACCGCGTCGTCACCGACCGGCTGTCCGACCTGCTTCTGACGCCTTCTCGCGATGCCGACGCGAACCTCCTGAAGGAGGGCGCGGACCCGGAGCGCATCCACTTCGTGGGCAACGTGATGATCGACTCGCTGCTCGCCTCGAAGGAGCGGGCGGACCAGCTGCCCGTGCTGAAGACCCTGGGCGTGGAGCCTCGCGGCTACGCGGTGTGCACGCTCCACCGGCCGTCCAACGTGGATGACCCGAAGCTGCTGGGGGGGCTGCTGTCCGCCATCTCGCACGTGGCTTCGCGTGTGCCGGTCATCTTCCCGGTGCACCCGCGCACGCGGAAGATGATTTCGGAGCAGGGCCTGGGCTCGTGGTTCGAGCGCAGCCCGAACCTGCGCCCGGTGGACCCGATGGGCTACCTGGAGTTCCTCGCGCTGACGTCGCAGGCGAAGTTGATCCTCACCGACTCGGGTGGCCTGCAGGAGGAGACCACGGCGCTGGGCGTGCCGTGCCTCACCCTGCGCGAGAACACCGAGCGTCCCATCACCGTGGAGCAGGGCACCAACGAGGTGGTGGGCACGGACCCGGACCGCATCCGCGAGTCCGCGGACCGCGTGCTCGATGGCCAGGGCAAGAAGGGCCGCATCCCCGAGTACTGGGATGGGCGCTCCGGCGAGCGCATCGCCGACCTGTTCGCGCGCTTCCTGGGCGTGAGCGAGGATGCTCGGCGCGCGGCTTCTGCGTGAGGGTGTGACGGCGGATGCGGTGGAGCTCGTGAGGGCTTCACCGTGTGGCGCGTGTCCGCGTCGTCGTGAGACTGTGCCCGCGTACGCGGCGAGGGGAATGAGGACTCCGCCATGTGGCGTGTTTCCGCATGGTCTTGTCGGCGTCGGCGTGAAGCCGCTTCGCGGCGGGGCGCATGAGGGCTCCTCCGTGTGGTGTGTCCGTATGTTCTCGTCGGCGTCGGCGTGAAGCCGCTTCGATGGGCGGGTCCTTCTGCTTCCGAGCTGGCGCGGGTGGTTCCTCGTCGTGAGGCCTCACGACCATGACGGGTTCGGACTGTGCGCCGTCTTGTGCCGTGTTAGAGCGCGGAGGCGATGCGCGACGAGAAGGATTCATCGGCGAAGAGCTCCGCCCCTGAGCAGGAAGGCTTGGGTCGTGCGCCCGTCTCGGACGCCGCGCCCGAGGGCTTCGTCGACATCTCCTTCGTCGTCGAACCCAACTATGCGGGCTGGCGCCTGGAGGACTACCTGGGCCAGAAGCTGCGTCGCATGCCTCGCGAGCGTCTGGCCGGCATCATCCTGCGTGGCGTCCGCTGCGAAGGACGGCGGCTGAAGCCCTCCACGCCCGTGTACCCCGGACTGGCCTTCCGCCTGCGTCGCCCCGGCAGCGAGGAGCCGGAGACTCCCACCACGCTGCCCGTCGTCTTCCAGGACGAGTGGCTGCTGGTCCTCGACAAGCCCGCGGGCCTGCCCATCCATCCGACGGCGCGCTACCACAAGGGCACCCTCGTCTCCATCCTGCGCGAGCGCTTCGGTGAGCGCTTCGCCGAGCCTGCGCACCGTCTGGACCGTGAGACCAGCGGCCTGGTCGTCTGCGGTCGCACCACCGAATCCTGCCGCGTGCTCGGCCGACTCTTCGTCTCGCGCGACGTGCACAAGGAGTACCTCGCCCTCTGCGAGGGACATCCTCCCGAGGACACCTTCACCGTGGATGCGCCCATCGCCGAGGGCACCGAGCTCATCCGCATCGCCGTGCGCATCGACGCCGTCGAGGGCAAGCCGAGCCGGACCCGCTTCCAGGTGCTCCAGCGCTTCACTCGCGACGGTGAGCCCTTCGCGCTCCTGCGCTGCTTCCCGGAGACGGGACGTCAGCACCAGATTCGCATCCACCTGCGCGAGGCGGGCTTCCCGCTGGTCGGCGACAAGATGTACGGCCCGGACCCCGGCTACTTCGACCGCTTCAGCAAGCACAGCCTGGAGCCCGAGGCCTGGGCGCGGCTGCGACTGCCCCGACACGCGCTGCACGCCGAGCGCATCGTCTTCCCGCACCCCGGCACCGGCGCGGAGGTCTCGTTCTCGGCTCTGCTCCCCTCGGACCTCGCGGACTTCATCGCGGGCGCTCCCCTGCCACCTCCGCCCTCCACGACACCCAGCCGTTGAAATGACGAAGGCCCCCGACCCGATGAAGGGCAGGGGGCCTGGGGCCTCACGCGCGCTCGAGCGGCGTCAGGCGGTGAGCTTGTTGGCTTCCTGCGCGGAGCCGGCCATCTCCCCGAGCAGGTACTGACCGGAGAAGCACGCCGTGCAGAAGCTGCCTCGGCTGGGGTCTCCCACGGCCTCGCCCAGGCCCTCGATGGAGATGTAGCCCAGCGAGTCCGCCGTCACGTAGCGGGCAATCTCATCCGTGCTGTGGCTGGCGGCGATGAGCTCCTGCCGGCTGGGCGTGTCGATGCCGTAGAAGCAGGGCCACTTCGTCGGCGGCGAGGAGATGCGCAGGTGCACCTCCAGCGCTCCGGCCGCCTTGATCATCTTCACGATCTTCCGGCTCGTCGTGCCGCGGACGATGGAGTCGTCCACCACCACCACGCGCTTGCCCTTGATGACGTGGCGCACCGCCGACAGCTTCAGCTTCACGCCGAAGTGACGGATGGACTGCTGCGGCTCGATGAACGTCCGGCCCACGTAGTGGCTGCGGATGAGCCCCACGTCATACGGAATCCCGCTCTGCTGCGAGAAGCCGATGGCCGCCGCCACTCCCGAGTCCGGCACCGCGATGACCAGGTCCGCGTCGGGCGCCGGCTGCTCGCGCGCCAGCTGCATGCCCATCCGCTTGCGCACCTCATACACGCTGTTGCCGAACAGCACCGAGTCCGGCCGCGCGAAGTACACCTGCTCGAAGATGCACCGGCCCAGCCGCGGCGGCTCCGCGAACGGCTTGCTCGTGCGCATGACGCCGTTCTCGATGACGAGCAGCTCACCGGGCTCCAGCTCGCGCACCACGTCCGCCTCGATGAGGTCCAGCGCCGTCGTCTCGCTGGCGAGCACGTACGCGCCTTCCTTCATCCGCCCCAGCACCAACGGCCGGATGCCCAAGGGGTCCCTCACCGCGACCAGCTTGTTCTCGGTGAGCACCAGCAGGCTGTAGGCGCCCTCCACCTTGCGCAGGGCCTCCACCAGCTTCTGCTCGAAGCTCCCCTGCCGCGAGCGCGCGAGCAGATGGAGGATGACCTCCGTGTCGGCGTCCGACTGGAAGATGGCTCCGTCGGCCTCCAGCTTCTCCTTCAGCGCCGCCGCGTTGACCAGGTTGCCGTTGTGCGCGATGGCGCACTGGCCTCCCGCGTACTGCACGAAGAGCGGCTGCGCGTTCTTGAGCTGGCTGCCGCCCGCCGTCGAATAGCGCACGTGGCCGATGGCCGACTGACCGGGCAAGCCGGCGAGCACTGGCGCATCGAAGATGTCCGCCACCAGCCCCATCTGACGATGGGCCCGCAGGCCATGACCATCAGAGGCGACGATACCCGCGGACTCCTGCCCGCGATGCTGCAGGGCGTGCAGCCCCAGGTACGTCAGGTTGGAGGCCTCGGCGTGTCCCGTGATTCCGAAGATGCCGCACATGGCGCGCTGCCTTACTCCTTTCGGGCGGTGAGCGGAACAGGAACGCACGCCCCTCTGGTGGGTATTCCACCCGTCACCGGAGTCGGCCGATGTGGGCAGACGAGCCTCGCGGCGAGTGCCGCGTGCCGTTAGTCTGCGCACCGCATGGTGTTTCCACGACGAGCCTCCTGGCGTTCCCTGTTTCCCCTGGTCTTGCTCACCGTGGGTGCCGCTTATGCATTGGGTTCCTGGAACTGGTGCGGCACGTGGGCGGAGCGCGCGCCGGTGCTGCTGTCACAGGTGAAGGGCGAGGGACCGCTGCGCGCGGGCGCGGCGAAGGTGGCCCTGGCGCCGCCGTTCCCGGTGGTGGTGGCGGGGTACTCGCCGCCTCGTCCCGAAGCGACGCAGTCCGACCCGCCGCTCCATGCGCGCGCGGTGGTGTTGGAGGCGGGGAGCTCACGCGTGGGGTTGGTGTCGCTGGAGCTGCTGCTCGTCACGGATGTGGTGACGGCGCGGGTGCGCGAGCACGCGAAGACGCTGGGGCTGCAGGATGTGTTGGTGCTGGCCACGCACACGCACTCGTCGCTCGGGGGATATGACTCGCGGCTGGTGTCGCAGCTCGTCGGTACGGGGCGCTATCGGGAGGACTCGGAAGCGACGGTGGTGGCCGCGGCGAGCGCCGCGCTCGGGCAGGCCGCCTCCGCGCTCACGGATGTGACGCTGGAGCTGGGGGAGGCGAAGGAGTCCTCGTATGTCTATACGCGCTCGGGTGGCACCGCGCCGGATGGGACGCTGACGCGCGCGGTGCTGCGCGGTGGGTCGGCGCCCGTGGCGGAGTTGCTCTTCTTCGCGGCGCACCCGGCGATGGTGCCTCGGCAGCGCGCGTACGTGGACCCGGACTATCCGGGCCGCTTGAGCACGCTGCGCGAGTCCGAGGGCAGCGGCGTGACGCTGTTGTTGCAGGGCGCGGTGGGCAATGCGTCGGTGGCGTACTCGGAGGGGCAGGGGCTGGAGCGCGTGTCGGGTTTCGCGCGGGCCTTGTCGGAGCTGGCGGGCAAGGCGCCCCTGGCTTCCGCGGGGCCGTCGGTGCGGCTGTCGCTGGCGCGCGCGGAGGCGGTGATGCCCCGGCCGGATGCGTCGCGGCTGGTGCCGGCCTTCACTCGGGCGGCTGGGGATAACTTGTTGTGCAGCTCCGCCGAGCGCGTGGCCGAGGTGTCCGCGTTGGTGTTGGGGCCGCTGGAGCTGGTGACGGTGCCGGGTGAGCCCACGGTGGATGCGGGCTCGGAGCTGGTGCGGCGCACGGGAGCCTCGGGCGTGCTGGGGCTCGCGGGGGGCTACGTGGGCTACGTGGAGACTCCGGACCTGGTGAACGCGAAGGGCGGAGAGTCGCGCAGGCAGTACTTCGGGCCCGCGTTGCTGGAGCGACTGGGCGTGGCGGCGGAGCTGGCCGCGAGCACGGCGGGCTTCACGCGCTGACGGTGGACCGAGTCCCTGAACGTCGTGCGCTGGACGGCGTGACTCGTGTGATGGTGCGCGTGGCGCCGCGTGACGGACAATGCGCGTCCACCTTCACCGTGGAGCGCTGATGAGCCCGTCGGACCCTCGCATCACCCTGGAAGTGCGCGGACACCTCGCCCTCATCGGCATCCACCGGCCGGAGAAGCGCAACGCGTTCGACGTGGGCATGCTGCGCGGACTCTCGTCCGCGGTGACGGAGGCGGACCGGCACCCGGACGTGAGGTGCATGGTCATCTTCGCGGTGGGCGACCACTTCTCGGCGGGGCTGGACCTGGCGAGCGTCGCGCCCGTGCTCTCCAGCGGCGAGCCGCTCTACGCGGAGGGGTTCATCGACCCGTGGGGCATCCAGGGGCCGCCGCGCACCAAGCCCCTGGTGCTCGCCGTCCAGGGACTGTGCCTCACGCTGTCCATCGAGCTCGTCCTCGCGGCGGACATCACCGTGGCCTCGGAGGACGCGCGCTTCGGACAGATTGAAATCAAGCGCGGCATCTTCCCGTTCGGCGGCGCCACCGTGCGCTTCCCGCAGCGCGCGGGCTGGGGCAACGCCATGCGGTGGCTGCTCACCGGGGATGAGTTCGACGCGCGCGAGGCCTACCGCATCGGCCTGGTGCAGGAGGTGGTGGAGCGCGGCCGGCACCTGGAGCGGGCGCTCGCCCTGGCGGAGACGGTGGCGAAGCAGGCCCCGCTGGGCGTGCAGGCCACGCTCGCGTCCGCGCGACAGGCGGTGCACGAAGGGCCCGACGCGGCCAGGGCCACGCTGCTGCCCCGGCTGCTGGAGCTGGTGAAGACGGAGGACGCCGCCGAGGGCGTCCAGTCCTTCCTCGAGCGCCGCGAGGCCCGCTTCAGCGGCAAGTGAAGCGGACGTGCGGGCCTCGGGGACGGCCTGTCAGAACTTCTCGAACTTGGACTTCTCCTTGCGCTTCTTGAAGAGCAGCGCCGTGCGGCCCAACAGCTGGGCCAGCTCGGCGCTGGTGCCCTCGGCGAGGCGCGCGGCGGCTTCCTGGCGCGTCTCGGGGCCCTCGTTGATCTTCACCTTGATGAGCTCGTGGTCGTGCAGCGCCTGCTCGACGGCGGCGATGACGCCCTCGGTGACGCCGGATTGACCGACGATGACCACCGGCTCCAGGTGGTGTCCGAGCGCGCGCAGATGGCGGCGTTGCTTCCCGGTGAGCGACACGTTGCTGTCTCCTTCGACTCCACCCGCGGGGCCCCTGGCCCCTCCGGATGGGGGGCGCACCCTACTTCTTCTGGGCCGCCATGCGAATCTCCCGCTGAGCGTCGATGTGGTCTGGCTGAAGGTCCACGGTCCGCTTGAAGTGCTTCAGCGCCCCCGCGGTGTCTCCCGTCAGCTTCGCAATCACCCCGAGGAAGTAGTGCGCCGGCGCACACCGCTCGTTGCGCTTGATGGCATTCTGGATTTCCCGGAACGCCTCCGGCTGCGCCGCCTTCTTGTCCGCCGCCGTGAAGAACCGCGCATAGCCCCGCCAGGCGTAGAACTCCGCCTCCTCGGCGTTGAGCTGGATGGCCTCGTTCAACATCTTCACGGCCTCCGGGAACTTGCGCGCCTTCACCAGGATGCACGACTTCTGGAAGAGCTCCTCCGCCATCAGGATGGCGTTGATGTCCACCTCCGCCCCGGCGCCACCACTCTTCAGCTCCTCGAGATAGGCCGCCCGGCTCTTGTCGTCGGACAGCGTCCGGTACGCATCGCCGATGTAGGCGAACACCTCGGCCTTGAGCTTCTCGAGCTCCGGCGGCGCCCCCTGCGGGAGCGTGTCCGGGTGGTACAGCTTGGCCAGACGGAAGTAGGCGACCTTGACCGCGCTGCCGTCCGCCTGCTCCGTCAACCCGAGCCGCTGGAAGTGGGTCTGCTGCTTCAACGCCATCGCGAGCTGCTTGAGCGCCGGAATCTCGTCGGCGCCCGGCGGAGGGCCGGAGACCGTGGGCGGCGCGGGACGCGCGGGCGCGGCGGGCGCGGGGCTCGCCGGACGGGCAGGCGCCGCTCCGACGACGGGCGGCGGACGCGGCGCGGCGGCTCCGGGAGGATTGCCCGGACGGGCCGCTGCCGGCGCGGCGGTGCCGGGCGGATTGCCTGGGCGCGCGGCCTGCGGTGAGCCCGCTCCCGGGGGATTTCCAGGCGCGGAGGTTGGAGCCTGTGCCCCTGGCGGCGGGGCGGGGCGGGGCGCGGCCGTGGGACCCGCGGCGGGAGCAGGTCCGGGCTGGGCCGTGGGACCCGCGGTGGGCGCAGGTCCGGGCTGCACGGCGGCCGTGGGGCCCGCCGCCGTCGCGGGAGCCGGGCGCGCGGCCGCGAAGGACACCGCGTCCAGCTCGCGCAGCAGGAAGGCCAGGCGCAGCAGGTGGTCGGCGTCCTGCGGGAAGTCCGCGAGGAGCTGCGCCACCGAGCGCACACCGTCGATGACCGTGAGCGCGCGAACCTCGTGCGGCGTCAGCCGCAGCTCGCTCGCGGCCACCATCCCGCCCGACTTCATGATGGGCAGGTTGAGCACCGGCATGAGCCGACGCCTGATGTCCGCGGAGGGCATGCGGCGCACCGTGTCGCTGAGCACCGCCCACCGGTTGCCCAGCGGCATGGCCTTGTTGCCCGCCAGCTCTCGCAGCTCGAAGGCGAACATGCCGGACTCGGCGCGCAGGCCCTTGAACAGGATGCTGGAGGCTCGCTGCGCCAGAATCGAGAACGCGCTGGCGGGCTGGAGGAGACCGAGTCCGAAGAGCGCGGCGAGCAGGTCTCCGCCGAAGCGCTCCTTGGCGGACTCGGCTTGCTGGAGCTGCTCGGGCGTGAGCAGCCGCGCGCCCATCAGCGAGGTGCCCAGCGAGTCCTCGGGGTGGTTGGAGTCGACGAACTCCGGGTTGCCCTTGCGGAAGTGAATCAGGGTGACCCGGTCCGCGAGCGCCAGCTTGAGCAGGCCCGTCTGCTCCGCGGAGGCGATGCGGCCGTAGAGGTTCAGCGGCGAGGTCCGCTCGAGCTGACCCTGCGAGGGCATCGCGTAGGGCGAGGCCTCGGTGGAGACGGCGGGCGAGGCTCCCGTGGAGGGGAAGGGGGCCGCGCCGGGGCCGGATGGAGGGACGGTTCCCGCCTGCGGCGTGGCGACCTGGGGCTGTCCGGTGGCCGCGTTGGGCGGCGCGGCGGGCCGTGCGACGGCTCCGGGTGCTCCGGGAACCGTGCCTGGAACTTGAGGCCGTGCGGCCTGCGTCGGGTTCCCTGGCGCCCGAGGATCCCCCGGCCGAACTCCTGGGCCCGCCACGGGGGCACCTGGTCCCGCCATGGGGACACCTGGACGCGCTACCGGAGCACCCGGGCCTGCCATCGGGGCACCTGGGCCCGCCATGGGGACTCCAGGGCGCGCGTTCGGCGCCGCACCCGGGCCCGCCATGGGCGCACCTGGTCCCGCCATGGGGACACCTGGACGCGCCATCTGGGCCGTACCGGGTCCCGCCATGGGAACACCCGGGCGGGCGATCGGCGTGGCGCCCGGCCCCGCCATCGGAGCCGCACCCGGACCGGCCATGGGCACACCGCCCGGACCCGCCATCGGAGCCGCACCCGGACCGGCCGTGGGCACACCGCTTGGGCCCGCCATCGGCACACCGCCCGGCCCGGCCACGGGGACATCGGGGCGCGCTGCCGGCGCCTGGGGCCCGGGACCGAGGTTCGCCGGCGCGCCGTCACCCCACAGCTCGCGCGGGAACACCTCACGGGCCTCGGGGAAGCGCCAGGGGAAGGCGAAGTTCAGCCCGTCCTCGGAGACCTGGAGCTTGCCCTTGATGGCGCCGCTGTCGATGAGCAGCTCGATGGTCGGCAGGGTGAGGGGTCCCCACAGGGTGCCCCTGTCGTTGCGGACCCAATACTGACGGACGTCACCCTCCGCCATGCGCGGTTCTGCTCCATTCCTGCTGCGAGAAGACGGCAACCCTACCGCTCTCCCCGGAAGGCTCAAAGCAGACGGCGGGGCGGAGGGCTCATACCCTGCGTCAGGGCGTGGCCCCGTCCAGCACCGCCATCCCCAAGACCGACAGGCAGGCCGGGTCCGCCTGCTGCTCGACGGGCGGGTCGAAGCAGTGCACCTCGCTGTCGAACACCTTGCAGATGCCCGAGGGCGTGGACGCACACGCGGACTTCGAGAACGCCGTCGTGCACGCATATCCACACGCCGGGCCGGACTCCGTGTTGCGGCACTCCGGCGCCGGCATCGCGCGCTTCCAGGTGCACAGGGCCGCGGCCGGCGGGTCGAAGCAGGTGATGCGCCCGCTCGAAATCTTGCACACCCCCGCCGGCGTCCGGGTGCACCGCACACCCTCTGACGCGTTGAGACAGTTGTAGCCGCACGTCAGCTCCACCCCGTTGCTGCGGCAGTCCGCGCGGGGCGTCTCCTTGCCGTACACCGCGAAGACCACCGCCGGCGGGTCGAAGCACTCCACCTCGCCTCCGCGGGCCTTGCACACCCCGGCCGGCGACTTCGCGCACTTCACCCGACCCGGCTGCGTCACGCAGTGGTACCCACACGCCACCGCCCCGTCGATGGCCTTGCACTCGGGCTCCGGCAGCGCCGCGCCATACGCCTTCACCACGTACGCCGGCGGGTCGAAGCACACCGCCTGCCCGTCGATGAGCTGACAGCGCCCCTGGGGCGTCTGCGCACAGCGCGCGCGGTTCGAGTCGGACTTGCACCCATATCCACACGCCACCTGGCTGTTCATCACCCGGCAGGTGGGCGCGCTGGGGTCCTGCGAGGGCGGAGCCGAGGCCAGCGTGAGCGCCAGCACGGTGAAGAGGGAGGCGAGCATGAAGACCTCGGAGGTGAAACGACCCGGGCATTGACGCCCAAGGTGGAGGGGGACGCAAGAAGCGAGCAGCCGCGACGGCGCCGCGTGGCCCGTGGTACCCAGGCGCCGCTCGAGGCGAGGGAGACACAGGGTGGACCTACTGGTGGACGTCAGTGCGCAGCACCTGCTGCTGCTGTGTGTCGCGGCGCTGGTGGCGGGCATGGTGGATGCCATCGCCGGTGGCGGCGGGCTCATCACCCTGCCGGCGCTCCTGACGGCGGGGCTGCCCCCGCACGTGGCGCTGGGGACCAACAAGGGCCAGTCCGTGTTCGGCTCGTTCGCGGCGCTGGTGCGCTTCTCGCGCGCGGGGCTGGTGGACTGGAAGCTCGCGCGCGCGACGTTCCCCCTGGGCCTGGGCGGCGCGTTCGCGGGCGCGGCGCTGGTGCTGCTGGTGAAGCCGGAGGTGCTCAAGCCGCTGGTGCTGGTGCTGCTCATCGCGGTGGCGGTGTTCCTCGCCTTCCGCCGCGCGCCCCCCACGGCCCCGGCGCACGCGCAGCCCTCGCCCCGCTCACGCGCGCAGGCCATCGGCGCGCTCATCGCGCTGGCCGTCGGGACCTATGACGGGTTCTTCGGCCCGGGGACGGGCACCTTCCTCATCGTCGGCTTCAACACGCTCCTGGGCCACGGCCTGGCGCGAGCGTCCGCGGACGCGAAGGTGGTGAACTTCGCCTCCAACCTGGCGTCCGTCATCCTGTTCTCGCTCAAGGGCGTGGTGCTGTGGAAGGTGGCGCTGCCCATGGCCGCGGCCCAGTTCATCGGCGCGTGGCTGGGCGCGCACCTGGCGGTGAAGGGCGGCGACACCCTGGTGCGCAAGGTGGTGCTCGCCGTGGTGCTGGCGCTGGTGGTGAAGCTGGGGCACGACGTGGTGATGGGCTGACAGCCCTTCAGCCGATGTGCACCAGCAGCGCGCCGTCGCGACGGGACACCTGGGCGACGAACTTCTGCAGCTCCTCGAAGTAGGAGAGCACCTCCTCGAGCGGGTCGCTGTCCTCGGGCGGCTCGTCCCAGGTGCCGGGGTAGATGTCCTGGGCCTGCATCTTCGCCGGGTCGAAGCGGCGGCGCAGCGTGTTCTCGGAGACGTCCTTCAGCGCGGTGGCGAGCGCCTTCACCTGCGCGGGCGCGAAGACGCGCGCGGTGCCCTCGTCGGAGGGGATGTCGCCCACGTCGTCACCGCCGCGGACGAGGAAGTCCAACGGCGCGCTGCCCTCCCACGCGGTGCCGGTGAGCAGGTACTGGAGGGCGTGCCACGCCTCGCCGATGTCCAGCTCCAGGAACGCCCCGCCCTTCGCGTCTCCGAAGTCCTCGTCGTCGTCGAGGAAGTCCTCCAGGCGCTCGGGGGCCTGAAGCAGGGCGCCGCGCTGCGCCTCCGTGACGCTGCGCAAGGTGCAGAGCATCTCCATGCGGGGGACCTCGTGTGACGCGAAAGCCGGGGGGAAGTGGAGCGGCGCCGGACCCTACCAGTCCCGGGCGAGCCTGCGGAATTTCGATGCGGGCCCGTTCGCCTCCATGTCCACCGACGCGGGCCCGAGTCCGCGGAATGCTAGGCTTCCAACGTCGGGCCGTCGTCCTCAACGGATGGGAAGCCAGGGAGCTCGGGTATGCACCGAGGGGTTCGTTGGGTCATCGCCATCGCGGGCGTCGGGGTGTCCCTGTCGCTCGCGGCGCTCCTGCGGCGGCACCTGGCGCACGAGCCCCGAGCCATGGTCGCCACCGACGCGGGCTCGCCGGACGCGGGCTCGATGCCCATCGAGGACCCCGAGGACCCCCGCACGCTGGAGCCGTCGCGACTGGGTCGCGTCTACGTGCGGACCCTCGACTCCTGGGGGCTCAAGCCGGTGCCCGGAATCACGGTGGCCATCGTGAGCGAGGGCCGGCCGCGTCGACTGCACCCGGAGCAGTTGAAGACGGATGCGCAGGGCATGGCCAGCTTCCCCAAGGTGCGCGCGGGCACGTTCACTGTCTGCGCGATGGGGCCGCGCCACATCGAGACCTGCCAGATGAACCTCGAGCTCTCGCCGGAGAGCAGCCACACCGTGGAGCTGTCCATGACGGAGCGCTCCACGGCCGCGGGCAGGTGACGCTCAGCAGGGCAGCCAGGGGCCCACGCCGCGCTCGCACGAGTCGTAGCAGACGGCGATGGCCTGGGCGCACACCTCGCTCGAGACCCCGCACTGGGACGGACACCAGGCGTTGGCCTGGTAGCACTCGTCCCAGCAGGAGACCTGGGCGCTCGTCGAGGTCTCCGTCTGGGGCGCCTCCGGGCTCACCGGCTCGCTCGCGGGCGCGCCGCCACCACAGGCGATGAGGGACAGGCCGACGGCGAGGGACGCGAGGAAGGGGCGAAGCTGCATGGAGGTGCTCCGTGGCGTGGGGGACGACCGCGGACGCCACTGTAGCCGAATTGCAAATGCAGACGCTTTTTCCGATTCCGGAGCTTCGCCGCGCGCCCCGCACGGCTAGCTGCAGACGCGGCTCTTCACGGGGCAGGGCAGATCGAAGCTGCCCTCCACCCGGATGGTGCGCTCGGTGACGTCCTTCTTGTTGGCGGAGCTGTGCGTGCGGGCGGTGAACTTGAACGTGCCGGCCACGCCGCGTCCGTCGAACCGCGTCAGCACCAGGACGCCGGGCACGGTGAGCATGTAGTTGACGCCCTTGAGGCGCAGCGCCACGGGCAGCTCACCCGGCTTCTCGTCCAGCGTGACGAGCGGGTACGCGCCGGGCTTGAAGGGGACGCTCTCCTTCGTGTTCTGCCCGGAGAGGATGCTCAGGCTCGCGGACTGGATGCCGCCGGCGCTGATGCAGTGGATGGACAAGGGGCCGCTCATGGTCCCCTTCGCGGCGAGCTTCGCGGCGGCGGCCTGCGCCTTCTTCGGGTCCGCCTTCATCCGGCTGTGGATCTTCTCGTAGATCGCGCGCATCTCCTCGGGGGACAACCAGTGGTCCGAGGTGGCGGACTGCGTGCCGCCCTTGCCGGAGAAGGCCAGCTGCAGGCCTCCCATCACCCGGACCTCACAGGTGCCCTCCCGCCGCGCCGCGAGCGCGGGCAGCGAGCAGAGCATCACGAGGGCGACGGCGGCGGCGTGTCGCATGGGGCGGCTTTCCGGGGCAGGGGGCGGCGAAAGGCCGCCCGGTGGTCCCCGGACTGTAGAACGTCAGGGCGTCGGAGAGGCGCTCTTCGGGGTGCCGGTCTCCGGCGGCCGGTCGATTTCCTCGGCCGGGAAGTTGGCGGCGGCCTCCAGGTAGCGCGGGGGCTGGATGCGGCGACGGTCGCGCTTGTTGAGCCCTTCGGGCTCCACGTAGGTCGGCTCCGCGCCGGCGCGCTGCTCCACGAGGGAGCCGTCGCAGAAGTGCCACCGGAAGGTGCCGTCCAGCGCGGCGCGCGCGTAGAACACCGTGGCCTCGCCAATCTTCGGGTCGGCGGTGCACCACGTGCCGCGCGCGGTGGCCTCGCGCTGGGGCGACTCCTCCTTCCACGTGTCCTGCGCCTGGCGCAGCGACACGGCGGCGAGCACCGAGTCCGCGCTGGACAGCCGCTCGCGCGCCTCCTTCACCAGCTCACCGCCCCGGCGCGAAATCTCCGGGAAGGCGCCCTTGTCCTTGAACCCGCAGCGCGACAGGCCCCGCAGGTTGTTCTCGTGGACCGCCAGCACCGGAGGCAGCGTCTGCTGGGCCTCCTTCAGGAGCTCCACCTGCTGCGCGTGGTCCGGGGACGCGGGCGTGTCGAGCTTGTCCGTGCCGTTGACGAAGCGCGCCAGCACGCCGTTGATGGCCGTCAGCTCGTCCGACAACCAGCGCTGCTCCGCGTCGCAGGGGTTGGCCTTCGCACCACCGTAGTCTCGGTAGTCGGCTCGGGAGATGCCCAAGCTGTAGTGCAGGACCGGAGGGGCGGGCCGGGACGCGCACGCCGACAGCGACGCGCCCAGGGCCGCGAGCAGGACTCGGCGACCAGTGACCTTCATGACGCCCCAGTCTGCCACCTGGTTTGCGTGCGAACAAACCACGCGGCGGGCCAGGGCGCCGTTTCACACTAGGAGTGTGAGGGAGTGACTAGAGCGGGCACACGATGGGCCCGCGGCTGCCACAGATGTTGCGGGGGATGAAGTAGTGGCCGAGCTCGTCGCTCCAGTACGCGTACATCTGGAGGCCGCTGTTGCAGCGCACCGTGGGCGTCATGACGATGCAGTGGAACTCCTCGTTGTACTCCAGGGCGGCCTCCGTCTGGGCCAGCTCGGGGGCGGCCGCCTCGGCCTGTCCGTCCGTGGCCTCGGTGCCGCCACAGCCCGCCAACAGCGCGAAAGCCAACCACAGCCCCTTCATGTTCCAGCTCCGCATGGTGCCTCCAGGTGAGCGACCGCTCGGGTCGAACTGAGTAGCAAAAGCATCTGGGTTGCGCGGGTCGCATTTAAAGTTGAGGGCTGACTCGTGGCGGGCGGAGGAATCGTGTCCCCTCCCGGGAAGATGGTGCGGGCGCGTCGTTGACCTGTTCGTGGGCGCGCCTCCTCGCGCGACCCGGAATCGGAGACACGCGATGCGCGGACGCAAGCGGTTCCCTCGGTGCTCGTGGGTGGGAGTGTTGTCGCTGGCCCTGATGTGGGGGACGGGCTGTGGCGAGGCTCCTCCCGACACTCCGGACGTGGCGCTGCCGGACGAGGTGCTGGAGGGGGCCTTCGTGGCGGTACCTCGGGAGGTGGGGGCCGCCGAGCGGCAGCAGGTGGAGCAGAAGCTGCGAGGCGTGGTGGAGGACTCGGGACGCGGCTTCTATCTGGCCATCCGTCGGGACCAGCTGGCGTCGAAGTGGTTCCTGTCCGCGTACATCCAGCAGTACCACCCGGGTGGCGCCGCCTACTTCGCGGCCAGCTCGCTGGGCACGCGCGTGGTGAGCTTCAAGGAGCAGAACGGCAAGCTGTTCGTCCTGGACGTGGATGACCGCAAGGTCTTGAGCGACATCTTCGACCCGCAGGTGCTGGTGGAGGCGTACCCCATCGTGGAGGACCACGCGCCGTTCCACCGGCGGCGGGGCGCGGAGCAGTACGTGCTCATCGACCCGGCGGCGGGGCTCAACCGCTTCGGGGTGATGGGGGACTTGAACGCGGTGCTGATGCGCGCGCAGTTCCAGGTGGAGCTGAGCCTGGCTCAGAAGCTGCGGCCCATCGCGGACGGCGTCACCTTCGAGCAGGTCTTCACCGGCTACTCGAACCTGCCGGACGAGATGTCGCAGCTGTATCTGGAAGAGAACCCCTTCCGCACGTCGGGCACGCTGAGCATCGCGCTGCGCCGCTACCAGGAGAGCCCGGGCTATGTGCCCACGCCCTCGCCCGCGCGGGAGCACTACTTCCTGAGCGAGCCGAAGCTGATACCGAACTCGGGAGGCGCCACCGAGCGCGTGGCCGCGAAGTGGGCCATCCAGCCGGGCATGACGCCCATCCGCTGGCGCATCACCCCCAGCCTCCTCACGGTGCAGGCGGACCCGCGCTTCCAGGACTACGATTTGGTGGGCGCGGTGAAGCGGGGCATCGAGGGGTGGAACGCGGCCTTCGGCTTCCCGGTGCTCCAGGCGGTGATGGGGGACAGCTCGAGCGACTTCGGTCGCGATGACGAGAACCACCTCATCGTCGACCCGGACCGCGCGGCGTCGTTCGCCTTCGCCGACTGGCGGACCAATCCGAACACCGGCGAGATTCGCGGCGCCAGCATCTACCTGGGCAGCAACTGGCTGGAGGTGGCGCACCAGACCTTCTCAGGGGACGTGGGCGCGCTGGTGGCCTTCGAGCGGCCCGCCTCGTCGCTGCGGATGTCCTGGGCCGGCATGGGGGGCGAGACGCGGTGTGACTTCCACGCGGAGGCGCTGCTCGAGCAGGGCGCGGAGGCCGAGGGGCTCTTCGTCGAGCCCGGCTCACCGCTGACCAAGAAGCAGAAGGTGGAGGCGTACCTCACGTACCTGGTGCTGCACGAGGTGGGGCACACGCTGGGGCTGCGGCACAACTTCGCGGGCTCGCGGGTGTACGACGGCGGCGCGACGGGGGCGCGCTCCAGCTCGGTGATGGAGTACCTGGACCCTCGGGACGCCGTGTATGGCGACACGCCGGGGGCCTATGACGTGCAGGCGGTGCGCTACCTCTACGGCCTGTCCCCGGACCTGCCCACGCAGCCGTACTGCACGGACGTGGACGCGCGCGTCGAACCGTACTGCAACCGGTATGACCGCACCGACGAGCCGCTGACGAAGTTCTACGTGCCCGCGATGAACGTGGCGATGAACACCCTGCTGAATGTCTCGCACCCCCTCCTGTATGCGTCGCTGGCGGGCCGGTTCAACGCGACGGCCAACCCCGTGCTCCAGTTCGTGCGCGCGGGCAGCCCGGCGGTGCAGACACAGGCGTATCAGCTCGCGATGCAGCAGGTTCGGCCGCCGCTGGTCATTCCTCCTGGGGCACCCGCTCACTACGCGTCGCGCGCGGATGACCTGGCGCGCAGGCTCCTGGCGCGGCTGTACCTGGACCCGGCGGCGCAGCGAGGCCCCTTCAGCGCCAACCCGCCCGACGCTCCCGCGCTGACGTCGCTGGTGCTGGCGGACGTGCAGGGCATCCTGCTCAACTCGGATGGGGTGCGAGGCTACGCCGCGCGGCGCGCCATGGTGGACATCCTGAAGCTGCACCAGACGCTGGCCGCGTACTCCATCCTGATGTCCGCGCGTGACTCGCTCACCGCCGCGCTGCCCACGCTGAGCGCCGATGAGAGGCTGCAGACGACGGACCTGATTGCCCGCATCACCGCCGCGCTGTCCCCGTACTACCGCTGAATGCCTCGCGCGAGTTGGTGCACCCGGGATGCAGGTGCAATCCAGGGGATGCCGTGCCTACGCTCGCGGCATGTCCTCGTTGCTCGTGGTGCTCGCCGCTGCACTCCTGGCCGCATCCCCTGTCGCGAAGAGGGATGAGTGCGAGGGGAAGGTCCGGGTCCACCGGGCCTGGGTGTTCCGGGGCGGGGCCACGGTGGAGCCCCCGCCGTCCGCGGAGCTGGTGGCCATCGACTTCTCGCACCGGGACGCGGAGCCCGTCCGAATCCAGCTCCAGGATGGAGCGGGGAGGCCGCCCGCGTCCGACTTCCAGTGGGTGTTGCTGGATGACCAGGGCGCGCCGGTGGACCGCTACTTCGAGTCGCTCGGCGCCGCGGCGAAGCCTCGACGACTGGCGCTCATCACCGCGGTGCCCAAGGGCACCCGCGCGCTGAAGCTGGCGTTCCAGGGCGTGTGCGTCGTGGACCTCACGGTCCAGGCCCGAGGGCCCGAGTGGCCGCCGCTGCCCCAGGTGGAGTTGCGCTCCTGGACGCGTCAGGGCCCCGCCGCCACCGCGCTCGTCGCCGTCCGCTGGTTGCTGGACGGAGAGCTGCCCACGGGCTTCGCGCTTCAGGGAAACAAGCTGCGGCGGCCCATCGCCGCCATCGCCGTGGACGCGAAGGGACAGCGCCTGTCGCGAGGCACGCTCCAACAGCGGCACTTCCTGGTGCGCTACTGGCTGGACGCTGACTCGCCGGAGCTGCTTGAGTCCCACTCCGGCCCGCTGCGACTGCCTCCGCTCGTGGAGGCGCCGCTGCCCGCGCCCCTGTCGAAGGCGCTCACGCGGGTGGAGGCGCTGGGGCTCGACTCGGACGACCCCTACGAGGCGAGGCGCTTCGGACTGTCGCCCCGGCCCTGAATGACGGAGTAGCGGCGCGCGCGCTACGGGGCACGCGCCGCCACGTGCGACTACTCGACGACGACGAGCTTCGCGTTGTTCTCCACGGTGGTGCCTTCCTTGGCGAACAGCTCGGTCACCTTGCCCGCCTTGGGGCTCTTGAGCTCGTTCTCCATCTTCATGGCCTCCACCACCACCAGGCCCTGGCCCTCCTTCACCTCGTCGCCCACCTTCACCAGCACCTTCACCACCTTGCCCGGCATGGGCGCGGTGACGAGCTGCTTGCCCTCCACGGAGAAGCCCGCCGTGCCCGCGCGCAGCCGCAGCCGACGCTCGTCCGCGACGTCGAAGCGGCTCACCTGGCCGCGCAACATCACGCCCACCTCGTCGCCGTTCTCCTCGAACTCGACGCTGTAGGACTGGCCGTCCACCAACATGCTCATGGTGCCGTGCTCGAGCGCGAGCGCGTCCACCTGGTACGTGACGCCGTTGACGGTGAGCTTGTAGCGCTCGCCACCCAGCGCCTCCAGGTCCACCGGCACCGCTTCCTTCTGTCCCTGCTGCTTCGTGAAATAGCGCATGGAAGTCTCGTGAGCCTCAGGGTGGGGTTAGCGGCGACGCGAGCGCAGCGCCTGGCGCCACGCGCTGACCTGGCCCGTGTCGGAGCTGCTCGCGGCCTTGGCGCCGGGGAGCGTCTTGGCGCGCTTGGCGTCGCGCTGATGCGCGAAGACGACGCTGGCCAGGAGCGCCATCTCGCTGAGCTTCGGGTCCTCCACGCCCTGCAGCGTGGTGTGCTCGCGGCCGAGGAAGCCCGTGTCGTAGTCGCCCTCGACGAACTCCGGGTGCGCCAGAATCGCCCGCAGGTAGCGGATGTTGGTGGTGATGCCCTTCACCACGTACTCGGACAGCGCGCGCTGCGCCCGGGCGATGGCCTCGCGCCGCGTGGGAGCCCACACGGACAGCTTGGAGATCATCGGGTCGTAGACGTTGGGCACCGTGTACCCGGGGAACACGCCCGAGTCGTCGCGCACGTTGGGACCGCCCGGCACGCGCAGGTACGTAATCTTGCCCGGGCTGGGCATGAAGTTGCGCGACGGGTCCTCCGCGTACACGCGGACCTCGATGGAGTGGCCCTGCGGCTCGGGCGCCTGGAGCAGGGGCAGCTTCTCCCCCTCGGCGACCTTGATCTGCAGCGCGACCAGGTCCAGCCCCGTCACCCACTCCGTCACCGGGTGCTCCACCTGGAGGCGCGTGTTCATCTCCAGGAAGTAGAAGTTGCGGTGCACGTCGACCAGGAACTCCACCGTGCCCGCGCCCACGTAGTTGACGGCCTTGGCCGCCTTCACCGCGACCTCGCCCATCTTCGAGCGCAGCTCCGGCGTGAGGATGGGGCTGGGCGTCTCCTCCACCACCTTCTGGTGACGGCGCTGCGCCGAGCACTCGCGCTCGTTCAGGTGGATGACGTTGCCGTGCGTGTCGGCGAACACCTGGATTTCGACGTGGTGTGGCTTCTCGAGATACTTCTCGATGTAGACGGCGTCGTTGCCGAAGGCGTTGAGCGCCTCGCTCTTGGCGGAGCGCCACGCGGACTCGAAGTCACCGAGCCCCTCGACGCGGCGCATGCCCTTGCCGCCGCCGCCGCCCGCGGCCTTGAGCATGATGGGGAAGCCGATCTTCTGCGCGTACTCGCGCGCCTCGGCCTCGGTGGCGATGGGCTCGGTGGTGCCGGGGACCACGGGCACGCCGGCCTTGATCATGTTCGCGCGGGCGCGGGTCTTCTCACCCATGGCGTCCATGGCGGAGGCCGGCGGACCGATGAAGGTGATGCCGGCGGCCTCGCAGGCGCGCACGAACGAGGCGTTCTCGGAGAGGAAGCCATAGCCGGGGTGGATGGCGTCCGCGCCGGCGGCCTTGGCGGCGTCGAGGATGCGCTGCTGGACCAGGTAGCTCTCCCGGGAGGGCGGAGGGCCGACGAAGATGGCCTGGTCCGCGGTGCGGACATGCAGGGCGGCGCGGTCCGCCTCCGAGTACACCGCCACGGTGGCGATGCCGAGCTCCTTGCAGGTGCGCATCACCCGGATGGCGATCTCGCCGCGATTGGCGACGAGCACTTTGCGGATCTTGGGCATGGGCGCCCGTCTACCACGGGCCGACTCGTTTTGCCTGGGTTGGATGGGCCCCGTTATTGGCGGGAAGCGCGTCACGTCGGCACTCGGCTATGCTGACCCCAGGGGCCGTCCACGGTTCGGGCGGGGTTTCCAAGTGCCATCCATCTCCATCGTTTCGTCTCGGCTCTCCGCGCTGGGGGGCGGGGTCCTGCTCGCCGTCTGGCTGGGCATGACCGGCTGCCGTCCGTCGGACCCACCCCCTTCGTCACCCGAGGTGTCGCGGGGACCCAGCGCCTCCGTGTCTGTGCCCCTGGATGTGCAGGGCGTGGTGCGCCGGGCGGAGCGCGCGTTCCGTGTCGCGCGGGAGGGCGGCTTCACGGGAGACCAGGGCACCTATGCGCTCCGGGTGGACCCGGGGGGCACTGCGCGGCTGTCCCCCCGTCACCTGGAGGTGGTGGAGGGTGGGGCGGCCAAGACACGCTCGAAGCCCGTCACGGGCGCGCCGCTGTCGGTGCGCACGGTGGCGGTGTCGCGTGGTGGACGCTCGCTGCTGGGGGCGCTGGAGGTGTCCGTCCGGGAGGATGGCGCGCTGTCGCTCTCGCGTGGGGCGGTGGTGGAGGTGCTGGAGAACGACGACGGAGGCATGGAGCAGCGGTGGGAGTGGGCGCGGGCGCCCGAGGGGGAAGGTGACCTCGAGGTGCGCGTGGCGGTGGAGGGGCTGGCGTACGCGGGGCGGACGGAGCACGGCCATCACTTCGTGGACCCGGTGACGAAGCTGGGCGCGCGCTATGGCCTGGCGACGTGGGTGGACGCGGCCGGGCGGAGGACGGCGGTCGAGACCGTGCGCGACGGCGAGGTGCTGGTGATGCGCGTGCCGACGCGGGTGCTGGAGGACTCGAGCTGGCCGGCGATGCTGGACCCGCTGGTGTCGCCGGAAATCGAGGTGGACGTGCCGGTGCCGGTACCCAACGCGCTGTCGAACACGCGCGCGGCGGTGGCCTTCGGTGGCGGGCGCTACCTGGTGGCCTGGGAGAATCGAATCTTCACCCAGGACGAGCTGTTCTTCGCGCGTGTGGATGCCGCCGATGGGCGGGTGCTGGACGTGGGCAGCCTGGTGCTGGCGGCGGGCACGGGGGACCAGCGGAGTGTCGCCGTCGCGTCCAACGGGCAGGACTTCCTGCTGGCGTGGGAGGACGCGCAGGTCCACCCGACGACGGGGCCCTACTCGGACCTGAAGGGCGCGCGCGTGAGGGGCTCGGATGGCCGGGTGCTCGATGGCGCCTGGCTGAACCTCTCGGTGGCCGCGGGGGATGAGCGCAGGCCGGCCATCGCCTCGGACGGCACGGACTACCTGGTGGTCTGGGAGGATGAGCGGCGCTCGAACAACACCTATGACGTGTACGGCACGCGGGTGAGGGCCTCGGATGGCGCCATCCTGGACGTGGGCGGACGCATGCTCGCGGGGGGCTCGGGCTCCACGAATCACTGGTTGCCCCAGGTGGGGTACGCGCGAGGGAACTACCTGCTCACCTTCACCAACGGGCGGCTGTGGGGCATGCGGTTGCGCGCCTCGGACCTGGGCTCGCTGGATGGGGGCGGGTTCGTCATCTCCTCGCTCGCCGGCATCCAGGCCAGCGGGAAGGTCGCCTTCGATGGGAACCTGTTCCTGGTGGTCTGGTCGGACTTCCGCAATGGCTCCAGCAATCCGGATGTCTTCGGCGCCCGGGTGACGTTGGACGGCGCGGTCCTGGACCCGAGTGGACTGGGCATCTCCACGGCGGCGCAGCGGCAGGAGGCCGCGAGCGTCGCGTCGAACGGGAACGGCTTCCTGGTGGCCTGGCAGCACACCGTGGCGACCAACGTGACGGACCTCCACGCCGCGACGGTGGGGAGCAACGGCACGGTGGGCAGCTCGTTCGCGTTGGGGGTGGCCGCGGCCTCAAGTGACCAGGAGCGGCAGCCCGCGCTGGCCTCGGATGGGACGCGCTATTTCGTCGCGTGGCACGAGGTGCGCTCCACGAGCCACATCCTGGTCTCCGGAGCGCGGGTGGAGGCGTCGGGGGCGATGTTGGATTCGGAGCAGGTGCTCTCCGTGGACGTGAGCCGGGAGCTGGTGCCGGCGGTGGCGCACGCCTCGGGGACGTACCTGGTGGTGTGGCAGGACGACCGGGCTCGCGCGAAGGTCGCCGACATCCTCGCCGTGCGGGTGCGGGCCTCGGACGGGGTGGTGCTCGACGCGTCTCCGCTGCTCATCGCGACCACGGCGAGCCTGGAGGAGCTGCCGAGTGTCGCCTCCGATGGCCACCAGTTCCTGGTGGTGTTCCAGCGCCGCACGGAGGGCGTTTCGGGGAGCAGCGACATCTTCGGGGTGCGCGTGGGGGCGGACGGGGCGGTGCTCGACGCGACGCCGATTCCCATCTCCACGGCGGCGACGGACCAGACGACGCCGTCGGTGGGCTTCAGCGGTGGGTACTACCTGGTCGCGTGGACGGATCTGCGGGTCAACCCGCAGCGCAGCGACGTCTTCGGCGCGCGGGTGCGAGCGTCGGATGGCGTGGTGATGGAACCGCAGGGCTTCGCGGTGTCCGGCCAGGCGCTGCAGGAGCGCCGGCCCGTGGTCGCCTCGGGGAACGGGCAGTTCTTCGTCGCCTGGGAAGACGAGCGCAACTTCCCGTACTCGGGGGACATCTTCGGCGCGCGCGTGAGGGCGTCGGATGGCGTCGTGCTCGACCCCCAGGGCATCGCGCTGGCCACGGAGACGTATGGCGAGAAGTCCCCCACGGTGGCCTTCGACGGGAACAACTACCTGGTGGCCTGGGAGGACCTGCGCGTCGTCCTGACGACGGTGCAGGGGCGCCGGGTGAGGGCGGCGGACGGCGTGGTCGTGGACCCCTCGGCGTTGTTGCTCGCCACGGAGGTCGTCTATCAGCGACAGCCGACGCTGGGGTTCGATGGGACGCGGTATCTGCTGACGTGGCACCGCGGCTCGGTGAACTACAGCCAGCACGCGCTGCATGGGCGCAGGTTCTCGCCGCAGATGTCGCCGGTGGACCCGTCCTCGTTCCTCATCACGGACACCACGTCCTCGGGCGCGGGGCGCATTGGGGTGGCCTCGTCGGGGCCCGGTCGGTTCCTGGTGGCGTACAACGATTATCGGCAGTTCGCTCGCATCCGGGCGAGGCTCGTGACGGACCCGCTGGAGAATGGGGCGGAGTGCTCGACGGCAGGGCAGTGCTCGAGCGGCTTCTGTGTCGACGGCGTGTGTTGTGACGGGGCGTGTGGTGGAGGGGTGGAGGCGGACTGTCAGGCGTGCGCGGTGGGGGCGGGTGGTGCCGAGGATGGGGCGTGTGGGCCGGTCCGGGCGGAGGTCCAGACGGTGTGCCGGCCCGTGTCGGGGCCGTGTGACGCGGCGGAGTCGTGTGACGGTGTCGAGGTGGAATGCCCGGCGGATGGCTTCGTCGCGGCGGGCGTGGAGTGTCGTCCCGCGGCCCGGGTCTGTGATGCGGTGGAGGTGTGTGGCGGCGACTCCGCCGAGTGCCCCGAGGACGTGCTCGAGGTGGACGGGACATCGTGTGACGACGCGAGCGCGTGCACGCGCGAGGACTCGTGTCAGTCCGGTGTCTGCATGGGCTCGGACCCGGTGGTGTGCACGGTGGATGACGCGTGCCAGGTGCCGGGGACGTGTGATGCGGCGACGGGGACCTGCTCGGCGCCGATGAACGTGCCGGATGGGACGGCGTGTGACGACGGCAACGCGTGCACGCAGGTGGATGCATGTCTGGGCGGCCGCTGCGCGGGCGCGGAGCCGTGGGTCTGTTCCGCGCCGAATCCCTGCATGAAGCCTGGGACGTGTGACGCGGCGACGGGGCAGTGCTCGCCGCCGATGCCCGTGGACGATGGGACGGCGTGTGACGATGGCAATGCGTGCACCCAGGTCGACTCGTGTCAGGCGGGCGCCTGCACCGGCGCGAGTCCCGTGGTGTGCACGGCGGGGGATTCCTGCCACGTGGCGGGGACGTGTGACGCGGCAACGGGACAGTGCTCGCCGCCGGTTCCCGTCGTGGACGGTACAGCGTGTGACGATGGCAATGCGTGCACGCAGGTCGATACGTGTCAGACGGGCGTCTGCGCGGGAGCCAACCCCGTGGTCTGCTCCTCGGGCGATGCGTGCCTTGCCGCGGGGACGTGTGATGTGGCGACGGGACGGTGCTCGCCGCCGATGCCCGTTGTGGATGGCACGGCTTGCGATGACGGCAATGCGTGCACGCGAAGCGATACGTGCCGGTCCGGTGCATGTACGGGCTCGAACCCCGTGGTGTGCGTGGCGGGCGATGCATGCCACACGGCGGGGACGTGTGATGCCTCGACGGGACAGTGCTCGCCTCCGGTGCCTGCCGAGGACGGAAGCTCTTGTGACGATGGCAATGCGTGCACCCAGCTCGATACCTGTCGGGCGGGTGCTTGTACGGGAGCGAATCCCGTGGTGTGCGCGACCGGGGATGCATGTCACACGGCGGGGACCTGTGATGGGTCCACCGGCCAGTGCTCGCCTCCTGTTCCCGTCGTGGACGGCACCTCGTGTGACGATGGCAACGCCTGTACGCGAATCGACTCGTGTCAGGCAGGCGCCTGCGCGGGAGCCGCGCCCGTCATCTGCGGCGCGAGTGATTCCTGTCACGAGGCGGGAGTCTGCAACCCGTTGACGGGGAGCTGCTCGAACCCGGAGCGAGAGGATGGCGCCGAGTGCGCTGGCGGCTCTTGCCAGTCTGGCGTGTGCATCCCCGTGCCGGACGCGGGCTCCGAGGACGCTGGCGTGCCGGATGCCGGTGGTGACGAAGACGCGGGGACACCGGACGCGAGCAGTGCGCCGGATGCAGGTGACGAAGACGCGGGGACACCGGACGCGAGCAGTGAACCGGATGCAGGTGCGGATGACGCGGGCATCGGGCCGGACGCAGGCGCGCCGGATTCGGGTGCAGATGACGCGGGAGCAACCGACGCCGGTGGCGACACGGACGCAGGCATCGCACCCGATGCGGGCCACGTGGACGCGGACGGTGACGGACAGACCAGTGGTGACGCGGGCACCCAGGACGGCGGACCCGGGGGCCCGTTCGTTCCCGCTCCCGAGGAACCGCTCGGGTGCGGCTGTGGATCGTCCTCGGACTCGTCGAATCTGGGCCTGTTGACGCTCCTGGCGGGCGCGGTGCTGTTGCGCGCCTCACGCCGACGTCACATCTGACAGGCCCTCACGAGCGCACCACGGACCCGGGAGTGGAGGCTTCCA
This sequence comes from Myxococcus fulvus, assembly GCF_900111765.1. The sequence goes on from NZ_FOIB01000001.1 coordinate 1,323,616, forward strand.
CCTCCACGCTCGAGTCCACCCGGTACGTCTCGAACCTCTTCCCGCCCGGAAGACCCCTCCGGGCGTCACGCGCGTGCGCTACTTCCGCGCGCTGCGGTACTGCTCCATGTACGCCCGCGCCTGCGCGAGCTTCGCCTCGACGAACCGGTCATCCTCATCCGGCTCCGGAGGCTTGGACGGCACCGCGGCGGCGTCCCCACCGAAATCCACGGCCGCGGCCAGCAGGTTGCGCGCGGTGTTGCCACCCCCGAGCATCCGCGCCAGCAAGCCCGTCTCCACGTCCAGCCAGCGAGCGGCCTGCCGCATCACATCCAGCACCTCGCCCTCCACGGCCTTGGAGGGACGGCCCGGGCCCGCGACGCACGTGCGCGCGTAGCTGTGCTCCCGGTCCACGAAGATGCCCAGCGTGCGCTCACGGAAGTCCTGGGAGATGGCCTGCGCCATGGCGTCGAGCTGCTCCTCCAGGAAGGGCTGCTCGGACTTGCGCGCCTTGCGACCGGGGGCGGGAGGCAGGGCCACCTCCGCGGCGTGCCAGCCCGCATCGGCCAGCCCGTCCGGGGGCGTTTCCACCCACTTCACCTCCGGCGTGGGGAGGTCCACCGCCTCGCAGACACGCTTGAGCGTCTGACGCAGTGCGGTGAGGTTGCCTTCGACGTCGGCGAGAAACAGAAGGAGTCGGCGGTGGGGCAAAATGGGGGTTCCTTTCCTGGCCCGGTGAAAGCCCGCGAGCCGCACGAGAATTTCCCGTGTCGCGCGAGCCTGCCTGCCCCCCAGCCGACAGAGGGCAGGCCTCCAGGGGCCCGGAAGGGAGCCTACAGCGGGATGTTCCCGTGCTTGCGCGGCGGGTTCTCCTGCCGCTTGTCCTTCAACATCTCCAGCGCCCGGATGACCTTGGCCCGCGTCTCCTCGGGGCGGATGACCTCGTCGATGTAGCCCAGCTCCGCCGCCTTGAACGGGTTGGCGAACTTCTCGCGGTAGTCGTTCACCAGCTTCGTGCGCTCGGCCGCGGCGTCCTGCGCCTTGTTCAGCTCGTTGCGGAAGATGATGTTGACCGCGCCCTCGGGGCCCATGACCGCGATTTCGGCGGTGGGGTAGGCGTAGTTGATGTCCGCGCGGATGTGCTTGGACGCCATCACGTCGTACGCGCCGCCGTAGGCCTTGCGGGTGATGAGGGTGATTTTGGGGACGGTGGCCTCGGCGAAGGCGTACAGCAGCTTGGCGCCGTGGGTGATGATGCCGCCCCACTCCTGGTCGGTGCCGGGCAGGAAACCGGGCACGTCCACCAGGGTGAGCAGGGGGATGTTGAAGCAGTCGCAGAAGCGCACGAAGCGCGCGGCCTTCACGCTGGCGTCGATGTCCAGCACGCCGGCGAGCACCGCGGGCTGGTTGGCGACGATGCCCACGCTCTTGCCGTTCATGCGCGCGAAGCCCACGACGATGTTGCGCGCGTAGTGCTCCTGCACCTCGAAGAAGTGCTTGTTGTCGACGACGGCCTTGATGATGTCCTTGATGTCGTAGGGCTTGTTGGGGTTGCTCGGGACAATCGTCTTGAGCGACTCCTCGGCCCGGAACGGGTCGTCATCACACGGCTGGACGGGCGGGTCCTCCTGGTTGTTGGAGGGCAGGAACGACAACAGCTCGCGCGTCATGACGATGGCGGCCTGCTCGTTCTCCGCGGCGAAGTGCGCCACGCCGGACTTCTGGTTGTGCGTCAGCGCGCCGCCCAGGGACTCCTTCGACACCTCCTCGTGCGTCACCGTCTTGATGACGTCCGGGCCGGTGATGAACATGTACGAGGTGTCCTTCACCATCATGATGAAGTCCGTGATGGCGGGCGAGTACACCGCGCCGCCCGCGCACGGACCCATGATGAGTGAAATCTGGGGCACGACGCCGGAGGCCAGCGTGTTGCGCAGGAAGATGTCCGCGTAGCCGGCGAGGCTCTCCACGCCCTCCTGGATGCGCGCGCCGCCCGAGTCGTTCAGGCCGATGACGGGCGCGCCCACGCGGGTGGCCATGTCCATGATCTTGCAGATCTTCTGGGCATAGGCGCCGGACAGCGAGCCGCCGAAGACGGTGAAGTCCTGGGCGAAGACGAACACCTGGCGGCCCTCGACGGTGCCGTAGCCGGTGACGACGCCGTCGCCCGGAATCTTCTTGTCGCCCATGCCGAAGTCGGTGGAGCGATGGGTGACGAACTTGTCCAGCTCGCAGAAGGAGCCGGGGTCGAGGAGCAGGTCGATGCGCTCGCGAGCGGTGAGCTTGCCGGCCTCGTGCTGTTTGGCGATGCGGTCCGCACCGCCGCCCAGCTCGGCCTGCTTCTCCATCTGCTGGAGGCGTGCGCGGAGGGGGTCCTTCTCGGTGGTCTCGTCCATGGGCCCGCGCTCTAGCACGATTGGGGCGCTCGCGCGCTGCCCGCCTTCGCTCAGGCGGCGCGTCGGGCGGGGTCGTCCTTTACCGGGCCCATCAGGACGGGGAGCAGCGCGTCCACTGCCAACAAGTCCAGGCCGTAGCGCTGGCGGACCTCCTCCAGGGGGCATGCCCACAGCTCGCGCCAGGGGGCCCCGAACACGGGGCGTGCGCGGCGTCCCAGCACCCAGCCCCGGGCGAGCGCCTGGACGCGGGCGTCGCGCTCGTGGAAGGCGTAGAGCAGGGTGTTGGCGAGCCCACCGGTGAGGATGCCGAGCGCGAAGGGGGTGCCCACCTGCGCCAGGCTGAAGGCCTGGACGCCCAGCTCTCCGGCCACGTCGGTGTCGAAGCCGGTGAGCACGTGCCAGATGTCATGGGACTCGAGCAGGTGCGCGCGCACGTAGTCCTCGGGGGTGTGGGCCTCGCGTTGGGGCAGGGCGTCGGGGTCCAGGCCGTTGCGCTCCAGGTGGTCGATGAACGCGCGGCCCAGGGTGCCTTCGGGGAGTGCTCGCAGCGTGGCGAGTGGGAGGCGGCCCACGCGGGGGCGCTCGGTGAGGGCGCGGGCGCAGGTGGGGGATTGGCTCAGGCGCTCCACGATGCGGCGCATGGCGGTGGGGGGCACGAGCACGCGGGCCAGGTCGATGATGTCCTGGAGGCGGTTGGGGTTCCTGAGCACGCGGGCCGCTCGCCAGACGTCGCGGGCGAGCGTGAGGGGGCTGTTCAGGTTCATGGGGGGCCTCTCGAGGGGAAGGGGCACGGCATGGAGTCGAGCGCGGGCACGCTAGCTGGCGAGTCACGGGTGTGGCGCCGTGTCGTCGGCGAGGTGCTCGTGGGTGGACACCTGCCGGGATGGGGAGCGGACACTCAGGGGCCGGGCGGGCGAACGCGTCGCCCCTGGCACCGTGCGCGCGTCGTGCGGCTGACGGAGGTTGGTGGAGGCAGGCGAGGGCGCGCCGGACAAGGAGGATGCGAGATGCGCGAGACGCGAGGTGCGTTGCAGGTGGGCTCATTGCGCGGCATTCCCGTCCGCGTGCACTTCTCGCTGCTGCTCGTGTTGCCGTTGCTCGCGTATGTCTTTGGGGGCGCGTTCCGGCGGGCCGCGGAGGTGGCGGCGGTTCCGGAGGAGCAGCTGTGGGGCGCGCCGTGGGGGTGGGGGCTGGGCGTGGCGGTGGGGCTGTTCGCGTCGGTGTTCGTGCACGAGCTGGCGCACACGCTCTACGCGCTGGCGCGGGGCGGGCAGGTGCGCTCGATAACGCTGATGATGGTGGGCGGGGTGTCGGAGTTGTCGGAGGCACCGCCGAGGGCCCGGGACGAGGCGCTGATGGCGCTGGTGGGGCCGCTGACGAGCCTGGCGTTGGCGGGGCTGCTCGCGTTGGCCACGTGGGGTGTGGCGGGCACGGGCTCGTTCAATCTGCAGTTCGCGTGCTTCTACCTGGCGAGCCTGAATCTGTTCCTGGGGGTGTTCAACCTGCTGCCCGCGTTCCCGATGGATGGCGGGAGGATTCTGCGGGCGTTGCTCGCGGGGCGGATGGGGATGGTGCGCGCGACGCAGGTGGCGTCGGTGGTGGGGCGGGGGTTCGCGTTGCTGTTCGGGGTGTGGGGGCTGGCGACGTTCAACCCGTTCCTGATGGTCATCGCGTTCTTCATCTTCATGGGCGCGGATGGCGAGGCGAAGCAGGTGCGGATGAAGGCCACGTTGGAGAAGGTGCGGGTGGCGGAGTTGATGACGCCGCGCTGGATGGGCGTGGACGTGGGGGCGTCGCTGGAAGAGGCGCTGTGGGAGTTCCGGGTGGAGCGGCGCACGGCGTTGCCGGTGACGGAGGAGGGCAGGCCGCTGGGGCGCGTGGCGGTGGAGGCGGTGCGCGCGGTGCCGGCGGGGGAGCGGACGCGGCGGCAGGTGCGCGAGGTGATGCGCCCAGCGCCGGTGGCGCGGCTGGAGGAGGACGGGTGGCAGGCCCTGCGTCGCATGGCGGAGGAGGGGTCTCCGCTGCTGCTGGTGGTGGACGCGGACGGGCGACTGGCGGGGACGCTGGAGGTGGGTGATGTGGAGCGCGGGCTGACGCTCTTCCAGAACCGCGAGGAGCGGGCGGAGCGGGATGCACGGCGGTGGCGCGAGGAGCGGCCCGCGTGAGCGCTCCTGAGGGTCTGGCTCGCGCGACTCCGGTGAGCCGGGGCCCACCGGAGCGAGGGGCGAGACTCAGTCGAGGTTGAAGTAAACGTCGTCGATTTCGCCGTGGTACTGGTCGTTGTTGTTGCCGACGCTCTTGGCGCCCACGTTGACGGCCTGGCCCGTGGGGCTGATGTCGTAGGTTGCCGGGAGCAGCGCGCTGCCGCGAGCGACGTTGTCGACGAGGATGGTCAGCGTGGTGCTGGTGCGCTGGCAGGCGACCTTGTGCCAGACGCCATCGGCGACGCCCACCGACGATTTGACGATGATGGGATTCACGCCGCCCGTGGTGCGGACCACGCAGCTCGGTCGGCCTTGCACGGCGTCGTCGAGCTGGAGCTTCCACTGCGCGGTGCTCGCCAGCCCCTTCTGCACGAGGTTGGAGCCGTGGGCCGTGGAGAGATCGGCGAGCGTAAGGCGGACGCGGGCGCCGAAGGTGAAGAGCGCCGTGCCGGGGTTCAGGTCGGTCGCGTCGGGGGTGGTGATGTTCGCCAGGGGGCAGCCTGTGCCATCACAGACGGAGGGGAACTTCACGCCGAGGCCCTCGAAGCCCGTCACCGCCGTCACCGTGGCGCCGTTGTTCGTCTGCACCGTGCCGGTGTGGCCCTTGCCGCTGTCATCCGTGACGGTGGTGACGGGCGTGGTGACGGTGTCGAAGCGATAGCGCAGCTTCTGGCTCACGGCGCCAGCCGCCATGGGGGCCAGCAGCAGCGTCGCGAGCGCCGCGCGCTTCGCCGTCCATCGGGGATGTGTCGTTCGGGGCATGTCGTCTCCTCGTTGTCTCGGGTGTGGGGACAGCGAGGAGAGGATAGGCGTGGGTTCGGGAAAGCCTGTCACAAGCGAGCGCATAATCGTGCGCATGCTCTCGTACCGGTGCGTCAGATGGCCCTGGGTCGCTTGTCTCTTCGTGCCTTGCCTTCAGGCATGCGGCGCCTCGAATTCCGCTCTTCATACAGATTTCCCTGAAGGGGTCTCGTCCGACGTCGAATGTGAAGCCGCTGAGGCCGACCAGTGCGTCGTGTTCGCCTGTGAAGGCGCGCTGGCGGAATGCGGGCTCTTCGCCTGTGACGACGTGGACCCGGCGCTCAGCGCCAGCGCGAGACGTGAGCTTGGGGTTTGGAATGTCAGTCATCCCTATCGGCCTGTCCGTCCTCCGGGAAGACTTCCTCCACGAGACTACCGACGCTCTGGAATCCGACAGGCGGCACGGCCTCGGATGGTCTTCCATTTCGGCTATCGCTACGGCTACCTCCCCGCGTTCCCCATCGCTAGATGGGAGCCGGTTGGTCAAACACCACCTCTTCCCGCAGGAGGAGTTGCTGGCGCGGTGGTTCGCGCGTCATGGCATCAACATCCATGAGTTCACGATGGTCGTGCCCGAGCACCTGCACCTGCGAGTCCACAATCCAGGTGGGCGGGGCGGGCCCTGGAACGCGGCCTGGCGTGAGTACATGAACGCGAACCTGCACCGTCGACGCATCCCGAAGGAGGAGCTGCTTCGCAAGTCCCTGGAGCTTGCGTTTCGATTCGACATCGCCGGACCCATCGTGCCCTACTACGGACACCCGATTCCTCCGCCGGGGCCTCAGCTCTTCGCGGACCCATGACGCCGGGCTCCGAGGTCACGGACAGCGCATGAAGTACTTCAGAGTCGAGCAGGAGCCCTCCTCGCGCTACTCGGGGGAGCTGAATGCCGCCCCTCGCTGGGGACTCCCTGGGGTCGAGCCCTGTCCCCTGTGCGGACTTAGTGGTGCCACCCTCGGTCTCGAATATCCCTGCGTGGACTTGTCCAGCCTCCCGCCCGAGGAGCTGTCGCGGTTGTCCGACCCTTCTCCCGTGTCGCAGGAGGAGCTCGAGCGCTTGCGCGAGCTGGTGCGTCCCTTCGCGCCCGCGAACGCGGTGCTCGATGCGGGAGCCGAGCTGGGCCCCCTGACGGGGACGGGCTCCGGCACGTTCGGCCCGTTCTTCATGCCCGCGGGGTGGTCCCTGTGCCTGCGTCGCGAGGCGATGGATGCACTTCAGACCGAGGGAGTCCGAGGTCTTCTCGGTGCGCCTGTCGCCGTGAAGTTCAGGACGCAGAGTCCACCGTCACTGATGAGTCTGCAGATGGACGTCCAGGGGCGGTTCCATTCCGAGGCGCTCGCGTGGACCCGCAAGCCGCCATGTCCGAGGTGTGGCATCAGTGACGTGGAGGGCCCGATGCCGGACCCCATTGTCCTCGACGCACGCTCGCTGCCGGAGGGCGTCGACCTCTTCCGACTCGCGGACGCTCCGGGCATCATCATCGCCACGGAGCGGCTCCGGGACGCGGTGACCCGACTGTCCTTCGACGGCGTGACGTTCCGGGCGGTCGAGGCGCGTTAGCGCCCCGTGCTCCCTACTTCGACTCCGGCAGCGTCCAGTCGAAGAAGAACCGGTGCGCGCCACCCGGCGCGCTGTCCAGCCAGCCCGTGATTCGCTCGCTGCGCGCGAGCAGCGGCCCCAGCTCGGAGCTCACCGCGAACATCGCCGCGAGGTTCTCGTCCGACAGCACGTCCGCCAGCGACACCTGGGACAGCCCGCGCGCGAGCAGCTTGGGGTCCAGTGAGAAGTCCGCCGCGCGCTCCAGCTTCGCCGTCGTCTCCGGCAGCGCCGCCATCGTCGCCTGCGTCACCGCGTCGTCGTTGCCCACCACCAGGTGCTTGCCCTTCTGCCGCACCTGCACCGTGCCGCCCTTCACCGTCAGCGCCCAGCCATCCTCCAGCGCCTTCGCCCCCGGCAACTTCCCCAGCGGCTCCAGCGCGCTCTTCATCGCCGCCGCGTCCTTCACCTCCGCCGCCAGCGCCTGCTTCACCGCGAAGAAGCGCGCCTCCGGCGCCCTGAGCGAGCCACGCACCTGCACGTTGCTCATGCTCACCAACATGTTGCCCGTCAGCTGCTTCGCCACCGCGTCCGTCGTCGCCTGCACCTGCTCCTTCGGACACGACGCGCACAGCGACTGGATGTTCGCCCTGAGCGAACCCACCGCCTGGGACACCCCCGCCGGCGCCACCGCCACGCGCGAGAACAACAGCCCCTCCGGCTTCATCGCCGCATACGGGCTCGCCGCCTTCGCCTGGAACGGCGGCAACGGCAGCTTCGTCGTCGTGCCGTCCACCTTCAGCCCCGTCGCGTTGCCGTCCAATCCCAACACCGCTCCACCGGTGGCCAGGAACGCCACCCCCGCCACCTTCCCCAGCCGCGCATCCGCCGCGGGCGCCTTGCCCACCAGCTTCACCGACTCCTTCAAGAGCGCCGCCCCGCCCTCATCCGTCGCCCCGTACGCGCAGACGTCCGTGCCCTTGAGCGCATAGCCCATGGCCCCACCCGCCGAGCGCGTCGTGCTCACCGTCGTCACGCCCTTCGTCGTCGCCGACTTCGTCTCCTCACCCCCGGCCTGCGTCATCGCCTCGGCCGCCTTCGCCTGGAACACCTTCGCGTCCGACACCCGCATGCACGACACGCGGCCATCCGTGCGCAGCGACACCGTCGCCGGCCCCGCCGGGTCCAACCCCACCGCCGTCAACGTCTCCGGCCTGGTCGGGTCGATGGTCAGGAACGGGTGCAGCTCCGCGCGCCACGCCGCGGGCCTGAGCAGCGCCGCATGCGTGCCCGCGCGCTCCAGGAAGGCCGTGAGCCCCGCCAGCGCGTCCAGCTTGGGCACGTGGACCACCGTCTGGGCCTGGGCTGCGGAACGGGGCGCGGGAGCAGCCGCCAGCGTGGCGGCGAGGACGAGCGAGGAGAGCATGCCCTCCGTGAGAGCAGCGCACCTCCACCCCTGTCAAGACACTCGCACCACCCGTGCCCTCGGAACCCGCCCGGGCCTCACCCGAACGGCCAGTGGTGGACGATGCGGGCCACTCCCCCTCATCCAGACCGCCGCGGGCACGCGGGCCCGGGGCCTCGAGCCCCAGGCGTCCGCCCGCACGGCATGTCGAGTCCAGCCGGGATGCGCTACGACTTCGAGCAGCTCAGAGTCGGCCCAGGTTGGCCCACTCGATCATCCGCTCCGCCAGGTCCTCGGTGTTGCGACGCAGGTGCGCCAGCTGGAGCACCTGGTCATCCGCGTCCGCGAGCGTCATGCGCCGCGTCAACAGCTCCGCGAAGCGCACCACCTGCGCGATGCTGATGCAGTCGGCGTCCTCCGACGCCCCGGCGAACCGCGCCACCTCCGCGTCCACCTCCAACTGCTCATCCTGCAGCGCCTTCACCAGCGCCGAGCGGGATACCGGCGTCTCGAACTCCTCTGGATTGCGCAGCTGACGACGCCACGGCTGGGACTCCCACCGCACACGCGCGGGGTCCCTGATGACTCGGTTCCGCGAGGGCTGAATGCTCATCAAGGCCTGCATGCCGACCTTCGTCGGCGACCCGAAACTGAGTTCCATCAGTGCCCCCTCTCCACCACGGGGTCTGTCCACGAGCGTGACCGACTTCATTCGTTCCAGCCGTTGCCTTCCCGTCCTACCCACGCGACCACCTCCTCATTACGCGCGAGCGGCCAAATCTTGATTGGAGCCACGGCGCCAAAGGGTTGCGTGCATGCGCCAGGAGTGCGTTGACACACGGCGGAGGGCCCGGGACAGTCGCGCGCGCCATGCCGACCTATCCGTCATCACCTCGAGAGGCCTTCCACCTGCTGCGCGCGTTGTCGGAGGACCTGGCCCACGCCGAGCGTCGCGCCCAGGCGCGGGTGGAGCTTCGCGAGCTGGCGGAGCTGTCGCGCGACCAGCCCGAGTCGGCCCCGCTGCGGCTGGTGACCGTGACGGTGGCGGTGGGCGCCTCGCAGGAGCGGCTGGAGCTGTTCCTGCTGCCCTCCATCTTCGCCCCCGAGTCCTGGGCCTACACCTTCCTGGAGGGACTGCTCAGCGTCCCGTTGGATGAGTACGCCGGCAAGCGGCTGGTGGAGGTGGGCGCGGGCTCGGGGTGGATCTGCATCGCGCTGGCGAAGTTCACCCGGCTGGCGCACGTGCACGGCGCGGACCTCAACCCGCACTCGCCCGTCGTCGCGCGCTGCAACGCGTGGCTCAATGGGGACGAGACGCTGGTGTCGCGGCTGTCCTTCGCGGAGAGCGACCTGTTGCGCGGCGTCCCGACGCAGCCCTCGTGGGACTTCGTGGTGGGCTGCATCCCCCAGGTGCTGCGCACGGAGGAGCTGCCCGGGGAGTTGTCGCAGGCCGACGAGCAGGCGCTGTACGACCTGTCGAACTACTGCACGTTGCAGAACGTGTACGAGGACCACTTCGGCCTGGGGCTCATCGCGCGGCTGCTCGACGAGGCGCCCGAGCGACTGGCGCTGACGGGGAAGCTGCTGCTCAACCTGGCGGGCCGTCCGGGCCGTCCCATCATCGAGCGCATGTTCACCCGGCGCGGCTTCTCCACGCGGGTGCGGGTGGCACGGCGGGTGCGGCAGGCGGCGGACACGGACATCCGTCCCCTGGTCGCGCTGGAGCAGCGCACCGGGCGCGAGTTCGAGTTCTTCATGGAGGCCCACAGCCCCGAGCCCCTGCGCGCCGCCACCGCGCTGGGCTGGCTGCAGTCGGGCCATGCCGTATGGCACGAGGTGGCCGTGTGGGAGGCGCACCTGTCGCGTCCTCGCGAGACGCTGGCCCTGCGCCAGTCGCTGCGAGGGCTGGGCATCCCCGCGCTGCAGGAGGAGCTCGACCTGGGCGCCGCCTCGCCCGAGCAGCTCGGCTTCGTCGCGGCGCTCTCGGAGCGGCTCGCGAAGGGGCCGCTGTTGCCGTACGCGCACGAGGCGGGGGACGCGTCGTTCCGGCGTCAGCTGGTGCGCTACCTGGAGCGCTACTTCGGCCTCAGGTTGTCGGCGGAGGAGCTGTTCGTCGCGCCCGAGCGAGAGCAGGCGGTGTACTCGCTCCTGCTCGCCACGTGCGACGCGGGCGACGAGGTGCTGGTGTCGCGCAACCTCCACCCGCTCTACGCGCGGGCGCTGGAGAAGGCGGGCGTGCGCGCCACGGTGACGCACACGACGCTGGAGGAGATTCGCCGGCTGCTGTCCGCCTTCGACGTGAAGATGGTGCTGCTCACGGTGGAGAAGGGCGAGCGCACCAACCTGTCCGTGCTGCGCGACATCATCGCGGAGGCGTCGCGGCGGGGCATCTGGGTGGTGCTGGACGAGAGCGCCTTCTTCAACATCACCGGCGAGGTGGAGCCGCTCACCCTCTTCGAGTTCCTGGCGCGCGAGCCGTACGCCCCCAACCTGGTCGTGCTCTACGGCCTGGTGAAGAACGCAGTGTGGCCGGACCTGGAGCTGACGCTGCTGCTCCCCGTGCCGGAGCCGCTGCGCGCGGACCTGGAGGTGGCGGCCGAGGTGACGTACTCGCGCATCAGCACGCTGGCGCAGTGGTTCTACGAGCGCACCTTCGCGGACCTCTTGTCCTTCCGCATCTCCTTCGCGGAGCCGGAGCCGCCCGGGCCCCGCCGTCATCCGGTGGCGCCGCTGCCGCGCTCCTCGCGCATCCAGGCGCTCTCGGCCTTCCCCGCCTTCGCGCCTAAAGTGTTCCGCGAGGACGACGCAGAGCTGGTGCGCCTGGACTACGGCGAGAACGAGGGGCCGCTGCCCGAGCCGCTCGTGGAGGGGCTCATCGCCGCCGCCGCCGCGCCCCGCGAGTCCGGCGCGCAGACGGGGCTCTCCGAGGCCGTGGCCGCCTTCCTGCTGGAGACGCGCGCCGTGCGCTACACGCCCGAGGAGCTGGTGCTCGCGCCGGGGGTCTGGCCGCTCATCCACCACCTGGGCGTCGCGCTCAAGAAGCGCCTGGGCCGCGCGCCCCGCGTCTTCCTGACGACGCCCTGCTACGGCGTGCTGCCGCCGACGTTCCTCTCCGCCGGGTGCCAGGTGGACCAGGGCACGCTGTCGGAGCTGCTCTCGCGACGAGGGCAGGGCGGCTTCGTCCCGGACGCCGTCGTCATCTCGCAGCCCTCCAACCCCACGGGCGTCTACGTGGCGCGCGAGGAGCTGGTGGCGCTCGCCAACTACGTGGTGGAGCAGCGCTGCCTGCTGGTGTCCGACGAAATCTTCGGCCTGGTGAACCTCACCAGCCCCACGGCGGAGACGGTGCACAGCCCGGTGACGCTCGAGGGCGCGGTGCCGGGCGTGGGCGCGCGCACGGTGGTGCTGGGCGGCCTGTCCAAGGAGTTCGCCGCGGGCGGGCTTCGCGTCGGGTGGCTCGCCACGAGGGACCGCGCGCTGGCCTCGGCGATGCGCGAGGCGGGCCCGGGCGTGCTGCACCTGGTCACCGCGCGCGCGGCGGCCTACCTGTACGCGGCCTATGCGCGCAGCCCGGACGGCCAGCTCCTCTACCCGGCGCGACACCGCTCCCTGCGCGCCTTCCTCACGAAGATGCGACGCGAGCTGGCGGAGAAGCGCGACCTGCTCGCGGCGGTGCTCCCGAGCGAGGCGCGCGCGGAGGTGGGTGACGCGGGCGGACTCTTCCTCGCGCCCCGGGTGACGTCCTGGCTGGGGCGCACGGTGGACGGCGAGCGGCTCACGCCGGAGAGTCTGCCGCGCATCGTCTACGAGCACACGCACGTGGTGCTCAACGGCGGCCCCTGGTCCTCGGACCCGGAGCGGGTGCGCGCCGTCTTCTCCATCCCCCGCGACAAGCTGGTGAAGGCCTGCGAGCGATTGAAGGCCTTCGGCGCGAAGCTCCAGTCCTCCTCCTGACACCCCGCCGCCAACAGGGCGCGACTGTCCTCGGGTCGACGCCGGGGCCGTTCATGTGGGGACACAGACCCTGCCCCCACGGTGGATGGGGCGCTCCGGGTAATTCCAGCATGATTGGTAATCCCAGGTAGGCCGACGGTCCGGCCCCGGGGGTCTTCCGTTTCCTGTCATGGGGGGTGTCATGCCCAATCTGCTCGACCTGCCTCGGCAGGCGTTGATGGACCTGCGCTCGCGGCTGAGCCACCTGCCGTTGGTGTCGCAGCTGCCGTTGCGCAACGTGGTGCCGGACAGCCTGGCGTTGTCGAGCCCGGCGCCGCAGGACTCGGCGCTCTCGGACCCGGCGCGGGTGCTGGCGTGGCAGAAGGCGTGTGCGCGGTACGTGAAGCCGGGGCAGGTGGTGATGGACGTGTGCGCGGGGGCGGGCTTGCGCACGTTCGCCGCGGCGACGCGTCATCCGCGGCGGCTGTATGCGGTGGACCCCTCACGGCTGCTGGACACCACGCAGTGGGTGGCGCGGCGCAACGGGCTCGAGCACATCGACTTCGTGCGCGCGCAGCCGTGGAGCTTCCAGCCGCCGGAGAAGGTGGACGTGCTGCTGCACGAGCTGCTCGGCGAGGCGCTCTTCGACGCGGGGCTGGTGCCGAGGATGTTGGACTTGCGCTCGCGGCTGCTCAGGCCCGGCGGGCGCATCCTCCCCAACCGCTTCGAGGTCTTCGTGGAGCCGGTGCAGCTTCGCGACGAGGCGTGCCTGCCCTTCATCTGGAGCCAGCGAATCCCGGGCGTGGACTACAGCTGCCTGCAGACGCTGCGCGAGGCGATGAACCCGTCCTACTTCACGCGCGTGGTGCGCTCGTACGAGGTGGACCACCTGCTGTGCGAGCCGGAGCCCGCGTTCGCCTTCGATTTGGAGACGATGACGGCGGACGGTCTGCCCCAGCGCGTGCGCTACGAGCGGCCGGTGATGGAGGCGGGGCGCGTGGATGGCTTCTGCCTGTTCTACAAGGTGGCCTTCGACGCGGAGCTGTCCTTCACGGTGTCGCCGTTGCGAGGCCAGAACCCCGCGGGCATGACGTTCTTGCGCGTGGACCCGCGCGACTTCGCTCGCAACGAGCTGTTGTCCTTCGAGCTGGAGCTGGCAGACCCGGGGGATGTGGGCACCTGGCGCTGGCACTTCCGCTGAGGGAGCGGGCGGCAGTGCTCGCGGGTGGACACCCGGGGGGACTGGAGGGCTTCGCCCCCGTGGGACCGTGCCTAGGTTTCACCCCGGCATGGGTTCCATTCGTGGGTGGGTGGTGGTGGGGGGCCTGCTGAGCGCCTTCGCGGCGCTGGGGCAGGAAGGGGGCGAGCGTCCTCGCACGGTGGCGGGCGTCTGCGGCAGCGCCAACTGGGTGTGCGTGGCCGAGTGCATCGAGCCCGAGTGCGTGGACCGCTGTCTGCGCGAGGGCTGCGAGCAGTCGCTGGACCGGCTCAAGGCCTGCACCTTGAAGGCGGGCTGCGCGGAGGACGACACGCAGTGTTCGGCGAAGGCGTGCGGCAACACGTGTCAGAAGGCCTTCGAGCCCGCGCCGCCCAGTCCGGAGAAGGAGCAGAAGTCTCCGTGTGAAGGGCAGGCGGCCTCGTCCAAGCCCGTGCCCCAGAAGCTGGTGGGTGCTTGGAGGCTGGCGGCCGCGAGCCTGCCGTTGCAGACGGATGGGGGCTTCACGCGCATCGAGCCCCAGCCGCGCGCGGACTATGCGCGCACGCTGCAAATCACGCCCGAGGGGTGCTTCGTGCTGCGCACCGCGTTGAAGGACGCGACGCTGGGGCAGGGCAACCAGCTCGTCGTGCGTGCCTGGGGGACGATGGAGGTGCTGGATGACCACCACGTGAAGCTGCTCGCGAAGGATGGCCAGGCGGTGGGCCCGGTGTGCGGTGACAAGCGCGTCATCCCCCTGGCCCGCTCCAAGGTGAAGTTCAAGGGCGGCTCCTTCCGGTGGGACTTCGAGGAGGAGACGCTCACGTTGACGGTCGACGACGCGACGAAGCAGACCTTCCAGTTCGAGCGCGAGGAGGAGTAGCGGCCCCGCGTAAAGACAGCGCGCCACGGGAGGCCGTCCTGCGCCATCATGGTGTGTCCCGTCGGGTGGGACGCACGGAGGCACGCGTGGCCGGGATGAACCAGGAGCGGATGGCGAGTGTGGACGCGCTGTGGTTCCACATGGAGGAGCCCGCCAACCTGATGATGATCACGGCCGTGCTCGGCTTCGAGGGCCGGCTGGACTTCGAGCGGCTGCGCGAGCTGGTGCGCACGCGCCTGGTGGAGTGTTATCCGCGCTTCCGCCAGAAGGTGGTGATGGGCCGGCTGGGTCAGCCGCAGTGGGAGGAGGCCCAGGACTTCTCGCTGGACGCGCACCTGCAGCGCCTCCAGGTGCCGGCCCCGGGAGACCGCGCGGCGCTGGAGTCCCTGGTGAGCGAGTGGATGAGCACGCCGCTGGAGCGCTCGCGTCCGCTGTGGCAGTTCCACGTGCTGGAGGGTGGGGACGGGGGCGATGTGCTGCTCGCGCGGCTCCATCACTGTCTGTCGGATGGCATCGCGCTGGCGCGGGTGCTGCTGACGCTCACGGATGGGGACGGTGCGCAGGCGGTGGCGCCGGAGTCCTCGCGGACAGCGCCTCGTGAGGGGGGCCTCGCGAAGTGGATGCGCGGGGCGCGCGCGGTGGCGGGCACGGCGCGGACGGTGCTGCGCAAGGGCGCGGAGCTTGCCGCGGAGCCCATCCTCGCGGGAGACCTGGTGCGGCAGGGGGCGCTGGGGGCCGCGGCGCTCGGCAAGCTGATGGTGGTGACGCCGGACCCGCGCACGCCACTCCGGGGGCCCCTGGGGACTCGCAAGCGCGCGGCGTGGTCCTCGCCCATTCCGCTGGAGCGGGTGAAGGCCGTGGGCAAGGCCCTGGGCGGCACGGTGAACGACGTGCTGCTCGCGGCGCTGACGGGCGCGCTGCGGCGCTACCTGGAGGCGCGCAATGTCCCTCCCGAGGACCTGCATGCCGTTGTGCCGGTGAACCTGCGTCCGCTGGATGAGCCGGTGCCTCGTGAGCTGGGCAACCGGTTCGGCGTGGTGCTCCTGCGGCTGCCGGTGCATCTGGCCGAGCCTCGACGAAGGCTCCATGAGCTGTCGCGGCGCATGGACCTGGTGAAGAAGTCCCCCGAGGCGGTGGTGACCTTCGGCGCGCTGGAGTTGTTGGGCTACACGCCCGCGCCGCTGGAGCGGGTGGTGGTGGATGTCTTCGCCACGAAGGCCTCGCTGGTGGCCACCAACGTGCCGGGGCCCCGACAGCCGGTGTCGCTCGCGGGCGTGAAGCTGCGCGCGCTCACGTTCTGGGTGCCCCAGGCGGGACACCTGGGGCTGGGGGTGAGCCTGTTCAGCTACGCGGGGCAGGTGACGGTGGGCGTGGCCGCGGATGAGCTGCGCGTGCCGGACCCGCACGCGCTCATCGACCACTTCCACGCGGAGCTGGAGGCGCTGAGCGACGTGGTGACGCAGGTCGCGTAGCTACAGCAGGGCGTGCTCCTCCAGCTTGTTGTAGAGCGTCCGGCGGCTGATGCCGAGCAGCCGGGCCGCCAGCGTGCGGTTGTCGCCCGCGCGCGCGAGCGCGTCCACCAGGGCCTGCTTCTCGGTGCCCTTGCGTTGGGACTCGAGCGTGCGGCCGCTCTCGGCGGCGGGGCTCGCGAGCGCGGTGACGCCCTGGGGCGGCGTGAGCACGGGCGTGGTGAGCCCCGGCTGGCGGGCCAGCTCGCGCGAGACGTCGTCGCCCGTGAGCGTCTGTCCGTCGGAGAGGACCACCAGGCGCTCCAGGAAGTTCTGGAGCTGGCGCACGTTGCCCGGCCACGGCTGGGCGCGGAGCACCGCGAGCCCGTCCGGGGTGAGCGTGAAGGGCGGCTTGCCGTTGGTGCGCGCGTGGATGTCCAGGAAGTGGCGCGCGAGCGGCTCGATGTCCTCGGGGCGCTCGCGCAGTGACGGCAGCCACAGGGGCACCACGTTGAGGCGGTAGAAGAGGTCCTCGCGGAAGCGCCCCGCCTTCACCAGGTCCTCGAGCGGCTGGTGCGTGGCGGCGACGAAGCGGACGTCCACCTTCACCGTCTGCGTTCCGCCCAGCCGCTCCAGCTCCCGCTCCTGGATGACCCGCAGGAGCTTCACCTGCACGGCGAGGGAGATGTCGCCAATCTCGTCCAGGAACAGCGTGCCGCCGTGCGCCAGCTCCACGCGGCCGGGCTTGCGCGTGGCGGCGCCGGTGAAGGCGCCCTTCTCGTAGCCGAACAGCTCGCTCTCCAGCAGCGTGTCCGGCAGCGCGGCGCAGTGCAGCTTCACGAAGGGGCCCGCGTGCCGGGGGCTGCCGTCGTGCACGGCCTTGGCGGCCAGCTCCTTGCCGGTGCCGGACTCTCCGCGCAAGAGCACGGTGGCCATGCCCGTGGCCGCCTTCGCGAGCAGGGCCTGGGCCTCCATCATCCGCTGGCTGCCGCCGACGAAGGCGCTCGGGGTGCGCAGCGGCTCGTTCGTCGCCTCACCTTGCGCGCGCAGGAGCGCCTTGCGGATGGTGAAGAGAATCTCCTCGCGGTCGAAGGGCTTGAGCACGAAGTCCGCGGCGCCCGCCTTCATCGCCTCCACCGCCAGCGGCACCGTGCCGTGCGCGGTGATGAGGATGACGGGGACATCCGGCCAGAGCCGGCCCATCTCGGCCAACAACTGCATGCCGTCCATGCCGGGCATACGCACGTCGCTGACCACCACGTCCACCGGCCAGCGCTCCAGGAGCGCGAGCGCCTCCGTCCCGTTGCGCGCCGTGTGCGTGGCCAGGCCCGCCTGACCCAGGAGCGCACCCAGCACCTTCGCCACCGCCGGGTCGTCATCGACCAGCAGCACGGTTCCCTTCAACGACTCACTCACGCGGCTTCTCCTTCGGCCCCACCTTCCACGCGCCGGGCTTCCACCGGCAGGCGCAGACGCACCACCGTACCGCGCCCCTCCCGGCTTGTCAGACCCACGGTGCCTCCGTGCGCCTCCACCACGCGTCGGACGAAGGCCAGTCCCATCCCGCTGCCCGAGGCCTTGGTGGTGAAGAAGTCGTCGAAGGCGCGCTCGCGGGTGCGCACGTCCATGCCTTCGCCCGTGTCCTCCACCTCCACCGCGACGGTCGCGCCGTCCTTCAGCGTGCGCACGGTGAGTGTGCCGCCCTTCGGCATGGCCTCCGCGGCGTTGCGCACCAGGTTCTCCACGGCGTTGGTGAGCAGGTCCTCGTCCGCGGCGCAGGCGGGCAGGTCCGGCGCGAGCTCGCGGACGATGGTGATGGGGCTCGTGCTCGCGAAGGCCTGGAGGGAGAGGACGCTCTCCACGAGCCGGCCCAGGTCCACGGGGTGGGGGAGGGGCTCCACGCGCGCGAGGCGCTGGTAGGTGTCCACGACGCGCCCCAGTCGTTCGACCTGTTCGAGCATGAGGTCGAGGAACTCGCCGTGCGTGTCCCACGACTGGCCGCGCGCGTGTTCTTCCTTGAGGTACTGGGCGGCGCCCTTGAGCGCGGCGATGGGGTTCTTCAGGTCGTGCGCCATCTGCGCGGAGAAGCGGCCCAGGGTGGCCAGGCGCTCCATGCGCTCGCCTCGGGTGACGAAGGCGGTGACGCCCCGGCGCGTGGCGGCGACGAGCGAGAAGGTGATGGCGGTGGTGCACAGGACGAGCGCGCCCACCTGCGCGGCGAAGAGGCGGAAGACGGCGAGGTAGGCGAGTACGCCCACGCCCGCGAGCACCACCGCGTGCAGCGCCATGCGGGGGGCGCCCTCGCTCTCGTCGCGTCCGAAGAGCCCGAAGCGCAGCGAGGCGGTGGCCATCAAGGGCATGCACAGGAGCGTGCCCAGGTTGCCCAGGCGTGGCACCTGTCTGAGGCCGAGCTCCACCGCGAGCTCGGTGAGGAGCAGGGCGACGAGGAAGGTGAGCCCCAGGGCCATCAAGCTCGCGCGGGCGCGCTCGTCCGGGCGACGCGCGTCGCGCAGGTGCAGCGCGAGGAGTGTGAAGGTCCCGATGACCGGTGGGACCACGAGGACGGTGACGAAGATGCCGAAGCGCAGGGTGAGGATTGTCGCGGCGAGCGAGGGCACGCCCAGCGCCACGTGCATGAGCAGGGCGAGGGCGCCGAAGACGGCATAGGTGCCGTACATGGCCCAGGCCGAGCGGCGGCGGCGACCCACGAAGGCGAGGGTGAAGTGCAGGGTGCACGGCACCGTCATCAGCGCGGCGGCGAAGCCCACCAGTCGCCAGCCCGTCTCGCCCGCGCCGGCCAATGCGTAGCCGGTGAAGTTCCACGCGGACAGCGCGATGGAGAGCAGGGAGAGCGGCAGTGCGAGCGGGCTGCGTCCCACCCGGGCCAACGCCAGCCCCGCGAGCGCGAGCTGCCCGGCGCACGCGATGAGGCTGATCCACATCCCACCGGTCATGGGGTCCTGTCCCGTGCTGGCATCACCGTCGCAGCATAGCGGGATGACGCGGCTCCCGGAGCCGAGGCATGGATGCTTGCCCGGGACGATGGGACTCGCGACGGTCGCTCGGTGCACGCCCTATCGGCGCATGAGCAATGGGTCTGAAGGGAGTGCTCTGTCCGTGCTCACGCTGTCGGGCGTAGGCGAGGCGGAACCCTCCTCGACTCACCGGAGCGCAGCGCATGTCCCCAGCGGCATCGGATGCGAGGGGCTGTCCGTGCTCACGCTGTCGGTTGAGCCGAGACGGAGCCCGCCTCGACTCACCGACGCTCAGAGCATGCCCAGTCGGCGGGCGTTGGCCGGGTCCACCGCGGCGCTCTCCCACCGACGCGCTGCCGCTTCGCGCTCGTTCTCCGGCGCGTCCGCGTAGTAGCCGAGCGTGTCGTTGAGCGCGCGGCTCAGCTCCTCGATGGCGGCGAGCCGCACGTCGAGCTCGCGGTGTCGCAGCGCCGCGATGAGCCAGTCCGCGCGGCGACGGCTGCGGTTCTCCGCCCACCACGCCGCCCACTGCTTCGGGCTGAGACCCAGCGGCATGCGCGTCACCTCGCGCAGTGCTTCCGCCGCGGCCTGCGCGCACATCTCGTCCTCGCTGCGCGTGAGCTGGATGAGGCCCTCGACGGCCTCGCGGTCATGCAGCGTGCCCAGCGCCCGAGCCGCCAGCGCGCGACGCATCGTGTCCCGGCTGTTGAGCTCCTGGCGCAGCTCACGCATCGCCGAGTCCAACCGCGGCAACTGCTTCAGCGCGGCCGCCGCCACCCGCGCGGCGCTCGAGATGTCCGGCTCCAGGTCGAACAGGCCGCGCAGCACGCCGTCCACCAACTCCACGTAGGGCAGGTTTCCCGCCGTGAGCAGCGCGAAGTAGCGCGTGTCCGCGTCAGGCGAATCCAGCAGCGGCGCCAACGCCTGCGCGGCCGGGCGCCCCAGTCGCGACAGCGCGGCGGGAATCGGGCCGAGCTCGTCCGCCTCGGGCAGCTCCACCACGGGCAGCCGGCTCCACGCGGTGGGACCGGGGAAGTGCTGGGCGAGCACCCGGGCACTCGCTTCGGGCGAGCGCGCCAGCTCCACCATCGCGTTCGAGCGCTGCGCGGCGTCCGGGCCCGTGAGCCGACGCAGTAGCGGCGCGAAGTCCGGCGGCGGACGCTCCTCCTGCGACTGCGCGCGAGGCGGCAGCGCGGCGGCGCGTCCCACCGTGCCCGCGGCGCCTCGACCGAAGAACGGGCTCCATCCCAGCCCCGCCACCACCGCGGGCGCGGGAGCGGGCGTGGCGGCCACCGGCACGTCCACGTCGATGGTGATGTCCTCCTCGATGGAGCGAGGCTCGGACACGCGCTGCTTGCGGAAGAGGATGAGCTCCTGGAAGGCCGAGGCCAGGTCCTGGCAGAACAGGATGTAGTCCGACAGCCGTCGCTGGCTCATCGGCTTCTGTCCGCAGTCTCCGTAGAGGATGGCCACCAGCCGGCCCTTCACCTCCACCGGGTACAGGAACACCGTGCGCGGCGTCTGCCGACCGAACAGCTCCAGATAGTGCCGGGTGAGCGCGTCCGGAGGCAGCGGCCCCGCGTAGCTTCCCCGCGTCACGGCCACCGTGCGGAAGACGCTGCTCGCGTCGAGCGGCACGGACACCTGGGTGAGCCCTTCGCTCGCCATGCCGTCGCCGCGCGCTTCCCAGCCAATCGCCGCGCCTCGCAACACCGCGAAGGCCGCCACGTAGTCGAACGTCCGCCGGCCGAAGCGCAGCGCCACGTCCATCAACTTGTCGCGGTCCTTGGTGGACTCGCGCAGCGCGGCGCGCGCCGCCGCCAGCGTCCAGTCAGGGACCTCCTGATTGGCGGACGCAGTGGGCGGCGGCCGGACCTCGGACTCGGGCGCCTTGGCCTTGGGCTGCGCGGCGGGCTTGTTCGGATTGGGGAAGACGATGAACGCGGGCTCGCTCGAGCGCGGAGGTTGCGCGGGCGGCACCTCGGGTCGAGGACCTCCGGCCAGCAGCGGCGAGCCGAAGCGCATCGTGGAGAGCGGCACGGAGTCCGTCCCCGACGTGGGCGCGGCGGGCCCCGGCGGCCACAACTGCGGCGCGCCACCGGACGGCGCGGGCGGCCACAACGGAGGCGCGGCACCGGGGGGCGTCGCGGAAGAGGGCGCTCCGCTGGCCGGAGCCGTCGAGGGACGTGCCCCCGTCACGGGCTGAGAGGAAGGCTGCGCGCCAGGCGCCGTGGAGGGACGTGCCCCCGAGGACGCGCCACCCTGCGCCGTCGCCGGAGGCTGCGCGCTGGGACCTGTCGCGAGCCGGCCCGAGGATGTGGCCGACGGAACTCCGCTCGACGTCGTCGTCGGATACGCCGCCGGCTGTGCACCGGAACCTGTCGCGGGTCGGCCCGAAGCGGCGCCGCTCGTCGAGGGATGGGCGGGAGGCTGGCCCGCGAAACCTGCCGATGCGGTGCCGGTCGTCGTGGGCTGCGCCACCGACGCTCCGGTCGAAGCGCCGCTCGTCGTGGCGGGATACGCCGCGGACACCCCGGTCGAAGTACCACTCGTCGCTGGATGCGCGGGAGGCTGTCCCGCGAAACCTGTCGGTGATGCGCCGCTCGTCGCGGACTGCGTCCCGGTCGATGAACCCGCCGGAGACTGCGCCCCAGCAGTCGCGGGCCGGGCCGGAACTCCCGTCGGCGAAGCACCTCCCGCGCGCGCTGGAGCCTGCGCTTCGGACGGAGCACCGCTCGCGGACGGCACACCACCCCGGTGAACCGTCGTGGGCGCCGCTTCCACGGGAGGCCGAGGCGGAGTCGCCGTGAGCACCGGCGGCTGGGCCGGGCGCGAGGTGTCGGGCCTGGACGGCGGCGTCGCGGGACGCTCGGCCGCGGGCATGTTCAGCCGCAGCGGGGCCCGCACGAAGGCAGGAGGCGGCACCGGGTCGGGAGGCGGCGGCGGAGGCGGACGCTGGGACGCGGGCGCCTCTCGGGGCGCGGCGCGAATCTCCGCGGCCACCGGCTCTCCGGCGACGGAGCGGGCCAGCCGCTCCACCATGTCCACCGTGAGCGATTCATCCGAGGGCGGCGGCGGAGGCGGCGTGACGGGGAGCTGCTTGTCCGGATCCAACGCGGACACCAGCTGCGTGAAGCGCGGCGCCAGTGGCTGGCGGTAGATGGTGGAGATCCACTCGCGGATCCGCACCTCGGTGGCCACCCACAGCTCGAGCGGCTTGCCGAGCAGGAACCCGACCTCGTCCAGCTCCTTCTTCGGCACCGGATACGCGCAGGCGACGTGCAGCGTCTGCCCATCCAGCGACAGCGGCACCGCGCACAGCCGCTCCGCGATCTTCGGCGGGATGAAGGACGCGACCTCGAGGTTCGGCTCGAAGTCGACCAGGTTCACCGGCCGGAAGCCCGCGACGTCACCGAGCAGCGAGAGGACATCCGCCTCGTTCGCGAGCCCCTGCTCCAAGAGCAGCGTGTCCAGATGCCCGCCCTGGGCCTGCTGGAGTCGCAACAACTCTCCCGCCTTCTCCTGGGAAAGGAGCGTGCGGGAGACGAGGAGCTGAGCAAGGCGGGCGGGCATGTAGGCGCGGCATCTTACGGCCGCGGCCGCAAGGCACAATGAAGCGGTGGTTCAGCTCGGTTGAACGACGAAGGTGGACGTCAGCTTGTCATGGAGCGTCTGTCCACGGCGATCAAAGAGCGCCATCCAGAATCCGCCCAGGAACAACACGAACGAGAGGCTGGCGAGCATCGCGCGGACGATGGCCCGTCCCGGCGCCGGCGCCAGGCCGTGGGTGTCCACCAGCCTCAGGCCCAGCAGCAGTCGGCCCAACGTGCGTCCGTTCCAGAGGAAGGCCGCCACCGCGCAGTACACGAGCGCCAACACCAGCACCAGGAAAAACCCGGGCAGCAGCACCGTGTGCAGCGCCCGCAGCCACGCGACGAACCCGTCCAGGCCGGACAGGCCCGCCTCGGGCGCCTTCATCCCCGTCACCGACGAGGCCAGGGTGATGTACAGCGCCGCCACGCCACCGATGGCCGCCGCGTCGATGCTGAAGGACAACAGCCGGCGCCACAGCGACGCGGGGCGCGCGTGGACCTCGGCGACCCCCGGCTGCACCGCGGCGGTGCGCACGGACTTCGGCTTCTCCGCCCGAGGCGCGGCGCTGGCCATCACCGGCAGGCCCGAGGACACCGGCGCGGGGGCCGGCGTCTCCAGGGCCGCCATCACCGGCAGGCCCGAGGACACCGGGGCCACGGGCTCCGGCGCGGACCAGGGCAGGCCCGACGGCATGGGCGAGCCGGGCTCCGTGTCCGCCAGGCTCGCGGCGGGCGCCGGAGTCTCCACGCGGGGCAGGCCGGGGAGGCCGGGGGCGGGCGCCACCAGCGGCTGCACGCGCGGCGGCACCGGCGGGGTGCCATAGGCGGGCGTCATGGCGGACATGGGCGTCTGCGCCGTGGCCGGCACGGGCGGCACATCCACCGGGAACCCGCCGCCCTGGGCCCAGGACGGCTGGGCGGCCGGCGGAGGCGTCACGGCGCGAGGCGTGGGCCGGTGCGAGGGCGTCATGCCCGGCGGGGTGGGGCGGGCGACCCCGGGCGGATTCTGGGGCGCGGCGGCGCGGGGCGCGGCGGGCGGAGGAAGCGGGCCCGCGAGCGGCGCCACGGACGGCGGGGCCGGGGGCGCGGGGCTGCGCTCGGCGAAGGCGGGGCCGTCGTCACGCTCGCCGGAGCGGCGGTCGATGCGCAGGTCCCGGTCGAGGAAGCTGGGCAGACCCGGCAGGGTGGTCTGGGCGGCGGCCTTGGCGCAGGAGGGGCACTCTCCGACGGGCGGCAACAGGGCTCCGCACTTCATGCACTTGGACAACGGACTCTCCTCCGGGATGAGACGCGTCGCCATGAAAAGACGTCCGCACCGAAGGAGCAAGAAAAGTGGCGAGCCCCCGAGGTCCCTCGGTCGAGGAACCGTCAGGGGCTCGTCAACGGCAGGCGTCCACCTGTCCCCTGGGGGACAGCCGGTGTGGAGCGCCTCACGCTAGGCGTGGACACGGCGCCGTCCCACCGCTCCGACGATGAGCAGCACGACGATGGCACCCACTACCGACATGATGAGACCCGAGGGTCGCAAGTCGAAGAGCCGTCCGTCCCGCGTGAAGAGGGACCCGACCAATCCGCCCAGCAGCGAGCCGACCATGCCCAGCAGCGTCGTCGCCAGCAGGCCCATGCTCTGCTTGCCGGGGAGGATGGCGCGAGCGATGAGGCCCGCGATGAGGCCGATGATGATGAATGCGATGATCCCCATGAACCCTTCTCCTGTCTGTGGGGGCCCGGAAGGTCCCAGATAGCGCAAACGTAGGAATGACCCAGAGAAGGTGGGAACCCGTGTGGAACGGGCGCTCGACTGGCCCCTCGCTAACCAAGCTCTCCGTCGAGGTGCATCATCACCGCGAGGGCGGCGAGCGCGGCCGTCTCCGTACGGAGGATGCGCGCACCCAACGTGACGGGGCGGGCGCCCTGGGCCTTCAGCGCCTCCACCTCCTCACGGGCGAGCCCGCCCTCGGGCCCCACGACCAGCGCGATGGGCGTACCCGCGCCCGCGGCCCGGAACGCCTCGCCCAGCGGCACCGCGGACTCCTCCTCGTCCAACACCAACACCACCGTGCCCGGCGCGAGCGCGCGGACGGCGTCACCCAAGGAGCGTGGGACCTCGACGCCGGGAACGTCGTCGCGACGACACTGGCGCGCGGCCTCCTCCACGATTTTCGTCCACCGCTGGGTGCGCTCCTGCGCGCGCTTGGGCTCGAGCTTCACCACGCTGCGCAGCGTGTCCACGGGGAGGAAGGCGGCCGCGCCCAGCTCCGTGCCCTTCTGCAGCACCCACTCCAGCTTGTCGCCCTTGGGCAGGCCCTGCACCACGCTCACCGCGCGGCGGGGCGGCGCCTGTCGCGAGGCCCCCAGGCTCACGCGCACCTCCTCGGCGCCCACGCCCATGACCTTCGCCTCGAACGCGCGGCCCTTGCCGTCGAAGACCTCCAGCGCGTCACCCTCGCCCAGGCGCAGGACGTGGACGACGTAGTGGCGGCGCTCGCCGGTGAGCACGAGCGTGTCGGGGGCGGGCTCGGCGATGGGGACGAAGAGGCGGACCACGTGGGCTTCTCCAGCGGCGACGGGGTGGGGGCGTGTCGGGGCGGGGACTTCAACAGCAAGCGCCGGCCCAATGCCAGGGCTCGCTGGCCTTCGCGACTTGAGGCACCATGAGCATGTCGGTGCCCCGTGGCAGGTTCCCCTGGACCTCGCGCGCATGGGACGTGGTGGACGCGAGGACGTGACGCTGACGGTCCTGGCTCCGCCCCGGGAAGGGAAGGAAGGGGAGTTCGCCATCATGGGCCGGGACGACGAGGGCTTCTCGCCGGGACAGGACTCCGCCGTGGCCCGCTTCGCGCTGAGCCGCGCCAACGAGGAGCTGGTGCTGGCGGAGAGCTCGCTGCGAGGCGAGCAGCGCGTGGCGTGGGTGCGCCTGGCGCTGATGGCGCTCCTGTCGGTGAGCCAGGGCGGCCTCGCGCACGTCACCGGTGAGTCCCTGCCGCCGCATGACTTCCAGCGCGTGCTGGCCATCGTCCTGTACGCGCTGTTCTCCGTGCTCGCGTTGGTGGTGCTGCTGCGTCAGCGGCCGCACTTGAGGCACGCGCGGTGGTTGCCCGTGCCCACGACGGTGGCGGACACCAGCTTCTTCGCCTTCATGGGGTGGCATGCCTGGGCGCGCACGGGCCAGTTCGACGCGGGCATGCTGGGCGCGAGCATGGGTATGGTGCTGGTGTTCTCCGTGGCGCGCTTCTCGTGGCTGCACGTGCTGTTGTCCACGGCGCTGTCGTCCATGGGGTACGCCTTCGTCGCGGGCGTGTCCGGGCACGGCACCTGGTCCAGCACCAGCTTCGTCGTCTTCTGCTACGTGACGCTGGGCCTGCTCATCGCGAGGACGAACGCGGAGGTGGGCAGGATGTTCCTGCTGCTGCGGCGCCGCGACGGCCTGTCGCGCTTTCTCCCCAAACAGGTGGTGGAGCGGGTGATGGCGTCGGGAGACACGTCGCTGCGGCCGGTGCAGCGCGAGGTGACCATCCTCTTCAGCGACATCCGTGACTTCACCATGCTGAGCGAGACGCTGCAGCCGCGCGAGGTGCTGGAGCTGCTCGACGAGTACTTCGGGCGGATGACGCACATCGTGATGGCGCACGGGGGCATCGTGAACAAGTTCCTCGGGGACGGGATGCTCGCGTGTTGGGGCGTGCCGGACTCGAGCGAGGACCACGCGGAGCAGGCGATGCGCGCGGCCCTGGCCATGCGCGAGAAGCTGGCCGAGCTCAACGTGCTGCGCCTGCGCCGGGGACTGCCGCCGTTGCGCATCGGCATCGGGCTGCACACGGGCGTGGTGGCCGCGGGCATGCTCGGGGGCGCCGAGCAGCACGAGTACACCGTCATCGGCGACGCGGTGAACCTGGCCTCGCGAGTCGAGGGGCTCACCAAGGTGCACGGCGTGGACATCCTGGTGAGCGAGAGCACGTGGACGCGCGGCGGCGGCGACTTCGTCGGCCTGCGCCTGGGCGAGGCCCACGTGAGGGGCCGCCGGGAAGCGGTGGTGGTCCACGCGCTCCAGGGCCACGCGCTCGACGCGGGTGTCGAGCCACCTGCTCCCGTGCGCATCGCCAGCGGCACCTGAGGGACGAGGGGCCCCCAGGCGCGCGGGCTCACACCGTCAGCGGCGCGGGCCGGGGCCCACCGGACATGACGCGCGCGTGCAGGTCGCGCTTGAGCCCCATGCCGAACAGCAACAGCGTGATGAGGTACACGGGCTCGATGAAGAACAGCTGTGGCCCACCCAGGGACAGGCCGTGGGTCTTCTTCTCGAGGACGACGTGCGCGCCCACCACGAGCGCGAAGCGCACCACCATCACGGACACGGCGACGATGGCCACGGTGGCGCCGGGCAGGTGTCCCACCGCGAGCGCGGCGCTCAGCGTGGGGAAGAGCGGCAGGCTCATCAGCAGGCCCGCCGTCCACTCCAGGCTGATGGCGTACAGCGCCACCAGGGCGACCAGCACGTGGGCGGCGGACAGCGAGAAGCCTCCCACCGAGAAGCGCACGAGGCCCAGCGGTACCAGCAGGGCGAAGATGAACATGTAAGCGCCCACGAAGTGCACGGCGCGGCTGGGGCCGTTCTCGTGCAGGGGCATCCAGGTGCGCAGCTTGTCGGCGAAGCTCATGGGAGTCCGGAGGGTACTTCAGGCGCGCGCCGGTGTGGCGCCCTGGGGCTGGGGCTTGATGACGTAGTCGCCGAAGAGCACGGCGACGAAGAACAGCGGGCCCACCAGCGCGTGCACCAGGTTGGTGAGGAAGGAGGGGGACTTCTTCTCCCACACGGCGTGGCCCGCCAACTGGATGAGCCAGCCGAACGCGGCGATGGCGACGATGCTCCAGGTGGGCATCAGCCGGCCGAGCGGGAAGCAGGCGGCCATGAAGGCCACCACGACGAGCCCCAGCTTCACGTCCGCGCGCAGGTACCAGACCGCGGCGAGCGCCCAGGCCACCATGCCCAGCGTCAGCACACCGCCCGGCAGCACGGGCACCGTCGCCAACCTCACCCAGTCCAGCATCGCGATGATGTGCAGGACGATGACTGGAATGGCGACCTTGTGGGTCAGCCGGTTGATGGGGTGCTGGTGCGACGAGTAGTACTCGTCGAAGAGCGCGGCGATGGGGGCCTTGAGCATGGCGTCCTCCGGACGGCGGAGCAGGGGACCTTCCAAACTAGGAGAGTCCCCGGCGCGTGTCCCTGGCGGCTCACGCCAATCTCCTGGCACGGGACGCCACGGGTCGGCTGGCCCGCACGCCCGGTGTCTCAGCCCCGCTCCGCGCCCTCGCGCCAGACGCGCGGCGTCATCCCCGTCCACCGCTTGAAGGCGCGGTCGAAGGTGCTCAGCTCGGAGTAGCCCAACAGGAAGGCGACCTGGCTGACGCCCAGATTCACATCGCGCAGGTACTGGTACGCCAGCTCACGGCGCACCGTGTCGACCTCGTCCTGGAAGGAGGTGCCGTGCTCGGTGAGGCGGCGCTGCAGGGTGCGCAGGCTCAGGTGGAGCCCCTTGGCCACGTCGGCGGCCTGGGGCGCGCCGTCGCGGAGGGCCGCGCGGATGGTGTCGCGCACGGCCTGGACGAAGCCGGGCGCGTCCGGTGCGGGCGAGGGCACGGCGGCGCTCGCGGCGCGCTCCAACACGGAGAGCAGGGCGGGGTCCGCGCCGAGCACGCGGAGGTCCAACGTCGCAGCGTCCAGCGTGAGCGCGTTGCGGCCGCGGTTGAACGTGGGCGCGACGCCGAAGTGGTCGACGAGCGGCGCGATGTCCGTCGGGGCGGGGTGCGCGAAGGCGATGGCGCGAGGCGACCACGGGCGCTCGGTGAGCTGCCGGCCGACGTGGGTGAAGAGCGCGAGCCCGTACTCGCTGGCGTGACGGCCGTACGCGAGCGGGGCGCCCTCGATGCCATAGGCGAAGGTGCCGCCGCCATCGGCGTCGTCGGTGAAGGACGCGCTCCAGGCGGGCTCCAGGAGGGCCATGTAGCGAGCCAGCGCACGGAAGGTGTCGCGCAGCGTGGGCGAGGCCCGGGCGATGTACTCGACGAGGCCGTAGTTGCCTCGGGGGACGCGCTGGGCCACGTGCAGGCCGAGGAAGGCGTCCTGGGAGAGCAGCTCGGCGGCGTCGAGGAAGGCGTGCAGGGTGGTCAGCGGGAGGCTGACCTCGGGGAGCGAGCCCGCGTCGAGCGGCAGGCCGAAGCGCTCCACCAGGGGCGTGGGGTCCAGGCCCGTGGCGCGCAGGTACGCGAGCAGCGGACCCACGAGCTGCGAGCGGACCTCCGTGGGAGGTCTCGGGAGGGACTGGGAGGCAGGGGGCTCCACGCGCCGGGGACGCTAGCCTGTCCGGCGCGTCGAGCCCAAGAGGCGTTCAGCGAGACTCAGAGGGGGCCAATGAAGTCCTTCTTGCCGATGGGCACGCCCAGGTGGCGGAGGATTCCGTAGGCCGTGGTGATGTGGAAGTAGAAGTTGGGCAGGCCGAAGGTGAGCAGGTACTCGTCGCCCTTGAAGTCGCGCTTGAGGGTGCCGGCGGTGAGCGTGACGGTGCGGTTCTCGCTGCCCGCGAAGCTCTTGGCGGGGACGGACTTCAGGTACGTGATGGTCTTGTCGATGCGCTGGCGCAGCTCGTCGAACGTGCTCTCGGTGTCGGGCATGCGCGGGGCGGGCTCGCCGCTGAGCCGCTCGGCGGTGGCCTTCGAGGTGTCGCTGGCGCGCTGGACCTGCTGCACCAGGTTGAACATGTCCGACGCGAGGCGCGCCTCGAGCACCTGCTTCGGGTCCAGGCCCTTCTCCTGGGCGTACTTCTCGCCCTGGGTGACCAGGGTGGAGAGCACCTCGAGGGAGCGGATGAAGACAGGGATGGTGGCCTCGTACATCGACAGGGACATGGAGTGCTCCACAAGAAGGGGTGCGCGGGGCGAGTGTCTAATCCGCCGGTGCCCGCCGTGCCGGGGGAATTCGGCTGACGCGAGGTGTCGAGGTCCGCATGGGGTGAAGTAGCCTCGGGCGGAATGGACAACCTCGCGCACTCACTCGTCGGGGCCTGGATGGCGGAGGCGGGGCTCAAGCGCTACACGCCCTTGGCCACCGCGACGCTCGTCATCGGCGCCAACCTCCCGGATGTGGACGCGGTGGTGACGTTCGCGGGCTCGGATGCCTCGCTGTACTGGCGACGAGGGTGGACGCACGGCGTGTTGATGCTGGCCATCTGGCCGTTCGTGCTCACGGGCTTGATGCTGGCGTGGGACCGCTTCGTGCGCAGGCGTCGACACCCGGAGCTGGAGCCGGCGCGAGCAGGGCCGTTGCTCGTGTTGTCGGCGCTGTCGATATTGAGTCATCCCGCGTTGGATTGGCTCAACACGTATGGCGTGCGGTTGTTGATGCCGTTCGACGGGGCGTGGTTCTACGGGGACACGCTGTTCATCGTCGACCCGTGGGTGTGGTTGCTCGCGGGGGCGGCGGTCATCATGGCGGATGCGCGCACGCGTAGGTCCGCGGCGGGGTGGATGGTGTTGGGCATCGCGAGCACGGCGCTCGTGACGGTGCCCGACTTCGTGCCGTGGCCCGCGAAGGTGCTGTGGGTGGTGGGCGTGGTGGCGATCGTGTGGCTGCGATTGAAGGGGACGCAGGTGGTGTCCACGCAGCGCGTGGCCACGGTGTGTGGGGTGGGGCTGGTGCTGTACCTGGGGGCCATCTTGTTGGGCTCGCAGGTGGCGGCGCCGCGCGCGAAGGCGTGGCTGGAGGGGCAGGGGCAGTCGGTGGAGCGCGTCATCGCGGGGCCGGTGCCGGCGAATCCCTTCGTGCGAGACCTCATCGCGGTGGGGAAGGACCGCTACCACTTCGTGACGGCGGACTTCCTGAAGGGTGGAGACGAGCACCTGCGCATGAATGGCTCGAGCCTGCCGCGCGAGTCGAATCCCGGCCCGGTCATCAAGGCCGCGCTCGCGGCGCCGCATCTGCGCGGGCTGTCGAACTGGCTGCGGCTGCCCACGTATCGGGTGAGCGAGACGGCGCAGGGCTGGCGCGTCACCATCGATGACGTGCGCTACTCGCGGATGCAGAGTGGCGGGCTCGGGTCCGCGGTGGTCGAGCTGGACAAGGAGCTGAAGCTGGTTCGCGCTCCTCCGAACAACGGAGCGCATTGACGCGGGCCGAGGCGCTCGAACATGGGCGTCCGAGGGCTCACGAGGATGTGGTCCTCGATAGAGCCCCCGGACAGCGGACGCCTCAACGCTTCAAGTCGATGCGCACCCACTCGCCCTGGGTGGCGCCGGGGAGCACGGTGAAGCCGAGGTTGCGGTAGGCGGCCTCGACGTCGGCGCGCTGGTGGGAGAGCACACCCGCGAGCACCAGCCGGTCCTTGGCCTTGGGCGCGATGAGCGGCGCCAGCTCGATGAGCGTGTTGGCGAGGATGTTGGCGAGCACCAGGTCGAAGGTGCCCTCGACGGCGGTCAGCTCCTTGCCGGACACGTCGATGTCCGGGGTGCCGTTGTCGGTGAGGTTCTCCTGGGCGAGCTCCACGGAGGTGGGGTCGTTGTCGGTGGCGACGACGCGGCCCGCGCCCAGCTTCTTCGCGGCGATGGCGAGCACGCCGGTGCCGGTGCCCACGTCCAGGACGCTCGCGCCCGGGTGGTCCGTCATGTACGCGTCCACGGCGGCGAGGCACAGGGACGTCGTGGGGTGGTCACCGGTGCCGAAGGCCATCTTGGGCTCGATGACCAGGCGCACCGCGTCCGCGGGGGCGTTGGCCACGTCCCAGGGCGGGCCCACCCAGAGGCGGCCGACGTGGACGGACTTGATGAGGGACTTCCACTCGTTGCTCCAGTCCTGCTGGGGCTGCTCGTCCAGGGCGAGGCGGGCGTCGGGGAAGGACTCGGCGACGCTGTCGCGCGCGGACTCGGCGGTGGGGCGGTCCTCGAAGTAGCCGATGACGATGGACTCGCCCGCGTTGGGGGCCTTCACGCCGGGCATGGTGGGGGTTTCGCGGTCTCGTACCTCGAGGCCGAGCGCACCGGACTCGTGGAGGAGGTCCTGTACGGCCTCGGACGCTTCTTCGGGCAACTCCACGGTGAGTGACAGATAGGTCTGGGACATGGGGGCCCTTTTACCGCGCCGTGCGTAGCGTGGGAGCGCCGTGAGATACCAGTTCATCTTGTGGCCCCTGGCCTGGCTGTGTGCCTGCTCCGGCCCGGAAGCGCCCGACGCGGCGGTCTGTCGGGATGTGGTGACCCGCCTCTGCCAGACGTCGGCCTGCCCCGGAGTCGCCGAGCAGCTCGACCTGGACGCCTCCTGCGAGACGACCCTGCTGGAGCGGACGGGGTGTGGCGCGGAGGGCTTCGCCTTCGTGTCGCCTGCTCGCGAGCGGGTGCTCGACTGCCGGGAGCCGCTCATCCGGGGGGGGACGACGACGGAGCGGGCGCCGAGCTGCGAGGACACGACGCGGTTCCTGGTGGAGTGCCCGGACGTGGCGACGTTCTTCCGGGGGGAGCAGCCATGAAGCGGTGGGTGGCGTCGGTGTTGATGTTGGCGGTGGGGTGCACGCCGCTGGACGTGGAGCGGCGCACCGAGCGGGGGCCTGTGCTGCGCACGTATGTCCAGGAGTCGCAGCTCGGGGAGCGGATGCCCTTCGCGAGCGCGGAGGTGGACTGGCCCCGGCTCTCGCTGCGGTTCTCCACGGCGGACATCTGCCGGACGGAGCAGCACGTCGAGTACACGGAGAACCTCATCAGCACGCACTCGTCACCGGGGGCGGCGGGGGCGGTGAGCTCGGGAGGGGTGCTCACGGGCATCGGTGGCTTCCTGGTGCTCGGGAGGACGTTGTTCTCGAACACGCCGGACCGGGACGGCATCGACCGGGATGGGCACTACGGGCCGTCGAGTCGCAAGGTGGCGACGACGTGGGGCGTGGTGTTGCTGTCGGTGGGCGTGCCGGCGCTGGTCGCGGGGCTCATTCAGCTTCACAGGGGAGGGGAGACGAAGGAGACGCGCAAGGCAGATGAGATGGTGGCGCTGCGCGAGGTGCCCTGTCAGCCCGAGCCGGCGGACGGAGTGGTGGAGCTGACCGGGGGCAAGGGTGAGCCGCCCGCGCCGCGTTCCACGGAGAATGGCGTGTTGGTTTTGGATGCGGAGGTGGTACGGGCGTCGAGCTTCAAGGGACTGAAGCTGGATGGGGCGCCGGTGTTGTTGGAGGAGGACGACCGCGCGCGGATGGAGCTGTTCCGCACGTGTGCTGTGTTGCTGTCGGCGCCGGTGGATGTGGAGGCGCTCGCGGTGGAGGCGAAGCAGCAGCCGGAGAAGCTGCGCAGGAAGCGCGAGCTCGTCCGGGCGTGCAACACGTTGCCTGGAGCGCCCACGGGGCCACTGCTCGACGCCCTCGACTCAGCCTTGTCGATGGGCATCCGTGAAGTGCCGGAGGCGGAGCCACCGCCGCCGTCACCCGCGCTCCCTGGCACGGAACTCTGACACGACTCAACCCGCTCGGAGATTCCCCAAGGTCTTGAGCACATTCCAGAGGCCGATGAACGGCGGTCCTGCCTCGAGTTCGATCGCCACGAGCTCACCGCTGACACACACGAGGGTCAGCCGGTTCAGCGCCAACTTCCCTCGCGGGTGCGAACCGAGCATCGCGCTCGCGTAGCCTGCATCAACCGTGGTGTCGGCGATTTCCGTCCAGCGCAGGCTGCGCGTCTGTTCGCCCCTGCAGATGACGACCTTGTCCGTCGTAATCAGCGTCCATCGCGCCTCGTCTTCGAAGTGCGCCAGGACCGGGAGTTCGTCCAGGGCAATGGGGACGTGCTCCAGCATTTGCACGCGTGATGCGTCTGGGAGTCGCTCGAATGCGCGAGTCCACTGACCCTCGCCTCCAGTGCGCTCGAAGATACGCAAGAGACGATCGACCTTTCCCTGTGGACTCAGGCTCGTCATGGCTCCACGCCCTCCACGCACTCGACTTGCCCCACGTCTGACATTCTTTGACTCCCGTCCGCGTCCCTGCTCGCATCACCCCTTCCACCGGGGGCGCACGCATGTCCGAGCAATACGACAGCATCGGGAGCAAGTACGAGCAGTTCAAGAACACCGCCGCTCTGCCCATCCCAGAGCGACACACCTTCCTGCGACTGGTCGGCGACCTGCGCGGGAAGCGCGTATTGGACCTCGCCTGCGGCACGGGCCACTACTCACGGCTCCTCAACGAGCTCGGCGCCGACGGCGTGGAGGGCGTCGACATCTCCCAGGAGATGGTCCAGCTCGCGCGCGACAAGGAGAAGGCCCAGTCCCGAGGGCTGCGCTACCACGTCCTCGATGCCCGAGCCCTCCCACGACTCGGCGACTTCGACCTGGTCACCGCCGTCTACCTGCTGAACTACGCGGGCGCTCGTCAGGAACTGCTCGACATGTGCCGCGGCGCCTACGCCAACCTCAAGCCCGACGGGCGCTTCATCGCGATGACCATCGACCCGACCTTCGACGTGGCCCGCTCGAGCTGGGCGCCCTATGGCGTCGAGGTCCTCAGCGAGCAGCTCGAGGACGGGCGCCACTTCTGCAAGGCCCTCTTCCTCACCGAGCCGCCCGCGCCCTTCGAGTACTTCCGCTGGTCCACCCAGGTCTACGAATCCACCCTCGCCGAGGCGGGCTTCCGCAACATCTCCTGGCACCCCTTCGAGATCCCCGAAGAGGCCCTCCAGAAGCACGGCGAGGACTTCTGGCGCGTCTACCGTGACAACCCACTCCTCACCGCCCTGAGCGGCCAGAAGTAGCCCCGTCGTGAGATGGCGAGCGCCACGACCCCGGCGCTCGCCCACCCGACATCACGGACCGACGACGGCGAGCACGCTCTTGTCGAAGTCGATGACCTTGCGCGCCACATCCCGCACCTGGTCAGCCGTCACCGCGGCGATGTGCTCCGCGTAGTGCAGGAAGTTGTCCATGTTCAGCCCGTACAGGGTGTCCATGGCCATCATCCCCGCGCGCGCGCCGTTGCGCTGGAGCGCGATTTCATGCGTGCCGATGAGGTTCTGCTTCGCCCGCTCCAGTTCCTCCTCGGGAATCCGCTCGTCACGCACGCGCCTCAACTCCGCGCGGATGCCCTCCAGCGCCGCGTCCACCTTCTCCGGACTCGTCCCCATGTACGCCGCGAAGTAGCCCGGCTCGATGCCCTCCACGCCGAAGCTGCTCACGCTGTACGCCATGGACCGCTTGTCGCGCAGCTCCACGAACAGCCGCCCGCCCTGGCCGGACAACACGCCCGACAATGCCTCCAGCGCGTGCCGCTCCGGGTCGTTGATGCGCACGCCCCGGAAGCCCACCACCAGGTGCGACTGCGCCTTGGCCAGCACGCGCTTCTCCTCGCGCGCACCCTCCAGCGGCCCCTCCTCCAGGATGCGCGGAGCCGGCGCGGCCTTGCCCTTCGACTTGCCGAAGTACTCGTTCGCCAGCGCGAGCACCTCGTCCACCTTCACGTCGCCCACCACCGTCAGCACCAGCTGTGACGGGTCCATGTACTTCTCGTGGTACGCGCGAAGCGCCTCGGGCCCCAGCGCCTCCACCGACTCCTTCTCACCCAGCGTCGGCATCCGGTACGGGTGCGTCCGGAACAGCGTCCGGTTGAACAGGTCGAACGCCAGGCTCGACGGCTTGTCCTCCCGCGTGAGGATGTCCTGCAGCATCAGCGAGCGCTCCCGCGCCACCTCCACCTCGGGGAACGAGGGGTGCAACACGCTGTCCGAGAACAACCGGAACGCCGCCTCGAAGTGCCGCGAGAGGAACTCCCCGCGCAGGTTCACCGAGTTGCGCCCGCTCAAGCCGCCCATGCTGCCCGCGTAGATGTCCGCGAGCTGCGAAATCTCCTCCGCGTCCCGCGTCGGCGTGCCCCGCGTGAGGCTGCGCGCCAGCAATGTCGTCAGCCCGTTGTCCGCCGGCGTCTCGTAGCGCAATCCACCCATGAACGCCGCGCGCACCGCGAACAGCGGCACCGCCGGCTCCACGCGCACCACCAGCTTCGCCCCCGAAGGCAGCGTCTCCTGGATGATGTCGCTGGGGCCCTTCGCCTTCGCGCCCAGCTTCAGCGAGGGCTCGCCCGCGGACACCTTGCTCGCCTTGCGCTCGGGCGGCGCGGCCACGGGGCCCTTCTCCACGCGGTCCAGCACCGCGTTCACCTGCGCCTCCGTGAACTCCGTCCCGTGCGGCAACAGCGCCGTGACGATGGCCTTGTCCAGCCGCAGGTACTTCTCCGCCGCCTTCTGGATGTGCTCGGGCGTCAGCGAGCGCACGGCCTCGTAGTAGCGCGCCTCCGCCTCCAGGCTGCCCATGCCGGACTGGAAGTAGCCCATCTTCCGGGCCACGCCCTGCACCGTCTCGCGCTGGTAGACGGCCTCCGCCTCCAGCAGCGCCTTCGCCGTGGACAGCTCGTCCGCCGTCACCGGCGTCACGCGCATCGTGGCCAGCGTCTTCGCCGCCTCCTCCAGCGCGCGCTCGCAGTGGCCCGGCTGCAGCGTCATCGACACCGAGAACAGGCCCGGGTCCTGCGGCGTGTACGCGAAGGCGTGGATGTCGTTGACCAGGTTGTGGCGGCGCTTCACCTCGCGCGACAGCCGGGACGCCTCGCCCTGGCCCACCATCATCGCCAGCACGTCCAGCGCGGGCGTGTCCGGGTGCTCGGCCTCCGGAATCGGGAACGTCAGGTGCAGCCACGCCTCCTTCACCTCGTCCGGACGCAGCAGCACGCGGCGGCCCGTGAGCGCGGGCTCGTCGGGGCGCTTCACCTCACCCTCGAACGGCCGGCCCCAGTCCCCGCCGAAAATCTCGTCCACCCACCCGCGCAGCTCCGCCTCGCTCAGGTCACCCGAGACGGACAGCACCATGTTCTTCGGCGTGTAGTAGCGGTGGTAGAACTCCAGCACCTTCTCGCGGCTGAAGCTGCGCACGCTCTCCGCCGTCCCCAGCACCGGCAGCCGGTACGGGTGGCGCTGGAAGGCCGTGGAGAACAAGTCACGCGAGGCGCGCCGGGACGGGGTGTCCTGGCTGCGTTTGATCTCCTCGCAGACGACCTCGATTTCGCGCGAGAGCTCCTCGGCGTCGAAGGCGGAGCGGCGCACCGCGTCCCCGAGGATGTCCAGGCCCGTCCGCGCGAACTGGCTGGCGATGACGATGTGGTAGACCGTCTGGTCGTAGGACGTCCAGGCGTTGATCTCCCCGCCGTGGGCCTCCACGTCCCGGGCGATTTCGCCGGGGCCGCGCCGCTCCGTGCCCTTGAAGAGCATGTGCTCGTGCAGGTGGGCCAGGCCCGCCTGGTCCGGGCGCTCGTCGGCGCTGCCGACCTTCACCCAGACCTGGAAGGCCGCGACCTTGGCGGCGTGCTGTTCCTCGAAGACGACAGTGAGCCCGTTGGGCAGCGCGTAGCGGATGGCCATATGGAAGGGTCCGAAGCTGGCACTCGCCCCCCAGGAGGGCAAGGCGAGGTGAGATTTATCCCTCACTGGCTAACGCCCAGGCACCCTGGCGTCGAGGGGTCCGTGGGGCCTCCCCGCGTCCGGTCGCCTGAACCGACCCTTCCCGTCACGCGTCCCTGGTAGGCAGCGCCGCCGGGCGGTAACCTGGGAATGCCCATGCCGTCACCTCCGGAAGAGGTGGATCCGCTCGCGGACCTGCGCGACAGCCTGGACCTGGAGGACACTGGCGTCCAAGCGGCCCCCCCCGCCCCCACCGCCACTGCCCTCCCCAGGCCCCAGCCCAAGCCCCCGCCTTCGGCGCCACCGCCCGCTGCCCCGCCCCCTCTGCCCCCTCGCCGTCCGGCGGCGTCCCCGGCTTTGTCGTCGGCGGGCACGGGCGCGGCCAAGGCCCCCGCGACCACTCCCGCCCCCACCCCGGCCCCGGTTTCGCGGGCCGTGCGGGTGCCCGGGGATGATCCCTTCAAGGAGGCCGCCGAGCCCCGGATGCCCATGGGGGCTTCTCCGGAGGAGAAGCTCGAGTACTTCCGGGCCGTCGTCCGACAGAAGACGGAGACCCTGGCCCGGGCGCGCACCCTGTACGCCGAGCGCGACGGGGAGGTGACGGGTCTCAAGCAGTCGCTCACCCAGGCGCGCAAGGAGGCCGCGGAGGCCAAGGCGCAGCTGGGGGCGGTGAAGGACTCCCCGGCGAAGCTGGCGCAGACCTCGGAGGCCCTGGCCAGCGCGGAGAAGCGCGCGGCGGACGCCGAGGCGAAGCTCGCCACGGTGGAGGCGGAGCTGTCCGCGGTGGAGGCGGACCGCAAGGACCTGTCGCGGGCGCTCGCGGAGGTGGAGTCGGAGGTCCCCCGGCTGACGGCGGAGCTCCACGACGAGCGCGAGTCGCGGGGCGCGGTGGCCGAGGAGCTGGTGGGCGCCAAGGAGGCGCTGTCGCTGGCGCAGGACCGCGTCGCGGAGCTGGCGGCGGAGAAGTCCGAGGCGCAGGGCGCGCTGGAGGCCGTCCAGGAGCAGTACCAGCAGGTGCTCTCCGACGTGGAGCGGCTGGGCGGCGAGCTGGAGACGGCCACGGGCGAGCGCGACTCGCTGGGCCTGCGCGTGGGCCAGCTGGAGGCCGCGCTCGCCGAGGCGCAGGGCGCGCTCTCCGCGGTGGAGAGCGAGAGCGACTGGTCCAAGAGCTCGCTCGAGGAGGCGCAGACCCGCACGCGCACGCTGGAGGAGGAGCGCGACCAGGCGCGCCGCCAGCTCGCGGTGGTGGAGGAGGGGCTGCGCACGCTGCAGGCGCAGACCTCCGAGCTGGAGAAGGCGCTGGCGCTGAAGGACGCCGAAATCGTGGGCCTGCGCGCGGCGCTCACCGCGCGCACCACGGAGGCCTCCGAGCTGCCCGTGCTGCGGCAGGCGCTGGAGGGACGCGCCGCCGAGGTGGCTCGACTCACGGCGCGGCTGGAGACCGAGGCCGCGCGCGCGAACGAGCGCACCCAGGCGCTTGAAGAAGGGCTCGCGCAGGCCGGTGAGCGGGCGCAGGTGGCGGAGGGCGAGGCCGCGGCGCTGAAGGAGGCGCTGGAGGCGCTCGAGGTCGAGCAGGTCTCGCTGCGTGACCGCATGGAGGCGGACGCGGCGGCGCTGGGCGAGGCGGCGCAGCAGGCCGAGGCGAAGGTGGGCGAGGTGTCCGCGGCGCTGGAGGCCGCGCACGCCGAGCGCGACGAGCTCAAGAAGCAGCTCGCCGCGGCGGAGATGAAGACCGCCACCACGGACGCCGAGCGCGTGGGGCTGTCCGCGCGGGTGACGATGCTGGAGACGGCCTCCGCGCAGCGCGAGGCGGAGCTGGTGCGGGTGCAGGGCGCGCTCGCGCAGGCGAAGGAAGAGGTGTCGCTGGAGCGCGTGCGCCGCGAGGCCGCGGAGGCGGAGCGCTCCGACGCGCAGGTGCATGCGGCGGAAGTGGAAGCCCGCGCGGACGCGCTGGCGGAAGGGCAGGGCGGTGCCGAGGCCCAGGTCGCGGAGCTGCGCGAGGAGCTGGAGGCCGCGCGCGCCGAGGCGGACAAGGCGGAGCGGCTCCAGCAGCGGCTGAAGATGCTGGAGGGCGCGCTGGAGACGGCGAAGACCGACGCGGCCCGCGCGACCCAGGCGGCCCAGAGCGCGCAGGCCGGCAAGCAGAAGGAGGAGGCGGCGGCCCAGGCTGCGGAGTCCCGGCTCAAGGACGTGGAGGTGGCGCGGCTGGAGCTGGCCTCGAAGCTCGAGGCCGTGGAAGCGACGCGCGCCGAGCTGACCTCGAAGCTCGAGGACGCCGAGGCCCGGCTCGCTCGCGCGGAGTCCTCGCAGGCGGGCAAGGCGCAGGAGTCGGCCGCGACGCGCGCCGCCTCCGACAAGAAGCTGGAAGAGGCGAAGGCGGCGCTGTCCGCGGCCGAGGCGAAGCTGCGCGCCGAGCAGCAGGCTCGCGAGGCGCTGGAACAGAAGCTGGCCCAGGCGCCACAGGCCGCGGCGACAGGCGCGCCCGCCGACTGGGAGGCCGAGCGGGAGGGCCTCAAGGCGGACGCGGCCAACCTCAAGCGCAAGCTGGTGGCGGCCGAGACGGCGCTCGAGGCGGCGGCCGGCTACAAGGCGAAGATCGCCAAACTGGAAGCGCAATTGAAGGGCCGGAAGTAGAGGTTTGCCCCTCATGCCGTTCGACGCGCCAGTGGACCTGCTCACGGGGATGCCGGCGGCCCGCTTCGGGCTGTACCTGCACTTCCCCTACTGCCTCGCGAAGTGCCCGTACTGCGACTTCGCCGTGGCCGTGGCGCGCCAGGTGCCCGAGGAGCGCTACGCGAACGCGGTGCTGACGGAGCTGGACGCACGCCTCGCCGTCTCGCCCGAGCTGCGCGGCAAGCCCCTGGAGTCCATCTTCCTGGGCGGTGGAACTCCGTCACTCTGGCATCCGCGTTACGTCTCCCGCGTGCTGGACGGAATCGCCGCGAGGCTGAAGGTGTCGCCCGGCGCGGAGGTGTCGCTGGAGGGCAATCCGGAGCGCGCGGACGCGGAGCGCTTCGAGGGCTACCGGGCCGCGGGCGTGAATCGACTGTCCCTGGGCGTCCAGTCCTTCGAGCCCCGGACGCTCAAGGCACTGGGCCGTGCGCACGACGCGGAGCAGGTGGAGCGCGCGGTGGAGCTGGCGCGGCGCGCGCGCTTCCCGGTGGTGTCCATGGACTTCATCTACGGCGTGCACGGCCAGACGGTGGCGGAGGTGGAGAAGGACGCGCGGCGCGCGGTGGCGCTCCAGCCCGAGCACCTGTCCACGTACGCGCTGACGGTGGAGCGCGAGGTGCTGGCGGTGGACACGCCCTTGTCCAAGCAGCTCAAGCGCGGCGAGCTGGAGCTGCCCCCGGACGACGACGTGGTGACGATGGCGGCCACGGTGCGCCAGGTGTACGGCGCCGCGGGCCTCACCCGCTACGAGGTCTCCAACCACGCGCGTCCGGGCTTCAGCTCCCGGCACAACGCGCTGTACTGGACGGGCGGCGAGTACCTGGCGCTGGGCGTGGGCGCCACGGGGATGCTGCTGTCACCCGCGCCCTCGCGCTACGTCAACCTGCGCAGCCCGGAGAAGTACCTGGCCCAGGTGGAGGCGGGGCGCCTGCCCGAGGACAGCCGTGAGGCGTTGGGGTCGGAGGAACTCTTCGCGGAGCGGCTGGCGATGGGGCTGCGGTTGGTGTCGGGCGTGGACTGGGAGGCGGTGTGTGAGCGATATGGCCAGCCGGTGGCGCCCCGACGGGCGGAGGTGGCGCGGCTGGTGGAGCACGGCTTCGCGACGCTCACGAACGGGCGACTGGCGTTGACGGAGAAGGGCGCGGATGTGCACAGCGCCGTCTGCGCGCGGCTCTTGTAGTCGAAGCGGCGCGCGAGGGATTTCGAGGAGCGTATGAGCAAGTGGCTGTTGTGGATGTTCCTGACGCTGCTGACGGGCAGCCCGCTGTTGTCGCTGGTCCTGGTCATCGTCTTCATCTTCGTGGCGGACCGCTTCACGTGGCGGCTGTTGCCCAGCCCCGTGCGCATGATGAAGCGCTTCCAGCGCGCCGGATATCTCGCGGGGACCATCCTCACCAACCCCCACGAGCGTCGCGCGCGCCACGAGCTGGCGGACATCCGCGTGGAGCAGAAGCGCTATGCGGAGGCCGTGGACATCCTCAAGCCCAACCTGGAGGCGGGCGACGAGGACGTGGACACGCTGTACCTGCTCGGCGTCGCGTACCTGGGCGCGGGCGACGCGCAGCGCGGCGAGCTGCTCCTGGACGAGGCGGCGAAGCTGGACGCCGGCTACCGCCAGGGCGCCATCGATTTGGAGCGCGGCCGCTTCCGCCTCAAGCGCGGCGAGGTGAAGGGCGCCATCGAGGCGCTGGAGCGCTTCTGCGCGACGCGGCTGGGCTCGGTGGAGGGCCGCTACCTGCTCGCGCGGGCCCTGGCGAAGGACGGGCGGAGCGCGGACGCGAAGCGCGCTCGGGACGCGGCGTGGAACGAGTACGTGGTCGCCCCGGGCTTCCAGCGTCGCCGCGAGCGCCGGTGGGCGTGGCTGTCCCGACCCAGCCGGCCGCTGACGTACGCGGTGCTGCTCGCGCTGGTGCTGGGCACCGGCGCGACGATGGCGAGGCAGATGGGCCTGTTCACCCAGCGCACCCACCGCTACGGCGGCGGCTACGGTGAGGGCTACCACCCGGGCGAGGCCCCCTCGGCCGCCGGCTGGGAAGAGGCCGGGCCCGAAATCGAGTAGCGTGCCGGGTAGCCCCAGACCCCCGGACCGCGAGTGGAGGCCGGTTCGCTCGCTGTTCGGACCTCCCGGTGAAGGGCGGATTGTCCGGGGGATGTCTGGAGTGGCGGGACGGGCGTAGGCTTCGGGACGTCGTCCCTCCCCGCGTCCACATCCGAGGCCCTGAGCTCCATGTTTCCCTCCCCGTCGCAGGTGCTCCGGCAGCGCGAGGGATTGCTCGCGGACACGCCCTTCCCGCTGCTGCTCCAGGCGCTGATGGTCGAGGAGCGCACGTGCACGCTGGAGCTGAAGGTGCGCCAGCGCGAGAAGCGCATCCTCTTCGAGGAAGGCTCGCCCGTGGCGTGCCAGTCCAACCTGCTCCACGAGACGCTGGGGAAGTACCTGGTGGAGAAGGGCAAGCTGTCGGAGGCCGACTACCAGAAGTCGCTGGCGGAGAGCGTCTCCTCGGGCATGCAGATGGGCGGGCTGCTGGTGCAGAAGGGGCTCATCAGCCCGTTCGACTTGTACAAGCAGCTCCAGGCGAACCTGGCGCACAAGCTGCTCGACTGCTTCCGGTGGGTGGACGCGAAGTACCGCCTCATCGCGGACGCGGAGACGCCCGACGCGAGCGTGCGGATGAACACCGCGCAGCTCATCCTCACCGGCGTGGAGGGCGTGATGCCCTTCGACGCGGTGGCCACCCACTTCACCTTCACCGACGAGCGCCGCTTCGGGCAGATGCCCGCCGTGGAGTCGGGCCCCAAGCTGTCGTCCAAGGACGCCCGGCTGCTCCAGCAGCTGCGCCAGCGCCCCACCTTCAACGAGCTGATGGAGCGCACGGGCTTCGACATGGAGACGGTGCTGCGGCGCCTGTACGCGCTGTGCCTCTTGGGCGTCGCGGGCTTCGTGGAGGACGTGGACGCCCGGGCCGTGGAGCTGTCCTCGCGCGTGGTGCCCGTGGCCGCTCCACCGCCGGAGCCCGTGGCGCCCGAGCCCGTCGCCGCCCGGGGGCTGCCCTTCAGCGACGAGGACGTGGCCACCAGGGACGCGCTGGTGTCGGCCTTCCTCGCGCACCGCAGCAAGGACCCCTTCGCCCTGCTGGAGGTGCCCGAGGACGTGCAGCCCCTGCCGCTGCGCCGGGCCTTCCTCGCCTGGGCCGAGCGCTTCTCACCCCTGCGCTTCCAGACGCCTGAACTCAAGGAGAAGGCCGAGTCCCTGCTCGCCGCCTACGCCCGCGCCTACGGCACCCTCTCCGACGCGGAGCAGAACCTGCTCTGGCGAAAGCGCCGCGCCGCCCACCGCGAGAAGGAGCGCACCGCCACCGGGCGCCCCTCCACCGCCGAGCAGTTCCGCATCCGCACGGATTTGCTCGACGCCAGGACGCAGTTCGACGAGGCCCGCCGCCGCCTCACCGACAAGCAATACGCCGGCGCGTTCGAGTACTTCGAGTACGCCTGCGACATCGAGCCCAAGCCCCTGCACCACGCCTGGCGCGCCTGGGCCCGATATCTGATGAAGCCCGAGTCCCACGGCCGCCTGGCCCTCCAGGAGCTCCAGGAGGTGGTCCGCCAGGAGCCGGGCCTGGAGGACGGCTGGGCCTTCCTGGGCGAGGTGGCCCAGGGCGAGGGCCAGTGGGCCCTGGCCGACGAGGCCCTGCGCAAGGCCTTCAAGATCAACCCGAAGAACCGCCGCTACGTGGAGCTCCTCCAGGAGATGGCCCGCCGCCGCTAGCCCCGTCAACCCCCCGAGAGCAGCCGTCCGAGCGGTGCATGGATGTCTCTTCGCGTCGCCGGCTTTTCCAGGCGCTGAGAGTTTTCCCGGGACCCATCGGTCATCTGGCCGAACGGCTCTTTCGCGCACGGCATTTTCGCCTAAGGAGAGGGATGCTCCCAGAGGGGGAAAGAGGCTCGCAACAACGGGCCTGCCATTCGCGAGATCTCAAGGTCCGTGCAACCCTGTTGTCGTCTGGCGGCAGCCCCCGGTGGGGCGGCCGCTCCTGAAGCGAGGCTGGATGCGTTCCGTCCCCACAAGGGCCCAATCAGGCCAGGCCGCGGTGGAGTCCGCCATCGTCCTGCCGCTGTTCGTGTTCCTCATCCTGGGCACGCTGCAGCTGGGGCTGATGCACCAGGCGCGGCTTCTGGCGAAGTACGCCGCGTACAAGGCCGTGCGCGCCGGCTCGCTGCACAACGCCAAGGTGGAGACCATGGAGGCCGCCGCCCTCGCGGTGCTCCTGCCCATCCTCAGCACCCGGACCTCGGGCGAGGGGGGCATCGAGGTCGTCAAGCCCGTCGGCAGCGCCGAGGAGTTCCAGACCAAGTTCGAGGAGCTGAAGAACAACCAGATGCCCGGGGCGAACCTCAAGTACGCCGAGGTCACCATCTGCGGCCCCACCCAGGAGGAGGTCTCCGGCGGCGGCGAGTTCGACTTCGACGACCCGGACAACATCCACCCGGACGGCTGGCGGGAGAACCACCGCACCAAGCTGCGCATCCAGCTGACGCTCAACTTCCGGCTCGTCGTCCCGTTCGCGGACTGGGTCATCTACAAGGCCGCGCGCGGCCGCGAGGTGCCCATGCTGATGCGCATGGGGAAGATGAAGGCGGAGGAGCAATCCAAGACGTCCACCCGCCGCTTCGGAGGCGCCGCCACGGGCGAGGGCCCCTACGAGAGCGCCGCCTCCCAGGGCATCTACATCATGCCCATCCGCACCACGTACACCATGCGGATGCAGTCCAACCTGTACCTGGGCGCCAACGCCCTGCCCGCGAGCAACGCATGCCTCTTCCCGTTCTCCTACTGAGCCGGCCCCTCCGCCGCCGCCAGCGCGGGCAGGCCATCGTCCTGGGCTCGTTGTCGTTCCTCGTCCTGGCGCTGATGGTGACGCTGAGCTTCAACCTGAGCCACGCGCTGCGCCGCAAGATGTCCCTGCAGCAGCACAGCGACACGCTGTCGTTCTCCATGGCCGTGCTGGAGGCGCGCGC
Organism: Myxococcus fulvus; assembly: GCF_900111765.1. Next base: position 1,368,119 of record NZ_FOIB01000001.1, read on the forward strand.
GCTCAACTACTACGCGGTCAGCAACCGGGCCATCGCCAGCTCCTACGTGGCGATGAACAGCCTGCACGCGTACATGTCCGCCGCCAGCCTCACCGGGCAGATGATGCGCGCGTCGTCGAACAACTTCATGCAGATCGCCATGATCGAGTTCGGCCTGTGCGTCGCCTGCGAGTTCATGTGCGACCACTGCGAGCACATGGCGGAGGCGTTCAAGATTTCGGGCGACTTCCGCGACGCGGGCAAGGACTACGACGACAAGGTGGAGGCCTTCGAGTCCAACTTCCGGCAGGCCATGGAGGCCCTGGACCTGATGGCGGACAACATCCACACCGCCCAGCGCGACGTCCACGACAAGACGCTCCAGGCCGTCAAGGACGGCAGGAGCCACGGCCTGGGACAGCTGCGCGACTACACCGCGCCGCTCGCCAGTGACCTGGTCTCCGCGGTGGGCTCCATCAACGCCAACGAGTTCAACTGCGCCGTGGACGGCATGGAGTGCCAGGGCAGCGAGAGCAACACCTCGCCCGAGGCCCGCGCGCGGGTGATGACCGAGATTGCCAACGCCACGCGCGCGGGGTGGTCCGCCAACCGCGACAGTCCGGGCGGCGGCGTGTCCACCAACCTGCCCAAGTACCTCAACTCGCAGTTCTTCGATGAGCTGGACGAGATTCCGGACAACGAGGCGACGAAGCTCATCTCCGGCACCAAGGGCACCGCGAAGACGGTGAAGAACAAGGGGCAGCTCACCCAGGGAGGCCAGTCCGGTGGCAACGACGGCTCCATGGTCGCCGCGTCGGACGAGGGCAACATCTTCCACCGCTGGGAGCACGGCGTGGGCACCAGCAACTTCAAGTCGGAGGTCTGGAGCGACGACAGCGGCGGTGACCACGTGAACAACGGCGCGCACTCGGGCCAGCACCGCTTCGAGGGCGTCAACACGCGCGCGCTCACCGGCTGCGCGGGCTCCGGCAACTGCTTCATGAAGTTCCGCGCCAACCCGGACCCGGACCGGGACTGGGGCCAGCCGCGCGTCTACAGCTACGTGTCCATGCCCTTCCGCGTGGGCAACACGCGCCAGGCGCCGTGGGAGCTCAACTCGTCCGCGCAGGTGCGCCTCACCCATGGGCAGCAGGGCCAGGGCAGCCTCACCGTGGCGGCGACCGAGGGCATGGCCATGTCCAAGTCCCTGGTCTACTACCACCGCTTCGGCGAGGACGGCTGGAAGGAGGCGCCCAACCTCTTCGCGCCGTACTGGCGCGCCAAGCTGCACCCCTTCACCAAGGGGGACGCGCAGCAGGTGCTGGACGCGGCGGGCAACTCGGACGCGGCGCAGATGTCCCAGGTGGACGGGGTGGCCCTGTGAAGACTTATGGACAACGCGCCCGGCGCGGCGCGGCCGCGGTGGAGACGGCGCTGTGCATGCTCGTCATCATCCCCGTGTTCATGTACGCGCTCTTCGTGGATGACCTGCTGCGGCACACGCTGGACTCGCAGGAGACGGCGCTGTCGACCATCTGGGATTACGCCGTCCAGGACTATCCGACGAAGCCCAAGAACCCTCCGCCCGAGGGCGGCGCGGAGGAGCCCTTCTACGGCTTCAACGGCGCCCAGTACTACGCGCGCCTCCAGTACTGCGACCACGAGTCGGGCCTGGACAGCTTCGGTCCCGGCAAGGGCCCCGAGTGCGAGAACGACGAGGGCCACCACGCCGAGGTCACCGCGCACGCGTGCTGGCTCAACCCGGGCGCGCAGCAGGTGCAGTGCACGCTGAACCAGGCGGACCCGAACGGCGGCGGCGGCGGTGGGCCCGCGGGCGCGTACAACGTGACGCTGCACCAGGCGTACATGGATGACTTCGGCAAGGGCGGCGTCATCCGCTGCTCGGCGCGGCTGGGCGTGCAGAACTACCTGTTGCCGCGCACCTTCCTCCAGGACTTCAGCCAGGTGAACCTGGCGCGACAGACGAAGAAGAAGAGCGACGGCATCCACAGCAACGCGCAGGGCGGTGACCTGCAGGACGACCCGCGCGGCCTGGAGGGTGATGTCTACCTGCTGCCCTGGGAGCGCATCGCCATCGTGACGGACACCTGGGCGCTGACCAAGGAGGCCCGCTACGAGCCGGGCACCGAGGACAGTGACCAGGAGAACCTCTACGCGCGCGTGTCGCAGATCTACAAGAGCGGGGACAACCCGGCCTACGAGCAGATGTCCTCGGCCGCGGAGGCGTTCGTCAACGAGGCCACGCAAGAGGTCCTCAGCAGCGACATCAAGCTGGATGACATGCCGCCGGGGGATGACCCGCGCAAGGCGAGCCTCTCCATCGTCCCGTTCCCCTCGAGCGGCGGGCCGACGCAGCAGATGAACCAGAACGGCGGTAGCGCCACGTACTTCAACAGCGAGTGGCGGGACTGGGACCGCAACAACAACGAGAAGACGCACAACGCGCGAGGGAACAACTACCTGGGCTGCGCCCAGGCGGAGCGTTGCTGATGTCCAAAGCGTCGAGCCTGGTCATTCGCGTGCCCGCGCTGCTGTTCTCCGTGGCCGTGGTGGGCTCGTTGATCGGCTTCGCCTGGGAGGGGGCCGTCTACGGGCGGCGGGACGTGTCCGAGGAGTGGTCTCCTCCGCCCTCATTGGATGACGCGCCTCCGGCGAAGGCCCCGGGCCGCTCGCCCGCGGAGGAGGCGGCGCTGAAGCGGGCGCTGGTGCACTTCCCGGCGTACCCGCGCGCGAGCCGCGCGGAGCTGCTCGCGGTGGACTACCTGGGGCCGGACGTGCCCATCGCGGTGGCCTGGTTCACGACGCAGGACACGCCGGAGCAGGTGTTGGAGCACTACCGCAAGGTGCTGCTCGACAACGGGCTGCCGGTGCTCGGCGAGCGGCACGGGGTGAACGGCGGCTGGGTGGGGTACTGGAGCCCGGCCACGGAGGAGATGCGGCTGGTGTCGGTGCTGGCGCAGGGCGGGGAGACCTTGGGCTTCGTGTCGGCGGGGCAGGTGGCGCCGCTGCTCAAGCGGGCCTCGAAGGTGCCGGCGTGGATGCCGCTGCCGCCGGAGCTGAGCGAGCCGGTGACGCTGTCCTTCGACATGGAGGGCGCGGCGCACCACGTGGTGTCGGGTCGGATTCCGGGGGACTCGCCCGCGGTGGTGGGGGAGAAGTACCGGGCGCTGTTGAAGGAGAAGGGCTGGGAGGTGGGGGCGGTGGAGCCGATGGACGCCGGTGGTATCGGGTTCGAGGTGATGCGGGGGACGACGATGGGTCGCGCCACGCTGCGCCTGAAGCTGCCCGAGCCGGGCGTGGAGCTCCAGCTGTCGCTGCTGCAGCGGGGTGGTGTGCCATGAAGGAGGCCGTGGTGGAGAAGTCGCTGAGGAAGCTTTCGCGTGCCCGGGGCCAGTCGATGGTGGAGTACGCCGTCGTCACCGCGGCGTTGATGGGCTTCACCGTGATGGGCTGGCCGTTCCTCGTGCAGCTGCTGAACGCGCTGCACCGGTACTTCAACTCCATCTACTACGTCATCCAGTCGCCGATTCCGTAGCGGCGCTGGCGGTACCCCTGGCCCGGGACGAGTCGCGCGCTCCTGGCGCGCTGGATTCGACCGGGCTGTTTCATTCCCGTCTGGGTGATTCGCGTTCGCGCTTCGGGGTGATGCCTGCCTGGAGGGTCGACGGGAAACCCTTACGTGCTTCCCGAAAGGCAGTCACACCTTGGCCCTCCAGGGCAGTGAAGTGTCACGGATGTGTCGCTGTATCGTGGATTCCCCTGAGACGGCTGCCTGTATTTGTTTGATGTGGCTGCGGGCAGGCAGGCGGGGAGGCTGGAGTGGCTTTGTCCATTCATGGCTGCCATTGATGTGAGGCGCAGAACATTCCCAGTCAGGAGTGGAAGAATCGATTCTCTGGCTTTTGTGGTTCTTTCTGCGTGCGTGGTAGTGATTGATGGATGCGATGCTCCTTCCGCTTACATCCTGCGAGGGCGCAGTCCGGGCAGTCCGCGGTGGAGACCGCGATTGTCCTGCCGCTCTTCGTGTTCCTCATCCTGGGCATCCTGCAGCTCGGGCTGATGCACCAGGCGCGGCTGTTGACGAAGTACGCGGCCTACAAGGCGGTGCGGGCTGGCTCCATCCACAACGCGAACGTGCGGGAGATGGAGAAGGCGGCCGTCGCCGTGCTGTTGCCCATGCTCGCCCAGCGCGCGTCTGGCGAGGGTGGCATCGAGTACGTGCGGCCGGTGGGCAGCGGGCAGGAGTTCGCGGACAAGTGGAAGGAGCTCAAGGACAACAAGATGGCGGACACGGAGCTGAAGTACGCCGAGGTCACCATCTGCGGGCCGACGAAGGCGGACGCGGGCGGGAGCGGCGGCGAGGTGGACTTCGATGATCCAGACAACGCCACGTCCGGTGACTGGAAGCAGAGCCACCGCACCAAGCTGCGCATCCAGGTCACGTTCAACTACCGGCTGGTCGTCCCGTTCGCGGACTGGGTCATCTTCAATGCCGCGCGCGCCCGTGACATGCCGATGTTGATGCGCATGGGCGAGGTGAAGGGCACGGAGAAGAGCAAGGTGGCCGTGCGGAAGTTCGGGAGCGCGTCCACCGGCGAGGGCCCCTACGACGCCGCCGCGTCCAAGCGCATCTACATCGCCCCCATCCGCGCCACCTACACCATGCGGATGCAGTCGAACCTCTACACCAACAACGACGACCTGCCCTCGAGGAACGCATGCCTCTTCCCGTTCGCATACTGAGTCGTCGGCCGCGTCGCCGCTCCCCACGCGGGCAGGCCATCGTGCTGGGCTCGCTGTCGTTCCTCGTCCTGGCGTTGATGGTGACGCTGAGCTTCAACCTGAGCCACGCGCTGCGCCGCAAGATGTCCCTGCAGCAGCACGGTGACGCGATGGCGTTCTCCATGGGCGTGCTGGAGGCGCGCGCGCTCAACTACTACGCGGTCAGCAACCGGGCCATCGCCGGCTCCTACGTGGCGATGAATAGCCTGCACGCGTACATGGCGGCCGCGAGCGTCACCGGCGAGATGCTGCGCGCGGGCGGGGTGAACTTCACGGCGATCGCCGCCTCCGAGGCCGCCAAGTGCGCCGCCTGTCAGGGCCAATGCCCCTGCTGCCAGCACGCCATCGAGGCGGGGGAGATCGCCGCCAAGTTCGGCAAGCAGTCCTTGATGTACGACCGGGACGTCCGGGGCCTGGAGGGCAAGTTCAAGAACGCCATGGAGGGGCTGGACCTCATGGTGGACAACATCCACACCTCGCAGCGGGAGGTGCATGAGAAGACGCTGCAGGCGGTGAAGGACGGCTCGAGCCATGGCCTCTCCCTGCTCAAGACGGAGACGGTGCCGGAGGTCAGCGACCTGGCGTCTGGGGTGGGGGCGCTCAACGCCAACGAGTTCAACTGCGCCGTGGACGGGATGGAGTGTCAGGGCAGCGTGGCGAACACCTCGCCCGAGGCGCGCGCGCGCGTGGTGACGGAGATTGGCAACGCGAGTCGCTCGGCCTGGCCCGCCAACCGCAAGGGCCTGCCGCCCAACCACCTGCACGAGAAGTTCCTCGAGGAGTTCAAGACCATCCCCAACAACAAGGGGACGCACCAGTTCGTCGGTCACTTCGGCTCGTCGAAGACGGTGCAGAACATGCTGGGCGTCTACCTGCCGGGACAGATGGGGGGCAACCAGGGCACCACCGTGGCGGCCAACGAGACGGGGGCCCTTGCCCAGCTGTCGTGGGAGGACGCCACCCCGGCGACCGCGCCCTACCTGGCCAACATCTGGAGCGACGAGCGGGGCGGAGGCCACACGGTGCTGATGGCGCACTCGGGGCAGCATCGCTTCGAGGGGACGAACGCGAAGGCGCTCACGTCGTGCGCCGGCTCGGGCAACTGCTTCATGAAGTACCGCGCCAACCCGTCCTCGGACCGCGACTGGGGCCAGCCGCGCGTCTACAGCTATTACACGATGAAGCTGAACGTGGGGAACCCGCGCGAGGCCCCCTGGGAGCTCAACAACTCCCGCAGCGTGAAGTTCACGCATGGCGAGCAGGGCACCGGCAGCCTGACGCTGTCCGCGGCCGATGGCATGAGCCTGTCGAAGTCCCTGGTCTACTACCACCGCTTCAAGCAGGGCGGCTGGTCGGAGCCCCCCAACCTCTTCGCGCCCTACTGGCGCGTGAAGCTGCACCCGTTCAAGCCCGATGAGGCGAAGAAGGTGCTGGAGGAGGCGGGCAACTCGGACGCCGCCGCCATCGCCGAGGCGCCGGAGGTGTCGCTGTGAGCGCCAGGACTGGGAGCCGCCTCGCGCGAGGCTCGGCCGCGGTGGAGACGGCGCTGTGCATGCTCGTCATCATCCCCGTGTTCATGTACGCCATCTTCCTGGACGACTTGTTGAAGCACGTCCTGGACGCCCAGGAGACCGTGGTGTCCACCGTCTGGGATTACGCGGTGTCGGACTACGCGGCCAAGCCGGAGGGCGGCGAGTCCTTCGCGAACTTCGGTCAGACGCAGGGCCTGGCCCGGCAGATGTTCTGTGACCACGAATCGGGGCTGGACAGCTATGGCCCCGGCAAGGGGCCCGAGTGCGACAACGACGTGCGCCACCACCAGGACGTGGTAGCGCATGCGTGCTGGCTGTATCCGGAGGCCAAGCAGGTGTACTGCACCGTGGACCAGAACGCCGTCGGAAGCTACGGCGTCACGTTGCACGCCGCCTACATGCGGCAGTTCAACAAGGGAGGGCTCATCCGCTGCTCGGCGCGCAGCAGCGTCCAGAACTACCTGCTCCCCACGACGTTCCTCCAGGAGTTCTCGCAGGTCGACCTCGCGAAGGAACAGAAGCAGAACAAGGGGCAGGTCCACAGCAACTCCCAGGGCGGGACCGAGAAGGACACCTACCTGCTCTCGTGGGAGTACATCGCGCTGGTGACGGACACGTGGGCCCTCACCAAGGGGCAGAGCTTCTCGCCCGGAGAGGGACAGAAAGAGGAGGGTGACCTCTACGCGCGCGTGCAGCAGATCTACTCGAACCAGGAGAACTCGGGCTACACGCAGATGTCGTCCGCCTCCGAGGAGCTCGTCAAACAGGCCATCGACCGCAACCTGCTCGCCTCCAGCCTGGAGCTCAACCACACCCCCGGCGACGACCCGCGTGACGTCAGCCTCTCCATCCAGCCGCAGAACGGCGGCGCCCCGTCGCAAATCGTCATCCAGGGGCTGACCCCCGCCACCTACTTCAACAACGAGTGGCGCGACTGGGAGGTCAACAACAACCAGGCCACCGCGCGGGAGCGGGGCAATTACTACATGGGCTGCAGGCAGCCGGGGAAGTGCTGATGGCCGTGCTCAACCGACGCAAGCCTCGCGGCCAGGCCATGGTGGAGTACGCCGTCGTCACCGCGGCGCTGATGGGCTTCACGGTGATGGGCTGGCCCTTCCTGGTCCAGCTCCTCAACTCGCTGCACCGCTACTTCAACTCCATCTACTACGTCATCCAGTCCCCCATCCCGTGAGGACGGGGGAGCTGGGCGCTCGTCACCGCTACGGCTTCACGGTGGTGACGAACTCCGCCTTGCCGCCGGAGACCTTCAGCACGACGGCCTCCTTCACCGCGTCGCGGTTGGCGTCCAGCGTGATTCGCCCCGCGACGCCCGGGAAGTCCTTCGTCGCCGCGATGGCGTCGCGCAGCGAAGGCCCGCTCAAGTCAGGCGCGCGCTTCATCGCCTCCACCAGCACCCGACCCGCGTCGTAGGAGAGCGCCGCCACACTGTCCGGCACGCTCTCGTAGCGCGCCTTGTAGCGCGCCAGGAACGACTGGAGCACGGGGTCCGGGTTGCCCGGCGAATAGTGGTTGGAGAAGTAGCTGCCCTCCAGCGCGGAGCCGCCCAGCTCGAACAGCTTGTCGGAGTCCCACCCGTCGCCGCCCAAGAGCGGCACCTTCAGGCCCACCTCGCGCGCCTGCCGCGCGATGATGCCCACGTCCGTGTAGTAGCCCGGCACGAACATCGCCTCCGGCTTCAACTGCTTGATGGCCGTGAGCTGCGCGCGGAAGTCCGTGTCGCCCTTCGAGTAGCTCTCCGTCCCCACCACCTGTCCGCCGAACTCCTGGAACTTCGCGGTGAAGACGTTGGCGAGCCCCATCGAGAACGCGCTCTTGTTGTCCGTGAGCACCGCCACGCGCGACAGCTTCAGGTTCTCGCGCGCGAACTTCGCCATCACCAGGCCCTGGAACTCGTCGATGAAGCAGACGCGGAAGATGTAGTCGCCCTTCTTCGTCACCTCGGCGCTCGTCGACGTGGGCGTAATCATGGGCACCTTGCCCGCCTGCGCCTTCTCCGCCATCGCCATGGACACCGACGAGGCCGCCTCGCCGAGAATCGCCACCACCTTGTCCTGGGTGATGAGGCGCGTCGCCGCCTGCGCCCCTTCCTCCGGGCGCCCCTGGCTGTCGTACACGCGCACCACCACCTTGCGGCCCTTCACGCCGCCGGCCGCGTTGGCCTCGTCCAGCGCCAGCTCGATGCCGTTGCGCGCCGACACGCCGAACGTGGCCTCACTGCCCGTGAGGCTGCCCACCTCGCCCACCACGATGGGGCCCGAGTCCCCGCCCGCCTGCACCTGCGCGCCCGGCTGGGCGGGGGCCTGCGCTGGAGTGCCCTCCTGGGAGCCTTGGGGAGCCGTGGCCTGGCCGCTCGGCGGGGGCTCGGTGGGGGTGGGCGCGGACTTCTTCTCACAGCCCGCCAGACTCAGTGCCAGTGTGGCCAGGAGCAGCAGATGACGCATCGGCGGATTCCCTCCAGGAGACAAGGACTTCACCCTAGCCCTGTCCCAGAAGCCCTCCAACCGGGGGGGCCTCCCGCCTTCCGTCAAAATGCAATGTGGACTGAAACGGTCCAGATTACATATGACGCCCCGGCGGGCTGGAGGGCCCGCGTGGGAATGGACCCAGAGAGGAGAGAGCGTCCCGCATGCTTCGGATGAGCAAGATGACCGACTACGGCATCGTGCTGATGACCGAGCTGGCTCGCGCGGAGGGTGGCACCCGCACCACGCGCGAGCTGGCGGCACGCACCCGTGTGCCATTGCCCTCGGCCAGCAAGGTGCTCAAGGGCCTGCTTCAAGCGGGCCTGGTGGTGTCTCACCGCGGCGCCAACGGTGGCTATGGCCTGGCGCGGCCGGCGGCGTCGCTGTCGCTGGCGGAGCTGGTGGCCTCGCTGGAGGGCCCGGTGGCGCTCACCGAGTGTGGCGTGCATCCCACCGGCGGCGCGCCCTGTGAGCTGGAGGCGGTGTGCCAGGTGCGAGGCCACTGGCGCCTCATCAACCAGGCCATCCAGGAGTCGCTGGCGCGCCTGACGCTGGCGGACCTCATCGCCCCGGCGCCGCGCGTGCCGGAGCGACTGGTGGGCCTGGGCCTGCCCTCGCGGCCCGCGAGCCCCAACGCCACCCCGACGACTTCATCCGTGACAGGAGTACGCTCATGACCACCGACACCCTTCAGGAGCTGACGCGCCGCCCGTACGCGGCGGGCTTCGTCTCCGCCGTGGAGGCGGACACCTTCCCGCCCGGCCTGAGCGAGGACGTCATCCGCGCGCTGTCCGAGAAGAAGGGCGAGCCGGCCTTCCTGCTCGAGTGGCGCCTGAAGTCCTACCGTCACTGGCTCACGTTGCGCGAGCCCACGTGGCAGGCGGTGACGTACCGCCCCATCGACTACCAGGGCATCAGCTACTACTCGGCGCCGCGCTTCAAGCCGAAGAAGGACAGCCTGGACGAGGTGGACCCGGAGATCCTGCGCACCTACGAGAAGCTCGGCATTCCGCTGGAGGAGCAGAAGCGGCTGCAGAACGTCGCGGTGGACGCGGTGTTCGACTCGGTGTCCGTGGCGACGACGTTCAAGGACAAGCTCGCCAAGGCGGGCGTCATCTTCTGCTCCTTCTCCGAAGCGGTGCGCGAGCACCCGGAGCTCTTGCGGAAGTACCTGGGCACGGTGGTGCCGCACTCGGACAACTTCTTCGCGGCGCTCAACTCGGCGGTGTTCAGCGACGGCTCGTTCGTCTACGTGCCCAAGGGTGTGCGCTGCCCCATGGAGCTGTCCACGTACTTCCGCATCAACGCGGCGGAGACGGGCCAGTTCGAGCGCACGCTCATCGTCGCGGACGAGGGCTCCTACGTGAGCTACCTGGAGGGCTGCACGGCGCCCCAGCGCGACACCAACCAGCTGCACGCGGCGGTGGTGGAGCTGGTGGCGCTCAAGGGGGCCACCATCAAGTACTCCACGGTGCAGAACTGGTACCCCGGCGACGCCGAGGGCAAGGGCGGCATCTACAACTTCGTCACCAAGCGCGGCATCGCGCATGAGAAGGCGAAGATTTCGTGGACGCAGGTGGAGACGGGCTCGGCGATCACGTGGAAGTACCCGAGCGTCATCCTCAAGGGGGATGACTCGGTGGGCGAGTTCTACTCGGTGGCGCTCACCAACAACCTGCAGCAGGCGGACACGGGCACGAAGATGGTGCACATCGGGAAGAACACCCGCTCCACCATCGTGTCCAAGGGCATCAGCGCGGGCCGGGGACAGAACACGTACCGGGGGTTGGTGAAGGTGCTCAAGAGCGCCCAGGACGCGCGCAACTATACGCAGTGCGACTCGCTGCTCCTGGGTGACAAGTGCGGCGCCCACACGGTGCCGTACATCGAGGTGAAGAACGCGTCCGCGCAGGTGGAGCACGAGGCCTCCACGTCGAAGATTGGCGAGGACCAGCTCTTCTATTGCAGACAGCGCGGCATCTCCCAGGAGGACGCGGTGTCGATGATCGTCAATGGCTTCTGCCGGCAGGTCTTCAAGGAGCTCCCCATGGAGTTCGCGGTGGAAGCGCAGAAGCTGCTTGGAGTGAGTCTGGAAGGGAGCGTGGGGTAGGTCATGGCGCTGCTGTCGGTTCGGAATCTGCACGCCCGCGTGGGCGACAAGGACATCCTCAAGGGCATCGACCTGGAGGTGGGCGCCGGTGAGGTGCACGCCATCATGGGGCCCAACGGCTCGGGGAAGAGCACGCTGGCGAGTGTGCTCGCGGGGCGTGACTCCTACACGGTGACGCAGGGCGAGGTGCTGCTCGACGGCAAGTCGCTGCTGGAGCTGTCGCCCGAGGCTCGCGCGGCGGAGGGCGTGTTCCTGGCCTTCCAGTACCCGGTGGAGATTCCGGGCGTGGGCAACCTGCACTTCCTGCGCACGGCGCTCAACGCGCAGCGCCGGGTGAAGGGGTTGGAGGAACTGGACGCGATGGACTTCCTCCAGCTCGCCAAGGAGAAGTCGAAGCTGGTGCAGTTGGACGCGGCCTTCATGAACCGCTCGGTGAACGAGGGCTTCTCCGGCGGCGAGAAGAAGCGCAACGAAATCTTCCAGATGGCGGTGCTGGAGCCGCGCCTCGCCGTGCTCGACGAGACGGACTCGGGCCTGGACATCGACGCCCTGCGCATCGTGGCGGGGGGCGTGAACGGCCTGCGCTCCAAGGACCGCGGCATGGTGCTCATCACGCACTACCAGCGGCTGCTCGACTACATCGTCCCCGACAAGGTGCACGTCATGGCGGCGGGCCGCATCGTGCGCTCGGGCGGGCGCGAGCTGGCGCTGGAGCTGGAGGAGAAGGGCTACGGCTGGCTGGGCCTGGAGGGTGGCAAGGGGGCGCCGAAGGGCGGGGAGGTCCGGCGATGACGCGCTACCTGGACGTCGCCTCGCGTTTCCAGAAGGAGTCCGCGAGCGCGCCTGCCTTCCTGCGCGCCCTGCGCCAGGAGGGGCTCGCGCACTTCGAGCGGCTGGGCCTGCCGACGACGAAGGACGAGGCGTGGAAGTACACCAACGTCTCGCCCATCGCGGAGGGCGGGTTCACGCCCGTGGCGGCCCTGCGTGACAGCGCGGTGCTGGCGCCGGTGGTGGAGCGGCTCGCGCTGGTGGGTGGACCCCGGCTGGTCTTCGTGGACGGGCGCTTCGCTCCGGAGTTGTCGAGCGTGACGGGCCTGCCGCGTGGGCTGACGGTGAAGCCGCTCGGCGCGGCGCTGACGGAGGACGCGGCGCTGCTCGAGGCCTATCTGGGACAGCGGGCGCTGTCGTCGGCGCAGGCCTTCACGGCGCTCAACGCGGCGCTGCTGGAGGACGGCGCGCTGGTGCACCTGTCGAAGGGCGCGCTGAGCGAGGTGCCCGTGCAGCTCATCTTCCTGACGCGCGGCGATGCGGCCGTGCTGTCGAGCCCGCGCGTGCTGGTGCTCGCGGAGGAGGGCAGCGAGGGCACGCTGGTGGAGACGTACGCCAGCGCGAGCGGAGGCTCCCTGGCCACGTTCACCAACGCAGTGACGGAGGTGACACTGGGCGACAACGCCAGCCTGAAGCACTACCGCCTCCAGTCGGAGGGAGACGCCGCGCTGCACGTGGGTGGGCTGCACGTGAAGCAGGGGCGCGACAGCCGCTTCGTCTCGCACACGTTCGCCTTCGGCGGCGTGCTGGCGCGCAACGAGGTGCACGTCTCCTTCGCGGGCAAGGGCGGGGATGCGACTCTCAACGGCCTGTACGTGGGGCGAGGGACGCAGCACCAGGACGTGCGCACCGCGCTGGACCACGCCGTCGCGGACTGCACCAGCCGCGAGCTGTACAAGGGCGTGCTGGATGACCGGGCGCGCGGCACGTTCCACGGCCTGGTGAAGGTGCGGCAGGACGCGCAGCGCACGGACGCGCGGCAGCAGAACCGCAACCTCCTGTTGTCCGAGCACGCGCAGGCGGACACGCGGCCGCAGCTGGAGATTCTCGCGGACGACGTGAAGTGCGCGCACGGCGCGGCGGTGGGGCGGCTGGACGCGCAGGCGCTGTTCTACCTGCGCTCGCGAGGCATCCCCCAGGCGGAGGCGGAGCGGCTGCTCACGTATGCCTTCGCCCGCGAGCTGGTGGAGGCGGTGCCGGAGGGGCCGGTGCGCGCGAGCGTGGAGTCGCTGCTGGCCCAGAGGCTGCCGGGCGCGGCCCGGACGGAGGTGACGGCATGAGCACGTTCGACGTGCAGCAGGTGCGCGCGGACTTCCCCCTGCTGCGGCAGGAGGTGCGGGGCCGTCCCCTCGTCTATCTGGACAGCGCGGCCACGGCGCAGAAGCCGCAGGCGGTCATCGACGCCATCGTCCGCTTCTACCAGCACGACAACGCCAACGTGCACCGGGGCGTCCACATCCTCTCCGAGCGCGCCACGGAGGCGTACGAGGGCGCGCGCGAGACGGTGCGCGGCTTCCTCAACGCCCGGGACGCGCGCGAAATCATCTTCGTGCGCGGCACCACCGAGGCCATCAACCTCGTGGCGCAGACGTACGGGCGCAAGCACATCGGCGCCGGGGACGAGGTGCTCATCACCCAGATGGAGCACCACGCCAACATCGTCCCCTGGCGGATGCTGTGCGAACAGACCGGCGCCACGCTCAAGGTGATTCCGGTGGATGAGCGGGGCGAGCTGGTGCTGGACGCGGTGGACGCGCTGCTCACGGACAAGACGCGCATCCTCGCGGTGACGCACGTGTCCAACGCGCTGGGCACGGTGAACCCGGTGAAGGAGCTGACGCGCCGGGCGCACGCGAAGGGCATCCCCGTGCTGGTGGACGGGGCGCAGTCGGTGACGCACTTCCCCGTCGACGTGCAGGACCTCGGCTGTGACTTCTACGCCTTCAGCGGGCACAAGACGTTCGGCCCCACGGGCATCGGCGTGCTGTACGGGCGGCTGGAGCGGCTGGAGCCGATGCCTCCGTACCAGGGCGGCGGGGACATGATCCTCTCCGTGACGATGGAGAAGGTGACGTACAACCGCGTGCCGCACCGCTTCGAGGCGGGGACGCCGAACCTGGAGGGCGCGGTGGGGCTGGCCGCGGCCATCCGGTATCTGCAGGGCGTGGGGCTGTCCGCCATCGCCGAGCACGACCGGGAGATGATGGCCTACGCGACGGCCGCGCTGGAGGCGGTGCCGGGGCTGCGGCTCATCGGCACCGCGCGCGAGAAGGCGGGCGTGCTGTCCTTCACGCTGGAGGACATCCATCCGCACGACGTGGGCACCATCCTGGACCGCGAGGGCATCTGCATCCGCACGGGCCACCACTGCGCGCAGCCGGTGATGCAGCACTTCAAGCTGCCGGCGACGGCGCGGGCGTCGCTCGCGCTGTACAACACGCGCGAGGACGTGGACGCGCTCGTGCGCGGGCTGCACAAGGTGAGGGAGGTGTTCGGATGAGCTCGGGCTCGGATGACTTGAAGGACCTCTATCAAGAGGTGGTGCTGGAGCACTCCAAGCGGCCACGCAACTACCGCGTGGTGGAGGGCGCCAACCACGAGGCGGCGGGGCACAACCCGCTGTGCGGAGATCAGCTCTCCGTGACGATGAAGGTGGAGGGAGACGTCATCCGCGACATCGGCTTCCAGGGGCAGGGCTGCGCGATTTCACGCGCGTCCGCGTCGCTGATGACGGGGGCGGTGAAGGACAAGTCGCGCGAGGAGGCGGAGGCGCTCTTCGCGCTGGTGCACAAGCTGGTGACGGAGGGTCCGGAGTCGATGGACCTGGACGCGCTGGGCAAGCTCGCGGTGCTGTCGGGCGTGAGCGAGTTCCCCGCGCGGGTGAAGTGCGCGAGCCTGGCGTGGCACACGATGCGCGCGGCGCTGGCGGGACAGAGTGAAGCGGTCTCCACGGAGTAGGGAAGGAGGGAGCGGACCATGCGAGGCGTGACGGCGATGCTGGAGCGGGAGGTCCCCGCGACCATCATCCCCAGTGGTGACAAGGTGGTGCTGCCGGAGGGCGCGGAGCTGCGGGTGATGCAGACGCTCGGCGGCAACATCACGGTGCAGGACCCCTACGGGCAGCTCTTCCGCATCGACGAGAAGGACGGCGCGGCGCTGGGCGAGGAGTACGCGCCCAAGGAGAAGGCCGCGGGCGACCCCAGTGAGTTCCACGAGGAGCAGGTCTGGGAGCAGCTGCGCACGGTGTATGACCCGGAGATTCCGGTGAACATCGTGGAGCTGGGCCTGGTGTACGCGTGCAAGGCGGAGCCGATGCCCGAGGGTGGGCAGCGCGTGGACATCCAGATGACGCTGACGGCGCCCGGCTGCGGCATGGGGCCGGTGCTGGTGGACGACGTGCGCACCAAGGTCAGCGGCGTGCCCGGCGTGAAGGAGGCTCACGTCGAGCTGGTGTGGGATCCGCCCTGGGACCAGAGCCGGATGACGGACGTGGCCCGGCTGCAGCTCGGGTGGATGTGACGGCTCGAGCCGCGGGCTCCAGGGAGATACTTCTGCCCCGGAGTTGCTCTTGATGTCTGGATTGCGGAGGATGCCGCCGGCTCGGTCGTCCTTCGCTCGCACACCTTCTCGACACCAGGAGGTCTGCCATGAAGTGCCTGAAGCTGTGGCTGTGGGCTTGCGCCGTCAGTCTTGTGGTGGGGTGTGGCGGAGTGCCCGCCGAGACGGTCGACGAGGGCGAGGCCCTGACCTCGTCATCGGAGGAGATGGTCGGCTGTTTCGCGAACTGCCCGGATGGCTCCACGGTGACGTGTCCGACGATGCCGGCCACCTGCACTGCGACGAATGGCAGCGGGGTGGTCTGTGATGGCGTGAACTACCGGTGCCCGGCCACGGCCTGCCGGCCCGGGATGCCGACGTGCGCCTTCGCGCGGACCACCATCTGTCTGGGTGTGACGGAGCCGTTCCCCTGCTGCAATGGCACTTCGCTGGGGGAGTGCACCTGCCGGGGCGACGGCAGTAATCCCCGCTGCATCTGAGCGGCGCTCGACCAGCTTGGACCCGAGGAGGGCCGTGGAGCGCACCACGGCCCTCGCGTGCTTCAGCGTGAAGCGGCCAGTCGGCGCACGCCGAAGCTGATGGCGGCGGTGGCCAGGCTGCCCGCGAGCAGTCGGGGCCAGCGCCGTCCGGACTCCTCCGTGGCCGGGTGGTAGCGCGCGGCCACGGGGTGCTCGTCCTGGGCCTGGCGCAGGCGCTCGCGCACCTCGGGCATCTTCTCCGCGAAGAGCTCCACCATGGCGCGCTCGAAGGCGGGCAAATCTTGCGGTCCCCGGCTGGAGACCCAGTTGTCGTCGCGCACCATCTCGTCGTCGCGCCACATGGCGCCGGAGTTCTTCACGTCATCCTGGATGCCGGGCCACGACGTGAGCGTGCGGCCCTCGGTGAGGCCCGCGGAGATGAGCAGCCACGGCGCATGACAGATGATGGCCATGGGCAGGTTGAGCGAGTCCGCGTCGTGGACGAAGTCCTTGGCCAGCGCGCTCTGGCGCAGCGTGTCCGGGTTGATGAGCCCGCCGGGCAGCAGCACCGCGTCGAAGTCCGCGGCCTTCACGTCGCGCAGCGTGGCGTCCACGCGGACCTTCTTGCCCGGCAGCATGTGGTTCATGCCCCGGATGTGGCCGGGCAAGAGTGACACGACGGTCACCTCCGCGCCCTGGCGCTGCAGCTTCTTGACCGGGCGCGTCAGCTCCACCTGCTCGAAGCCGCTCGTCGCCAGCACCGCCACCCGCAAGCCCTTCAGCTTCTTCATCACGCGCTCCCCGGTTCCGTGGACGACCCCGAGACTGTGCACGCCCGCGCCATGCGGCACGGGAGAAGGAGCGATCAAGAAGGCCCTTCTTCCGTGGCCTGCTCGTCGCCTGGAGAGCAGGCAGGGAGCCGTCGTTGTGCCCTCCGGAGCGCCGTGCTACCGACGCGGGCACATCCCCTGGGAACACGCGTGTCCCCGCCTCGTACGCGTCGTCTCCCCGGGCCCGCTGGAGGTCACGGAATGTTCGCTTCCCTGCCGTCCCTTCCCCGAAGCCTCGTCGCTGGGACCGCGCTGCTGCTCCTGCCCGTGGGCTGCACGAGCACCCAGGGCGCGCAGGTGGATGACGCTCGGCTCACCCAGGAGGGCTCGGCTGCTCGCAAGCCCCGGTGGGGGCTGGTCATCCACGGCGGCGCGGGCGTCATCTCGCGCGAGAACCTCTCGCCGGAGCGCGAGGCCGAGGTCCGCGCGGCGCTCCAGCAGGCCCTCGCGGCGGGACATGGGGTGCTGGCCAAGGGTGGCACCAGCCTGGACGCCGTGAGCGCGGCCATCCGTGTCCTGGAGGACTCTCCGCACTTCAACGCGGGCAAGGGCGCGGTCTTCAACCACGACGGCGTCAACGAGCTGGACGCGGCCATCATGGACGGCAGGACGCGCTCGGCCGGAGCCGTCGCGGGGCTTCGTCACGTGAAGAACCCCATCGACCTGGCGCGCCGGGTGATGGAGCAGTCGCCGCACGTGATGATGATTGGAGAGGGCGCGGAGTCCTTCGCCAAGGCGCAGGGCGTGGAGCTGGTGGACCCGAAGTACTTCTACACGGAGGAGCGCTGGCAGGGCCTCCAGCGCGCGCTGGAGAAGGAGCGCGCGGCGCCGGCTCCCGGCACGACGCCCTCCACGCTGCGGCCCGGATATGACCCGGTGACGGGGGACCACAAGTTCGGCACCGTGGGCGCGGTGGCGCTGGACCAGGCCGGCAACCTCGCGGCGGGCACGTCCACGGGCGGCATGACGAACAAGCGCTACGGCCGCGTGGGGGACGCGCCCATCATCGGCGCGGGCACCTACGCGGACCTGCGCTGCGCGGTCTCCGCCACGGGGCACGGTGAGTTCTTCATCCGCTACACCGTGGCGCGCGACATCTGCGCGCGCGTCGAGTACCAGGAGCTTCCCCTTCCCGAGGCCGCCAACCTCGTCGTCAACGACGTGCTGGTGAAGGCGGGAGGCGAGGGCGGCGTCATCGCGATGGACCGCGACGGGAATGTTGCGATGCCGTTCAACTCCTCGGGCATGTATCGCGGCTACGTGGGCGAGGACGGTCAGCCCCACGTGGCCATCTTCAAGGAGCCCGAGGACGCGAAGTAGCGAGGGCGCACTGTGGGGGCGGTGACGAAGAATCCGCGCCCGCGGCTTCCAAAAAATCCGGGATGCGGTGTCTTGGGACTCATGCGCACGACACGATGGGTGATTCTCGTCCTGGCCCTGATGGGCTGCTCCTCGTCCGACCCGAAGCCCGAGGCGCCGCTTCCTCCCGAGGAGCAGGAGACTGACTCCAAGCCCCTGACGGTGACCGTCCTGGGCTCGGGGCAGGCGACGGCGGGAGGACAGCAGTGGGCGTACCAACTGCTGCGGCTCCAGGAGGAGGGCAAGGCGGCGTCCTATGCGCAGTGGTTCCCGCCGAGGAGTCCGGGTGCCCGGCCCGTGATGATGCTCACGCGTCCCTACGACGGCATCACGTGGACGGGCGAGGCGGTGGACGCGAAGTGGGGGCAGCGGGGCAACGGCTTCCACCCGGACGACAGCGAGCCGGGCCACCACGCGGGCTCGTCCAACATCGTCTACACCATCAGCACGCCGGAGCTCATCGCGGGTGAGTCGTTCTTCTACCTGTACAACGGCTTTGGCGTGCTCAACGTCTTCGGCCGCTTCTACGCGGGTGGCAGCATCCAGAACGACCGGGACGACATGCACGCGGGGCTGCGCTTCCTCGAGCAGGCGCCCGAGGTGGACCGCTCACGCATCGGCATCCAAGGAGGTTCCTGGGGCGGCTTCGAGGCGCTCTACGCGGCGGCCGATGCGCCGGCGGCGGTGCGTCCCAGGGCGGGCGTGGCGCTCTTCCCTCTGTCCGACTTCGCGCGGCAGTTCGAGTATCTGGAGACGGTGATTCCGTCGCGCGTGTCGGACCCGTGGGTGCGCTCCCAGTACGCCACGTTCTTCGAGCCCTATCGGCGCCGCATCGTCGCCGCCACGGGAGGGCCTCCGGGGGCGCCGGGCGCGGACTACACCTCATGGACGCGTGAGCACCTCGCGCCGAGGCTGACGACCCCCTTCCTGGTCCTGCACGAGGACTGGGACACGCTCGTCCCGGTGGAGCAGACCCAGACGCTCGCGCCGCTCGTGGGCCCGACGATGTCTGCGCTGTACATCCAGCACCTGGAGGTCCCGAACTGGAACACGCGCGCGTTGGACCATGGGCAGCTGGTGGTCCAATACGGCCATGCCCTCACCACGGTGTCCCTCGGGTATCTGCTGACGAACCTGGGGTCCGAGGAGCAGTCGCTCTACGTCCCCTTCGTGCAAGACGTGCTGGTGGGGTGGCTCCAGGCGCAGCGCGTGCTCCAGTTGAACGGGCGGGACGTGTCCCAGGTGGCCCCGCGCCTGCTCGAGCTGGCGGACCCGCGCGTCACCCTGGTCGAGATGACGTCGGGCAGCGTCTACTCGGGCTCGGAGGGTGTCGCCGTGCTGGTGAACGCGCTCTGGGAGACGCAGTACACGGCGGGGAACATCCGCGAGGTGCTCTCCACGGGGCTGCCTCCCTGACGCCTCGTGCACGGCGTCGCCGGATTGCAACCTGGATACTGCTGTAGACTCCGGGGTGGACCCACGGGTGGGCGGGTCCACTAGCGCCGAAAGGAGTCCTTGCATGAGGTGTGTGTCCTCGTCGTGGAGTTCCCCTGTCCGGGTGCTGTTCGCGGTGATGTTGCTCTCGCTCGGCGCGGCCCGCGCGGAGTCGGGCGACGCGGTGGTCTGTGAAGCGTCTTCGTCCCCGCAGGCCTTGTTCTGTTCCGAGGGGGACTGTCTCTCGGAGAGCGACTGCTGGTCCTTGTGTCCCATTGCCCGGAGCGTCTTCTGCAATGCGAGCAATGTCTGTGAGTTCGATGTGGGCGGCGGAGGAGGGGGTGGCGGTGGTGACCCGGTGTGCGAGATGCAGGAGTGCTCCGAAGACAGGCACTGTGTCTGCAACGGGCGCCCGGGCTCCTGCGGACCCGACTTCATCTGTCAATTCTGAGGTCGTGGTGACCCAGGTTTGATTGCAATCGCGGTGCTTCTGTACCTTCTGTGCGGGCCGCGCATCGACGCGTGGTCCGCACGAGTCGAAAGGAGCGTCTCCGATGAAGGTCCTTCGCAAGCAGCTTCCCTGGGGTCTCGCGGTCCTTCTGGCGGTGTCGGCGGTCGTCCTCGGCGCGGCTCCGGCGAGCGCCGAGTCCTCCGATGACGGTGTCTGTGCCGAAGAGGCGGTCTCGGACGAGGCCACGCAGCTCAACATCTGCTATCGCGCCTTCTGTCACGAGGAGAGTGATTGCTGGAACGCGTGTCCTGGCGCGCTGAGCGTCTCGTGCACGCGGGGCGTCTGCTACTACCAACAGCCGACCGGTGGCGGCGGTGGGGGTGGGCCCGTCTGCCCCCAGCAGTTCTGCGGGTCGGACTTCGACTGCTCTTGCAACGGTCGGCCCGGTGTCTGCGGCGCCAACAACACCTGTTACTACTGAGGAGCATCGCCATGAAGAGCCTTCGCAAGCAGCTTCCCTGGAGTGTCGCAGTCCTTCTGGCCGTGTCGGCCGTCGTCTTCGTGGGTGCCCCGGCGAGCGCCGAGCCCTCGGAGGACGCGGTCTGTGACGAGGTCTCCTCAGGCGCGACGGAGGTGGGCCTGTCCGTCTGCGTCCAGTCGTTCTGCAACGATGAGAGTGATTGCTGGAACGCGTGTCCGTCGGCGCTGAGTGTCGCTTGCGTCCAGGGGGCCTGCTACTACCAGCAGTCGACGGGCGGTGGTGGCGGGGGTGGCCCCGTCTGCCCCATGAGCTTCTGCTCGGAAGACTTCCACTGTGAATGCAAGGGCTATACGGGGGTCTGCGGCTCCGACAACCTCTGCTACTACTGAGGTCCGCTGAACCGCTGGCGCTGGCGAGGACAGCGGAGGCCCCGGACCGACGTCAGCGCGTCGCGTCCGGGGCCACCACCTGTCGAGCTCCTGTTACGGCGTCACGGTGCGCGTGCCGGTGAACTCGATGCGGCGCACCTCTCCGCCTCCGGCGTACGTCGTGTAGTAGAGCGCCTGGCGCGTGCCTGATGGGCCGAAGCGCAGCGTCACCGCGGAGCCGGAGCCCAGGCCCGTGGCGAACGCGTCCACCGTCACCGCGCCGCCCGTGCCGCGCACCAGCTTGAAGACCTTCCCGCAGATGTAATCACTGAAGAAGTACGCGTTGTCGTCCGCGTTCGCCCACGCTCCAGGCGGCGCGAAGGCCCCTCCCGTGATGGAGTTGCAGTTCTGGAACGGCGAGCCCGTGGGGTTGGTGCCGCGCTTGTAATCGAAAATCGGGTTCGTCATCCCCGCCGGAGGCGCGCCGCAGTTGGTGGTGGAGTTGTTCGCGCAGTGCCCCTCGCGCGTGTTCCAGCCGTAGTCCGCGCCCTTGATGCCCTCGTCAATCTCCTCCCACACGCTCTGGCCCACGTCGTTGATGAAGAACGTGCTGGTGCCCGGCTGGAAGGCGAAGCGGAACGGGTTGCGCAGGCCCGTGGCGTAGTTCTCCTGGCAGGGCCCCGTGCCCGTCGGCACCCCCGCGGGATTGCCACAGCGCCGGCTGCCCGACACCGCGTACCAGGGGTTGTCCGTGGGCGGGGTGCCGTCCTTGCGGATGCGCAGCATCTTCCCGAGCAGCACGTCCAGCCTGCGCGCCGTGGTGTTCGTTCCCCCGCAGCGGCTCGGGTCCCCGAGCTGACAGCCGCCGTCTCCCACGCTGACGTAGAGCAGCCCGTCCGGGCCGAAGTGCAGGTCACCGCCGTTGTGGTTGCCACCCGGGGACGGGATGTTGTCGAGCAGCACCACCTCGCTCGACGGGCTCACCACGTTCGTGCTCGGCAGCGTGAAGCGCGAGACGCGGTTCACCGCCACGTTGGCGATGTTCGTCGTGCACGTGTTGAACTTGTTGAACGTGTAATAGAGGAAGATGTGCCCGGTGGTGGCGAAGTCCGGGTCCACCGCCACGCCCAACAGGCCGCGCTCCGAGTTGGTGCACAGCACCGCGGAGAGGTTCAGCGCCGGCGTCGCCAGCAGCACGCCCCCGCTGAACACCCGCAGCTGCCCCGTCTGCGTGGTGATGAGCAGCCGCCCATCCGGCGTGAAGGCCAGCGCCGTGGGCCGGGCGACGGCCGTCACCTGCGCGTCCGTGTACGACGGCGGCAGGGTGATGGCCGCGCTGGAGGTCTCCAGGCCCTCCGGGGCCGGAGTCTCTTCCGACGCGGGCTCCGGCGCGCAGGCCGGGGCCACGAGGAACAGCGACAGCAACACCGCGAAACGACAGGACCCAGGTGTCATGGTGCACTCCTGAAGGAGGGGGATGAGGCACCTGGGTTTTGCAGCTTAATCTTGATTTTCGCGAGTCTGAACGACGCCCCTGTCGAGGGGTGAACGCTGCGGGGTGGGGCCCCCGGGAGGGCGGGCCCCGGGCCGCGGCTCTAGCGCCGGCGGTCGCCGTCTCCCCAGCCGCCGCCGCGTCCGCCGCGGTTGCGGTCGCCGCCGCGGACGGGCGTGGCCTCGTGGCCGCGGGGCGAGGAGCGGTGGCTGGGGGCGCGCCAGCGCTCGTGGCGCTCCGGCCCGCGGTTGTGGCTCTTCCAGCGGTCATCGCGGCCGCGCCACGAGTCGTCGCGGCGGTGGTAGCCGGGGCGGCCAGGGCCCGGCGAGGCGCGGTGGTAGTAGGTCGGCGAGCGCCAGACGCGGTCATGCCGGTAGTAGTGGCCGGAGGCGCGCCACGGGCGGTGGTAGTAGTAGCGGACGGCCGGCGCGCGGTACCACGTGTGCGCGAAGTAGTTGGGGTGGCCCCAGCGCACGGACACGCGGGCGTGGCGGAAGACGGGCACGGTGACGTGCAGCGAGCCGCGCGGCGCCCAGCCTCCGCTGACGAAGTGCCAGGACAGGCCGCGCTGCACCCAGCGGGGCGAGACGAAGACCAGGCCCGCGCGCGGCGGAGAGGCCCACGTGCCATCCACCCAGTCCCAGTTGTTGCCGGACCAGTACCAGTAGCCGGGCTCCCAGGTGAGGTCGGCGGAGGGCGCGGCCGGGCGGACTTCCTGGCGCGGCGCGGGAGGCGCCTGCTGCACGGTGAGGGCCTCGGAGGACACGGCGATGGGAATCTCCACCTCGGTGGTGCCCCGCCGCGCCCAGCCGCCGGAGACCCAGTACCAGGCCCCCCGGTCCTCCTCCCAGTAGCCGTTCACGAACTGGTAGCCGTCCATGGGGGCCAGCCACGTGCCCTGGTTGAAGCGCCACTCGTCGCCGTCCCAGTACCAGTGCCCGGAGGCCCACACGGCGCCGGCATAGGGCCTGCGCGAGGGCTGCTCCGTGGGCAGCGCCGGAGGAGGCTGGGGCGCCATGGGGGCAATCTCCTCCTCGGAGTCGTCGTCGAACTCGCCTTCGCCGTACTCGCGGCCGTCGTACGAGGGGTCCGCGGCGGGCACTGGCGTCGTCTGCGCCTGAACCACCGGGGCCGACAGCAGGGCCACCATCCAGAGCCAGCTTCGAGGACTCATGACGTCTTCTCCAGGTTGAGAATCCAGCGCCCCGTGGAAGGGGCACCTCACGCCCTACGGACGCGGGGAGGGGCTCCGTATTCAACCCGGGAGCCCCTCTCGGGTCGACCCGTCTCGCCCGGAGAGCGGGCGGACAGGCGGGCGGGCTACTGCTTCACCAGGAACATCTCCCGGGTCTGGATGAGGTCCACGTCCCCGGTGAAGCCGGCGAACTGCTCGTACTGGCGGGGCGCGACGCGCGCGCGGGGCAGCCGCAGCGACTCCGTGATGGTGAGCGTGGCGCCCTCCTGCTTCTCGGTGCGGGTGAAGTGGCCGAAGGGGTTCTTCACGTCGATGGGGGGCTGCGGGTCGGGCAGCCTCCAGCCCGAGGGCAAAGACAACGTCACCTGCGTGCTGCTGGCCTCGGTGTTGTCGATGTAGAGCGGCGTGCGGCGGCTGCTCAGCTGCACGTAGCGGCGGCCCAGCTGCGCGGGGAAGGTGAGGGGCCCCAGCGCCATGCGGTTGCCGCCCTCCAGCCGTCCGAAGCGCGGCACGGTGAACTCGTAGCGCAGCACGAAGGGCGCGCCCACCTGGTCCTTGTGGTCCAGCGTGACGCTGGAGAGCGCCGCGCCGCCGAAGTAGCGCGCCACCGCGCCCTGGAGCGCCTGGTTGCGGCTCTCCGCCGACAGCTGGTTGAAGGCCTCCGCCAGCTGCGCCGCCTCGAAGCCCGTGTACGTCTCCTCGCCCTTGCCGGTCATCTTCCCGTCGGCGTCGAGCGAAAGCGTCAGGCGCACCTGCTTGCCCGTGGACTGCTTCGTCGCGGGCGTCTTCACCACCTCCAGCTTCCTGCCCGGCTCCGGCAAGAGGTACGCCGGCAGCTCGCCCATGGCGAACTCCGGCAGCTCACCGAAGGGCCCGTAGCGCACCGACGTGTCCACCCACACCGGCTCGCTCCCCGGCACCTCCACGCGCAGGGCCGCGTAGGGCAGCAGGCTGTCGTTGGGGAACAGGTACTCGGCCGGGTCCACGTTGAAGGTGCGCACCGCCGCCACGCGCGAGGGGATGCCCAGCTCCTCCAGGCCCGCCTTGAGCACCGTCAGCCGGCTGCCCCGGTCCTGCGCCACCGTGGACGCCGCGGACTGGCCCAGGCCGTTGTCCCGCCCGGAGAAGCGCTGCATCACCGCCGCGTGCAGCGCCTTCACCGCCTCCAGGCCCTCCTTGCCCTGGGTGGCCTCGCGGGTGAACCGGACGACCTCCGAGGTGCGCGCCCAGCGCTCCTGGAAGGCGTCGCCGTAGACGCGCGCCAGGCTGTCGTTGCCCGTGGCGCCCGCGCCCACCATGACGAAGGGCAGGTACTCGTTGCCGGAGGGCGGCGCGTCCGGCTCGGGGATGAACGGCGGCACGCGGCGCGCCTCGTAGTGGAAGACCTCCTCGTCGCCCTTCACCGTGGGCTGGGGTGCCTTCATCGCGTGCGCGTCCACCTTCATGCCCGTGCCCTTGGGCGCGGCCACCGTGTACGTGGTCCACGCGTTGGGCTGGTTGGCGATCTGGAAGTAGAACGCGGACGCGGTGAAGCCCGGCTGCGCGGGGCCGCGCGGGCTCTCCGCCAGCAGGTACTCCACCTGCACGCTGTCACCCACCTGCACGCCGGGCAGGCTCACCGTGTCCTTGCCCTCGATGTTCTCCGGCTCGAGCACGCGCCCGTCCGCCTTGAGCGTGCGCAGCGCCAGCACCTGGGCGCCGCGGGGCACGTTGACCTCCGCGATCTCCTGCACGCCCGACTGCTCCAGCGCCTTCTGGATGGTGTGGATGCGGTTGACGATGCTGCCGTCCGGGTACACGCGCACCGCCGCGGCATCCAGGACGAACACCGCCGCGCCACCCGTCACGGGCTCCGCGTCGTAGGAGCGCAGCGCCTCCTGGCCGTCGATGGCGAACTCCTGCAGCAGCTCCTTGCCCGTCTTCGCGCGCTCCACCGCGCGGCGCAGCGACAGGTCATCGCCCTCCAGCGCCAGCGCCTTCTCGCGCAGCGCGAGCGCCTCCGCGCTCTTGCCCGAGTACTCGCGCACGTCCGCCATGCGCTTGAGCAGCTCCGTGTTGCGCGGCCACGTCACCGCCAGCTTCTCCAGCACGGCGATGGCGTCGTCGTGGCGACGCAGGCCCACGTAGAGGCTCGACAGCGACGTGCCCGCGCTCACGCTCGTCGGATCCCTGGCGAGCAGCTGCGCGTACTCGCGCGCGGCGGCCTCCAAATCCCCGCGCGTGCGCGCGTGGTCCGCCCTCCGCGCCGCGACGCCGGGGCAGTCCTTCTGCGCCTCCACCAGCGTGTTGGAGCGCTCCACCGCGTCGCGCCGCCGCGCCAGGTTGTACTGGAGCCCCAGCGCCTCACACAGCTGCGGCTGGAGCTGCAGCGCCGCGGCCAGCGACTCCTCCGCCAGCGCATCCACGTCCAGCGTGAGCGCCGCGCGCGCGCGCATCAGGAACAGCGGGAAGCCCGGGGGCTGCACCGCCTCGCTCGCCGTCTTCAAGGTCTCCAGCGCGCTCGCCGCCTGCCCGTCGTCCATGAACAGGTCCGCGCGGAGCAGCATCGCGGCCACGTTGGTCGTGTCCTTGGACAAGAGCGCTTCCAGGTCCCGCGTGGCCCGGCCGCGCGCCACCTTGGAGGGCACCGTCCGGTCCGCCGCGGCCACCTCCGCGCGCAGGGCCAGCAGCGCGGGCGTCGTCGCGTCCACGTCCGCCATCAGCCGCCGGGCGCCGTCCGCGTCGCGCGCCAGGCCGTCACGCGCCGCGAGGAACGTGGAGAGCAGCTCCCCCGCCTCGCCCGAGAGCGCGTCCTTGATGGACTTCGCGGTGGGGTACACGCCCTTGGCCTCGGCCAGCGAGGGGGCGCTGCCCCACGTCGCGGGCGCAGGTCCCGTGGCCGCCGTGAAGCGCACGTTGGCGGGCTGGCCGTCCTCGCGCAGCAGCGAGAACGACAGCACGCCGGAGGTGCCGCCCTTGAGCTGGCGGACGATGATGCGGTGCTTGCCCGCCGACAGCTTCACGGCGCGGCTGGTGACGGTGGAGGTGGCCAGCGTCCACGCGGCGCGCTCCAGCACTGGCGTGCCGTCCACCACCACCTGGTGCGAGGCGGCGCTCACCGAGCGCGCCACGTAGGTCGCCGCCTCCGGGACCTCCGCGTCGAAGGCCATGAGGTACACGTCGCCCTCGCCCGGCTCGCCGCCCAGGTCCAGCCGGCCGTCCGGCGCCAGCAGCTTGCGCGCGGGGAGCGCCCCGAAGGCGCCGGTGAAGGGGCCCGCGAGCGAGCCGCCCTGGCCGGTGGGCCACGCCTCGTCCCACGACAGGACATGGAAGGCGGAGAAGGGCCCCACGAGCGTCGCCTCGGACACGCCGCCCAGCTCCTTGAGCACCGCGTCGCGCGCCTTGAGGTCCCCGCGCGTCACCGCGACCGACAGCCGCGTGCCGCGCAGCAGGTACGCCGTCTCGCCCGACGCGCCCGACGCGAGCGCCTTCTGCGCCGCCGCGAGGATGGCCTCGTCCAGGGGCGGCGCGGTGCCCACGGTGTCCAGCGCGTAGCGCGCGCCGATGAGCGCCAGGGGGTGTGTGGGCGCGCGCGTCACCACCTCCAGCGCGGCCACGAGCGCCCGGTCCGGCCGCCCCGCGCGGCGCGCGAGCAGGTGCTGGCCGATGAGGGCGTAGGGGTCCGCCGGGTCCTTCGCCACGGCGGCGTCGAAGCGCTGCTGCGCCGCCGCCGCGTCGCCTTCCATCAGGTACGCGTGGAAGCCGGCGAAGGCGAGCGTGCGCGCCTCGTCCGTGCCGGAGCGCGCCTTCTCCGCGGCGCTCTCCAGCACGCGCGGCGCGACGCTGGTGGTGGGGGAGTGGGAGCAGCCCGTGAGGCCGGCGACGAGTGCGAACGCGGTCAGGCCGCGGCGGAAGGTGCGCATAGGAGTGCCGAGGGATAATGCAATCCCCCGTCACTGGCCATATTCCCCTGCGGAACTCTGTCGCCTTCGTGCCCGTCTAGCGGCGCTTGCCGTTCTTGGGCGCGGGCTTGACGGGCTGCTTCTTGGGGGGCGGGGGAGGCGCCTTCTTCGGCACCACGGCCTTGGCGGGCACCGCCGCGGCCACCTTCGGCGGGGACGGGGTGGGGGTCGGCGGCACCGGCGCCGTCGTCCCTCCGGGCGGTGACTGCTTGAGCACGTAGGTGATGCCGGACACGCGGCAGGCGCCCTCGATGCAGCCGAAGCCGGGGAAGGGCGCGTCGCCGAACTGCTCCACCCAGCCCGCTCCCAGCACCAGCGGCTCGAAGAGCGCCCGGCGGTCCTTGCCCGTGCCCAGGAACGCCTCCAGCCGCCCCTCCGCGTCCACCGCGAGCTCCACATTCACCGGGCCCGCCTTGGGCGACTCGATGCCGAGCATGGCGCCCCGGCGCTCGCCGAGCGCCCACTCCAGCCGCAAGGGCTCGCCCACGCCGTTGTGCACCAGTGCCACGTAGCGGCCCGTGCTGCCGAGCAGCAGCATGGACGCGGTGGGCGGCGGGGACGGCTGGTAGAGGCTGAACATGTCGCGCAGGCGGCGCTCGAAGGTGAGCGGCGGCGCCTCCGTGAGCAGCTGGGCGGTGAGGCTGAGGCTGTCGCCGTCCCGGCGCGTGACGTCCACGCGCACCCGGCCCACGCTCTGCTCGTCGTCCTGCCAGGGGAAGACGAGCGTCTTGTCCTCGAGCGTGACGGGGCGGCCGGCCACCACCAGGCTCTGTTCGGCCAGGCCCTCGCCCAGGGTGAGCCTGCGCCGCTCGGGGTTGGACTCCTCGCGCCCGGGCACCGGCTGGATTCGCGGCTCGCCCAGGTAGGCCATGAGGGTGGCGCCCGGGGCGGAGGCCGCGCGGCGCTCGCCGCTCAGATAGAAGGCCGTGGCCAGGACGAAGCTCGCCGCCAGCACCATCACCACCGCGGTGGCCTGCATGGTGGTGCGCACCACCTTGCGCACGCCCGCCTTGAAGCGCTGCACCCGCGTCTGCTTCACCGGCAGCATCGACGGCAGGCTGCCGGGGACGAGCAGCTCCAGGTCCGCGATGAGCGCCGCCACCGACGGGTAGCGGTCCTCGGGGTCCGGCTTGAGGCACTTGGTGACGATGCCGTCCAGGCGCGCGTCCAGCCCGGGCTTGCGCTGCGAGGGCGGGTCGAACGTGCCCAGCGGCACCTCGCCGGTGAGCCACTCGTAGAGGATGACGCCCAGGGAGAAGATGTCCGCGCGCGCGTCCGCGTTCTTCGCGTCCACGCGCTGCTCGGGCGCCATGTACGACAGCGTGCCCATGGACACGTGCGTGGACGTCAGCGCGTAGCGCGACGAGGGACTGGCGTCATCCAGGAACGAGGCGAGCCCGAAGTCCGACACCTTGGCGATGCCGCCGGCCTGCTGGTCCAGCAGGATGTTCTCCGGCTTCAAGTCGCGGTGGATGACGCCGCGGCCGTGCGCGTACTCGATGGCCCGGCAGATTTCGAGCATGCGCCTGAGCGCGCCCATCATGTCGAACTGGGACTGGCGGATCAGCTCGCGCAGCGACGGGCCGTCCACGAACTCCATCACCAGGTAGTAGGTGGCGTCCGTCTTCCCCTTGTCGACGATGGAGACGACGTGGGGGTGGCTCAGCGCGGCGAGCGCCGCGGCCTCCTTCTGGAAGCGCGCGATGAAGGACGGGTCCTTCGCCAGCTCCTGGTTGAGCAGCTTCACCGCCACCGTGCGCCCGAGCGACAGCTGGGTGGCCTTGTGGACCTCGCCCATGCCTCCGGTGCCCACGAGCTTTTCGAGGCGGTAGCCGCTGATGAGGTCCGGGGAGCGAGGCCGGCTGATCGCCGTCGGGTCGATGGAGGACATGGCGGTAGACAGGGGGCCGCCAGGGTAGCAGAAACCTTCGACGCACGGGGCCAGGGCTCAAGGGGGTAGGGTCGCCCGCGCCCTCACCCGCCTGGCGACCAGGGAGGCTTTGTGGCTAGTGCCCGGACGCCGGCGTGCGGCCCACCGCCGCCCTCAGGCTGTTGCGCACCTGGTCCAGCGAGGAGCGCATCTGCCCGTGGCGCACCGACGCCGCCACCGCTCGCGACAGCGACTTGAGCAGCGACACGTCCTCGGGCTTCCACGCCCGGGGCTGCCGGCAGTCCTCGAACACCGCCACGCCCCACCACTGCTGACGCGAGGGGTTGATGGGGCACAGCAGGATGGAGTGCGTCCCCTGTCGCTCGAGCAGGTCGCGCATCATCGGCGGCGCGTCACGGGTGGGGCACGCGACCACCATCCCCGCCTCCAGCATGTCCACCCAGCCCGGCGCGAAGTCCCGGAACGAGAACGCGCGCAGCACGGGGTTGGCCAGGGGCGACGCGGTCGGCGGCTCCGCCCAGGCGTAGCGCAGGTCCGTCACGAACCGGCCGTACGTCTGCGACACCCGGTTCTCGAAGATGTAGGCCCGGTCCACGCCCATCGCGTGACCCACCATCGCCAGCGACTCCACCGCGGTGGCGGGGCAGAGGCCCTTCTCCAGCAACAGCTTCGAGGCTTCCGACACCTTCGAGAAGGCTTCCACCATGGGGGTGACTCCAGGAAAAACGGATTTGCAATGGGGTTCCGCAAGTATCCGGAACCAACTGTCATCCTCTGAAGTCACATTAAGCGCGATTACTGTGTTTCTGTCAAATCCCAGCTTTGCTGAAAATCAAGAGTTCGTCACGGAGACAATGACCCGGGCGGGGTGTAGATGACACAGGTGACTTTTCGAGGGAGGAGGCCTGGCGGTGAAGTGTCCGGGTGATGACAGACCCCGAAATGCCACGAGGGCGCCCCCCTTGGAAAGGGCGCCCTCGCGGGGATTCCTCGAAGTGAGGAAATCGAGACTACTTGGTCTCGGCGGCCGTCTCGGCCTTGGGGGCCTTCTTGGCCTTCTTGCCCTTGGCGGGCTTGGTCTCGGCGGCGGGCTTGGCCTCGGCCGTCTCGGGCTTGGCCTCCTCGGCCTTCACCTCGGCGGCGGGAGCGGGCTGCGCCTCGGCGGCGGCCGGCTTGGTCTCCGCGGCGGCCGGAGCAGGGGTGTTGGCAAACGCGGTGGCGGCGGCGAGCAGGGCGGCGGCGAACACGGTCTTCATGGAATGCTCCGTTGAGGCAGGACGACGCAGGATTGCGCCGTATCAGCGGGCAGGCGCTTGAGCAGCGGGCGTGCCAGCGCGGCCTTCCGAGGGAAGCGCGTGGGCTGTCGTCCGCGCGTTGGGGAGGAAATCCTCAGTTGAGGCTCCAACATTGGGGGCTTGCTCCCCAGACGGGCGCTTGTCGCTTTGACGACACCGGGCCACTTGAGCAAGCTGCGCACGCGTCCTTTGCTGCAACAGGACATGAGCCCGTCGCACCTCGTCGCGAATCTCTCGCGGCCGCGGCGCGGGAGAGACGGTGTATGCGGTCCCTGGGGTTCGCGATGGCGACGGCGGTGGCATGGCTGGCGACAGGGTGCGCGCGAATCCCGCCTGAGCGCCTGGAGGCGCAGGTGCTGGAGACGCTGCACTGGCAGCGCCAGTACGAGGCGGAGCGCGAGCGCATGGAGTCGGTGGCGGTGAAGCTGGCGGCGCTGGAGGCGGCCATCGAGCGGCTCAAGCAGGAGCGCGCGGAGGCGGAGCAGGGCCGCGCGGCGCTGATGGAGGAGCTGGCCCGCACGGAAGCCGACCGGCACGCGCTGGAGGAGCACAACACGCAGCTGCTCGCGCGGGAGCGGGAGCTCAACGAGCTGCGGGAGATGCACGAGCAGCTGTCGGATGTCTTCTATGAGTCGGCGCTGGAGCGGGCGCGGCGGCGGCTGCCGTCGGCGCGGCAGCCGGATGCTCCGGCGGCAGGCGACGGGACGGCGGCGCCCTGAAGGAAGGACGCGGGTCCTCCTCTGCCCGTGCTCCGTGGTACAGGACGACCCTGGTGAGCACCCGCAAGTCCATCCGCGGCTATCGCGCCGGCTTCTTCTTCGTGGTGGCCCTGCTGTCGGCCGTCACGGCCTTCATGTTGTGGACGGAGGTGCGCACGGGCGCGCAGGTGGACGCGCTGGTGAAGCAGGCGCTGGAGCGCGCCGGCCTCATCGGACGCATCCGCGTGGACGCGCTGTCGCTGGAGTCCGCGATTGAGGCGCACATCCGCGCCACGGACGACCGGGAGCGCGGCGCGGCCGACGCGGTGATGGAGGAGATCCTCACCGACATCCGCTTCGCCTCGGAGGCGTACACGCGCAACCTGCCCTCGGGCGACAAGGCGATGTGGGAGCGCTTCAACGCCGCGTGCCAGGGGCTGGCGGACCAGGTGCGCGCGGCGGCGGTGTTCTCGCAGCGGCGCGAGGCGGACCGGGCGCGTCGTCACCTGGCCGAGCGCATCCGTCCGGTGGCCGCGCAGCTGGACGCGCTGGGCGAGTCGCTGTCGGAGGAGAACGCGAACGAGGCGCGCAGGCTGGTGGGGCGGCTGGCCGACCTGCGCGTGCGCAACACGGCGCTGGGCGCGGGCACCACGCTCTTCGCCATGCTGCTGTCGGTCTTGATTGGGTGGCACATCACGCGGCTGCTCAAGCGCCAGGACGCGACGATTCAGGGACAGCTGGAGGAGCTGGGCCGGCACAACCAGGAGCTGGATGCCTTCACGCGCCGCGTGGCGCACGACCTCATCAGCCCGCTGGCGCCGCTCAAGGGCTACCTCACGCTCATCCGTCGCACGGGCGCGGTGAAGGACGCGGGCGCGCTGGAGATGCTGGCGCAGTGCGAGTCCAGCGCGGTGCGCATGGGGGAGCTGATTGAAGCGCTCCTGCGCTTCTGCCGCGCGGGCACGCGGGGTGAGCGCACCGTGGGCGAGCTGGACACGGCGGTGACGACGGTGTTGTTGGAGGTGTCGCAGGTGGCGGCGCTGCAGAACGTGGCGTTGGACCGGGCGCTGGAGGCGGGCGTGGCGGTGGACTGCCCGGGGCAGCTGTTGCAGGTCACCGCGCGCAACCTGCTGACGAACGCGGTGAAGTACTCGGCGGGGCGGCCCGACGCGAAGGTGACGGTGAGCGTGGCGACGGACGGGACGGACGCGGTGCTCGAGGTGTCGGACAATGGCATCGGGATGGGGCCCGCGGTGTTGACGTCGTTGTTCCAGCCGTTCTTCCGCGCGCCGGAGGTGCGCTCGTTGCCGGGGCATGGGTTGGGGTTGGTCACCACGAAGCGGGTGGTGGAGGCGCACGGGGGGACGCTGGCGGTGCGCTCGGAGGAGGGGAAGGGGACGCGTGTGGTGGTGCGCTTCCCGAAGGTCGCGCGGCAGACGGTGGGAAGCGCCGTCCAGTCCGCGGAGTCGTCCACGGCTTCCGCAATCCGCAAGGTGGCTTCGTGAGCTCAGCGCGCATCCTCGTCGTGGACGATGACCCTCAGGCGAGGGACCTGCTCCAGCGGTTGCTGGGGCCGCTCGGCTCGGTGGCGCAGGCGGCGCACCCCAAGGCCGCGCAGGAGAAGCTGGCGGAGGGCGCGTTCGACCTGGTGCTCACGGACATGGCCATGCCCGAGCCGGGGGATGGGCTGAAGGTGCTGCAGGAGGTGAAGGCGCACCTGCCGGACACGCCGGTCATCGTGGTGACGGCGTTCGGCAACATCGAGGGCGCGCTGGACAGCATCCAGCTGGGCGCGTTCGACTACCTGGCCAAGCCCTTCGACGTGGATGCCATCCTGCGCATCGCGCGCCGGGCGCTCGAGCAGAAGCGCCTGGTGGAGGAGAACCGCTCCTTGCGCCAGCAGGTGGACCGCACGGCGCTGGTGGGGCGCAGCCCCGCGCTGCTGGAGGTCTACAAGCAGGTGGCCCGCGCGGCGGCGAGCAACGTGCCGGTGCTGATTACGGGCGAGACGGGCACGGGCAAGGAGATGGTGGCGCGGGCACTGCACAAGCGCTCGCCGCGCTCGACGGGGCCGTTCATCCCGGTGGACTGCGGCGCCATCACCGAGTCGCTGATGGAGAGCGAGCTGTTCGGCCATGCGAAGGGAAGCTTCACGGGCGCCTCGGGCGCGCGGCGGGGCGTCTTCGAGGAGGCGAACGGCGGGACGCTCTTCCTGGATGAGATTGGCGACGTGGGGATGAAGGTGCAGTCGCAGCTGCTGCGCGTGCTGCAGGAGGGTGAGATCCGCCGGGTGGGCGAGAGCGTGCCGGTGAAGGTGGACGCGCGCGTGGTGGCGGCGACGAACAAGGACCTGAAGGAGCGGGTGGCGGAGGGCGTGTTCCGCGAGGACCTGCTGTACCGGCTGGACGTGGTGCACCTGCACCTGCCGCCCTTGCGTGAGCGGCGCGAGGACATCCCGGCGCTGGTGCAGCACTTCGCGTCGCGGCATGCGCGGGGTGGGGTGAGCCCGGTGGTGACGTCGGAGGCGATGGGTCGGCTGACGGCGTATGACTGGCCGGGCAACGTGCGGCAGCTGGAGAACGTGGTGGCGCGGGCGCTGGCGCTCAACGTGACGGGCGTGCTGGGGCCGCAGGACTTCCCGGAGCCGATTGGGGACGCGCCCAAGCGGCTGACGGGGCTCGCGGGGGACATGCCGAGCCTGGCGGAGCTGTCGCGGCGGTATGCGGCACACGTGCTCCAGTCGGTGGGTGGCAACAAGAGCGAGGCGGCGCGCCTGCTCGATGTGGACCGCAAGACGCTCTACAAGCTGCTGGATGGCGCGGGCACGGAGACGCCGGAGGCGTAGGCGCTTCGGGACGCGCGGGTCGGGCGCTTTGCTCGTCGAGACCGTTGTGCGTGAAGGACCATGTGCATCGCGCCCGTCGAGGCGCTCGCGAGCGTGTCGAGGTGTGGTGCGCGGGGCCGCCTGCCGTGGCGCGTAGGTCAGCGCCGTCATGCGGGAGTGCCGGGGTGGGGTTGCGCGAGGCCGCATGCCGTGGCGCGCGGGGCGCTCTCATGCAGTCGCGAAGGCGCGGCGCCCGAGCGCGTGTCGGGATGTGAGGCGCTCTGAGCGCTCGTTCATCATCAGGTGTTCCGCTGCGCCTGCGAAGGGCCGCTCCGGGTGCATGCGAGCTGTCCGGTGATGAGTGTGTCGCTGCGATGCGCCTTGTCTGGAGTGGCGGAGCCCTCGCAGACTCCGGGCCGTGAACGCGCGCTCCCTGTCGACGCTGGCCCTCCTCATCACCTCCACGCAGACCGCCTGTGTCTCGCAGCAGAAGGGGCGCGAGGAGCTGCCCGTGGAGGAGCCCGGGGCTCCGGCGAGACTGTGGCGACGCAGCGCGAGCGAGCGCGACTTCGAGCGCTTCACCCGTGAGGGCACGGCGGTGACGGCGGACGGCGCGCTCGTGCTGGAGGCCTCGGCGCGGACCGACAGCGTGCCCGTGCCCGCGGGTCGGTTGGAGGATGGGAGCACGCGCTACCACGAGGCGACCTACCGACTGGGGAGCGCCATCTCCGAGGTGCAGCTCGTGCCGGGCGGCTTCAACAGCGTCATCCCGTCCTTCGATGCGCTGACGCCTCCGGGCACGTGGGTGAAGGTGACGTTGGCCGCGCGCATCGAGGGTGTCTGGACGAAGGACTACCACCTGGGTGTGTGGGCCTTCGACAAGGAGCCGGTGGCCCGGCACAGCGTGGAGGGACAGGGCGACGCGGACGGTCAGGTGTTCACGGATACGCTCAACCTCAAGCGTCGCGCGGACGCGCTGCGAATGACGGTGTGGCTGTTCTCGTCCAACCCGGAGGCCACGCCGCGGGTTCGCGCGTTGTCGGCGGCGGTGAGCGACAAGCAGGGGGTCGCTTGGGATGGCGGTGGAGACCGGAGCGTCTGGGGGACGGTGCTGGAGGTGCCCGGGCACTCGCAGATGCTGTACCCGGACGGCGGGCCTGTGTGGTGCTCGCCGACGTCCACCACGATGCTGCTCGCGTATTGGGGGCGCAGGCTGGGGCGGCCGGAGCTGGTCACCACCGTGCCTTCGTCGGCGGACCGGACGTATGACTGGGTCTACAAGGGCACGGGGAACTGGGTCTTCAACACGGCCTATGCCTCGGCGATGGGCGACGGCGCGCTGCATGGCGCGGTGCTGCGGCTGGATGGCTTCGCGCAGGTGGAGCGGCTCATCGCCGCGGGCATCCCGGTCAGCATCAGCATCGCCTACGAGGAGGGAGAGCTCACCGGCTCACCGGTGCGCAGCTCCGATGGGCACCTCATCGTGCTCAAGGGCTTCACGCCGGAGGGGGACGTCGTGTGCAACGACCCGGCCTTCAAGACGGACGAGACGGTGTCGGTGACGTACAAGCGCGAGGAGCTGTGGCGCGCGTGGCAGCACTCGCGGGGGGCGACGTATGTGCTGTGGCCCTCGGGCACCGCGCTTCCTGTCGAGCTGATTGGCGTCCTTCGCTGACCTGGGCGTGTGGGCTGTTTCACCGTGAGACAATGTCTCGGGTATCCCCGCGCATACGGGATTCCACTCGTGCGGGTGGGGTAGCGGGAGGCTCCATTCCGTTACATGTGACATCCACCGTCGTGGCGGCACGGATTACGCACCCGAGCGGAGTCGTGCGCAGGGGGCCCCACCTCGGACGACGTTGAGCAAGCGGGCGAGCCCTCGTACCGTGTCGTCCACATGCGACGTTGGCTTCAGCTCGCCCTTCTCCTGCCTGGAATCGCCTGCACGCCTTCGTCCAAGACGGAGGAGCCCGGTCCGGCGGGCACCGTCACACCTCCTGGCTCGATAGCAGCGAACGCCGCGCGTGATGAAGCGGGGATGATTGTCGCCGCGAAGGGTCCAGGTGGCGCGAACAGCGGCGGAGCAGCGCAGGCGGCCACCGAGACAGGGTCTGCGAACGGACTCGAAGGCGGCGGACCGACGCAGCCTGGGGCGGCACCGCTCGCGAATCCTCCCTCGGCGCAGGGGCTCGCGAACGGTGCGGCCACGCCGCCAGGTCATGTGAACGGTGCCCCATCAGGGCTCGGGGCGGCGCCCACCGCGAATCCCTCCGCACTCGGCGACACGGCTCGTGCCGATACGACAGTCGCTTCCGCGCAACCCTCCGCGGTGGTTCCCCAGGTCGACGGAGGCACACCCGTCACCGCCGCCACGCCAGGCGAGCTGCTCGCGGCCTGGAACCGCACGGCGCCCGTGCTCGACACCGATGGCGGCCCCTCACGTCCCATCGTCGCCGCGCCGCCTCCGCACGCCGACGCCCCCTCCGCTGGCCACGAGCCCTCGCTCTCCATCGACCCGGAGCTCAGCGCCACCCCGAAGCCCGAGCGTCAGGACCTCCCACCCGAAGAAGACACGGACGCGCCGCCACCCGCCGAGCAGCTCGTCGTCATCCCCGACCGGAAGAACCCGAGCGAAGAGCTCGTGCTCGGCCCCGATGGTGAGCCCCTCGAGGACACCAGCCTCGTGCTCGACGACCCCGCCCTCGGGCTCGAAGGCGAGGAGCCCGACCCCACGGTCTCCACCAGCCCCGACGCGGGCTCCGAGCCCGTGGCCATTCCCTACCAGCCCGACGCCGGCTCGCTGCGCGTCCTCCGCTCCATCGCCGTGCGCTCCGAGCCGCGTCAGAGCTCACCGCCCCTGGGCACCGTGGCCCAGGACATGCGCGTCCTGTGGAAGAGCGAGACGGCCATGCGCAGCCCCGAGTGCGAGACCTGGGTCGAAATCCAGCCGCGCGGCTGGGTCTGCGAGCGCTACCTGGAGCGCAACTTCCGCGAGCCCCGCTTGCGCGACCTCCCCCGCCTCCGCGAGGGCGAGCTCACCCCTGGCACCTACGCACGCGTCGTCGGCAAGCGCGTGCGCGCCTATCCCAGCCTCGCCCTGGCCCGCGCGCGCAGGAAGGGCGTGCTCCTCAAGGGCTCGGTGACGGTGCAGCTGCGAGGACAGGTGCGCGTGGGACGCCGCACCTTCTGGCGCACCACGGATGGCCAGTACCTGGAAGCCCGAGTGCTGCGCGAGTACCGGCCCTCGGCCTTCGTCGGCGTGGACGCGGAGCAGATGTCGGAGCTGTCCTCTCCCTTCGCCTGGGCCCAGTCGCGCCTCAAGCCCACGGCTCCCATCGTCGTCCGAGTCGCCCCCGACGAGAAGGCCGCGCCAGAGACGGTGCTCCCTCCGAGGACGCTCGTCGCCGTGCGCGAGCTCTCCCCCGATGGCCGCTGGGTGCTCATCTCCGAGGACCACTGGGTGGCGCGAGACGATTTGCACGTGGCCTGGTTCACCCACGCGCCCCCGGGTGTCGAGCCCGGTGAGCGCTGGCTGGACGTGGACCTGGAGGCGCAGGTGCTCGTGGCCTACGAGGGCGAGCGCCCCGTGTACGCCACGCTCGTCTCCTCCGGGAAGCCCGGCACGGACACGCCCGAGGGCCTCTACCGCGTGTGGATCAAGTTCGCCGAGGCCGACATGACCGGCTCCGGCACCGCGGGCAATGACACCTACCGCGTGGCCACCGTGCCGTGGACCATGTTCTTCGAGCGCGACTACGCCCTGCACACCGCCTACTGGCACGACCGCTTCGGCGAGCCCACGAGCCACGGCTGCGTCAACCTCTCGCCGCGCGACGCCCGGCTCCTCTACACCTGGGCCGCGCCGGAGGTCCCCACCGGCTGGTCCATGGTGCACGCCACCCCGGAGTCGCCCGGCTCCTGGGTGCGCATCCGAGGACAGGCGAGCCTGCCCCCGAAGCCCCAGAAGGAGCGCAAGGCGCGCGTCGTCGCCAGCACGCGCGGCCTGCGCTGACTTCAGCCCACCACCGACACGGTGACGCGTCGGCGGTGGGGCGACGTGCGGTGCTCCCAGACGTAGACGCCCTGCCACGTCCCCAGGTCCGGCGCGCCGTTCTTCACGGGGATGCTCAGTGAGCTCTGCGTGAGCACCGTGCGCACGTGCGCCGGCATGTCATCAGGCCCCTCCGCGTCGTGGACGAACAGCGGGTCCCCGTCCTTCACCATCCGCGCGAAGAAGGCCTCCAAATCCCGACGCACATCCGGGTCCGCGTTCTCGCTCAACACCAGGGACGCGCTGGTGTGGTGGAGGAACACGGTGCACAGCCCCTGCTCCAGGCCGCTGTGCTCCACCACCTCGCGCACGTCCCGGGTGATGTCCGTGAAGCCGCGTCCCTGCGTGGACACCGTGAGCTGCTTCGCGTGGTACATGACCTCGTCAGCCTCCCAGCCGGGCCTTCAGGAACGCGGCCACCCGCTTCAGCTCCTCACCGTCGATGGTGTGTGGCCCGTCGAAGGGGAAGAAGTCCACGGACAGACCCGCCTTCACCAACGTGTCGCGCAGGCGCTCGGCCGCCGCGAAGGGCAGCACGTCGTCATGGCGACCATGGGCCTGGAACACCGGCAGCCCCTGACGGGCCTTGGCCTTCTGCGTCCACTCGGCCTCCGCCAGCAGCGTGCCCGACAGGATGCACAACCCCGCGGGGCACTCCTCCAGCCGCAGCGCCACGTCCGTCGTCACCATGCCGCCCTGGCTGAAGCCGCCCAGGACGATGCGGTTGTAGGGCAGCTTCGTCGCCGTCGACACCGCGTCCACCACGGACGTGACGGCGCGGCGCGCGGCGGGCAGACCCTCCGGGACGCTCTTCCCATACGTGTCCCAGTCCCGCTGCTGCCCGCGCATGATGGACTCGGGCAGGTGGAACCAGGCACGTCCGGACGCCATGCCCCACTGCGCCAGCGACAGCGGCGCACCCGGGAACACGAAGCGCACTCGCCCGGCCAGCGAGGCCTCCAGCGCCACGAGCTCCGGCGCCAGCATCACCAGGTCCGTGGCCGGCGCGCCGAAGCCGTGGCAGAGCACCACCACCAGCTCCGGCGTGGCGCCTTCGGACAGCCCGTCCACCACCTGGCAGTCCAGCTCGCCCAGGCGTGTCGCCACGCGGCGCAGCTTGGGCGGGCTCATCACTTCGCCCCGGCCGTGGCCGGCGCGTCCGCCAGGGTGATCTTCTGGATGACCACCGGCTCCACCGGCCGGTCACCCGGAGCCGTCTTCACCTTCGAAATCTTCTCCACCACGTCGTAGCCCTTCGTCACCTCGCCGAAGATGGTGTGGCGGTTGTTGAGGAAGTCCGTCACCGCCGTGGTGATGAAGAACTGGCTGCCGTTGGTGCCCGGGCCCGCGTTGGCCATGGCGAGCAGGCCCGTCTTGTTGAACGTGCGGCCACTCTGGAACTCGTCGGCGAAGCGGTAGCCCGGGTCACCGCGGCCGGTGCCCGTGGGGTCGCCACCCTGAATCATGAAGTTCGGAATCACGCGGTGGAAGATGACGCCGTTGTACAGCGGCCGGCCCGTCACCTGCTCGCCCGTGTTCGGGTCCTTCCACGTCTTCTCACCCGTGGCCAGGCCCACGAAGTTGGCCACCGTCAGCGGCGCGTCCTTGGAGAACAGGCGCAGCTCGATGGTGCCCTGGTTCGTCTCCATCGTGGCCAGGAGGTCCTGCCCGGCCTGGACCTTCTTGGTCCACTCGCCGGTGGCCTCGGGGACGGCGGGGGGCGGCGTGGCCGCGACGGGCTTGTCCGCGGGCTTCGTCGCGGCGGGCGGGGTGGGTGTTGCCGCCGAGGGCTCCTTCTTGTCGGAGGAGTCCTTGCAAGCGGCGAGGGAGAGGCTCAGCACGAGCGCAGTCAGGATTCGGAAGGTCATGGGCGGCGCAGATTACCCCCACCCGCGCCGGATTCCAGGACGTCTCGTCGCCCCTCGCCCCGGACGTCCACCCCCGGGCACAAGCCCCGCTCAGCGGGGCTCGAGCGCCAGCGCCACCATCACCTCGGTGAGGTCCCCCGGGTGGTAGCGGCTGAAGCCCGGGAAGGCGCGCAGCGCGGCCTCCGCGTGGTCCATGTCCGCCAGCCGAACCATGCCCGCCCCCGGCACCTCCGCGTCCAGCCCCGTCACCATGCCGTCGGACGCGTACTGGTAGCGCTCGTCCAGGTAGCGCTGCAGCGCGTAGAGCGAGGACCGTCGGGACAGGCGCGAGGTGGCAAGCGCCACCGTGGGGATGTCCAAGGGGTAGGGGTGCCGGCGGATGAACTCCATGCGCTGGGTGTAGGACAGCTCCTCCACCGAGCGCGACACCCCGTGGAACAGCAGCGGGAAGGCGAAGTCGATGAGCCTGCGCATCTCCGGCGTGGTGGACAGGTCATGCGCGATGGGCGAGCCGCCGTACGGCGCCTGCAGCGTCACCACCGCGCGAACCACGCGGCGCAGCTCCGGGTACAGCGCGAGCACCGCCGTGCACTCCACGCCGCCCTTGCTGTGGCCCACCAGCACCACCGAGCGCCCGAAGTGCGCCGCGTCCAGCAGCGCCTCGCGCAGCACCGCGACGTTGTCGAGCAGCAGCCCCTCGGTGTCCACCCGCGCCTCGCGCACGTCCAGGCCCCGGCGCTCCAGCCGCTGCACGTTGTCCAACAGGTACCCGGGCAGCTCGTCGCCCAGCATCCCCCGCACCAGCACGTACTGGTGACGCCAGGCCTCCACCGGCAACACCGGCTGCCCGTCCCGCACCCGCGCGAGCAGCGCGTGGAACCGCGGCGTCAGGTCCACCGACGGCGGCGCGCCCGCCGGCTGTCTCAGGAGCCAGCCGGCCATGCCGCCACAGCCCGGTCCCCACCAGCGCGGCGCCGCGGGAAGTCCGCGAAGACCTCGCGTCAGCCGGGCGATGGCCCCGGGCTCCCGCTGGGGCGAGGGCGTGGGGATGGGGGACACGGGGACTTCGGGGGGCGACGGCTGCGTCATTTCACTTGCGGAGCGTAGCGGCAAGCGCCGGCCGGACGCCAACGAGGGAGGAGCGCCCCCAGGGCACGAGCGGCTTTCGTGCGTCGGGGCTCGTGCTAAAGAGGGTGGGCAGAGGCGGGAGGACTTCGAAGCTGACGACCGGACAGGAATGGCTCGTTGACGCGAGCGGCTGCTCGCCTGGGTTGCTCAAGGACGCGGCCGCGTTGGCGGCGCTCTTCGAGGAACTCATCGTCCTGCTGGACCTGAAGGTCGTGGGTCAGCCGCAGTGGCACGTGTTCCCGGAGCCCGGGGGCATCACCGGCCTGACGTTGCTGGCCGAAAGCCACCTGGCCATCCACACCTTCCCCGAGCATGGCTTCGCCGCGCTCAATGTCTACTGCTGCCGCCCGCGCTCCCGGCCCGACTTCGAGTCGCTGGTGGCGAAGCGTCTGGGCGCGGCCTCATGCGAGGTGCGTGAGCTGAAGCGGGGGGTGATGGCGTGAGTCAGGGGAGGTGTCCGTCGTGCGGCGCGGACGTGGAGTTCACCGCCGGCTCGGCGCAGGTCGTGGTGTGCGGCCACTGCCAGACGGTGGTGGCCCGCAAGGGCGATGACTTCGAGTCGCACGGGAAGATTGGCCGCATCGTCCCCACCGACTCCC
This sequence comes from Myxococcus fulvus, assembly GCF_900111765.1. Next base: position 1,409,775 of record NZ_FOIB01000001.1, read on the forward strand.
CGCTCCAGCTGGGCGCGGAGGGGCGCTACGCGCGCTCGGCCTTCCGGGTGGTGGGCCACCTGCAGAAGGACCATGGCGCGGGCCCGTGGGACGAGTGGTACGTGGAGTTCGACGACGGCCGCGCCGCGTGGATGAGCGAGTCCGAGGGCGCCTTCCACCTGCTGCTCGACGGCGGCGTGGAGGAGGGCCTCCAGCTGGAGGACATGCACCCCGGGCAGCGGCTGAAGCTGCGCAACCGCGTCTGGGTGGTGGAGGAGCGCGGCCACGGCACCGTGGTGGCCGCCGAGGGACAGCTCCCCAGCGACGTGGACCCCACGCAGGACTCCTATTACGTCGACGCCACCGGCTCCAACGGCGCGTTCCTCACGCTGGACTTCGGCACCCGCGGCCGCGACCCGGAGGTCTTCATCGGGGAGCGGCTCAAGCTGGAGCAGCTGGGCATCCCCTCCGACCAGCTCCGCCCCCGCGCCAGGCGCAAGGTGGACCTGCAGCAGGCGCGCTGCACCGAGTGCAACGGCCCGCTGGAGCTGCGCGCGCCGGACCAGTCGCTGCGCGTGGCGTGCCCGTTCTGCGGCGCGCTGCTGGATGTGAGGAAGGGCAAGCTGTCCTTCCTGCGGCTGCTCGAGAAGCCGGACCATCCGCCCCTCATCCCGCTGGGCGCGAAGGGGACGCTGAAGAACACGGAGTGGATGTGCATCGGCTTCCTCGTGCGCTCGTGCACGGTGGAGGGCGTCCGCTACCCGTGGGAGGAGTACCTGCTGTACCACCGGGCGAAGGGCTTCGTCTGGCTGATGAACTCCAACGGCCACTGGGTGTTCCTGGAGCCGGTGGCCGCCGGTGACGTGTCGCTGGCCCCGCTGACGTCCGCCTTCTTCGACAAGCGGCGCTACAAGGCCTTCCAGAACGTGCACGCGGTGACGGAGACGGTGCAGGGCGAGTTCTACTGGAAGGTGCAGGCCGGGGAGTCGGCCGAGGCCACCGAGTACGTGAATCCGCCGTACTCGCTCAACGTGGACGCCACCGAGGACGAGGTGACGTACACGCATGGCGAGTACCTGGCGCCGGAGGTCATCCAGAAGGCCTTCAACCTGGAGCGGCTGCCTGCTCCCGAGGGCATCCAGCCCAGCCAGCCCAACCCCTTCTCCCAGCGGATGAAGTCCACCTTCCTGTGGTCCTTCATCTGGTTCCTGGGGCTCGTGGTGCTGTCGGGCCTGTTCTCCATCAGCTCGCTGAACCGGGTGGTGCTGGAGACGGGCGTCAAGCTGCCCGCGGAGGCGGTGTCCAACACGCCGTCCGCCACGCGCTTCAGCGAGCCGTTCGAGCTGACCAAGCGCGGCAACGTGAAGGTGGAGCTGTCCTCGGGGCTGGGCAACAGCTGGATTGGCGTGCAGGGCGACCTGGTGAACCAGGACACCGGGGACGTGACGACCTTCTACCAGGAGCTCAGCTACTACTTCGGCCAGGACAGCGACGGGTCCTGGTCCGAGGGCAGCCCGAGCGAGACCCTGTACCTGTCCACGCTGCCCGCGGGGAAGTATGTGCTGCGCACCACGGCGTCCTTCGACGCGTCACCCCGGCCCGTCGATCGCGGCTACCACGTGAAGCTGATTCACGACTCGCCCAACGGGAGCTGGTTCTGCGTGGCGCTGGTGCTGATGTTGCTGGGGCCGGTGTTCGCGTTCTTCCGCTCGCACAACTTCGAGACGCGCAGGTGGGCGGACAGCAACCTGGGCAATCATTAGGCTCGCGATGGCACGACACGGAGGCGGGGCATGAAGTGGTTCGGAGGCGTGGTGCTCGCGGCGTACGCGGCCATGATGTTGACCGGGTGGTCTCCATTCACCCGTGAAGAGAAGGACCGGGTGCCGGGCACCGTGAAGCGCGGCCCGGGCGGCATCCTGCTGTGGACTGGTGGTTTTCAGGGAGGGAAGTGATGCTGTTACTCGGCGTCGTCGTGAGCTGGCAGGGTGTGCTGGCGAGCGTCATCTATTCGCTCATCGGCCTGGCGGTGTTCGTGGCGGGCTTCTACGTCATCCGCCTCATCATGCCGTTCGACGTGCACAAGGAGCTGGAGGTCGACCAGAACACGGCGGTCGGCATCGTCATCGGCTCGTTCATCCTCGGCCTGTCCATCATCGTGGCCGCGGCCATTGGTGGTTGACGAGGATTTTGCCGTCGGGCCCACCGACGCGGCCGTGAAGTGACGACGTGAACAAGACGCTGCTGTACATCACCGTCATCGTCATCGCGACGTGCGGGCTCGTCTACGAGCTCGTCGTCGGGGCGCTGGCCAGCTACCTGCTGGGTGACTCCATCACCCAGTTCTCCACCGTCATCGGCGGCTACCTCTTCGCGATGGGCATCGGCAGCTACCTGTCGCGCTACATCGACAAGGGGGTGGCCCAGCGCTTCGTGGAGGTGGAGCTGGCGGTGGCGCTGCTCGGCGGCATCTGCGCCCCGGTGCTGTTCCTCACCTTCACGCTGACGGACATGTTCCAGGTGGCGCTGTACGGCAGCGTCATCGTCATCGGCGCGCTGGTGGGGTTGGAGATTCCGCTCCTCTTGCGCATCCTCAAGGACCAGCTCAAGTTCAAGGACCTGGTCAGCCAGGTGCTGTCGCTCGACTACCTGGGCGCGCTGGCGGCGAGCGTCGCGTTCCCGCTGCTCCTGGTGCCCAAGCTGGGGCTGGTGCGCACCTCGCTCTTGTTCGGCATCCTGAACGCGGCGGTGGGCCTGTGGAGCACGTGGCTCTTGGCGCCGCTGCTCGGCAACCCGCTGCGCCTGCGCATCAAGGCGGTGGTGCTGACGGTGTTCCTGGTGGTGGGCTTCGCGCTCGGCGACAGGCTGACGACGTTCTACGAGGACCAGCTCTACGCGGACGACGTGGTGCACGCGTCCAGCTCCCCCTACCAGCGCATCATCCTGACGCGCGGCAAGCGGGGCTTCTCGCTGTTCCTCAACGGCAACCTCCAGTTCGCGAGCCTGGACGAGTACCGCTACCACGAGTCCCTGGTGCACCCGGCCATGGTGCGCGCGGGCAAGGTGGAGCACGTGCTCATCCTGGGCGGCGGGGACGGGCTGGCCGCGCGCGAGGTGCTGCGCTATCCGGAGGTGCGCTCCGTCACGCTGGTGGACCTGGACCCGGCGATTACCGGCCTCGCCATGCGCTACGACGAGCTGGTGAAGCTCAACCATCACTCGCTGACGGATGCGCGCATGCGCGTCATCAACACGGACGCGATGCAGTTCCTGATGGAGGGCCAGCAGCAGTACGACGTCGTCATCGTCGACTTCCCGGACCCGAACAACTTCGCGCTGGGCAAGCTGTACACCACGGGCTTCTACAAGCTGCTCAAGAAGCGCGTGGCGCCCGACGGCGTGGCGGTGGTGCAGAGCACCAGCCCCCTGTTCGCGCGGCGCTCCTTCTGGTGCGTGGAGAACACGCTCAGGGCCGCAGGCTACTGGACGGAGCCCTACCACGCGCTGGTGCCGTCCTTCGGTGAGTGGGGCTACGTGCTGGTGGCGCACGAGGCGCCCGGGCACCAACGCGCGCTGCCGGAGGGCCTGCGCTTTTTGGACCTGCCCACGCTGGAGTCGCTGACGCGCTTTCCTCCGGACATGGGCCCGCTGCCCACGGAGGTGAACCGGCTCAACAACCAGGTGCTGGTTCACTACTACGAGGAGGAGTGGCGGCGGTGGAACTGACGCGGCGGGAGCTCATCGCCGCGTTCCTCGGCGCGGCGGTGGCCAGCGCGTGCAAGCGCGAGGCGCCCCGCGCGCCCATCCCCGGCGCCGTGGTGGACCGGGCGGTGGAGGTGGGCCACAAGCTGCGCGGCGGGCCGCTGCCCTCGGCCCAGACGGTGGAGCCGGTGGACGTGCTCGTGGTGGGCGGCGGAATCGCCGGCCTGTCCGCCGCGTGGCGGCTGATGGGCGCGGGCGTGAAGGACGTGCGCGTGGTGGAGCTGGAGGCGGACGTCGGCGGCACGTCGCGCTCCGGGCGCAACGCGGTGACGGCCTTCCCCTGGGGCGCGCACTACCTGCCGGCGCCCACGGAGGACCGGGGCCCGGTGGTGCGGCTCTTGCGCGAGATGGGCGCGGTGTCGGGCGTGGACGCGCAGGGGCTGCCGACGTTCGAGGAGACGCTGCTCATCCAGGAGCCGGACGAGCGCCACTTCTACCGGGGCCACTGGTACGAGGGGCTCTACCTGCGCGTGGGCGCGACGGCCGAGGACCTGGCGGAGCTGGAGCGCTTCGACGCGCGGATGAACGCGTTCGCGGCCGCGCGCGACGCGAAGGGGCGCAAGGCCTTCGCGGTGCCCACGTCGCGCTCCAGTGACGACGCGGAGTGGACGGCGCTGGACTCGCTGAGCATGGCCCGGTGGCTGGAGCGCGAGGGCTTCCACTCCACGCGGCTGAAGTGGCTGGTGGACTACGCGTGCCGCGACGACTACGGCGCCACGTCCGAGCACGTCTCCGCGTGGGCGGGCATCTGGTACTTCGCCGCGCGCCAGGACGGGCAGGGGGAGCGCAGCGAGGGCTTCCTGAGCTGGCCCGAGGGCAACGGCCGGCTGGTGCAACAGCTCTCGAGCTCGCTGCCGCCGCGCGCGGTGGAGCGCGACGTGCTGGTGCACACGGTGACGCCTTCCGCGAAGGGCTGCCGGGTGGACGCGCTGGATGCGCGCACGGGCCAGCCGCGCTCCTTCCAGGCGCGTCAGGTGGTGCTGGCGTGTCCCCGCTTCATCGCCGCGCACGTGGTGGCGCCCTGGCGCACCGAGCGCCCCGCGTGGCTTTCGGCCTTCACCTACGCGCCGTGGGTGGTGGCGAACCTGACCTTGTCCTCGCCGCCGGTGTCCCGGGGCTTCCCGCTCGCGTGGGACAACGTGTTCCAGGAGAGCAGGAGCCTGGGCTACGTGGTGGCCACGCACCAGCGGCTGCGCCAGGACGAGAACGGCCCCACGGTGCTCACGTGGTACCTGCCGATGGCGGGCGGGGACGTGAAGGCGGAGCGGGAGAAGTCGCTGTCCGCCAGCTACGCGGACTGGGAGGCGCTCGTCATGGCGGACCTGCGCCCCGCACACCCGGGAATCTCTGCCCAGGCGCAGCGGCTGGAGGTCCAGCGCTGGGGCCACGCCATGGTGCGGCCGACGCCCGGCTTCATCTGGGGCCCGGAGCGCCAGGCCGCGCAGGAGAGCCTGGGGCCGAGCCTGCACTTCGCGCACACGGACCTGGGGGGGCTTGCCCTCTTCGAGGAGGCCAACTGGTTCGGGGTGAAGGCCGCGGAGCGCGTGCTGGCGGGACTGGGCGTGGCCTCCGAGAGCTGGCTGTAGCCCGCGTGACGTCCAGGGGCTGTCGAGCCGGGCCCTGCTCGCCCGGCTCCACCCGGGGGACAGCGGTGGCTGTCCGATGCTGTGCCCATTCCTGAGCTTCGGGGCCGGTGCGGTGTCCTCCCGTGACGGGGGCTCGTGGACGCGGCTCGCGGTGTCACGACTTCTCGGAGGCAAGGGACATGTCGCTCAAGGAATACACGCCGGGCAGTGCCTTTCCCGGCACCATCGGCCGCACGTGGGAGCAGTCTTCTCCGGCCTGGCCCCGGCCGCTGCGCGCGAAGGACGGCGCGCCGAATGTCCTCTTCATCGTCCTGGACGACACGGGCTTCGGGCACCTGGGCTGCTACGGCTCGCCCATCCAGACGCCGAACCTGGACCGGCTCGCGAAGGGCGGGCTGCTCTACAACGGCATGCACACCACCGCGCTGTGCTCGCCCACGCGCTCGTGCATCCTCACCGGCCGCAACCACCACTCCAACGGCATGGCCACCATCACCGAGGTCTCGCTCGGGTATCCCGGCTACAACGGCACCATCCCCTTCGAGAACGGGTTCCTCTCGGAGATGCTGCAAGAGCAGGGGTACAACACGTATGCCCTGGGCAAGTGGCACCTGACGCCCGCGGAGCAGACGAGCGCGGCGGGGCCCTACAACCGCTGGCCGCTGGGGCGCGGTTTCGAGCGCTTTTACGGCTTCCTCGGCGGCGACACGCACCAGTACTTCCCGGACCTGGTCCACGACAACCACCCGGTGCTCCCGCCGAAGACGCCCGAGGAGGGCTACCACCTCACCGAGGACCTGGTGGACCGCGCCGTGGACTTCATCGCGGACTCCAAGCAGGTGGCGCCGGACAAGCCCTTCTTCATGTACTTCTGCACGGGCGCGATGCACGCCCCGCATCACGTGCCCAGGGAGTGGGCGGACAAGTACAAGGGCCAGTTCGACGACGGCTGGGACGCGTACCGGAAGAAGGTCTACCAGCGCCAGCTGAAGCTGGGCGTGATTCCCCCGGGCACGAAGCTGTCCCGGCACGACCCGGACGTGGCGGAGTGGGAGACGCTGTCCGCCGACGAGCGGCGGCTCTACGCGCGGATGATGGAGGTGTACGCCGGCTTCCTGGAGCACACGGACCATCACATCGGTCGGCTGCTGAAGTTCCTGGAGGAGACCGGTGAGCTGGACAACACGCTCATCATGGTCATCTCCGACAACGGCGCGAGCGCGGAGGGCGGGCCGCACGGCTCCGTCAACGAGCTGAAGTTCTTCAACAACACGCCCGAGTCGCTGGAGCAGAACCTGGAGGCCATCGACGAGCTGGGCGGCCCGAAGTACTTCAATCACTACTCCTGGGGCTGGGCGTGGGCGGGGGATACGCCGTTCCGCCGGTGGAAGCGGGAGGTGTACCGCGGCGGCACCACGGACCCGTTCCTGGTCCACTGGCCCAAGGGCATCCGCGCGCGCGGCGAAATCCGCTCGCAGTACTGCCACGCCATCGACATGGTGCCCACGGTGCTCGACTGCCTGGGGCTGACGCCTCCGGCCGCGCTGCGCGGGGTCACCCAGTCCCCGGTCGAGGGCGTCAGCTTCCGACACACCTTCGACGACGCCCGGGCGGAGAGCCGGCACCGCACGCAGTACTTCGAGATGTTCAGCAACCGCGCCATCTACCACGACGGCTGGCGGGCGGTGTGTCCCTTCCCGGGGCCCTCCTTCACGGAGGCGGGCGAGGGCTTCGGCGAGTCGAAGCTCACCGAGGAGCGACTGCGGCAGCTCGACGCGGAGGGGTGGGAGCTGTACCACGTGGCCGAGGACTGCTCGGAGACGAAGAACCTGGCGTCCGAGGAGCGGGGCAAGCTCATCGAGATGATCGCCCTCTGGTACGTGGAGGCGGGGCGCTACCAGGTCATGCCGCTCGCGTCGCCGGACCGGGGCGTGTTCTCCGAGGAGCGGCCGCAAATCACCCGGGACCGCAAGCGCTACGTGTACCGCCCGCACACGTCGCCAGCGCCGGAGAACGTGGCCGTGCACGTGCTCAACCGGCCGCACTCCATCACCGCGCGGGTGGACGTGGAGGACGACGCGGAGGGCGTGCTGCTCAGCCACGGTGGGCTCACCGGCGGCTACACCTTCTTCATCCAGGACCGGCGGCTGCACTACGTCTACAACTTCGTGGGCGAGCGCGAGTTCCACATCGAGTCCGGCGTGGAGATACCCGTGGGGCCCTCGGAGTTGAGATTCGAGTTCGAGCCCACGGGCGCGCCGGACCTGGCGGGCGGCAAGGGCGCGCCGGGTCGCGGGCGGCTGTTCATCGACGGGGAGCTGGTGGCGCAGAGCGACATCGCCGCCACCATGCCGCTGGTCATCAGCCTGGGCGAGGGGCTGACGTGCGGACGGGACGACAACTCCGCGGTGAGCATGATGTACCGCGCGCCCTTCGCCTTCCGCGGAGGCACGCTGCGCGAGGTGGTGGTGGACGTCTCCGGTGAGCACCTCCACGACGAACAGGCCGAGCGCAAGACGGTGATGGCTCGGCAGTAGGCAAGGGGTGACACGTCGTCGCTCCTCGGGGCCCGGTCTCTTCCCAGCGCTTCAGGGAGGCCGGGCCTCTTTTTCATTCCGCGTCAGAGCACGGGCGTCGGCGGGTCGAAGCCCAGGAGGATTCCGCCGGTGAGCTCCAGCGTGGGCCGGGCCACCATGGCGTGCTGGGTGAGGGTGTGCACGTCGCGCAGGCAGCGCTGGAGCGCGCTCGTGTGGAAGACGGCCGGGCCGCCCGCGGCCTCGTACATGAGGTCCACGGCTCGCGCGGAGCCGCGCGTGGCGTGCGTCATCGCCAGGCGCAGCTCGGCCCGTGAGCGCACGGAGACAGGGCCGCGGGAGGCCTCGTCGAAGACGGCGTGAATCGTCTCCAGCGCGAAGGCGCGCGAGGAGCGCACCAGGGCCTCGGCCTCGGAGACGGCCTCCTGCACCGCGGGGCGCGAGGCCAGCAGCCTGCGCTCCACCACCACCGTCTTCTGGCGGGCCAGCGAGGTCAGCTCGTCGATGGCGCGCCGGGCGATGCCGAGCGCCACCGCGGGGATGCCCAGACCGAGCAGGCCGAAGGGGAACCCGTAGAGCGGCCGGGCGACACGCGGGGGCGCGAAGAACGAGAAGCCGTGGTCGTCCGGGACGAAGAGGTCCTTCACCTCCATGTCGCCGCTGCCCGTGCCACACAGGCCCGCGGCGAACCACGTGTCGTGCAGCGTGACGTGCTCGGCGGGGAAGAAGAACAGGCGCGTCTCCGGCACGCCCTCGCGCACCATGCGGGGCTTGCCGCCCTCCGTCACCAGCGCGCCGCCAATCAGCCAGTGACAGTGCTGACTGCCGCTCGCCCAGCTCCAGCGGCCGGTGACGCGGTGGCCTCCCTCGACGCGCTCGGCGCGGCCCAGGGGCGCGGCCACGCCGCCGGTGATGACCTCCGGTCGCGAGAAGATGGCGCGGCCCACGGCCTCCGGGAGCCACGCGGCCGTCAGCGCGGTGGCCGCGCCAATCATCGCGTTCCAGCCCGTGGCGCCGTCCGCGCGCGCGAGCGCCTCGATGATCTGGAACGAGAGCGCGGGGTGCAGCTCCAGGCCACCGTAGGTCTCGGGAATCATCATCCGGAAGACACCGGCCCGGTTGAGCTCGGAGACGAGGTCCGCGGGCAGACGGCGCGTGCTCTCGATTTCGGCCGAGCGCTCGGACAGGCGCGGCGCGAGCTCCCGGGCGGTGGCGAGCAGGGGATGGACGGGGGGCGTGGGGAGACTCGTCATGGGCGACAGCCTAGGAAGACATGACTTCCTGTTGCCAGTCGGAGGTGGACGGAAGAAGGTGGGGCGCCTCGAACCCGGAGCCTGTCGATGAGCCCTCTGTCGAGTCGTCACATCGTCCTCGCGCGCCACATTCCCGGGCGTCCGGAGCCGGAGCACTTCCGGTTGGAGCCGGTGGAGGTGGGCGAGCCCGGGGAGGGGGAGCTGCGGGTGCGGACACTGTTCGCGTCGGTGGACCCGGGGACGCTGTCGCGGCTGGGCGGCGTGGATTCGTATGCGCCGGCCGTCAAACTGGGGGAGGTCATCGGGAGCGCGGCGGTGGGCGAGGTGCTGGACTCGCGCGACGCGCGTTACGCCGTGGGGGACGTGGTGGCGGGAGGCTGGGGCTGGCGCGAGCACGCGGTGGTGAGCGCGAAGGGACTGCGCAAGGTGGAGCGGGGCGCCGAGTCCCTGTCCGCGGAGCTGGGCGTGTTGGGAATCCCAGGGCTGACGGCGTACTTCGGCATCCTGGAGCTGGGGCGTCCGAAGGAGGGCGAGACGGTGCTGGTGTCCTCGGCGGCGGGCGCGGTGGGCTCGGTGGCCGGGCAGATTGCGAAGCGGCAGGGCGCGCGCGTGGTGGGCATCGCCGGTGGGGCGGAGAAGTGCCGCTGGGTGAAGGACGCGCTCGGCTTCGACGCGGTCATCGACTACCGCTCGGAGACGGATTTGGGCGCGGCGATTCGACGCGAGTGTCCGCGCGGCGTGGATGTGTATCTGGACAACGTGGGCGGGACGATGCTGGACACGACGCTCGCGTGCATGGCGCTCCGGGGACGCGTGGTGGTGTCGGGGCTGGTGGCGGACTACGGCGTGCCGCCCGAGCAGCGCGCGGGCTTGAAGAACACGCCGTTCCTCATCATCCAGCGACTGCGCATGGAGGGCTTCGTGGTGCTCGACTACTTCGCGCGCTTCGGCGAGGCGCGGGTGGCGCTGCGCGGGTGGCTTCAGGATGGGACGCTGAAGCACCGCGAGCACGTGGCGGAGGGCTTGGAGTCCGCGCCCGCGCTCTTCGCCGGGCTGTTTCGCGGCGAGAACTTCGGACGCGCGGTGGTGCGGGTGGGGTGAGGCGCGCCACGGCGTCGCGGCGCGCCTCGGGGGGGATGCTAGCCGTTGGGGCCGGGGCAGGTGGGGATGAGCCCGTCCGGACTGGAGGTCAGGTCGTTGCAGTTGCGGCAGTCGAGCGGACAGGACTGGGGCGTCTCGCCACCGTTGCAGGCGAAGTCTCCGCATCGGGCGCAGTCACTCCCGCACGTTCGTGAGTCCTCGCTGTTGCTGCAGACCCCATCGCCGCACCAACCGCAGTCATCGGCGCAGGAGGAGGCGGTCTCCCGGGGGCCGCAGATGCCATTGCCACAGACCGTGCAGTCCGAAGGACAGCTCCTCTCGCCTTCCTCGGCATTGCAGGTGTTGTCGCCGCAATAGACATACGCGGCGCGGGCCGTGTAGAGCGTCGTGTTCCCGCCCTCCGTGACGATGGCCTTGGCCGCCCACTGGAAATCGTAGGCCACGGTGTATGCGTTGGCGTTCCGGGTGTCCTCGTCGTCGGTGAAGATGACGCCCGCTCCCTTGCCGAAGCGGAAGTACGGCGTCGCGAAGACGCCATAATCGAACTCGAGGATGGGCAGCGAGCTCGCGGGAGTCGTCGCTCCCGTGAAGAGGCAGAAGGTCAGGGTCGTGTCTCGCCCCTGGATGTTGGGCCAGATGTTGGCCGAGTTCGAGTTCGAGTTCATGTTGTCGCGGTCTTCGTTGTCGAAGTAGCGACTGAACTCGGCGGCGCCCGCGGGACAGCTCGCTCCCAGCTTCAGCAGGGCAAAGTTGCTCAAAGGGCTCGCGCTGGTCGAGAGCGCCTTGAACTTGTTCCCGTCGACCCGACAGAAGGTGAAGGTGGTGTTGCCGGACCCGTTCACCTGGGTGGCCCCCACCCAGTCGCTGACATAGCTGGACTGGCGGCTGTCCTCGTTGTCCATGTGAATCCAGACGGTGGGAGCGAAGGCCGGGCAGCCCCCCTCGGGGGCAATGACTCCCACGTCATTCGTGCTCAACGGGGCGGACGAGGAGGCGACGGCCTCGATGGCGGGTTCGACGTGCGAGGGTGAAGGGTCTTCTTGTCCACAGCCCAGTTGCGTGGAGCACAGCGCCCAGACCACGAGTCCACGGACGACATTGCGCATGAATCCCCCCAGGGGTTGATTGGCATGTGCAGTCTGGTTGCTTCTGTAGATTAGTCAATGATTTGTGAATGGCTTCCCTTGGGACATCAGGGCACGCTCGTGGCGCCAGGGTGGGTGACATGGCGCGTCGGAGGGCGGGACGCGGGCTCCGTGTCCACGGCGATGATGACGATGTCCTTTCGCTGTCCCAGCGCGATGAGCTCGCTGGGGCGTGGCTCCACGGGACCGGTGGCGCCACTCACTCCCTCGGGGAAGAAGAGGGCGCGTCCCTCCTCCAGGTAGAGCACCGGGATGCTCGCGCCGAGGGCCTCGGCGCCCTCGGGGACGAAGACATGCACCGTGCTCCCGGGCGGCTCCAGGCGCAGCCCACACGACGTGAGCAGGACGGACAGGGTGAGAAGCCAGCGGCGCATGACCATTCTCCGTGCCCCGACGCGAGGCCGGGCACCGCGATTCGTGTGGGGCCCATTCGGGATGGGCGTGTGTCTGTCGTTGATGCGGCGTCCCTCCGCCTCAGGTGGGCGGGGCGACGTCGCAGCGCCCGGAGGCGCGTCGGGTGAGGTCTTCCGCGACGGAGCGCAGCAGCGTCCCCGTCAGGCTGGTGCGGCCTGCCTCACCCTCTTCATCCTTCCATCGCAGCCACGAGGCCATGCGTCCCAGGCTCGCCGCCGTCACCACGTTCAGCCTCACCTCCACCTGGACGACGAAGCGGTCGCCCGCGTCGGCGCGGGACTCCAGCGTCCAGGCGACGCGGTCCAGCTCCAGCGCCCCGGGTCCTTGTGGAAGCAGCCGTCCATCCAGCAGATAGCCCTCGCGGCCGAAGCCAATCACCTGCGTGAGCCGCGCGCCGTCCAGCCGGGTGTTGAACCACAGCGTCCGGCGCTTCCACAGCGACAGCTCCACCTCCACCTTGCCCGCCATGCCCAACCGCACCAGCCGGTCCAGCTCCTCCGAGAGGAAGGCGAAGGCCTCCGGGCGCACCAGCACGCGCCGACCGGAGAGCGTGGCCGTGCAGGTGACGCGAGGCTCCTCCGCCAGGGCCTGGGACGCGAACAGCCCCAGCGCGGCCACCAGCGCCGCGCCGAGCCTTCGTCTCCCGTGTGTTCCCGTGCGTGCCATGGGCCTCTAGAACGTCCGCACGAAGAACAGACGCGCCTCGGGAGTGGCCGTGGCCTTCTCGTCCGTGCGCCACGCGACGTCCAGTCGCACGTCGTCGGTGAAGTGGAAGCTCGCGCCGACACCGAGCCGCGGGTCCGTCCACTCACCGTCCCCGCGCACCGTGCCCAGGTCCGTGAAGAGGCCGAAGGCGTGCCACCGGTACTCCGCGCTCGCGAGCATGGACACGTCGCCCTTGAACTCCTTGAAGCCGAAGCCTCGCAGCGCCGTCCACCCGCCGAGCGCCTCGCGCTTCTGCTCGGGCAGGTTGTCGCCGCCCGCGCCCCGCAGGCGCAGCCGCAGCCCCGTCTTCGAGCTGGTCGGCACCACCAGGGAGAAGTCGCTTACCAGCTTCCAGAAGCGCTCGTCCGCGCCGGCGGCGGCCGGCCCCTCGCCCACCTCCAGCGTCGCGAAGGCGTGCAGGAACGGGCGGTGGTCCCAGTCCCCGTCGATGTCGAGCAGCGCCGTCTCCGGCGTGCGGAACAGCGAGCCCACCTTCGTGCCGCGCGGCGCGCCGCTGGCGTACTCCACCCGGGCCACCACGGACTGGAAGCGGCCCTCCGTCACCGGCGCGTTGGGGAAGGGCGGCGAGTCGCGGCGGAACAGCGAGAGCGGCGGGGAGAAGCTGCGCAGCGTCTCGTAGCGGTCCGAGTGGTACTCGACGCCCGCGAGCCAGTCGGACCAGCGGAAGGTGGCGAAGCCCGCCACGCCCTTGCGACGGAAGTAGTCGCGGTCCGGCCGGTTGATGAGCGCCGAGTACAGCGACGAGTCGATGTCGCTCATCCGCCAGCGGTCCAGCGTGTCCGTGAAGTCGTGCGCCTGGGCGCCCAGCTCCGCCAGGCCCACCGCGGGAATCTCCACCTTCGCGCCGCCGAGCAGGTTCACCCGGCGCTGCCGCTTCGTGCCCTCGGGGTCGTCGGGGAGTTTCTGGCCGCCCAGTCGCAGCGCCAGGAACGCCGCGGCGTCGAGCGTGGTGTGGATGCGGTCCTTCCCATCCCAGAGGCGCAGCGAGCCCGCGAGGCCGGGGGCCAGGCCCGTCACCTGCGTGTGGATGGGCAGCAGGGACACGTCCACGTCCGGACGGCGCGGGCGCACGTGCACCACCAGCTTGCGGCCCTCCAGGGTGATGCCGTCACCGTCACCGCCGTGGCGCCAGGACTCGAACAGCTCGCCCCAGCTCAGCTCCACCTCGACGTTCTCGCGGCGGCGCTTCTCCCGCCGCTTCTGCTCCTGCGTCCGGTAGTGGCGCACGCCATCGACGGCGCGCTCCTCGATGATGCGCGCGTCGCGACGCCGGGCCGCGTCCCGGGAGTCGGTGTCCACGCTCTTCGCCTCCAGGAACGGCAGGCGTGCCTCCAGCCGCTCCATGGCGCGGCGCGCGTCGCTGCGCAGGAAGACGTCTCCGGCCTTGAGGTCCAGCGCGTCGCGCACGCGGTCGGCGATGGCGCCCTCCACGCCCACCACGTCCACGGACTCCAGCCGCCCCTCGTCCACGATGACGGTGAGCTTGCCGTCCGGCGTCAGCGTCCCCGAGAGGCTCGCGAGCATGTAGCCGTCCGAGCGCAGCTCCCTCAACGCGCGCTGCATCGCGGCCGTCACGCCGCCGAGGACGATGCCCGGGCGGTACGTGTCCTTGTCCATGCGGGCCAGCCACTCGCGGGGCGGGTGCTGGGGCGGGCAGGGCTTGCTGACGGTGAGCGTGCCGCGCGCGCCATTCACCCGCAGGGTGGCGACGAACTCCTCGTCATCCTCGTCGGAGTCCTCGTCCGGGTATCGCGGCGGCAGGTGGAGCAGCTCCTCCAGGATTTCATCGAGCTGGATGTCCCGCAGGCCCTCCACCTCCACCTGGGTGACGATGGGGTGCTCCTCCAGGTGGACCTCGAGCACCGCGGCGCCCTGCTCGGTGACGCGCACGCGGGGCTCCACGCGGGAGAACAGTCCCGTGCGCGCGAGCCGGCGCAGCGTCTGCCGGAGGTTCGCCGGCGTGGGCGCGCTGCCCTCCTGGGTGTTCGGACGGATGAAGGCGCGGACCTGCGCGTCCGTCAGCCGATGGAGGCCGTGCAGCTCGAGCGTGGTGGGCGTGAGCGCGCGGCCGTCGACGTCGAGCTGGAGCGGCGCGAGGACGGACAGCTCGTCACTGTCGTCGTCCTCCAGGTCCTCGTCCTCGCACAGGTCGCGCTTCTCGCGTGACGAGTCCTTGCCGTCGCGCGACTTCTTGCCGCGCTTCGAGCGCTTGTGCTCGGCCCGCGCGTCCTCCTCGGACGTCTTCACGCGGAGCTGGCCTGGGTCACGGTCGTCGTCGGCCTCCGACCCGGATGCGTCCTCGTCGTCGCGCTCGCCGTCGGCCTGCTCGTCGGTGGCTTGTGCGGCGCGCGTCTCCGCCGCGCTCTCGTGCGTGGCCCGCGTGGGGCGCGCTTCGGGCTGAGCGGCGCTCCCTGGGGTCGTCGTGGTGGCGGGGTCGGATGTGGTGGAGGAGGGCGTGTCGACGGCCTGGGGCCCGGCGGCGACGCCAGCGTCCGGCACGGACTGGGCGCCGGAGGCGAGGGAGACGAGGCAGGAGAGAAGCGCGAGGCGGTTCATGCGCATGGGACAGAGCACGCCGCGTTCCAGCCGCCGCGTCGTGACAAGTGCTTGAAAGGACGAGGGCCGGCCAGCCGTGTCGATGTCATGGACACATCCTGATGTCGAATCCGGATGTGATACTGACATCGCGCTCCGCGATTGCGGCGCACCTTCGCACGTGTCGCGAGGGAGCACTCCGGTCCCGGAGGCTCGCGCTGTCGGAGGACGTGGGTGTGTCAGGCGGGGCGCGGCCTTCCGGCCCGGCGTCCCCGCGTGTCTCAGCCCGGGAACTCGGCCTGGTGCGCGTCCCACCACTTCAGCCAGCCGCGCCGGTTCGCCTCCAGGTCTCCCACGACGCCCTCGCCGAAGGTGGTGACGCCGGTGATGCGGCGCAGTGCCGCGCCCCAGAAGACGCTGCCGTGGCGGTAGCGCTCGATGATGAGCGGCACCGCCGCGCGCCCGAGCCCCACGAGCGACTCGAAGGACGGGTGCTGGACGAACACGAAGGGATTGGACGCCTCCCGGTGCTCCTCACAGTGCCGCTCCCACTCCGCGGCCAGGGCGTCGAAGCGCTCGCTGGACGGGCTCATGACACGCTCACCGGGCGGGGACGCACGTAGACTCGCACGGGCGCACCATACGAAGGCCCGGTGAGGTCGTCAGCGCTGTTGTGACGGATGAGCGGCTGGGTGCCGATCTTGCTCGTGAAGCGGCCCTGCTCATCCATCAGCGCGCCGTGTGTCACCTCGAGCGGACCGTTGCCCGTCACCGGCTTGCGGCCGTAGATGACCACCTTCTCCATCGTGGGGTCGTGGCTCAGGTCCAACGTGTCGAGCGGCTTGTAGCCCTGCTGCGCGTACAGCTTGTCGAAGTCCTCCACGCGCGTGCCCGGCCAGACCCACTCGTTGCGGTTGCCCAGCGTCCACGCGATGCAGTTGTAGCGCTGTGACGCGGGGCCGATGCCCACGAACTTGTCCGCGGTGAGGTTGGGGAAGCTCTTGCTGCGCAAGAGCTCGTTCTTCCAGCCCGGCTCCGCGTCGTCGCGCGTGACGCCCACGGAGAACTTGAAGTTCTGTCCGTTGGCCGAGTCCCACGTCGTGTTGTCGTCCGCCTTGCCGCGGAACCAGACCTGCACGTCCGTGGCCTCGAAGGGCACGCGGACCGACGGCATGAAGGCGCCGCCCTTGCCGCCGTCCTGCGACTGCAGGTCCAGCGGGAACTCCAGCGGCGGCTCGCCGTTGAAGGAGACGCAGGCCACGACTTCGGAGGGCGTCTTGCCGCCCGCGAGCGACTTGAGGCGGTCCTGGTCATACGCGAGCTGGAGCTTGTCGCCCGCGCGCAGCGTGCCGTCCACCTGCGTCTGGAAGTCGTCGGTGAAGGACACCGTGGCGCCGTCGGCGGAGGCGATGGAGGCGTCGCTGCTCGGGTCCCACTGGTTGCTGGTGCGCCCGGACGCGTCCGTGGTGCGGAAGGAGATGCGCACCAGGCCCGTCGCGTCTGGAGGGACGTCGAAGGTGCCCGGCTGGAGGTTCAGCCGGCCCTGCGCGTCCCGCGTGCCGTCCGACATGGGGACGACGTTCTCCGCGCCGCCGGGGACCAGCCGCCACACCAGCTCCACCTTCTGGTACTGCGACGAGAAGCGCGCCGGGTCCGCCGTCACCGTCAGCGGCTTGCCCGCCTCCGCGTGGAAGGAAGGGCCCCGGCCCGAGCCGGTGGGCAGGTTGACCTGTCCCTGGCCCTCGACGTGCGCCGCGGCGGTGCGCTTGCCCGAGCCGAAGTGCGCCGAGTACCCCGTGGCCGCGTGGAGCTGGGGCTGGATGTCCGCGGCCTTGGAAGGCAGGGCCACCGCCGCCGTCGGCAGCGCGCCGCCCAGGAGGGACGCGTTGGGGCGGGCCGCGCGCGACTCGAACTGGTCGACCTGGGCGCGGGTCTGGGAGGACTTGTCGCCGGTGGCCCGGGCCGCCCGCTCGCGCTCCGGGGGGAGGCCCGTCTGCGCGGTGGGAGCGAAGGTGGGGCGGCCGATGCGGTTCGACATGGGGCGACTCTTCCTGTGAGGCGGCCTGGGGGTGGCCGCATGGGATTATCGCCACGGGGCTTCCTGGGTTTCCTGTTCACTGGGAGTCGCACGGAGAGTGCGGTTCCCGCGATGAAGAAGGCTGTCCGGACGGGGGCTTGTGGCAGGCTCGCCCGCTTCCCAAGCAAGAGGAGCCTCCCTGTGAATCGCAGTGTCCTCACCCGGTGTGTCCTGGCGTGCGCATGGCTGATGTTCCCCCTGGCGTGTTCACACGTGGACCACGCGCGGGACGAGCAGCGGATTCGTGAGCAGGTGGACGCGCAGACGGCGGCGTGGAATCGCCAGGACGCGGTGGTGTGGTCCCAGGACTTCGCGCCCGACGCGGACTTCATCAACATCGTCGGGACGGTGTTCGAGGGGAAGGCGCAGATCCAGGAGCGCCACGCGGCCATCTTCGAATCGCTGTTCAAGGGCAGCCAGAGCAAGGTGACGGTGCGCCGCATCTCCTTCCTCGGCGACGACGTGGCCGTGGTGGACGCGACGCACGAGGTGACGGGCCATCCGGGCCTTCCTCCGGGCGTGCAGAACACGGAGCCGGGGCTCTTGAGGACGCAGATGCGCTACGTGATGCAGCGCTCGGCGGACGGCGCGTGGCGCATCGCCGCGGGGCAGAACACGGATGTGAAGCCTCGGCCCGCGGCGCCGTGAGGCGCGTTCAGCTCACGGGAAGGCCGAGGGCCTTGATGCGGCGGTAGAGGTTGCCTCGGTCCACCTGGAGCAGGCGGGCGGCGCCGGCGATGCTCTCGCCCTCCTGGAGCGCGGCGCGGATGAGCTCGCGCTCGAAGTCCTCGACGTGCTCGCGGTAGCTCTTCTCGCCCACGCTGGCGCGCTTGGGCGTGGGGGCCGCGAGCGTGCCGGAGACGGCCTCCGGCCCGAGCACCAGAGGCCCGTCGCCGCGCAGCAGGTTGAGTCGCTCGATGACGTTGCGCAGCTCGCGCACGTTGCCGGGCCACGGATAGGCGCGCAGGGCCACCTCCCCGCCGGGCGCGAGCGTGAGGGGCACCTCGCGTCCGGCGAACTCCGCGGCGAAGGCGCGGGCCAGGGGGAGCAGGTCCTCGGGCCGCTCGCGCAGCGGCGGGATGTGGAGCGGCATCACGTTGAGGCGGAAGAAGAGGTCCTGACGGAAGCGGCCGTCCTTCACCGCACGGGCGAGCTCCTGATGGGTCGCCGCGAGCACGCGCGCATCCACCGGCACCGGCGCCGAGCCTCCGAGTCGCTCGACCTCCCGTGTCTCCAGCACGCGCAGCAGCTTGGCCTGCAGCTCCAACGGCATGTCGCCAATCTCGTCGAGGAACAGCGTGCCGCCGTGGGCCTGTTCGATGCGCCCCGCGCGTCGACTGTGCGCGCCGGAGAACGCCCCCTTCTCGTGGCCGAACAGCTCGCTCTCCAGCAGCGTGGAGGGGATGGCCGCGCAGTTGACGGCGACGAGTCGTCCCTTGCGGCCCGAGGCCAGGTGCAGCGCGCGCGCGACGCGCTCCTTGCCGGTGCCCGTCTCACCGGTGATGAGCACCGCCGTGTCGCTCGGGGCCACGCGGGTGATGAGCCGGCGCAGGGCCTCCATGGCGGGGCTGTCGCCCACGAGATGCCCCGGGCGGGAGAGCGCGTCCAGCAGTCGCTCCCGCTCCTCCTGGAGCGCGCCGAGCGCCAGTGCGTTGCGCAAGGCCGTGAGGAGTCGCTCGGGAGAGGGGGGCTTCTCCACGAAGTCGGTGGCGCCGAGCTTCAGGGCCTGCGCGGCCTCGGAGGGGGAGGCTTCGCCCGACAGCACGACGACGGGCACGGGCAGGGGGCGGGGCAGCCGCGCGAGGAACTCCAGGCCCGTCTCCCCGGGCATGCGGAGGTCGAGCAACATCATCGCGGGCGGACCCTCGGGGGCATCGAGGACGCGGGTCGCCTCCGCGGTGGAGCGGGCCTCGATGGCGGTGAAGCCCTCGTCGCTCAACAGGCCGCGCAGGGCCTTGAGGACGCCGGGGTCGTCATCGACGACGAGGATGCGAGGGCCGGGCTTCATGTCGGGGACACCTGGAGAGGTTGATGCACGAGGGGAAGCTCCGCGTCGCGTGGGAGGCAGCGCACGGCATCGAGGGTGCCGGGGTCATCATCGACGACCAGGATGCGAGGGCCGGGCTTCATGTCGGGGACACCTGGAGAGGTTGAAGCACGAGGGGACGCTCCACGTCGCGCGGGAGGCAGCGCACGGCATCGACGATGCCGGGGGCGTCATCGACGACCAGGATGCGAGGGCCGGGCTTCATGCCGGAGACACCTGGAGATGCCGTGGCACCAGGAAGACTCCACGTCGCGCGGGACGTCGCGCACTGGCATCGAGGACGCCGGGGTCGTCACCGACGACGAGGATGCGGTAGCCGGGCTTCATGCCGGAGACACCTGAGCGGGCGGAGGCACGAGGGGGAGCTCCACGCTCGCGAGCGTACCGCCGCCCGGCGCGGGCTCCAGGCGAAGCTGGCCGCCGTGCTCGTGTGTGATCTTCTGCGAGATGGGGAGCCCGAGTCCGCTGCCCTCGGGCTTCGTGCTGAAGAGTCCACGCGTGAGCGCCGCTCCCTCGAGCACACCGGGGACACCGCTGCCTCCGTCCGCCACGGTGACGCGCACGCCGCCCGTGGAGGACGGCTCCGCGGAGACGCGCACCGGAGAGGCGCCCTCGGAGGACGCTTCGGTGGCGTTCTTCACGAGGTTTCCGAAGAGGCGGCGCAGTCCGTCCGGGTCCGCGCGCAATGAGACCTCGGGGCCGGGGACGAGCTCCACGGGGACGGCGGAGGTCCGCGCGTACAGTGCGCAGACCTCGGAGAGCAGCGGTCGGAGCGGCACGTCCTGGAAGTGCGGCGCGGGCAGCCGCGCGAAGGTGGAGAAGCTCTGCGTCATGCGCATGAGCAGCTCCACCTCCTCCTGGAGCAGCGCCACGGACTCGGAGATGCGCGTGGCGTCCGCGGGAGACGCCGGGTCCGAGCGCGACAGCCGCGCGAGCGAGAGCTTCATCGCGGTGAGCGGGTTCTTCAGCTCATGGGCCAGGGCGCGCGCCACGTCCTGCCATGCGGCGATCTGCTCGGCGGACTTCGCGCGCTCGCGTTGGGCGACCAGCTCCTGTCCCATCCGGTTGAACTGGCCGAGGAGGAACTGGAGCTCATCGCGCGGCGGGTCGACGGTGGGCAGGCGCACGGACAGGTCACCGCGGGCATAGGCCCACATGCCCTCGGTCAACGTCGTCACCGGCCGGGTCAGCGCGCGGCCGAGCAGCACGGCGGCCAGCGCGAGCACGCAGCCCGAGACGAGCACGAGCACGGTGATGAACGCGGGGACACGGCGCGCCAGCGCCCGTCGGGTCAGCTCCGCCTGCGCGAGGTTCAGCCGCGCCTCGTCCAGCGCGTCGCGAGAGAGCCCCTGTCGCTCCAGGTTCACGGACACCTCGTCCAGCACGGCCTCGACGGGCGCGACGGAGACGGACAGCACGCGCTCCAGGACGCCCTGCGCCACCACGCCCAGCAACACCAGGGGCACGAGTCCCGCCAGGAGCATCACCGCCAGGAGCCGACGACGGAAGCGAGGGGGCGGGGGCGTGGAGGACATGGCGGAAGCTTCGGGAGAGAGGTCGACAGGCGCACTACGCGGGAGCCGCGCCGCGCTTGCAAGCCCCTCCACATCTCGGCCCGGGCTCGATGGCGGTGTGGCGGGTCGCCCGGCCCTGCTGTCCTCGGGTGACCCGATGCCCTGCCTCCGTTGTCGAGGGGCCGCCACGCCTGCAATGCCGCCACTTCACGGCTCGGCCGAGGGGCCGGGGCCCGCTTCGCTGCGCGCCCAGGTGGACGCCGCGCCACTGGTGGGTCCTTCACCTCGTGCCTCCTCCAGGTCGATGACGAGGTGCCCCGGGCACCTCTCTTCCGCCTGCTCACGCGTGGGGCCGAGCCTCTCCTCGCGCCCCTCCGTCCATCCGCTTCGCGTGAACCGGACGTCCG
Organism: Myxococcus fulvus; assembly: GCF_900111765.1. The sequence goes on from NZ_FOIB01000001.1 coordinate 1,430,855, forward strand.
CCACGTCGCGCTCACGGAGGAGCCTCGCCTGTCATCTCCCTCCACGGTGCTGATAGCCTCGCGGTCCGGATGCCCCGCTTCCTCGCGCCTTCTCAGAGCTGGCTGTTCGGTCCGCGCGTGGACCTCGCCGTGTTCGCTGGCAGTGCCCTCGTGTCCGTGGCCCTGGTGCTCGCCGCGCCGTGGCTCGGCGCCGCGGGGGACACGCCTCCGTGGGCGTGGCTGCTGCTCGTCGTCTGCGTGGACGTGGCCCACGTCTGGTCCACGCTGTTCCGCACCTACCTGGACCCCGGCCAGCTGCGTGAGCGCCCCGGGCTCTACCTGGGGGCTCCCCTGGTCGCCTGGGTCGTGGGCGTGCTGGCGCATCAAATCTCCGCGGGCACGTTCTGGACGCTGTTCGCCTACGTGGCGCTGTTCCACTTCGTCCGCCAGCAGTACGGCTGGGTGGCGCTCTACACGCGCAAGGCCCGCGCCTCGGACCTGGAGCGCCGTCTCGACGCCGCCGCCATCTACGCCGCCACCGTGGGCCCCGTGGTGTGGTGGCACGCGAACCTGCCGCGCGCGTTCTGGTGGTTCGTCGAGGGCGACTTCCTCCCGGGCCTGCCCCCGTGGCTCGGCACCGTGGCGCTGGTGTTGCACGCGGGCGTGCTCCTCACCTGGGCTGTCTTCCAACTCGCTCGCGTGGCGCGCGGCGAGGGACTCCAGCTGGGCAAGGTGCTGCTCATCGGCGCCACGTGGGTGACGTGGTTCGGTGGAATCGTCCTCGCGCGTGACGACTTCACCTTCACGGTGATGAACGTCGTGCTGCACGGCGTGCCGTACTTCGCGCTCCTGTTCCGCTACGCGCGAGGCCGCGATGGGGAAGGGGACTTCGGCGTCGCGAGCTCCATCCTCCGCGCGGGCCTGCCGGGCTTCCTCCTGTTCCTCGTGGCGCTGGCGTTCGCGGAGGAGCTCCTGTGGGACCGCTTCATCTGGCACGAGCGCACGGGCCTCTTCGGTGGCTCGGAGTGGGCGCTGTCGCCGGACCTGCTCGCGCTGGTGGTGCCGCTGCTCGCGCTGCCGCAGGCCACGCACTACGTGCTGGATGCGTTCATCTGGAAACCCGGCCGCGAGCCCGCGTTGCTCGCGCGACTGGGCTGGGCACCTCGAGCGACACGCGAGGGTCCAACAATCGCCACCTCGCGCGAATCGACGATGGCCATTCGTGGAGGGAGTGAATAAGGGTTTGAGGTTCTATGCCTCGACTCCTGCTCGTCTCCAATCGTCTCCCTGTCACCGTCAAGGTGGAGAAGGACAGTGTCGCCGTGGTGCTCAGCTCCGGCGGGCTGGCCACGGGCCTTCGACGCCCCCATGAGCGCTCCGGCGGACTGTGGATTGGTTGGCCCGGTGACGTGTCCCGTCTGTCGGAAACCCAACGCACCCAGGTGGAGGCGCGCCTCGCCGAGGAGCGCTGCGTGCCCATCCACCTGTCGCCCAGCGAGGTGAGCCGCTACTACGAGGGCTACTCCAACCGCGTGCTCTGGCCGCTGTGCCACTACATGCTGGAGCGAGTCCCCCGGCAGGACCGCGACTGGGAGGTGTACCGCAAGGTCAACGAGCGCTTCGCGGACCTGGTGGCCCGGCACTATCAACCCGGTGACACCATCTGGGTCCATGACTACCAGCTCATGCTGGTGCCGGGGCTGCTCCGCCAGCGCCTGCCCGAGGCGCGCATCGGCTACTTCCACCACATCCCGTTCCCCTCGTCCGAAATCTTCCGCACGCTGCCCCGTCGCGAGGCGCTGCTGAAGGGGCTGCTCGGCGCGGACCTCATCGGCTTCCACACGGTGAGCTACGTGCGGCACTTCTCCGGCTCGCTCTTGCGGCAGCTCGGCCTGGACACGGACGTGGACCGCATCATGTGGGAAGGGCGTCAGGTGCGCGTGGGCGCGTTCCCCATGGGCATCGACACGGAGGCCTTCGAGTCGCTCGCGAAGGAGCCGAGCGTGCTGGAGGAGGTCGCGTCCCTGCGGCGCAGCGCCGAGGGGCAGCGCATCCTGCTGGGCATCGACCGGCTCGATTACACGAAGGGCATCCCCCGCAGGTTGCTCGCCGTGCAGCGCCTGCTGGAGCGCGAGCCCGCGTGGCGCGGAAGGCTGCGCTTCATCCAGGTGGCGGTGCCCAGCCGGACCCAGGTGAGCGAGTACGCCACGTACCGCGAGCAGGTGAACGAGCTGGTGGGGCGCATCAACGGCCAGTACGGCACGACGCAGAACGTGCCCGTGCACTACCTCTACCGCTCCTTCAACGAGAAGCAGCTCGCGGGGCTGTACCGCGCCGCGGACGTCATGCTCGTCACGCCGGTGCGGGACGGGATGAACCTGGTGGCGAAGGAGTTCTGCGCCGCCCGGCCGGACGACGACGGCGTGCTGGTGCTCAGCGAGTTCGCCGGCGCGGCGGACGAGCTGCACCGGGCCGTCTCCGTCAATCCCTACGACGTGGAGAAGGCGGCGGACGCCATCGAGGAGGCGCTGGAGATGGGCGAGCCCGAGCGCCGCGAGCGGATGCGTGCCCTGCGCGCGCAGGTGAAGGCCCACGATGTCCACTGGTGGGTGTCCAGCTTCCTGGGGCGGTTGCAGGGGCTGCCGTCGGTCTCCGTCCGCAAGTTCCAGGGCGCCACCGAGGCGCTGGAGGTGATGAAGTCCGCCGAGCGGCTGGCGTTGATGCTCGACTACGACGGCACGCTGGTGGGCTTCGCGCGCAGGCCGGAGCTGGCCGCGCCGGACGATGCGCTGCGCGAGCTGCTGGCGAAGCTGCTGGCGCGGCCGGACCTCTTCGTGAGCGTGGTGAGCGGCAGGCCGAAGGAGACGCTGGAGGCGTGGTTCGGCACGCTGAACATGGGGCTCTACGCGGAGCACGGCCTGTGGTCGCGCCCCAAGCCTGGGGATACGTGGAAGATGCTGGAGGGTGTGTCCGCCGAGTGGAAGGACGCGGCCCGGCCGGTGCTCGACGAGTTCGCCGCGCGCGTGCCGGGCTCGTTCGTGGAGGAGAAGTCCGCGTCGCTCGCGTGGCACTACCGGCAGGTGGACCCGGAGTTCGGCGCGCTGCAGTCGCGCGAGCTGCGGCTGAAGCTGGCGGAGACCTTCGCGCGCAGGCCCGTGGATGTGCTCCCCGGCGACAAGGTGGTGGAGGTGCGGCCGCACGGTGTGCACAAGGGCCGGGTGGTGGAGGGCGTCCTGCGCGGGCTGCCTCCCGGTACGAGAGCGGTGGCCATCGGCGATGACCGCACGGACGAGGACCTGTTCGAGGCCATGCCCGAGGACGGGCTCACGATTCACGCGGGCAACAAGCCCACGCGCGCCACCTACCGCGTCAGCGGACCTGAAGAGGTGCGCAAGCTGCTCGCCGCGCTCGTGGCTTCCTGAGGCCGTCGGTAGAGGTGTCTGTCATTGGCCTCTTCCCTCATGGGGAGAGGTCAGGGGACCCCGGTCGCTCGCCCGCATATGGAGGTGCTTGCGGGGAGGCGAGTCCCGCCTGCGGGGTTGGTGTTTGTGTTTCATTGGACCCGCGGACAGCTGCGCTCTCGGAGGACGCGTGCGTGGAATGGGAGGGGATGTGATGGGGTTTGCATTCCCATACATGCCGCTGTCCATTCGAGAGTGAGGTCCGAATGTCCGAGTCCCATGTTCCGGCGATGGCCGAATCGAAGGCGCGTGAGCGCGAGTCCCGTTTCGCGCGGCTCTTCTCCTCGGAGGTGTTCCGACCGAGGGAGCACCAGACGCTGGGGGAGCGGGCGCGGCATGCATACCGACAGCTCCAGGAGGTGCACCGGGGGCTCGGGTCGGCGAAGGCCATTGCCCAGGACCTGCCGAGCCTGTTCGCGCTGTTCGAGTGGTCGGCCATGCTGGCGCCGGAGCTGTTCCTGGTCCTCAGCGGGCACTTCAACCTCACGCTCAACGCGCTGCTGAACCTGGGGCGTGGGCGCACGGATCTGGAGGATTACCTGCGCGAGCTCGACAGCGGGGACGCCGTGGGCGTCTTCCTGCTGACGGAGCTGGGGTATGGCAGCACCGTCTTCAGCCTGGAGACGGAGGCCGTGTATGACCATGGCCGCCGCGGCTTCTGGCTCAACACGCCGAGTGACGCCGCATTGAAGTTCATGCCGAACGTCGCGGCGGAGGGCGTTCCCAAGCTCGTCGTCATCGCGGCGCGGCTCAAGGTGGCCGGGGAGGACCAGGGGGTCTTCCCCTTCATCCTCCGCTTGCGTGGCGAGGATGGCCTCCACGAGGGGGTGCGCGTCGTGCCCCAGCCGGAGCGGCCGCTGTATGCCATGGACAACGCGATGATTGGGTTCGACCGTGTCTGGCTTTCCTTCCGTGACTGGCTGCCCGGGGACGCGGGCTCCATCAGCGAGCAGGGGGTCTTCCACAGCGACTACGGCAAGCGCGAGCGCTTCCGACGCACCATCGAGATGCTCCAGACAGGGCGGGTGGCCCTGGCATGTGGGGCGGTGGCGAGCGCCCGCGCGTCGCTCTCCATCGCGCTGAGCTACGCCCGCCAGCGGCGGGTCGCGGTGCCGGACCGGGGCACCGCGGCGATGCTGGACTGCTGGAACGTCCAGCACGACCTGGTGGTCGGATTGGCGCGCATCCACGCCTGCTCGTTGTTCGGCCGGTTCGTGCAGGACCTCTTCAGTCAGGGGGGCGAGGAGCGCGAGGGCCTTTCGCTGCTCGCGATGCTGCTCAAACCCTACATCTCCAGGTCGGCCTTCGACGTCATCCAGACATGCCGCGAGCGGTGTGGGGCGCAGGGCATGTTCGGCGTCAATCGCATCCCCGAGTACCTGGGAGAATGCCAGGCGGTGATGACGGCGGAGGGCGAGAACCAGGTGCTCCAGCTCACCGCGGCCAGGCGCCTGGTGATGGGAGAGCGCCTTCTGACCCCCTTGGAAGGGACGGACGCGGCGCGCACGGAGGGCTCCAGCCTGTTCGCCGAGCGGGCCCGACGGCTGCGGAAGCGAATCGCACAGGGACTGGAGGCTCCTCTCGGGCCAGGGGAAGATCGCTTCGCGCGTTGGAACGCGTGGTCCACGCAGGCCATCTCCCTGGCGGGGGCGCAGGGCGAGGCGCTCGCGCTGGAGTGCTTGCAGGTGTCGCTGCGGGCGCAGGCCCCGTCGTCGGAGGACTTCCGGGCGGCGAGCGCGGTGCTGCGAGTCTTCGTGGCCGACGGCCTGCGCCGTGACGCGGGCTGGTTCCAGTCCGAGGGGCTGCTCGGCGCGGAGGAGGCGCGACGATTGGATGTGGAGTTGCGCGAGGCCTGCGGCGAGCTGCTGCCACACCTGCCTCGGCTGGAGGAGTCCTTCGCGCTGCCCGAGGCCCTGCGGGAAGCGCCCATCGCCGCCCCAGAGGGTTACGTGGAGGCATGGGCCCGACGCTTCCGTTGACCTGACGTGGTCCAGTCCACGAAATCCCCACGGAGCGGGTGACACCGCTTCCCCTCGCTGGTGTTCTGTCCTCCGGGCCGGAGTTTCTAGAGGGGAGAGGGAACATGGATGTCCCGCGCCGGGGTCTGCGGGTCGGTGCCGCGGTATTGGTGGTGAGCTTCTCCGGGACGGGGTGTGCTCCCGGGGACGAAGCGCCCTCCAACGAAGTGGACGCCAGTGAACAGGGCCTGGACTGGGGCCACTCACTGCTGGCGCCGCTGGACCGCGAGACGCTGCGTCAGGTCATCATCGAGCTGCCCGACGCGACGGCCGCCCAGGTCCGCGTGCAGGGCTCCGCGGGCCGCTGGCTCGGCTCCGCCGGCGTGGCGGACCTGCACACCGGCGCGCCCATGCCCACCGACGCACGCTTCCGCATCGGCGGCCTCACGCAGACCTTCACCGCCACGGTGTTGTTGCAGCTCGCCGCCGAGCGCCGCGTGGACCTGGACCGTCCGGTGCAACACTCACTGCCCGGCCTGCTGCCACCCTACTATCCGCTCATCACCGTCCGGCAACTGCTCAACCACACCCACGGCCTGCCCGGTGTCCCGCTGTCCACGCGCCAGCCCGAGTGGTTCTTCGAGCACCGCTTCCGCCGTTGGTCCCCGCGCGAGCTGGTGGCGCTGGCGCTCCCACAGGGGCCGCGCTTCACGCCGGGCACCGTGCAGGAGTACGACCACATCGGCTACCTGGTGGCGGGACTGCTCATCGAGAAAATCACGGGCCGGCCCTACGGCCACGCCGTGCGCGAGCGCATCCTCACGCCGCTGGGCCTGCGCGACACCTCCGTGCCGGGCAATGACCCGTCGATTCCCGGCCCTCACGCGCGCGGCTACGAGGCCCTCGCCAGCGCCGATGGGACGCAGCGCTGGGTCGACGTCACGGAGGCGAACCAGTCCCTCACGTGGGCCGCGGGAGAGATGATCTCCTCCACCGCCGACCTGGACACCTTCCTCTCCGCGCTCTTCCGGGGTCGGTTGCTCCCCTCCGAGCAGCTTGAGGAGATGTTCACCGTGCCGGACGTGCCCTCGGCCCACGGCGGGCGCGCGGCCCATGGCGCGGGCCTGGCGCGCTACGAACTGGACGGTGTGACGGTGTGGGGCCGGCGCGGTGCGCGTCAGGGCTACGTCAGCGGCATGGGCGCCACCCGGGATTCGAGCCGGCGCCTCGTCTATGCCTTCAACACGCACCGCATGGGGCACGCGAGGCCGGTGCTCGCCGACCGCATCATCGCCACCACCTTCGCCGCTCGCGCGCCCCGACCCTGAGGCGGAGCGTCGCTCAGCTCACCTCACGGGCGGGGGCATGCCAGGTGGGGGCAAAATCGCTCCTCGTGAACGCGCGCGGCGTGGGTTGAAATAGCCACTCCTCAACGACGTTGTCGACGATGAGTGAAGTCGCTCCTCATGTACGAGAGGGGCGTGGGTTGAAATATCGACGACGCCCTCGGCATCAACTCCGGCAGGTCGCTCCTCGTGAACGCGAGGGGCGTGGGTTGATGCTGGTGACTTCAAGTGCGCCTGCGGCTTCCGCAGCTGTTGTGCTTCCGCGGACTCGATGCTCGCACTTCGAAGACTCGCTCAAGTCGCGTCAGGGCTGCGGCGCTGGTGCGCGAGCCTCGGGGGCCTGGAGCACCAGGTCTCCGGGCCGGGGCCCCGCCTTGGCTTGCCAGCCGGGGGCCAGCTCCAACACCCAACCCTCGGCTTCCCATCGGGCACCCCGAGGCTCCGTGCGAGGCGCGTTCACCGTGGCCGACTTCCAATCCGAGGACAGGAGCACATCGGCGGTCGCGGTGAGCGAGCCCCACGCATCGACGATGCGCGCGCCGGGATACACCGTGCCGTGCTCAGCCAGCGGGATGAGCTCACCGGGGTTGAACTGGATTCGCATGCGGACCAGGGGGAGGCGCAGCACCGGGCCCTCCACCAGCTTCTTGCGCAGCGCCTCGGCCCGGGCTTCGGCGAGGCGAGCCCGCTCGCGTTCGCTCTCTCGCAACGCGGCGCCTTCGTAGCGTGCTTCGCGCTCGGGTGAGGGCTCAGGCGTCCCCATCTTCAGTGCCTCCCGCAGCAGCGCTCCCAGGTCCGCCCCGGTGAGCGCCCGGGCTCGCCACCCCTGGGCGCGAGGCCCCGCCTCGTCCAGCAGGAGGCCGTAGGCAGGGCCTGATGCATAGGCGAAGGCGCGCACGAAGGACTTCCGCTTGGCGCCATCCTCGAGGTTCTCCAGCGCCAGGGCCCGCCTGCCACGTGCGTCGGCCCCCGCCAGCGCCACGCCCGTGTACTCGGCGAGCCCTTCGTTCTCCTCGAGGAGCCCCTCCGCGACGGCGGCTCCCTCGAAGAGCGCTCGGCGCTGGCCACGGAACGCCAGCGCGTCCTCGACGGCGCGAGCGCGCACCGAAGGGCTCGTCGCGCGCAGGGCGGCCGCGAGGGCACGCCACTCGAGCTGCAGCAGCGTGCGGCCCTCCATGCCATCGAGGTGGGCATTGTCCTTCTCCCGCCCGGGCTGTCCCAAGGTGGTGCGGAGCCGATGAAAAGCCTCGTGGGCAATCAGCGCACGGCGCCGCACGGGGACCTCGGGCAGCGGCCCCTGGAGCTGGACCCAGGTGGTCCCCGCCCAGGTCAGGGCCGTGTTCGCGATGGTGAGCTCCGAGGGAAGCACTCCCACCCAAGGCCCCGTCCCCGCGCCCTTCGGCCAGGTGCTCGCGACGAAGACGCGCGTGCCGGGATGGACGACGAGGAGCGGAGCGCACAGCGAGTGGCCCCACAGCCGCTGTCCCTCCGCGGCGCACGTCCGTTGGAACTCAGCGAAGGCCGAGGTGAGTGTCCCCACCTCCAGGACCTCGGGCACGGGCTTCACCTCGGGCTCGGCCGAGGCCGCGCCGAAGCCCGAGAAGACCATCGACGCCACAGCCAGTCCCGCGAGTCTTCCGCGACGTAGGTGCCTCATCGAGCCGCCTCCCCTGTTGGGGCGACAGTACACGGCCAGGCCTCCACGGCAACCCACGAGGAGCCTCTGCCCCGCGCCCCGTCCCTGAGGCGAGGCGCGGCGGGGCTCCGCTCACCTCACGGGGTGAGCGACGCGGTGCGGCCACCGGGGCCCTGGATGATGACCCGACGCCCGAAGGCGCGGTCCACCCGGCCCAGGAACTCCCTGAACGCCGGGTACTCGTCCGACTTGATGCGCGCGACGGAGAGCTTCACCTCGCCCTCGGCGACAAGCTTGCCCTCCTCCACGCGGTAGGTGAGCCGCAGCCGACCGAACGGGTTCGTCTCGTCCACCGCCTGCGGCAGCTCCGTCACGGACCAGCCCGCCGGCAGCGTGTAGCGCAGGTTGAACAGGTTCACCCACGGGCTCTGCATCACCAGGTCGAAGCGGCGCTCCGCCAGCGGCGCGAAGGCCTGCTGGTAGGTGCGGCCCGTGCCGAAGGGCAGGAAGCGCACCGCGTTGGACAGCACCTCCGCGTAGCGCGGGATGCTCATGCGGAAGCCCATCGCCACGTCCTCGTCCAGGCGCGTGGTGTCGTTGAGCGACACCTCGTTCACCGTCAGGCCCGGGAAGCTCTGCGCCCACGCGCGCTCGAAGGTGGACTTGCGCGTGGCCTCGGGACGGTACGCGCGACGGTACTCGGGCGCGCTCTGCCCGCTCACCGTGCTGGAGCCCGTCACCTCGGCGCTGCCGTCCGCGCGCAGCGTCACGTCCATCTTCAGGCCCGTGGCGTTGTCCTCCGCCTTCGCCTCCGGCGTCACCATGAAGGTGCTCTTGCCGTCCGGCTCCACCACCAGCACGTTGGCCACCCGGTCCGCGCTGGGCAGCTCCTTGGCCCCGTGGAACTCCGCGGTGCCATCCAGGTACAGGTCGAACTTGGGCACATACGCAATGGCGTGGTTGAACGCCGCCAGGCTCGCCGGCTCCGCGTCCAGCGCGCCCAGGTTGCGCATGCGCAGGAGCACCAGCCGGCTGTCCACGCCCGCCACCCGCAGCATGGAGTGGATGAGGCTCGCCTTGTCCTTGCAGTCACCGAAGCGACGCGCCAGCACGCGGTCGACGCGGTAGGGCTTGAAGCCGTGGATGCCGAACTCCAGCGCCACGTAGCGCGTGTTCGTCACCACGAAGTTGTAGATGGCGCGCACCACCGCCAGCTCGTTCTTGCGGTCCACGCCCTGGAGGACCTGGTCCACCGTCTGCTTCAGCTCCGCGTTGGGCTGCAGCTGGTCCCTCACGAGCCCCCACCAGTAGCGGCCCACCTGGTCCCACGTCTGGTACGTGGAGACGTGCAGGTTCTGCGCGACCTCCGCCCAGCCCGGCATGCCCGGCTCCGGCACCACCTTGGCCACGTGCTTCGCGCCCCAGCGGTACAGTACGCGTCCGCCCTCCAGCGACTCCTGCGCGCTCTCCACGCCGGTGAGCTTGCTCTTGTTCCAGTACAGCGGGCGCTCCTTCGGAGTCTCCACCAGGTACTGGAAGCGCAGCTTCGGGTAGACGCCCTGCACGCTCTCCACGTCACCCCAGTAGTCCGACAGCAGGTTCTCCTGCGCGGTGTCGTCCAGGCGGTACGTCACCTCCAGCGTGTCGCCGGCGGCGAGCGACGGGAAGGACAGCACCTTGGCGCGGGCGTCGTAGTACATGCCCGTCCACGGCTCGTTGATGTTGCGGTCGTTCTCCCCGTAGCTCTCCACCACGGAGCCGTCCGCCTTCGTCACGCGCGCGCGGAGGATGCGCACCTCCTGCCGGTCCGGTGAGTAGGTGATGGGCATCGAGCGGAACGCGTCCACGCCGCGCGCGTTCTGCACCTTCACCACCATCTGCGACAGCCGGCTGGACAGGCCGCTCTTCTGGACATTCACGTAGGTGTTGTCGACCAGGTAGATGGCGTCCTCGTGGACGTAGGCCTCGGCCTCCTTCGCCAGGGGCTTGGCGTCCACCACGTGCTGCATGCCGGCGCCGGTGCCCTCGCCCTTCAGGGCGCGCAGGGCCTCCTTGAGGCCGGGGTTCTGCGGACGCAGCACGAGCGAGCGCTCGAAGGCGGCCAGCGCGGGCTCACGCCGACCGGCGGCGAGCAGCGCGCGGCCCTCGCGCTCGTAGACCTCCGGCTCATCGGGAGACAGCGCGCGGGCCTCGGCGAACAGCGCCACGGCCTGCTCCACGTTGCCGTTGTTGGCCTTGAGCTCGGCGAGCCGCACGCGCGCGCCGTTGTCGAACGGGTTGAGGGCGACCAGCTGCGCGTACTCGCGCTCGGCGGCCTCCACCTGACCGGAGTCCGCCAGCAGCGCGGCCAGCGAGCGGCGCGTGCCGGTGTCGTCGAAGCGCAGCGCCAGCACCACGCGCATGCGGTCCATGGCCTCGCGGTTGCGGCCCAGCTGCCTCGAAATCTGCGCCGCCGAGCGCACCGCGCGCGGCTGCCGGGGCTGGTGGCGGAAGGACTCCTCCACCAGCGCGTGCGCGCGGGGACGCTCGCCCAGCGCCTCGTGGGCGCGCGCGAGGACCAGGCGCGCGGGCGCGTCGTCCGGCGTCTTCTCCAGCACGGGCGTCACCAGCGGGATGACGCGCTCGGGGTGGCCGCGCTCCAGCTCGAAGTCGGCCAGCGCCACGCGGGCCTCGGGCAGCGCGGGGTCCGCCTTCACCGCGGCTTCGAGGAAGCGGCGGCGCTCGTTCAAGTCATCGCGCTGGAGGCTCGCCGCGAGCATCTGCAGGCGCGCGTCCTGGGGCGCAAGCTCCGCGGCGCGCGAGGCCTCCACGGTGGCGGTGTGCTCGCGGTCATCGAAGCCGCGGTAGAAGCCGAGCACCCGCGCGTAGTCACCGCGCAGCGCCGCGTCGTCGGGGCTCTTCTCCACCAGCGCCTTGAGCGCGGAGGTGAGCGTGGGCAGCACCTGGGGCGCGGGGGCCGCGCCGCGCTCCACGGCGGGGGCCTTGGCGGGCAGCGACGCGCGCACGCCCGGCGACTCCTGGCGCAGGTAGAAGCCCAGGGGGCCCGTCTCTTGGCACACCTTGAGGAGCACGCGGTTGAGGCCCTTGCGCAGCTTCACGGACACGCGCGCCTGGTCCGGGCGCGGCAGGTTGTAGCGGTCCTCCTTGGAGGCGAGCTGGCCGTTGACCCACAGGCGGTAGGCGCCGGAGGTGCCCAGGCCCAGCGTCACGCGCGACTCCTGGTTGGACTCCAGCCACGTGGCCGCGTACGCCACGGCCTCGCGGTTGGGGCGCACCGCGGTGGCCAGGTCCACGTAGCCGTCCGCCGTGTTCGCCGTCAGCTTGCGCCACGACACCTGGCGGCCCTTGGCGCCCGGGTAGGTGGCCGTCAAATCCAGCGCCGCGGCCTCCGGGCCGAAGTCCGTGTCACAGCCGGACTTGCCCTCGTTGTCGAAGCCGCCGACGACGTAGTAGTCGCCCACGAAGCCCATCCACTGGCGCACCTCGTTGGCGCGCGTCAGCCGTCCGCGGGCCCGCTCGGTGTCCAAGAGGAGCAACTGCGCGGTGGCGCGCGTGTTCGCGTCGAACTGGCGCCGCGAGGCGATGTAGGCGTACGTGCTCACCAGCGGCGTGAGGTCCTCCACCTCGTCCACCAGGGAGTGCAGCCGCAACAGGCCGGCGGCGCCTCGGGGCGAGGAGGCCTGCTTCATCGCCTCGGCCGCGTAAACGCGCGCTGTTTCGTCCGCCGCGGGCTTGGCCTGCGCCCAGAGAGGGCAGGTGAGCACGAAGACTGCGGCCAGCCATGTGAAGCGCGACATCCGTTCTCCTCGGTGCGACATGCGTGGGGCACAGCGTCCCATTCCTGGGGGCGCCGACGGCGATGAACAGGCGGGCCCTCCGGGGCCTTCCCCTGCATGCGACCCCGGACGGCGCACAGGCAACCGAAAACGTTACCCGGGGTGCGCTCGGGAACGGGGTGGGTGTGGGTGGGCATCCGGCGGATTTCGCGGCGCACGAGTCCTTGGTGTCCTGAAAAACCCGCCTACACTGCTGCCCCGTTTTCACCCCACACCCTCTGGAGCCCCCGAATGCGTCGTCTCGTCATCCTGCTCGCCGCGCTGAACCTGGCCGCCTGTGCCCACTCCTCCGGAGGCGCGGCCACCCCCGCGGAGACCCAGGCCGCCGCAGCCCCCAAGCCCGTGGCGACGCCCGAGGCGCGCAAGGCCGCCATGGAGGCAGCCGGGCTGTCGCGCGCCGGCAACAACGAGGCCGCGCTGCCGCTGTACCGCGCCGCCTGGGAGGGCGGGGTGCGCAGCAACAACATGGCCTACAACGCGGCCTGCGTGGCGTCGCTGCTGAACCAGGGCGAGGAGGCCCTGACGTGGCTGGGGCGCGCGGCGGACGAGGGCTTCGAGGACGTGGCCCACATGAAGAAGGACACGGACCTGGACAACGTCCGGGGCCTGCCGGGCTTCGCGGCCGTCGAGAAGCGCGTCGCCGAGGAGGCGGAGAAGCAGCTGAAGGCGGCGGACCCGGCGCTGCGCGACGAGCTGCTGTCGCGCATGGAGGTGGACCAGCAGGTGCGCATGGCGCTGATGAAGTCGAACTTCCAGGACGAGGCCGCGAAGAAGAAGCTGGAGGAGGTCGACGCGAGCAACACGGCCTGGCTCAAGGACGTCATCGCGAAGAAGGGCTGGCCGGGCCAGGCGCTGGTGGGCAAGAAGGCCTCGTTCGCGGCGTGGCTGCTGGTGCAGCACGCGGACAAGGACGTGGCGTTCCAGGAGCAGGTGCTGCCCATGCTGGAGCAGGCCGTGGCGCGCGGGGAGGGCTCCAAGCAGAACCTGGCGTACCTGACGGACCGCGTGCTGGTGAACACGGGCAAGCCGCAGCGCTACGGCACGCAGATGGAAGAGGTGGACGGGAAGATGGAGGCGAAGAACCTGGAGGACCCGGCGAACGTGGACGCGCGCCGCGCGGCCGTGGGCCTGGGGACGATGGAGGAGTACAAGGCCTCGTTCGAGGCGATGCGCAAGCAGGCCGCCGAACAGAAGCCCTGAGTCTTCGGGCCCGGCTAGAGGCGGATGCCGAAGTGCTCCGCCAGCGCCCGGGCGCGAGCGTCCTCGCCCTCCACGGGGTGCTCCTCGCGGGTGGCGCCCCGGGTGAGGACGAGGGCGCCTTCCTTGAGGGTGACGCGGCCGTCGCGCGTCGCCTGGGTGCACAGGCGCCCCCGCGTGAAGATGGACTGGGGCGACGTCTGGTGGTGGTGGCACATGCCCACGAAGTCCCCGAGCGCGCGCGGGACGAGGGACAGCGAGTACTGCGGCAACCAGCCGGAGTCCTCGCGCCGCAGGAGCATGAGCCGGTCGCCCTCGGGCTCGAGCCGGAAGTCGCGGCCGGCGCGCGTCTGCACGCCGCGCTCGTCCAGGCGCAGGGGCTCCAGGTAGCTGTCGCCGAAGCCCACGTCGACGAGCCACGTGCCCTCGCGGTCCTCCACCTGGAGCGTGAGGTGGTCGAACTCCGGGCCGAAGGTGCCGTCCCGGGGCTCGGTGGCGACGCGCGCGGACAGCGGCGTCACGCGCAGGCCGCGCGCGGTGAGCAGGCGGGAGAACAGCCCGTTGAGCTCGTAGCAGAAGCCGCCGCGCCGGCGGACGACGACCTTGTCGAAGAGCGCGTCCGGGTCCAGCTGGATGGGCCGGCCCAGGTGGATGTCCAGGTTCTCGAAGGGGACCGACTCCAGGTGGGCGCGCTGCAGCTCGGCGAGCGATGCGTGCGCGGGGGCGCCGATGCGTTCGAGGTAGCGGGCGGAGTCGAACATGGCCCCATGTCTAGCGCGCTCGGGGGGGGGCGCGCACTGCCCCCGCGGGGCAAGCAGCGTGGGTCTCCACCGCCCGGGGTGCTCCGTACGAGCGAAGGTCGCGGAGCGATGCCACCTCGCGGGCGGGGGCCGCATCGTTCGGAAGACGACGCGTGGGGTCCACCGGAGTTCATGCCAACAGCGCGTGAGGGCTCGTCGCATGCGCCGGGACCCGGGCACGGGCTCCCCCTTTCGCGGGGGAGCCCGGACATGCCTCAGCGGGTGGGCGCCGCGGTGACCTGGGGCAGCTTGCCGATGAACGCGCGCACGCTGTCCTGGTGGAGGCGGTTGGACTCCACGCACAGCCGCACGGACTCGAGCGCCCGGGCGTAGGCGCGCGGCGCGCCCTCCAGCTTGTCGACACGGGGGCCCAGGAACGCCTCCATCTCCGCCCGGCTGGTGTCGTCGCACAGCGAGCCCGTCATCGCGATGAGCCAGCCCAGTTCATCCGAGCGGACGCGCGAGGCCAGCGTGTCGAAGTTCTCGCGATAGAACTTCCACGCCACCGCCCGCGTCTCCGGCTCGCCGAACGCGCCTCCGAACAAGGGCCGCGCGTCGCGCACGTCGAACTCCGTCATCGCCAGCGTCAGGTTCTGCTTCACCAGCTCCGGGTCGCGGAAGCCCGACAGCGCGTTGATCATCTGGTTGCGCTCGTTGCGGTCCTCCGCCTTGCGCGCGCGGGTGAGGAGTTGCTCGTGGAGCGCGCGGTCCGAGTTGCGCGCCGCCACCGCCAGCGCCACCGGCACGGCCTCCGGGCTCACGCTGTCGCGCTTCGCCAGCCACTTCGTCACCAGGGCCTTGGCCTCGCGCGTGAGCGTGGGCTCGTCACCCATCATCGCCGCGAGCGACAGGAACAGCGAGCGCGTCTGCTTCACCTCGTCGCTGTCGCCCTTCGCCGGCTGCCAGCCCAGCGCCCGGGCCCGCGCGCCGTAGAGCTTGCCCACCCAGGCGCGGAAGCGCTGCCGCTCGGCGGGGGTGAGCGAGTCCTCGCCCACCAGGTGCAACAGGCGCGCGCCGCTCAGCGCGATGCCGCGGTCCGGGTCCTTCGCCGTGTCGTTCACCAGCGACAGCACCTCGCCGAGCCGCACGTCGCCCCGGCTCACCGCGCCCTCGATGTCCGCGAAGAAGGCCAGGCGCTCGGGCACCGTCAGCGACTTCCTGGCCACGCCGTTCACCTGCTGGAACTGCTGCAGCGTGTAGCTGGCGCGGTAGTAGCCCATGCCGCCCGCGTTGAGCAGCACCCACTGCGGGCAGCTCTTCATCGGCAGCTCCATCTCGCCCGTGCGCTCGGAGAGCAGCTGGCAGGCGCGCACGTCGCCTGTGCGGTCCCCGGCGCGCACGCACACGGGGACGGACCAGGTGGCGTCCTTGGACGCGGTGGAGCCCGCGGGCAGGAAGCGCTCCTGGGACAGCTTCAGGCGCGGCGCCTTGCCCGCGTCGCACACCAGCTGGGCGGAGATGTGGGGCGCGCCGGGCTGGTCGATGAAGCTGCGGAAGGAGCGCGCGACGTCGGGGCTCGCGGCCTGGGCGAGCGTGGCGGCGAAGTCATCCGACGTCGCCGTGCCCCACTCGTGCTTGCGGATGTGCGCGCGCAGGATGTCGCGCATCTTGTCCTCGCCCAGCCACGACTCGAACATGCCGATGATGGCGGAGCCCTTGGCGTAGGTGGTGGAGTTGTCGAACGAGCCGATGACCTCGTCATGGGTGTTGGCGGGCTTGCGCACCGGCAGCGCCGCGTCGAGCGCGTCCGCGCTCATGGCGCCCGCCAGCGCGTTGGTGCTCGCGTCCCGGCCGAAGCCCCAGCTCGGGTCGAACCCGTCCATCTGCTTGCGGTCCAGCCACGAGGTGAGCGACTCGTTGAGCCAGATGTCGTCCCACCAGCGGCAGGTGACGATGTTGCCGAACCAGTAGTGCCCCAGCTCGTGGCCCGCGATGTTGACGTACCACTTGCGCCGCTGGAGCGTCTCCTCGCCGGGGCGGATGAGCGTCAGCGGCTGGCCCAGGGCGACCAGGCCCGGGTGCTCCATGGTGCCCCAGTAGCGGGGCACCACCGCGACGTCGAGCTTCTCGTACGGGTACGCCTGGTCGAAGAAGTCCTCGAGCACCGTGACGATGCGCGGGGTGACGCTCGCGGCGTATGCCGTCTCCGCGCCGCGGCCCTTGGGGACGATGAAGCGCAGCGGCACGTTGTTGCGCCCGGTGGTGCCCGCGTCCACCACGTCGAACGGGCCCACCACGAAGGCGACGAGGTAGCTGGGCATGGGCTTGCTGTCGCGGAAGGTGATGCGCTGCAGGCCGTCCGGCAGCGTCTCCTTCGCCTCGATGGCGTGGTTGGCCAGCGCCACGTCCTCGGCCTTCACCGTGAAGCGCAGCTGCCAGGGCACCTTGAAGCCCGGCTCGTCGAAGCACGGGAAGGCGCGGCGCGCGTCCACCGGCTCGAAGAAGGTGTAGAGGTAGTTGTGGCCACCTTCCTCCTGCGAATAGAGGCCCCGGCTGCGCTCCTTGTCGATTTGACCCGTGAAGGCGATGACGATGCGCGCCTTGCCCGCGGGCAGCGTCTCGGGCAGCAGCAGGCCCAGCCGGCCCTCGCTCGCGGTGACGGCCTTGGCTTCGAGCGCGCGGCCCTGCGTCTCGATGCGCGCGGAGGTGACCTCCAAGTCCTGTCCGTGCAGCCAGACCTGGCGCACCGGCTCGCGCACATCCACGTCGATGGTGACGGTGCCCGAGTGGGTGGACTCGGTGGAGATGAGCTTCAGGTCCAGCAGGTAGTGCAGGGGTTGGACGGTGTCCGGCAGGCGCAGCGCGGGAGGCTGGGCTTCGGGCCACTCGGGCGCGGCCGCCGCCACCGTGGCCTCGGGCTTGGACGGCCCGGCGGACCCGGTGGCGTGGGTACAGTGGAGTGAGAGCAACGCGGGGACGAGGAGGAGGGAGTGCCAGCGCATGCCGCGAGGCTATCGCGCCCTCCACGATTGGCCACCGCGAAGCTCCTGTCCTGGATTCCGCGTGAGACAGGCAACGAACACCTGTCCCACGTCCGGACACGGAATGCGGGCCTGTCTCAGAAGCGGACGAGGAACGCGTCGTAGCTGCCCGCGTTGGTGCCGCCCAGGCTGCCGTAGGTGGAGCCCGTCACGTAGGCGTTGCCGCTGGCGTCCACCGCCACGCCGCTGCCGACGTCCGGCAGGTGGGTGCCGACGACGCGCGTGCCCAGCTTGGTGCCCGAGCCGTCGTAGCGGGTGAAGAAGGCGTCCTGGCTGCCGGCGTACGGCTGGCCGTCGAGGGCGTTGGCCGTGTAGCCCGTCACCTGGACGATGCCGTTGGCGTCCACCGCGACGCCGCTCGCGTAGTCGGGCTGCGCGCCGCCGAGCATGCGGCTCCACTGGCGGTTGCCCACGGCGTCATAGCGGGCGAGCACCACGTCGATGGTGCCGGCGTTGGTGTGGCCGTCGATGGCGCCGAAGGTGTCGCCGACGAGGTAGGCGCCGCCGTCGGGGCTCGCCGCCACGCCCTTGACGTCGTCGAGGTCGGAGAGGTCCAGCTGACGCACCCACTGCGTGGCGCCGAGGATGTCCAGGCGCAGCAGGAACATGTCCGTGCCCGTGGGCGTGGTGGCGCCGTCGAGGCTGCCGCTCGTCTGGCCCACGACGTACACCTTGTGGCCCGGCGTCACGGCGATGCCGCGCGCGATGTCGCTGCTGGGCGTGCCGAGCTGCCGCAGCCAGTACGGGTTGCCGGCCGAGTCGTAGAGGCCCACGAGGACGTCGTAGTGGCCGGGGTTGCCGCCGTTGGCGAAGCTGCCGCCGGTGTAGCCGGAGAAGTACAGCGTGTCGTCCGAGCCGATGGCCAGGCCCGTGCCGAAGTCATCCATCTGCGTGCCCTGCTGGCGGACCCAGAGCTGCTGGCCCTGCGGGCTGTACTTGGCGATGAAGAAGTCATAGCCGCCGGCGTTCGTGTGGAAGCCCAGCGAGCCGTACGTCCGGCCCGTGACGTACACGTTCCCCTCGGAGTCGGTGGTCGCGGCGGCGGGGCGGTCATCCTCGGGCGTGCCGAACTGGTGCACCCACTGCAGCGTGCCCGCGGTGTCGTACTTCGCGACGAAGACGTCGTTGCCACCGGCCTTGGGCTCGGGGCCGAGCTGGCTGGTGGTGTTGCCCACGACATAGACGGCGTTGCCCGCGACGGCGACGGCGCGGGCCTGCTCGTCGAGGTTGGCGCCGAACTGCCGGGTCCACGAAGGCGCGGGGACCTGGGCCTGGACGGGGGCGGGGAGGCCCAGCGCGCACACGACACCGGCGAGGGCGAACGAGCTCAACACGGGGAGCTTCATCACGGACTCCGTTTCGAAGAGGGGGAAGGCGAGCCGTGAAACGCGACGCGAAATGTCTCGTGACACGGCACTGATGCAAGAGCACGGGACGGAAAGTCGCGGAAGATGGGTAATGAAAGACACGTGGGGTCCGCGCTGAATCCGGGTGTGAGTTGTCGTGGACCCGGTTGCAATTGACGCGCTGTGACAGTTGCTGTGTCAGGTTGCGTTCACGTCACGGTGAAGGCGCGGGCGAGGGTGAGGACCTCGACGCGGGTGGCGCCGGCGTGCAGGAGCGCGGTGGCCGCGGCGCGCGCGGTGGCGCCGGTGGTGAAGACGTCATCGAGGAGGAGCACGTCGTGACCCGCGAGGTCGTCCGAGGCGACGAAGGCGTCCGCGACGTTGTCGGCGCGCTCGGCCTCGGTGAGGCCCACCTGTCGTTGGGTCTCCCGCGTGCGCGTGAGCAGGCCGACGGGGGCGCGGACTCCCAGGTGTTTCGCCAGGGCGCCCGCGAGCAGTTGGGCCTGGTCGTACTTGCGCGCGTGGTAGCGGCGGGTGTGGAGCGGCAGCGCGACGATGAGTCGGGGCGCGCGGGTGAGGAAGCTCTGGGCCTCGGCCGCGAGCAGCTCCCCGAGGGGCGCGGCCAGCTCCGGGTGGTCTTCGTACTTGAATCGATGGACGGCGCGGGCCACGGGCCCTTCGTGCGCGAACGGAGCCCAGGCGCGCGAGAAGGGTGGGGGAGAAGCGCGGCAGCGTGGGCACATGCCAGCGGGGAACGGACCTGGCTCCGCGCAGGTGCGGCAGCACACGGGCGGCAGTCGCTCCACGGCGGTGTCACAGGGCTCGCAGAAGAAGGCGCCGGGACCTGGGAGGACCTTCGCGCAGGCGATGCACGCGGGCGGGTAGAGCACGTCCAGCAGGGCCCTCAGCATGGGCGCGCGCTCGTGGACGCCCGCTGCGTGGAACCCCTGCTCCCGACTCGTGTCGTCCCCATCCCCATCGCCCGTTCCCCCACCGCCCGCTGGAAAGGCTAGGCGGCGGTGGAGGGGAGCGTCGAGTGGATTCGCGAGGCCCGGAGGGGCCCCGTGCTCAGGGCAGCACGCCCTGCCGGTTCATCTCCTTCGACTGCGGCAGGTTCATCACCTTGCACAGCGTGGGCGCGATGTCCGCGAGGATGCCGGGGCGCAGCTTCTGTCCCCGGAACGCCGGGTGGATGAGGTGGAAGGGCACCGGGTTCAACGTGTGCGCCGTGTGCGGCTCGCCCGTCACCGGGTCCACCATCTGCTCACAGTTGCCGTGGTCCGCCGAGATGGCCATCACCCAGCCGTTGCGCTCGCACGCCTTGCCGAGCACGCCCAGGCACTCGTCCACCACGCGCACCGCCTGCATCGCCGCGTCCAGCCGGCCGCTGTGCCCCACCATGTCCGGGTTGGCGAAGTTCGCCAGCGCGAAGTCATACGTCCCCGAGTCCAGCCGCCGCACCAGCTCCGCCGTCACCTCGCGCGCCGCCATCTCCGGCTTCAAGTCGTACGTCTTCACGTCGCGCGGACTCGGCACCAGGTGCCGGTCCTCACCCGGGTAGACGACCTCGCGCCCACCGTTGAAGAAGAACGTCACGTGCGCGTACTTCTCCGTCTCCGCCGTGCGGAACTGCCGCAGCCCCTGCCGCGCCAGAATCTCCGGGAAGATGTCCTGCGGCTGGTCCGGCGAGAACGCCACCGGCAAATCGAAGGTCTCGTCGTACTGGGTCATGCACACGTACCGCCCCAGCCTGAGCCCGCCCCGGTCGAACTCCTTGAACGTCGGATACGCCAGGGCCTGCGTCAGCTCCCGCGCCCGGTCCGCGCGGAAGTTGAAGAACAACACCGTGTCCCCATCCTGGATGCGACCCACGGGCGTCCCATCCCCGCTCGCCATCACCGTGGGCTTCACGAACTCGTCCGTCACCTTCTCCGCGTACGACGCGCGGATGGCGCTCAGCGCGTCCGGCGCCTTGGGCCCGCGCGCGTGCACCAGCGCCTCGTACGCCAGCTGCACCCGGTCCCACCGCTTGTCGCGGTCCATCGCGTAGTACCGCCCGCTCACCGTGGCGATGCGCCCCGTGTTCGTCTCGTGGAGGAAGCGCTCCAGCGCCTCCACGTAGCCCAGCGCGCTCTGCGGTGGCGTGTCACGCCCGTCCAGGAACGCGTGCACGTACACATGCGGTACACCCCGCTCCCGCGCCGCCTTCAGGAGCGCGTACAGGTGCTCCATCGACGAGTGCACCCCACCCGGGGACACCAACCCCAACAGGTGCAGCGCCTTGCCGTCCGCCTTCACGCCGTCCATCGCCGCGCGGAGCACCGGGTTCTGCGCCAGCTCCCCGGACTCGGCCGCGCGGTTGATGCGCACCAGGTCCTGGTAGACGATGCGGCCAGCGCCGATGTTCGTGTGCCCGACCTCCGAGTTGCCCATCTGCCCCTCGGGCAGACCCACGGCCAGCCCCGAGGTCTGTAGCTCGGTGAACGGGTAGGGGCTCGTCAGCTTGTCCAGGTTCGGCGTGCCGGCCAGGAGGATGGCGTTCGCCTCTCGCTCGTGACGGATGCCCCAACCATCCAGGATGCAGAGCAATACCTTGTGCGCGGGAGTCATGCCCGAACCCTAACCACGCACCCGCCGGACGCGGAGGGGAAAAAGCGCGCTTCGACTCCAGGGCCCGGACTGCTTGCCTCGGGCCCGCGCTACTCCTCGCGGGAGCGCGTCTTGTACGTCAGCACCGGCGCCAGCGTGGCCACCACCTTCACCAGCCCCGCCTCCACCAGGTCCGTCACCACCCGGTCGATGGCCTTGTACGCCTGCGGCGCCTCCTCGAAGAGCAGGTCCTTGTTCTCGCAGACGACGTGGCTCTTGAAGCTCGTCCGGGTGAGCGACTCCGCGGTGAAGCGCTCCTTGATGCGCTCCCGGGCCGCCGTGCGCGTCCACTTGCGCCCCGCGCCGTGCGCCAGGCTGTACGCGCTGCCCGTCCCATCCCCCACCGGCGCCACCAGATAGCTCAGCGCGCCACGACTGCCCGGAATCACCACGGGCCCCTCGTCCGCCGGCGCCGCGCCCTTGCGATGCAACCACCTCAGGGCCCCGTCCTCGCGTCGTGGGGTGACGCTGTTGTGGCAGACATCCAACACTCGCCGCGCCGGAGCACCGATGCCATCCAGCACCCTGCGCGCCACCAGCGCCCGGTTGGCCCGAGCCCACGCCACCGCGTGGTCATGCCGCGTCAGGTACGCCCGCGCCTCGTCCGAGTCCGCCACCAGCCCGCCCGCCGCGTGCCGGTCCACGTGGGCCCGCAGAATCGCCTCGCCCAGTCCGCGCGAGCCCGAGTGCACCAGCAGGAGCAACCGGTCCGCCTCCAGCCCCAGCTCGGCGAACGCCCGCGCGTCGTGCACCGCGTCCACCCGCTGCAGCTCGGCGAAGTGGTTGCCACCGCCCACCGTGCCCAGCGCCCCCTCGAAGCCCGAGGGCTTCACCCCTTCCTCCGCCAGGAACCCTTCCACGTCGCCGTTCCAGGGTCCCTCCACCTCCAGCTTCGAGGCCCAGCGCTCGGCCTTCGACTTTCGCGCCAGCATCCCCACGTCCCACAACCCCATCCCACAGCCGATGTCGTTGCCCACCAGGTAGGGATAGAAGAGCCCCTCCGAGGTGAAGGCCGCGCCCACCGGCGCGCCCTTGCCCGGGTGCAGGTCCGGAAGTCCCACCGCGGCCTTCATGCCGGGCAGCCGCGCGACGGCCTCGAGTTGCCGCACCGCCTCACCCTCCACCCACGACTGGGGCGAGGCGATGACGCGCACGGTGGCGGCGGGGGAGGCAAGGGTGGTTTCAGTGCTGGCGGTGCTCATGAGGCCCGTTGACGCCTCCTGTCCGACGGCCCTGACGCCAGCGCCGAGGGGGCCTGGGAGGCCCGCCTGCCTACTTGTGGTACGGCTCACCCTTGAGGATGGTGAACGCCCGGTACAGCTGCTCCACGAGCACCACGCGCGCCAGCCGGTGGGGCAGCGTCATCTTCGACAGCGACAGCGTCAGATGGGCGGCGGCCCGGACGCTCTCGTCCAGGCCCTCGTCGCCGCCGATGACGAAGAGCAAGTCCCTGGAGCCCGTCTGGGCCTTGGCCACGTAGCGGCCCAGCTCCACCGAGTCGATGAGCGAGCCGCGCTCGTCCAGCGCCACCAGCCAGTCCTGCGGCTTGCGCTTCGCCAGGATGGCCTCGGCCTCCGCGGCCTTGGCGTCGCCGGGCTTGAGCTTCTTGCCGCTCGCCTCGGCGAGCTCAATCAGCTCGAAGCGGGTGTAGTGCCCCAGCCGGCGGGCATACTCCTGGACCGCCGGCTCGAAGAGGCCCGAGCGGTCCTTGCCGATGGAGAGCAGGCGGACCTTCAGGACACCTTCTCCCGGGCGGCGTCCGCCCAGAGCCCCTCGAGGTCGTAGTGCGCGCGCAGGTCCGCGAGGAACAGGTGCGCCACCACCTCGCCGTAGTCGAGCAGCACCCACTGGCCCGTGTCCACGCCCTCGGTGCCCAGCGCGCGCTCGGGCGCGTCACCCTGCTTGAGCTGCACCTGGACGTTCTCCGCCATGGCGCTCACCTGACGGTCGCTCTCGCCGGAGGCGATGACGATGTAGTCCGCGTACGACGTCATGCCCCGGACATCCAGGATGACGACGTCCAGCGCCTTCTTGTCGATGAGCAGCCGCGCCATGCGGCGCGCCAGGGCCTGCGCTTCGGGCTTCTCCTCCGGGCCCGTCTTCTGCTGCGGGGCGGCTGGCAGCTTCAGCTTCTTCTTGGGCCGCAGCGGCGTCGTGCCCTTGCCCGTCGTCTTCTTGCGCGCCGGGGCCTTGGCCTTGGCGGGCGCCTTGCCCTTGGGGGCCGTCCTGCCTGTCGCCGTCCTCTTGGCGCGCGCCGGAGCCTTCTTGGCCGCGCTCTTCTTCCGGGGGGTCGTCTTCTTCTTCGTTGCCATGTGCGGCGCACCCTACCGCACCCTTGGCAACACGCCATGGGTCCTCTAAGGGTCCTGTCCATGAGCGACGCCCGGCTGGAACAGTTCAAGAAGATGGTGGCCGACTTCCCCGACTCCCCCATGAGCCACTTCTCCCTCGGCAAGCTGTACCTGGAGCGCAAGCAGTACGCCGAGGCCGCCGCCGCCCTGGAACAGGCGGTGCGGCTGGATGGGACCTACGCGGCCGCCATGGTCTCCCTGGGGGACGCGCTGTCGGGCGCCGGGCAGTCCGAGCGCGCCCGCGAGGTGCTCACCCGCGCCAGGGAGCACGCCCTGGCCCAGGGACACCCGGGGCTGGCCGAGGAGATCGACGAGCGCATCTCCGACCTGGGCTGAACCCGCGCCTTCAGTCGCGCCAGGTGACGCCCACGCCGAACACCTGGCGGGAGTAGCGCAGGTCGTTGCGCGGCAGCCGCGTGCTCCACAGTCCCCAGGACAGCTCCAGGTCCACGCGCTCCGAGACGGGGCGCGACAGCTTCAGGGACAGGGAGTTCTGCCCCTCGTCCTCCTCCACGAGGATGATCTCCGGCGACAGGTAGATGCCGTCCGGGTAGCGCGTCACGCCCAGCGAGCCCTGCGCCAGCAGCGTCATCCGCCAGGGCAGCCGCACCCCGGCGTTCGCGGAGACCCGGTGGCGCAGCACCGTCTCCCCGTAGCTGTTGGAGGAGACCTCCTGGTACGTGTAGCGCAGCCCCAGGGTCAGCGGCCCCTTGTAGTTGTAGCCGACGCCCGCGGTGAGGGCGCCGTCCTCGCGCCGCCCCGGGGAGCTCTCCACGCCCGGCCGCGGACGCGCCAGCGGTCCATAGCGGCGCGCGCCCCAGTCGCCGAAGACGGACAGGCTGTGGCGCCGGTCGAAGCGGTAGCGCCCCAGCACGCCCAGCTCCAGCCCGCCGAAGTTCGCCGTGGGGTCCGGCCGGTAGACGAACCTGCGCGCGCCGGCGCGCACCCGCAGCGCCAGCCGCACGTCCGGGGCGTACTCCGCGAAGGCGCTCGCGCCCAAATCCGAGTACGCGCGGGTGCCGCCCCGCCGGTCCTTCACGTGCCCCTCCGCGCCCAGGCCGAACTCCGTGCCCAGCGCCAGCGAGGCCTCGAGCGCGCCCGCCTGGATGAGCGTGTCCTCGTCGGAGAAGCCCGCGTACTTGCGTGCCCCCAGCTCGTAGCGGCCGACGAGCTGCGTGCGCTCGAACGTCCCCTTCCCCTCGGCCGAGCCCAGCACGCTCAGCGCCGGGTCCACTCCGGGCGAAGGCGTGCCGCCGTCGGTGAAGTCGCGCGGGGCGTTGGTGTCCGCCAGGAGCCTCAGGGTGCCCTTGAGCGCGCCCTCCCACTCGGCCGCGGACGCGGGGCGAGCGGTGGCGAGCACCAGGAACACCAGGAGGGTAGGGCGGACGCGGGACACGACGCGGGGCACCATACCCGGCCTCGTGCCTGCACGCCCCACTCGCGGGAGGACGGGCCCGGCCGGTTGGCTGGCGACGGTGACGACACGGCCCGCGCCCGGTACATTGCTGGAATGCGCCCTGCCTCACTTCTCGCCGCGGCGGTCGGCCTCGGGCTGGCCGCCTGCGCCCAGTCGACGTTCATCACCGAGGTGAGGGGCGAGACGACCGTGCCAGCGAGCCTGCCGGGCGGCAGCACCGAGCTCAACGCCTTCCCCCCCATCAGCAGCTTCGCGGGGATGGACTTCGACCAGAACCAGGACTTCAAGAACCAGGGGCTCTCCAAGAGCGAGGCCACCTCCGTCCACGTCGACTCGCTCTCGCTCCAGATTCTCAGCCCCAACGACGTGGACTTCACCTTCCTGGACAACGTGGAGTTCTTCGTCCGCGCGGGGGACCGCGAGTCGCGCATCGCGTGGAAGAATGACCTGTCCCGCAGCAGCCCGCGCGCGCCCAACCCCACGCTGCGGCTGGACCTGGCGGACGTGGAGCTGCAGCCCTTCGTCGCCGCGCCCACCATGAGCATCATCATCCGCGGCAAGGGCCGGACGCCCGAGCGCGAGGTGCGGCTGCGCGCGGTGGTGAAGCTGGAGGTCGAGTCCGGGCTGCTCTAGCCCGAGGGCCCTACTTCGTCAGCTCCTGCGCGCGGCGCTCCAGCGCGCCCGCCCGTCCATCCAGCTCCCCGGCCAGGGCCTCCAGGCGCTTGGCCTCGGCCTCCATGGCCGTCAGGTCCACTGGCCCTCCGGCGGCCAGGTCCTGGGCGCGCACGCCGTCCACCAGGGGGCGGCGGTCCGTGGCGCGGGCGGACATGGGCTCGGGGCGACCAGGGGTGGGCGTTCCGGGGACGGGGTCCGGCCCGCTCGTGGGGCCACCGGGGTTGCCCGACATGGGCGGCGCGTCGCTATCGCCGCTGGCCTCGCCCTGGAACAGGCCGCCGCCGCGGTCGCTGGGCTCCACCCGCAGGCTCCGGTCCGAGCTCATCCGGAGCCGCAGCCGCCGGTCCTGCTCGTCGAACATCGACTCCTCGCCGAGGAAGTCGCTCATCCGGCGGTCCAGGTCGCGCTCCTCGCGCGCCTCCGTGATTCGCGCGCGCATCAGCTTGAGCCGCTCGCGCACCTTGTCCTCGGCGTCACGCAGGGTGTCCGCCTGCTCCAGCAGGTCCTCCGGGTCGTCGCCGCCCGTCGTCGTCCGGTCCAGCGTGGGCACCTTGGAGGCCGGCAGCGCCAGTCGCACCGCGTCGCGCTCCGTGCGCGTGGTGCGCATCACCTCCAGCAGCGTGGCGCGTTGGGCGCGGTCCGCCGTCTTGTCCCAGGCCGTCATCAGCCGCGCGAGCTCGTCCGACAGCGCCTGGTGCAGCGCCACGTGCGCGCGCTCCGACTCGCCCTCTGCCGTGGACACCGCCTGCGCCAGCTGCGTGAGCGAGCCGCTCAGCTCCTGCGAGCGCCTCAGCGCCGTCTCCAGCTCCGTGCCCGTGGTCAGCCGCCCCTGGGCACGGGCCTTGAGCGTCTCGATGCGCTCGGCCACGCCCTGCAACTCGTCCCGCAGCGTCTGCTGCTGGGTCCTCAGCGCCCGGGCCTCCGTCCTCGCCACCTGCGCCCGCGCGCGCGCCGCCTCCAGGCCGGACGCGGCCCAGGAGGGCACGCCCACCAGCAGGCACAACGCGAGGACGAGGGAGCGGGGGTTCATCAACAGGCCCCCATGAGCAAGGCGGATGCCAGCCCCACGTCGCCCCCGCGTCCCGGACCCGCGCGAAAAGCGCTGGGATTCCAGGCGTCTGGGCGCGCCAGGTGGGACGGGGTGGGGAGGGGGGACCGGTGGAAAGTCATGGGGCACGGGCCAGGGGTCACGGATTTCCGAGGATCACCCCTCCTCGGGCGCGGTGCCCTTGGGGAGGAAGCCATACTTCTCCAGCTTGTAGTACAGCGCCGACGTCTTGATGCCCAGCAGGCGGGCGGTCTCCGTCTTCACCCCGCCGGCCTTCTCGTAGGCGCGGGCGATGAGCTGCCGCTCCAGGTCCTCCAGGATGTCCGGCAGCGGCCTGTCGCCGTGCGGCACCGGCAGCCCCGCGTCCATGCGCGGCGTGCCGCCGGTGAGGTGGCCGGGCAAATCCTGCGAGGTGAGCACCTCCCCTTCCG
The DNA here is from genome assembly GCF_900111765.1 of Myxococcus fulvus. The sequence goes on from NZ_FOIB01000001.1 coordinate 1,457,966, forward strand.
CGAAGACGAGCGCCTGCTCCACCACGTTCTCCAGCTCGCGCACGTTGCCGGGCCACGCGTGGCGGGCCAGGGCGCGCAGGGCGCCCTCGTCCAGCCCCGTCACCCGGCGGTTGACGCGCACCGCGTGCTTGGCGACGAAGTGGCGCGCCAGCGCGGCGATGTCCTCGGGGCGCTCACGCAGGGGCGGCAGCATCAGCGGGACGATGTGCAGCCGGTAGTACAGGTCCTCGCGGAAGCGGCCCGCCTTCACCTCGGCCTGCAAATCCCGGTGCGTGGCGCTCACCACGCGCACGTCCACCTTGAGCGTCTCCTCGCCGCCCACGCGCTGGATCTCCTTCTCCTGGAGCACGCGGAGCAGCTTGGTCTGCACCGAGTGGGGAATCTCCCCGATTTCGTCGAGGAAGAGGGTGCCGCCGTCGGCCAGCTCGAAGCGGCCCAGCTTGCGCTTCACCGCGCCGGTGAAGGCGCCGCGCTCGTGGCCGAACAGCTCGCTCTCCAGCAGCGTCTCCGCCAGCGCCGCGCAGTGCACCACGACGAAGGGCCCGTCCTTGCGCGGGGACTGCTGGTGCAGCATGCGCGCGATGAGCTCCTTGCCGGTGCCGCTCTCGCCGCGAACGAGCACCGTGGCGTCGCTCATCGCCGCCTTGCGCGCCTGGGAGAGCAGCTTCTGCATGGGCTCGCTGTCGCCCACCAGGCTGCCGTGCGTGAGGGCCGCGTCCGCGTCGTGCGCGGCGGTGCGCCCCTCCAGCTTCTCCACGCGCCGGCGGGTGCTCGCCAGCTCCAGCCCCTTGTCCACCTTGGCGCGCAGCACGTCGGGCGTGAAGGGCTTGGTGATGAAGTCGTAGGCGCCCTCCTGCATGGCCCGCACGGCCGTCTCAATCGTGCCGAAGGCCGTCACCACCATGACGACGGCGGAGGGGTCCAGCGCCTTGAGGGCCTGGGTGACGGCGATGCCGTCCATGCCGTCCATCTTCAAATCCGTGACGACCAGGTCGAACGGGGCCTTGCGGTACGCGGCCAGCCCGTCCGCGCCGCCGCGCACCGCGGACACCGCGTGCCCGGAGCGCGTGAGCGAGACAGTCATGCCCTCGCGGAGGGTGTCGTGGTCGTCGATGACGAGAATGCGCGCCATGCGGGTGCTTGCCCTCGAGTCCTCATGCCAGCGGGGCCGGCCGCCCCGGGTGCGTCCGCATGAGAGCACACCCGGGCCGAACCCTACACCGCCCCGGGCAGGCCGGCCGCTTCCAGAAGGCGCTGGCGTGTGAGGGCCCGCCGGGGATACGTGGTCGCGCATGGAATCCCAGAACGCCCACGCCCTGCGGGAGCTCCTGTCGCGCCACGTCCCCGGGGACGACAAGGAGCGCCAGGACCTGGAGCGGATGCGCCACCACGCGGCCACGCTCGCCTCGCCCTTCTCCCGCGCCCAGGCCACGGCCCACTTCACCGGCAGCGCCGTGGTGGTGGACCCCCGGGGCGAGCGCGTGGTGATGGTGCTGCACGGCAAGCTCCACCGGTGGCTGCAGCCGGGCGGACACGCGGACCCGACGGACGGCGGAGACATGGAGGCCACCGCGCTGCGCGAGGCGCGCGAGGAGACCGGGTGTCGCGTGGTGCTCCACCCCACCGCGCCCCGCCCGCTGGACGTGGACGTCCACACCATCCCCGCGCGCCGCGACGAGCCCGAGCACCACCACCTGGACGTGCGCTACCTCGTCGTGGCCGAGGACCCGGAGTCGCTCGCGCACGACCCCAACGAGTCCACCGGCGCGCAGTGGCTCACCTGGGACGAGGCGCTCGCCCGCGCGGACGAGGCGCCGCTGCGTCGCATGCTGGAGAAGGCGCGCCACCAGGTGGCCCGCACGAAGTGAGCGCGGGCGGAGGTCCCCGTCGGTCGGCGAGACAGGTCCGCTGTGGGGCGCGCGACGGCTCCAGATGCCCCCGGCTGAAATCTGAAACAAGGCGGTGAGAAAAGCGTCGGGCGACGACAGTCGCGTGGCCCCGTGGAGGTGCTGTCACCACTATGGGGCCGCCCTGGCGGGTGAGGGGGGCCATGTCGGTCTGGAACCCGCCGGGTGCAGGAGCCTCGTGCCGCCATGTCGTCTTCCGAGCAGGAAGTGCGCAGCCTCACGTCTCGTGTGCCCGTGCGTCGCTATGGGCCTCCGCCGCTGAGCCCGTCGGCGCATCCCCGCTGGCTGGAGTCCATGCTGGAGTCGACCCGCCGTGACTGGGACGCGGCGTGCTGGCCGCCGCTGTTCCGCGACACCGCCGAGGGACGGCGCCCGCCGCTGGTGTACTGGCGCCGCGTGCTGTCGCAGTTCTTCCTCATCGTCGAGTCCTTCCCCAAGTACATGGCCCTGTCGCTGGCCAAGACGACGTACGGCCGCGCCGAGGGGGACGCGAGCATCCGCCGCTGGCTCCTGCAGAACCTGGCCGTGGAGGCGCGGCACGCGGAGTGGTTCATCGACTGGGTGCGCGCGCTGGGCCTGGAGCCGGAGGCGCTCTTCCACGTGCGGCCGCTGCCGGAGCTCCAGGCGCTGCACGCGCACCTGCGCGACACCTGCGCCCGGGGCACGCTGGCGGAGGGCATCGCCGCGTCCAACTGGGCCATCGAGGGAATCACCGGCGTGTGGACGCGCGACGTGGTGGAGCCCTTCCGCGCCTATGCCGCGGACGGCGCGCGCATCGACGCCAGCGCGATGATGTGGCTCAAGGCGCACGCCCGCTATGACGACCTGCACCCGGTGGAGGCGCTCGAAATCCTCAAGCTCTGCACGGACCCCACCGGGGACGAGCCCGCCCGGGTGCTCGACGCCACGCGCAAGTCCCTGCGCCTGTATACCTCCGCCATCCGCGCCTGCTGTGTGGATTGAGGCCCCAGTCGCCGCGTCTGTCTTCTTGCTCAACCTTTCCGGGGGAGGTTGATTTCCCGATTGTGTATGCCTTTCGACGAGCGCCCGGCTGACGGGAGTGCAATGTCTGGAACCGGGCGTGCGCCGCTCGCTTTCGTCCCGATGACGTGCGGAGAATGGGGCCGTTCGCCATCCCTCCATTCCTGGACTCACCGCGTCCCAAGGCCGGAGGCGCGGGAAGGCAAGCCCGCATGAGCATCGAAGATTCGTTGATTCGCGAGTATCGCTGGCGCGCGCTCAGGGTGTTCATGTCCTGGGTGGTCCCCGCGGCGCCCATCGCGGCGTACCTCAACGGCATGTCCATGGGCGTCGCCGGGTGGGAGGGCGTGAGGGCGGTGGCGTGGGTGCTGCCGCCCATCCTGGTGGGGCTGGGGATGCTCTACCCCGCGCTGCTGATGCGGTGGATGGTGGGCAACGCGCTGCGCGCGCGCGCGGGCGACACGCCGGGCGAGCGGCTGGAGCGCATCCTGCGGCTGCCGTGGCGCGTGGCGGTGGGGACGTCGTGGGTGGGGTGGACGCTGGGGGGCTTCTGGTTCAGCCTCCACGTGTGCCTGACGTGGAACAAGGATTTGTCGCAGGTGGTGCTGGGGACCATCATCGGCGTGTGCTGTGGCGTGCTGCTGGGCTTTCCCATCAGCGTCTCGCTGGAGCGGATGTTGTTGCCGCTGGCGCTGGAGGAGCAGCGCAAGCACGCGACGGTGGCGCTCGCGGGCGGCGGCTTCTCATGGCCCCGGCAGGCGTGGTTCCTGCCCTTCACCTTCGGCGGCTCCATCATCTCCGCGCTGGTGCTCAGCGGCTGCGTGGTGGTGGTGAAGCTGGAGGCCATCCGGGACACGCTGGCGCTGGAGCTGGAGTCGGAGGGCGCGCGGCGCTCAGCGCGGATGTTGATGGAGCTGGGCGGGGTGCTGGCGGGGGAGCTGGCGTTCAGCCTGGCGTGGGTGGGAGGACTCCTGCTCCTGCCGGGCATCACCATGTGGATGCTGGCGCGCAGGCAGGCGCGGGCGGCGGGGGCGGTGGGGCAGGCGATTGAATCCGTGGCGGCGGGGCGCGTGGTGGCGCCCGCGTGGGTGTCCACGGACGAGATGGGGGATTTGGCCGAAGGCATGAACGCGGTGTTGGCCAGGCTGCGTCAGCTGCCCCTGACGCTGCAGGCCTCGGCGGCGCGGCTGGGGGAGGCGGGCGGGCACCTGCGCGCGGCGAACGACGCGCAGCAGCAGAGCCTGTCGAAGCAGTCGGCCGCGCTGCACCAGGCGCAGGTGACGTCGGAGGAGATACGGCGCACCTCGAGCATGGCGGCGGACCGGGCGGAGGCGGTGCTCCAGGTGGCCCGGCGCGCGGAGGCGCTGGGGCTGCAGGGCGAGGCGGCGGTGGAGAAGAGCGTGGCGGGGCTGGCGGACATCCGCGGCGCGGTGGACGGCATCCAGCAGCGGCTGGACAAGCTGGCCCGGAGCGCCTCGCTGATTGGCGACATCACGGAGACGGTGAAGGATTTGGCCGCCCAGTCGCACCTGCTCGCGGTGAACGCGGCCATCGAGGCGGCGCGCTCGGGGGAGCAGGGCAAGGGCTTCGCCGTGGTGGCCCGCGAGGTGCGGGCGCTGGCGGACCAGTCGCTGCAGTCCACGCAGCGCATCCGCGACGTGCTCCAGGACGTCAGCGTGGGCATCCAGGACGCGGCCCGCATGGGCGAGCAGGGCGTGCGCACCATCGGCACGGGGCTGGACCAGATGCGGGCGTCGGGGGACTCGCTGCGGGCCTTGTCGCTGATGTCGCAGGAGAACTCGGCCGCGGCCCGTCAGATTGCCGCCGCCGTGACGCAGCAGAACGCGGGCATCTCGCAGATCTCCATCGCCATCTCGGACCTGTCGCAAATCATGGATGCGACGATGAAGCGGCTGGAGTCCACGCAGGAGGCCACGAGCACGCTCGCGCAGGTGTCCGGCGAGGTGGGGCGGATGGCGCGTCAGTTCAACGAGGCGGGCTGACGGCGCCCAGGGGCAGCGTGAGGGTGAAGGTGGTGTCGCCCGGCGTGGACGTCAGGTGCAGCTCGCCCCCGTGCGCGCGGGCAATCTTGCGCGCCAGGGGCAGGCCCAGGCCGGTGCCCTTCTCCCGGGTGGTGAAGAAGGGCTCGAAGATGCGCTCCTTCTGGAGGTCGGGCACGCCCGCGCCGGCGTCGTGGACCTGGATGGCGTAGCGCCCGTCGCGCACGGCGCCGTGGATGCGCACGTGGCCTCCGGACGGCGAGGCCTGCACGGCGTTCTTCACCAGGTTCAAGAGGGCGGCGGTGAGCAGGCTGCCGTCGGCCTCCAGCAGGGCGGGGGAGGCCTCCACGTCCAGCACCACGTTCCGGGACTGGGCCTCCGCGGAGGACAGCTCGCTGACGATGGACAGCAGCGCGGGGGCCTCCACGGGCGCGCGGGCCAGGGGCTGCTCGCGGGCGAAGGCGAGGAAGTCCTCGACGATGCGCTGCAGGAAGGCCACCTCGCGTTGGATGCGCTCGACGTGCGCGCGCGCGTCCTCGTGGGCGCCGGCGCGGAGGTCCTCCTGGAGCAGGCCGGAGAACAGGGCGATGCCGCCCAGGGGATTGCGCACCTCGTGGGCGACGCCCGCGAGCATCATCTTGAGCTGTCTGTCCCGGCCCTCCAGCGCGCCGCGCATCTCCTCCAGCTCGCGCGCGAGCACGCCGATTTCGCGCGTGGGCTCGGGGGGCACGGGCGTGGTGAGGTCGCCCCGGCCGATGCGCAGGGCGGAGTCCATCAGCCGGCGCAAGGGGCGCGCGAGGCCCCGCGCGGTGAGCAGCGCGATGACGGCGAGCGCGGCCAGGGCGAGCGCGCCCATGATGGCGAAGGTGCGCGACAGCCGCTGCAGGGGGCCGAAGAAGGCCGCGCTGCCCTCCACGCCCACCGCGCCCACCACCTGGCCCGCCAGGGTGATGGGGGCATAGCCCGTCTTGTACAGGCGCCCGTCGGAGCCGGTGAAGAGCACCTGGCTGGCGGCGTGCTGGCCGGCGAAGACGCGCGCCAGCTCCAGCCTGTCACGCGCGAGCTCCGGCACCTCCGCGCCCACGGGCAGGCCGCCGCCCACGTCCGCGCGCACGCGGCCCTGGACGTCGACGGCGAAGACGCGGCGCACGTTGCTGGCCTCTCGCACGCCCTCGAGCAGGCGTACCACGTTGCGCCAGGTGCGGGTGCCGCCCACGTCGTCGCCCGGCTCGATGGTGAGCATGCGCTCGCCGTTGAGCTGGCTGGCGGTGGCGGCGGCGATGTTGGAGAGGCTGGTGCCCAGCTCCTCCTCGAGGATGGCGCGCGCCAGCTGGTACACCGCCGTGCCCGTCACCGCGAGGATGAGCAGGGTGGGGACGAGGAACGCCGCGAGCAGCCGCGTCGACAACAGGTGCGGGACGTCCCGCCAGCGGAAGGTGTCTCGGCGCTCCGGGCTCATGCGTGGGCCGGACTCTAGCCGAGCCCTGCTTCGAGGGTCCTTGCTCCTCTGCTAGAAGTCGGGGCACCGCATGTCCTCTCCTCTTCCGACCCGCGCGCGCGAGGGCCTCTTCATCCTGGGGGCCTCTGTCCTCGGGACGCTGCTGTTCTTCCATCGGCTGCTCGCCTCGGGGGGCGTGTTCTGCGAGCGGGACATGCTGCGCGTGTACGCCCCGACGCGGGAGTACTGGGCGACGTGCGTGAGCCAGGGCGCGTGGCCGAGCTGGTACCCCTTCAACGCGCTGGGCCAGCCCTTCGCGGGCGCCACCGTCACGGGCGCGTTCCACCCGGCCAACGTGCTGATGCTGCTGTTCGACGGTCCGGTGGCCCTCACGGTGATGGTGCTCGCGTGCTATCCGCTGGCGGCCACGGGCACGTACCTGTTCCTGCGGGCGCGGCGAGCGGGCATCGAGGCCTCCGTGCTGGGCGCGCTCGCCTTCACGCTGAGCGGCTATCTGGTCAGCCTCACCAGCAACCTGCTGTACCTCCAGGCCGCGGCCATGCTGCCGTGGCTCCTGCTGTTCTCGGACGCGGTGCTGACGCGGGCCTCGCGGGCGGCGGCGGGCGCGCTGGGCGTGACGTTGGCGCTGGTGCTGCTCGCCGGAGACCCGCAGGGCTTCACGGTGGGCGGCGCCACGGTGGCGCTGGTGGTGCTCCTGGGCCCGCTCGGGGAGGGCGTGTCCCGACGCCGCGCGGTGTTGGTGGCGGCAGCGGGGCTGCTGCTCGCGGTGGTGGTGTCCACGGCGCAGCTGTGGGCCTCCGCGTCGGTGTTGCCAGAGACCTTCGCGCAGCGGCGAACCGCGGAGGCCGCGCAGCTGTGGTCCGTGCATCCGCTGCGCGTGCTGGACCTGGTGGTGGGAAATGTCCTCGCGCTGGAGCCGCCGCTCCGGGGCGCGGTGGCCCAGGGATTGTTGGGCCTGGGGACGACGGACTTCTGGGCGCGCTCGCTCTACGTGGGGGTGCCGGTGTTGTTCCTGGCGGGCGTGGCGGCGTGGGCGCGGCGTCGGGAGCGCTGGGTGCAGTTGGCGCTCGGGTTCGTCGGAGTGGCGGGCCTGCTGATGCTCGGCCGGCACACGCCGCTCTATGGGTGGGTCTACGAGCTGCTGCCGCCCTGGAGGGCCTTCCGCTACCCGGAGAAGCTCACCGTCCACGTCGCGTTCTGGCTGGCGGTGCTGGCCGCGTGGGGCGCGGACGCGCTGCTGGAGCGCACGCGGGACGAGCGTCGACGCACGGCGTGGGGGCTGCTGGGCACGGGCGTGGGCGTGTTGCTCCTGGCCATGACGGGGATGGGGCTGGGGCTGGTGGAGTCCTTGCGCGGGCTCTACTCGGGGCCCGCGGAGGTGTGGCGGGAGGTGGCGCGACAGCTGGGGGAGCGGCTCACGGTGGAGGCGGCGTGCGTGGCCGTCAGCTGCATCGCCATGGGCGGCGTGGCCCTGTTGCGCATCCCCTCGCGGCGGGTGGGCGTGGCATGGGTGGCGCTGCTGTCCGTCGACCTCGGGCGCGCCACGGAGCCCGCGTATGTCTCCTGTGAGCGGGGCCTGCTCGAGGCGCCGCCGCCGTTCGTCGAGACGCTCCAACAGCGCGTGGGAGCGCCGTTGCAGGGACGGGCACGGGTCTTCACGGCCTCCGGCATCTCGCTGCCGGAGACGATGGAGGGGCTCACTCCGGACGAGACGCAGGTGGCGGGCGCGCGCGTGGTGCTGGCGGCGGACTCGGCCGCGTCCTGGGGCGTGGAGAGCGCGAACTGGTATCTGCCCGCGCTGTCCGCCCGCGTGGCGGACCTGCTCAAGGACCCGCAGGCGTGGTGGAACCGCTTCGGGCCGCTCGCGGGCGTCGGATACTTCGTCGCCGACGAGCAACAGGTGAAGGCCCGGGGGCTTCAGAGCACCGTGGTCGCCACGAGCGAGCCGTTCCGCGTGGCGCTGCTCGCGCACCCGCGCCCCTCGTCGCGGGTGTACCTCGCCGCGCCTCGCTGCGTGGCGAGCGCCGAGGAGGGACTGGCGCTGCTTTCCTCTCCGGGCTTCGTTCCCGGACAGCAGGCCGTGGTGGAGTGCCTCGCGCCGTTGCCCACGCCGCCCGCGGGTGAGCCACTGGGGCAGGCCACGCTCGAGCGGTACGGCGTGGACGAGGTGGAGGTGACGGTGGTGGCGAAGCACCCGGCGGTCCTGGTGCTGTCGGATGCGTACTTCTCCGGCTGGAGCGCCACCGTGGACGACGTGCCGACGGAGGTCCTCGTCGCCAATCACGCCCTGCGGGCGGTGGCCGTCCCGCCGGGTGCCCACCGCGTGGTGTGGCGCTACTCGCCTCCGGGCGAGGGCGCCTCGATGGCGGTGAGCGGCCTGGGGCTCCTCGTGTGCCTGCTGCTCATGGTTCCCTGGCCGCGCCGCGCCCGGCGAGAGGATGCGACGAGCACCGCGGCGCCTGCGTAGACCGTCGGTGCCCTCCTCCCCGCGGCGAGCACCCGGGAGTCCCGCGCTCCCGGGCGCTCAGGCGCCCCTCACTGACACGAGAACGTGTACGAGCCGGGCGTGCTCCAGGTGCCGTCCGCGTTGATGTTGCGCACGGTGTAGCCGCTGAACGGATAGGAGCCAGCCCAGCAGTCGCTGGCGCGCACGTCGTTGCGCACGGCGGCGGACAGGTCCCAGTTGCCCCGGCGGCGCAGCTTCTCGTACGCGGCCACGCGGTCGATGGCCTGCAGCCACGTGGAGTCCGCGGCCAGCACGTCGCGGCGCTTCTCCAGGAATCGCTGCAGCCACGACGACTCCGTGATTCCGTTGTAGCCCACCGCCGGCGCCACCTGGGCCGTGTTGCCCAGCGCGTTGTTGGCCGCGCGCACCAGGCTCTTCACCCCCGACTCGCCGTGGTTGATGTACGCGTCATACAGCGCCATCTTCGACAGCGCGCTGGTGGCGCCCCACTTGTTCGCCTCCGCCATGGCCGGCGTGTAATAGAACTGGTCGCTGACCTGGTCCTGACACGCCTTGAAGTCCGCGCGCGTGGTGGTGTTGTTGTAGCTGGTGCCCCAGTCCGCCCGCCAGTTGCCGATGACATCCAGCTCCGACGTGGATGGCTGCGATTGCCCCGTGGACAGGAAGCGGTTGTTGATGGTCGTCAGCCCCGGCATGTACTTGGCCATCAGGTTGCCATTGGCCGCGCTGCGCCGCGCGTTGTAGCACTGGATGACCTGGATGGCGTCGCCCGTGCCCGTGCAGAACCCCGCGCGCCCGCTGGTGTAACCGCGCCCGTCCTGGATGTTCTCCGAGTACGCATACGCGAGCACCGGCGTGTCGTTCTCCCAGATGCTCGTGAGCCCCTCCGACACCTTCTTCTGGTTCTCCGTCAGCCCGCTCCCCGGCGGAGGCGGCGTGCTCCCGCAGCTCGGGTCGCTGATGACGATGTTGCTCGCCGTCCACGACGTGTTCGAGTTCGTCGAGTAGTAGAACGTGTAGGACGCGTTCACCCCCACCGTCAGCCCCGAGGTGCGCGAGTACGTGCACGTGCTCCCGCTCTGCGTGTGCGTCCAGCCCGGCTCGTCGTGGTCACACGTCACGCCGCTGGGCACCCCGAACGCAATCGTCGGGCTCGTCATCGCCGCGGCGCCCGTGTTCTTGAAGACGATGGTGCCCCACCAGTCCGCGCCCACGTACGTGTTCGTCGTAATCACATACGAGCACGCCGCGAGCCCCTGCTCCCCCCGGGCCTCCTCCACCGGCCCACCTCCCACCTCCGCCCCACCACACCCCACCAGGACCCCCGCCCACAGCAGGGCTCCACACTTCATCCACAGTGAATCATTCCGATGACGACCCATGGGCGCTCTCCTTGGCAGACGCGCCCTTGAGTTACCTTCGGAAAAGCAGAAAGTCAGTCAAAACCAGCTTCGAGCCCGCCTGCCTGCCCAGCGAACGGACCGGCCTCCGTTCGTCCGCGAACCGGCGTGCATAGGTTTGCGCCAGACACATCAGTGCGACCCGAGGAGGAAGAGATGTCTTTGGAAACGATTCTAGTGTGGGCGGTCATCGGCCTCATCGCCGGGTGGCTGGCGTCGGCCGTGGTCGGCGGGGGCTACGGGCTCATCGGCGACATCGTCGTGGGTGTGGTGGGAGCGTTCCTGGGCGGCTTCATCTTCCGTGCACTGGGGGCGGGCACTCCCTTCGGCGGACTCGCCGGGACCATCTTCGTGGCCTTCATCGGAGCGGTGGTGCTGCTGCTCATCCTGAGAGCCATCCACTCGACACGCGTCCGACGCACATGAGTGGGCGGCTTCAGGCGCCTCGCCAGCCCTCGATGGCGGTGACGACGGCGGCGAGCACCATGAGGCCTCCCACGGCTTGAGCCACGCGCGCGCTGGCGGAGGGACGTGACTCCAGCCAGCCGCGCGCGCGGTCCGCGGCCAGGGTGATGGCGCCGTACACCGCGCCCTGGGTCAGCGCGATGATGGACCCCAGGACCAGGGCCTGCAGCCAGAGCGGCCCGTACTCCTCGCGCAGGAACTGGGGGAAGACGGCGAGCATGAAGACGTAGGCCTTCGGGTTGAGCAGGTTGGTGAGCGCTCCCCGGCGGAACGTGGCCAGGGCGGAGCGCTGGCCGGCCTGCGAGGACGGGGAGAAGGTGGACGGGCTTCGCACCAGCGCCACCCCCATCCACGCCACGTAGAGCGCCCCCACCCAGAGCAGCACGTTGAACGCGGCCGGCATCACCGTGAGCAGCACCGCCACCCCCGTCGCCCCCACCGCCACGTGACACATGCCCCCGGAGATGATGCCGCCCACCGCGGCCAGCCCCGAGCGGCGGCCTCCCACCAGGGAGCTGGCCAGGACGAAGGCCATGTCCAGTCCTGGGAGGATGACGATTCCGAACACGAGCACGAAGAACAGCCACAGGTGCGAGGTCTGCGTCATGGAGCGCCTTCCAGGGGAGTGGGGAGGCCGGCACCGTACGGACCATGTAGGGCGGAATCAGTCCTCATTCGGGCGATGCGGTGTCCACCGGGCGCGAGGGCCATCCAGCGTGCCCGGCGCACGTGGCCAGCCCCGGGCTTGAAGCGGACGCCGGACATCCGCGAGAGGGGGCGTTAGGTTCCGGACCATGTCCCGGCCCACCACGCGCGTGCTCACCGTGCTCGAGTTGCTGCAGACGCATGGGCGGATGAGCGGCTCGGAGCTGGCGCGGCGGCTGGAGGTGGACCGGCGCACGGTGCGCCGCTACATCCTGAAGCTGGAGGAGCTGGGCATCCCCATCACCGCCGAGCGCGGCAGGGACGGCGCCTACATGCTGGTGGCGGGCTTCAAGCTGCCGCCGATGATGTTCACCGAGGACGAGGTGCTGGCGCTGTCGGTGGGGCTGCTCGCCTCGCGCGGGCTGGGCCTGGCGGAGGCGGCCCCCGCGGTGGAGAGCGCCCAGGCGAAGCTGGAGCGGGTGATGCCCGCGACGCTGAAGCGGCGCGTGCGCTCCGTGGACGAGTCGGTGACGCTCGACATCTCCCGCGCCCGCGAGATGGCGGACAACACCGCGCTCGTCGCCCTGAGCTCCGCGGCCCAGCTGCGCAAGCGCGTGCGCCTGGGCTACCGCGGCGCGCGCGAGGAGGACACCGAGCGCGACTTCGACCCGTATGGCCTCGTCTGGCGCGGCGGGCGCTGGTACGCGGTGGGCGTCTGCCACCTGCGCCAGGACCTGCGCACCTTCCGGTTGGACCGGGTGCGCGCGGTGCTCCCGCTCGACGTCCACTTCACGCGGCCGGACGGCTTCGACGCGCTGGCGCACGTGGAGGCCGCGGTGGCGTCGCTGCCGCGCGCGTTCGCGGTGGAGGTGCTGCTCGACACGGACCTGGGAAGGGCGCGCCAGCACCTCTTCGCCACACTGGGCGTGCTGGAGGCGGTGCCCGGCGGCGTGCGGCTGTCGGGGCAGACGGATGACCTGGACTGGTTCGCCCGGGAGCTGGCGCGGCTGCCCTTCGCGTTCCACATCCAGCGCCCCGACGGGCTGCGCGCCGCACTGGAGGCCCGCGCCCAGAAGCTGCTGGCCCTGGCGCGCGGTGGTGGCTAGCGGGCGTCCTGCCGCTGACGACGCCGGAACTCGGCCACCTTGGCCTTGTTGCCGCAGCCGGACATGGAGCACCAGCGCCGCAGCCCCGAGCGCGAGGTGTCCACGAAGAGCAGGCCGCAGTCGCGCTGCTCACACGTGCGCACGCGCTCCGCCAGCTCGCCGCCGAGCAGCTCCGCGCCGTCGCGCGCCACCGTCACCAAGAGCCCCCGGATGTCCGCGCCCGCCCAGAACAGCCCGCGAGGCCCCAGCTGGGGCGCGGGCGGCGGCTCCGCGGCCCAGCGGTTGAGGATGGAGCGGTCCCTCGCGGAGAAGTTCTCCCCCCGCGCGCGCGCCAGGGCCAGCCGGTGGAGCGCCTCTCGCAGCTCGCGCGCCTGGGCCAGCTCCTCCGCCGTGGGCTCCTGCACCTGCGCCGCCAGCCCCGCGGCGATGAGCCACCGGCCCAAATCCTTCGGCGTCTGGAGCAGCTCCTGGGTCGTGTCCTTCAGCCGCCCCGCCAGCGTGGCCGGCAGGTCCAGCGACACGCGCCCCGCCCGGAACGCGAAGCCGTCCCTTCGCTCTCCCTTGGAAACCGGCGGGGAGGGGGGAGCAGCGCGTTGCCTGGCGACCATGGAGAAACCTCGAGGAGGGGGGAACCGCAATGGCAAACTACCTGGAATGCGCGCCAACGCACGCGTGAAGTTGGTAACCCTGCAATGGGGTTTCATTCCGATGCATGCGTGGGTTTCACCCCGTGTCTGGCTTCGGGACGGAGCGCGCGCGGGTCGCTAGAGGAGGCACGCGAGGACGCATGCACGCATCGTCCTGGTGCGGGCGCGCGCCGTCACCCCGTCGTCACCGGCTCCAGAGGAAGTCGACGAGCACGAGGTAGTGCGTGGACGCGGCGGCGATGACCATGAGGTGGAAGACCTCGTGGTAGCCGAAGAAGGCGGGGCTGGGGTCCGGCCACCTGCGGGCGTAGACGACGGCGCCCACCGCGTAGAGCAGCCCGCCCAGCACGAGCCAGGTCGCGCGCGTCGTCCCCACCACCGAGGGCAGCCGCAGCATCACCGGGGCGGAGAGCGCGCCCAGGATGACGTAGAGCATCGAGCGCACGCCCCGCGTGCCGGAGATGCCGAAGAGCGACAGGCCCGCGCCCGTGAGCGCGCAGGCCCACATCACCCAGAGCAGGTGCCGCGTCCACGCGTCGGGTGCGTCCAGCGTGGCCAGCGGCGTGAAGGTCCCCGCGATGAGCAGGTAGATGGCCGCGTGGTCCATCCGCCGCAGCCGCTGGTACGCGGCGGGGCCCCACGTGGGCACGTGGTAGGCAGCGCTGGTCCCGAACATCAGCACCAGCGACAGGCCGAAGACGCAGTCGGCGAAGTGCTGCAGGCCCTTGGCCGGCGCGAGCGCGAGCACGATGAAGCCGCACAGCGCCGCGAGGAACGCGAGCGCGTGCGACACGCCTCGCAGCCGGGGCTTCACCTCCGCGACCACGGCGCGGAGCTCGGGAGGGACGATGGACGCCATGCCCCCCGTCCTAGTCACGCCCCGTCACCGGCGCGTCAGCGCATCCGACATCCCGTCCACCCGTAGACGGCAGCGTCGCCGCGAGCGTCGACTGCTCCCCACTCCCGGACCCCGCGACGTCCAGGAGCCCACGCCACGGCTTCGACGCGCGGCGTTGTCGCGCGGGCGGTCCGCGAGCGCTCGCTCGTCCGTCAGGGTTTGAGTCTCCGATTTGAGAGGAATTGGCTGGGAGACAGGCTTTCCAATGTTTCGTCCGGGTCGATGTCCACCCATTTGAAGCGTTGAGAGGTTTTGGGCATACCCTGATGTGTCGAATCCGTTTCGGGCCGTCCAACGCCAACTCCCTCGTCCACGGCCCGGGCCTCATCGCCCATGAATCAGTCGCAACCGCAGGTCATCGAAATCAACCTCGAGCGTCTCGAGCGCATCCGGGACGTGCTGGCGATGATTTCGCTCGGGGAGTTCAACCCGGACGAGCATCTCATCGCGGTGGAGAACCATGACGTGTTCTCCTCGTTCGAGGACACCATCAACCTCTTCGCCCGCCAGCTCCACGCGTCCGTGAAGGAGAGCGAGCAGTCGATGCTCAAGCTCGACGCGGCCCGGCGCGAGCTGGAGGAGAAGCTCTCCACCATCGAGAAGCAGCGGCTGGCCATCCGTGATTTGTCCACGCCCATCATCGAGCTGTGGGAGGACGTGCTCACGCTGCCCATCGTCGGGGTGGTGGACACGCAGCGCTCGCTGGAGATGACCGAGCGGCTCCTGCACCGCATCTCCCAGGGCAAGGCCCGCTGCGCCATCATCGACATCACGGGCGTGGAGGTGGTGGACACCTCCACCGCGAATCACTTCGTGAAGATGGTGAACGCCGCCCGCCTGCTCGGCACCTACTGCGTGGTGACGGGCATCAGCCCGGTCATCGCCCAGACGCTGACGCAGATTGGCGTCGACCTGCGGGACGTGAAGACGCTCGGCAGCCTGCGTGACGGGCTGAAGGAGTGCTTCTTGTACCTGCGCAACCACACCGCCCACCGCGCCCTCGACGCGGGCGGCCGGTAGCCCTCCGAACCCCCTTCAGGAACCCAGACTCACATGTCCCAAGTCACCCACGAGCCCGGCATCACCGTCACGGGCGCGAGCGTGGCCTCCATCGTGGAGGCCATCCAGTCGTTCACCGTCCTCGTCAGCGCGCTGCTGGACGTGATGAAGGTCCCCGCGCGCGGGGCGGGCGCCGAGCGCGCCATCGACGTGACGGCCTGGTACCCGCTGGAGGACTACCTCCAGGCGTACCGGAAGATCGACTCCCTGCTGGGAGGACGCGGCCTGGAGAAGGTCGGCTCGATGATTCCCAAGAACGCCGTGTTCCCGGCGAACATCACCGACATCCACCAGGGGCTCGCCTCCATCGACGTCGCCTTCCACATGAACCACCGGAAGAACGGCCGGTCCATGTTCAATCCCCTGACGGGGGAGATGACGGACGGCATCGGCCACTACTCGTACAGCGCGGTGCCGGGGAAGAACGAGGGCCACGTGGTGTGTGGCAATCCCTATCCGTGCCGGTTCGACCAGGGCCTCATCAAGGGCATGGCCCAGCGCTTCATGCCCCACGCCGTCGTCACGCATGACCCGAACCAGGGCTGCCGTCAGAAGGGCGGCGCCTCCTGCACCTTCGTCGTGACCTGGTAGCGGAAGGACACGCTCCGCCGCGTCCCCGCCGAGAACGAGGGCGCGGCGGCTTGCATGGAGGAGGCTGCCTAGTTCGGGCCGCGCAGGGGCAGGAGCGCCCGCACGCGCGCGTCCCGCAGGAACAGGCCGCCCCAGGCGATGACGCCCAGCAGCACGGGGATGAGGAACGAGTCCCCCTGCCGCACGTGCGTCACCGTGGCGCCGCCCAGGTAGCCCGTGACGAGGATGGCGCCCAGCACCGCCGTGCGAGGCACCGCGTAGAGCAGCGCGGACAGCAGCTCCGCGATGCCGATGGGCAGCAGCACCGACGCCGGGAAGCCCGACTTCGCGAAGCCCTCCACCACCTCCGGGGGCTGCCGCAGCTTCATGGACGCGCTGGCGACCAGGGCCAGCACGACGAGGCCGGAGAGGACCCGGCCCGTCCAGAGGGCCCAGGGTTTGGATGCGGGGACGGCGGTGGGGGCGGCGGTCGTCATGGGGGACGGCTCCTGATGGGAGTGGGTTCCGAAAGGTTCGTCGGTTACAACCGGTAACCGGCGCTCGTGTAACGGGGGCCCGTTTCGTCCGCAAGAAGGCACATCCATGTCACCGCCTCCCGCCAAGCCGCCCCGCTCGAAGAATCCCCACGGCGCCACCGAGTCCTGCCTGGCCGTGCGCGACATCCTCACGCGCGTGGGCGACAAGTGGAGCGTGCTCGTCGTGGGCAGCCTGGGGGAGGGGCCCTTGCGCTTCAGTGACTTGAAGCGCGGCATCGAGGGCATCTCCCAGCGCATGCTGACGCTCACCCTCAGGGGGCTGGAGCGGGACGGGCTGGTGACGCGCACCCAGTACCCCACGGTGCCGCCCCGCGTGGAGTACGCGCTGACGCCCCTGGGGCACACGCTGCTGGACCCCGTCCAGGAGCTGGCCCGGTGGGCGCTGGAGAGCCGCGCCGCCATCCAGACGGCCCGGGGCCGCTACGACACGAAGCCCAAGCCTCCTCCCGCGTCGGGGCCCACGCGGCGGTAGGGCCGTTCAGTCGAACATGGCCCGGAGCGCGTCGCCCAGCGTCTCCACGCCCACCACGCGCAGCTTCGTGGCCTCCATGCGCCGGGCGCTGCCCGCGGGCATCACCACCCGCTTGAAGCCCATCTTCGCCGCCTCGATGAGCCGGGGCTCCACCTGGCCCACCGCGCGCACCTCGCCGGCGAGGCCCACCTCGCCCAGCACCAGCGTGTGCGGGTCCAACGGCCGGTTCTGCAGGCTGCTCACCAGCGCCGCGCAGACGGCCAGGTCACACGCGGGCTCGTTGAGCTGCATGCCGCCCGCGACGTTGACGAACAAGTCGCAGCCGACGAGGGGAATCTCCTCCTTCTTCTCCAGCACCGCGGCGAGCAGGGCCACGCGGTTGCTGTCCACGCCGATGGCGGTGCGCCGCGCGGTGCCGTAGCCGGTGGGGGCCACCAGCGCCTGCACCTCCACCAGCAGGGGGCGGGTGCCGTTGAGGGTGCTGGTGACGACGCTGCCGGACTTGCCCGCGGGGCGCTCGGACAGGAAGAGGGCGGACGGGTCCGACACCTCCACCAGGCCCGCGCCCTTCATCTCGAAGACGCCAATCTCGTTGGTGGAGCCGAAGCGGTTCTTGTGCGCGCGCAGGATTCGGAACGGGTGGCCGCGCTCGCCCTCGAAGTAGAGGACGGTGTCCACCATGTGCTCGAGCACGCGGGGGCCCGCGATGGAGCCCTCCTTCGTCACGTGGCCCACGATGAAGGTGGGCACCCCCGTGCGCTTGGCGTAGGCCATCAGCCGCCCGGCCACCTCGCGCACCTGGGTGATGCTGCCCGGCGCGTTGCCCAGCTCCGGCAGGTACATGGTCTGGATGGAGTCCACCACCAGCGCGCGCGGCTGGAGCGCCTCCGCGGCGGCCAGCACCCGCTCCGCGTCCGTCTCCGCGAACAGGTGGATGGCGTCCCCTTCGACGCGCAGCCGCTCGGCGCGCATCTTCGTCTGGCGCAGGCTCTCCTCGCCGGAGACGTAGAGCACCGCGCCCTGGCGCGCGAGCTTGTCCAGGGCCGCGAGCAGCAGCGTGGACTTGCCGATGCCCGGGTCGCCGCCCAAGAGGACGACGGAGCCCGCCACCACGCCGCCGCCCAGCACCCGGTCGAACTCGGCGATGCCGGTGCGCTGGCGCACCTCCACGTCACCGCTGACGTCCTTGAGCAGCATGGGCTTCGCCGCCCCGCCCGAGGCGCCCCAGGCCGGGCGCTTCTCGTCCTGCTTCGCCCCGGCTTCCTCGAGCAGCGAGCTCCATGCGCCACAGTCCGGGCACTTCCCCAGCCACTTCGCCGTCTGGTACCCGCACGCCTGGCAGGTGTAGTGCGTCTTCGCCTTCGCCATGGGTCGGGTGTGTATCGCACTACCCTGACGTCGCCACGGGCGGACGAGCAGGCACGTCTGGAGAGCAGGCAGGCTTGGTGTCAAGACCCATGCCGTCGAGTTGTACGTTGGGGAGGGGCGACCCAGCTTCATTCCCACGGGCGGCGCGATGGGCGCTGACCCTCGCACAAGCCGGGTGGGCGCTACTGCGTGCGCCCCCTTCACCACTCACTGTGAGGTCGTGTCATGGGGATCATCGCTTTCCTGGTCATCGGTCTTCTCGCCGGTCTTCTCGCTCGGGCCCTGATGCCCGGCAACCAGTCCATGGGTCTGGTGGCCACGACGCTGCTGGGTATCGTCGGCTCCTTCGTGGGTGGCTTCGTCGGCTCGCTGTTCCGCAGCGACGGCCGCGTCTTCGACCTGCACCCGTCCGGTCTGCTGTTCTCCGTGCTGGGCGCGCTCCTGGTCCTGTTCCTGGTGGGACTGGCCGGCCGGCGTCGCGTCCACGTCTGACGCCAGCCCGCATGACATGAAGGGTGGAAGGCCGGCGCTCCAGGGTTCTCCTCGGGCGCCGGTCGTCCGTTCGGGGGTGGGAGGGCAGTCGTCAACCTGTTCTCGCTGAGTGGTTGACAAGTCTGCTCCGCCCGCGCACGTTCGCGCTCCTCTTACGTCTGTCGAGGAGCCCATGTCCGACGTCGCCACCGAGTCCTTCCACGGCCATGCCCACCACGCCGAGCCCGCTCCCGAGGGAGTGGCGGTGCGGCACGACTGGACGCTGGCCGAGGTGCGGGCCGTCTACGCGCTGCCGCTGTTGGACCTGGTCCACCGGGCGCAGACGGTGCACCGCGCGGTGTTCCAGGACAACAAGGTGCAGCTGTGCTCGCTGCTCTCCATCAAGACGGGCGGGTGCTCGGAGGACTGCGCGTACTGCCCGCAGGCGGCGCGCTACAAGACGGGCGTCAAGGCGGAGAAGCTGATGGCGGTGCCGGAGGTGCTGGCCGCCGCCCAGAAGGCCCGCTCCGCGGGGGCTACGCGCTTCTGCATGGGCGCCGCGTGGCGCGAGGTGAAGGACGGCCCGCAGTTCGACAGCGTGCTGGAGATGGTGCGGGGCGTGCGCGAGCTGGGCATGGAAGCCTGCGCCACGCTCGGCATGCTGACGGACAGCCAGGCGAAGCGCCTGAAGGACGCGGGGCTGTCCGCGTACAACCACAACCTGGACACGTCACCGGAGCACTACGGGGACATCATCTCCACGCGCTTGTATGAGGATCGGCTGCGCACGCTGGGGCGGGTGCGGGACGCGGGCATCTCCGTGTGCTGCGGCGGCATCATCGGCCTGGGCGAGTCCGTGGATGATCGCTGCAACCTGCTGCGCACGCTGGCCAATCAGGATCACCACCCGGAGTCGGTGCCCATCAACGCGCTGGTGGCGGTGGAGGGCACGCCGCTGGCGGAACAGCCCCGGGTGGAGACGGTGGACATGGTGCGCACCATCGCCACCGCGCGCATCCTGATGCCCCAGTCGATGGTGCGGCTGTCCGCGGGCCGCCAGCAGATGAACGAGGAGGCGCAGCTGCTGTGCATGATGGCGGGTGCGAACTCGCTGTTCTTCGGCGAGAAGCTGCTGACCACGGGCAACCCCGAGTACACCCAGGACATGGCGCTCCTGGAGAAGGCCGGCATCCGTCCGCTGGAGCCGCGGCAGGACCGGTAGGGTGAGTGGGCCGTGAGTGATTCGACGCGCGACGTGGCCTCGGAGTGGGCGCGCGAGGACTTGTCGGCGCTGCAGGCGCGGGGGCTTCGGCGTGGGCTGGAGCCCCTGGACTCGGCGCAGGGGCCGGTGGTGACGATGGGGGGCGAGACGCTCGTCAACTTCTCGTCCAACGACTACCTGGGGCTCGCGGCGTCGGCGGCGGTGAGGGCGGCGGCCATCGCCGCGGTGGAGCGGTACGGCGTCGGCACGGGCGCGAGCCGGCTGGTGGTGGGCGACACCCTGGCGCATCACCGGTTGGAGGCGCGGCTCGCGGCGTTCGAGCGGGCGGAGGCGGTGCTGCTGTTCAACAGCGGCTACGCGGCGAACACGGGCATCCTCCCCGCGCTGGTGGGGCCGGGGGACGCGGTGTTCTCGGACGCGCTGAACCATGCGTCGCTGGTGGATGGGTGCCGGCTGTCGCGCGCGAAGGTCGTCGTGTACCCGCACGCGGACGTGGAGGTGCTCGGGAGCGCGCTCGCGTCAACGCCGGCCCGTCGCAAGCTGGTCGTCACGGACACGGTGTTCTCCATGGATGGGGACGTGGCGCCGCTGCGCGGAATCGTCGAGGGGTGTGAGGCGCATGGCGCCGCGCTGATGGTGGACGAGGCGCACGCCACGGGGGTGCTCGGTGCGCGCGGCGCGGGCCTGTGCGAGGAGCTGGGGCTGGAGTCCCGGGTGGCGCTGCGCATGGGGACGCTGAGCAAGGCGCTGGGAGGGCAGGGGGCCTACGTGGCCACGTCGCGCGTGGTGGCGGACCTGCTCACGAGCCGGGCGCGGCCGTTCATCTTCTCCACCGCCCTGCCGGCGGCGCTGTGCGCGGCGGCGGAGGTGGCGGTGGACGCGGTGGAGAAGGACGTGGAGCTGCGCGAGCGGCTGTGGCGCAACATCCGTCGCTTCGCGGAGGGGTTGAGGGGCCTGGGCCTGCGCGCGGAGGCTCGCAGCGCGGTGTTCCCGGTCATCCTGGGCGAGCCCGAGCGCGCGCTGGACGCGGCGAGGCGGCTGCGCGAGGCGGGCGTGCTGGTGAAGGCCATCCGGCCTCCGACGGTGCCCGAGGGGACGAGCCGGCTGCGGTTCTGTCTGTCCGCGGGCCATACGCTGGGACACGTGGACCTCGCGCTGGAGGCGCTGCGGCACGTGGGCGTGCATGACCGTGGCACGTCGTGGTGATGAGGTCCTCGCGGCCCACGAGGACGCGCCACGGAGACAACACCGCATGAGCCGACCGTTCCAGATTTTCGTCACCGGCACGGACACGGGGGTGGGCAAGACGCAGGCCTCGCGCGCGCTCCTGTCCCTCCTCTCCGATGCGGGTCTGTCGCCCCAGGGCTTCAAGCCGTACGAGTCCGGCTGCGCCTCCCTGCGCGCGCCCGCCGACGCGCTCTCGCTGCGAGAGGCCGCGGGCAGCTCGCTCCCGCTGGACGTCCTGTGTCCGCACCGCTTCCGCCTGCCCGTGGCCCCGGGCGTGGCCGCCGCGCGCCTGGGCCGCGAGCCGGACTGGAAGACCACCCTGGCCGCCTGGAGGCAGCTCAAGGGCGGCCCCGCCGTGGTGGAGGGCGCCGGCGGGCTCTTCGTCCCGCTGGACTCGCGCCACGACGTCATCGACCTCATCCAGACGCTGCGACTGCCCGTGCTGCTGGTGGCGCGCGCGGGCCTGGGCACGCTCAACCACACCGCGCTGTCGCTCCAGGCGCTCGCCGCCCGGCGCATCCCCGTGCGCGCCGTGCTGCTGTCGCGGAGCACCTCGAACCGTGACGTCTCCGAGCGCGACAACCGCGCGCTGCTTCAGGCGCGCCACGGTGTTCCGGTGCTCGGACCGGTGCCGTTCGAGCCCGACGCGCGACGTCGGCACGCCGCGTTCCGCCGTGCCTTGCGCCCTCTGATGCCGTGAGCGCCGGGGCCGAGAATTCGGCCTCCCGCGCGTTCGGCCGGACGGACGGGTGCTACAGGTCGCGCAAGTTTTCGGGTGACGCGGCCGTGAAATGGACGGGCCGATTTTTCCGCGCGAGAAAGCCGTCACGAATGGCGGACATCATCGACCTCACGTTCCTCGCGGACGTCCGACGCTTCTTCCACAAGCTCATCGACCAGAGGGGGCTGTCCTACTTCCTCCAGAAGGACGGGGCTCGGCTGTTCCACATCGAGCCCACCAAGGTGGAGCTCGTCCTCCGTACCGCCCTGCGAGCCAGGGACCCGGAGCTTCCCAGGCCTCATGAGAAGGCCATCGAGCACTGCCGCAAGGAAGTGCGCCGCGAGCTCATCCGCCGCGTCGCCAACGCCATGCTGCAGACGGGGCTGTGAGCCGCTTCTCCCTCCGCTCGGACTTCTCCCGCACCCCGAATCCACTGGCGGAAGCGCTCGCCGGGCTCCGCGCCCAGGGCCTCCCCCCGCTGGACCTCACGGTTTCAAACCCCACCCGCGTGGGGCTCCCGGCGCCCGACGCCGGCGCGCTCCACCCTCCCGGCGCCTTCGATTACGCGCCGGAAGCACTCGGCCTCCCCTCGGCTCGCGAGGCGGTGGCCGGGTACCTCCGCTCCCGGGGCACCGCCGTCTCCCCGGAGCACCTGGTGCTCAGCGCGAGCACCAGCGAGTCCTACGGCTGGCTCTTCAAGCTCTTGTGCGAGCCGGGTGACGACGTCCTCGTCCCCGCGCCCTGCTACCCCCTCTTCGAGCACCTGGCGCGTCTGGAGGCCGTCCAGACGCGCTCCTACCGCCTTCCGCTCGCGCACGGCTTCGGCCTGGACGCGGGCGAGGTGGAGGCGGCCCTCGGCCCGCGCACCCGCGCCGTGCTCATCATCAACCCCGGCAACCCCACCGGCCACTTCCTGCACGAGGGCGAACTGGCCGCGCTCGCCGACGTCTGCGCGCGCCACCGCCTGGCCCTCATCAGCGACGAGGTGTTCGCCGATTACGCCTGGGCCCCGGCGCCCGGCCGCGTGATGACGGTGGCCGGCCGCGCGCTGCCCATGCCCACCTTCAGCCTGTCCGGCCTGTCCAAGGTGGCGGGCCTGCCCGGCCTGAAGCTCGGGTGGATGCACGTGGGCGGACCCGACGCCGCGCGCGACGAGGCCCTGGCCCGCCTGGAGTGGGTGGCGGACACGTACCTGTCCGTGGCCACCCCCGTGCAACTCGCGCTGCCCCGGCTGCTCGCCCACGCCCCCGTGTTCCAACAGGCGCTGCTCGAGCGCGTGCGCGCCAACCGCGAGCACCTCGCAAGGGCCCGTCCCCCGGGCGCGACGTGGGACGTGCTGCCCGCGCACGGAGGCTGGAGCGCGGTGCTGCGGATTCCGAGGGAGCCGGGCGAGGAGGCCATGTGCCTTGCCCTGCTGGAGGCGGGGGTGCTCGTCCAGCCCGGCTACTTCTACGACTTCGGCGGAGGCGCGTTCCTGGTGCTCTCGCTGCTCACTCCGCCCGAGGACTTCATCGCCGCCCTGGCGCCGCTGACGCGGGTGCTCGGGGCGGCGGGGTAGCGCGCTCCCCCGGACGAGGGCGCGTTCCTGGTGCTCTCGCTGCTCACCCCGCCCGAGGACTTCATGGCCGCCCTGGCGCCGCTGACGCGGATGCTCGGGGCGGCGGGGTAGAGCGCTCCCCACGGACGCGGGGAGCGCTCGTTCTACTCACGGGCGCTTCTTCAGTCCGCGGCCGGAGCGATGAGCTCCACCGTCTGGAAGGTGCCGTCGACAATCTGGAACAGCTCGTACTCGGACGGGGCCTCGCCCGTGGCATCGAAGTCCAGGGGGCCGCTGGCGCCCTGCACGTTGATGAACTTGCCCGCGCTGATTTCGCCGCGCGCCTCGGTGAAGCGGCTGAAGCCCAGCGCGTAGGTGGTCGCCGGGGTGGCCGGAGGAGGCGTCACCTTGGCCAGGCCCTGGGCGATGCGGTCACCGGTGATGGGCTGCGGGTTGTTGACCTCCGCGCCCGCCGCGAACGCCGCGCCCAGCGCCACCAGGTACATGGAGTCGTACGCGTGCGCCGTGAAGGAGAACTGGCCCGGGTCCGTGCCGTTGTACGCCGTGCGGAAGCGCTCCTTGAACGTGGTGTAGACGGCGTCACCCGGACGCGCCTGCGCGGGCGCGGTGCCGTAGGCGCCCTCGACGATGCCCTTCGAGGTGCCCAGCGACGTGATGAGGTTGGAGTCCTTGCTCGCGTCCGTGAAGAAGTAGCGCTGGCTGGTGCGGCCCTGCGCGGCGGCCTGGGTGATGATCTTCGCGTTGTCCTCGGAGAAGCCCATCATCACCGCGATGCTCGGCCCCGGGTTGGTCGCCAGGTGCGTCACGGCCGCGCTGACGTCGCCGTTGCGCGCGTAGAACGCGGAGGAGGGCGTCCGGCCGTTGCTCACCCGACCGAGCACGGTGTCGAACAGGCCCTGACCGTAGGCGTCGTTCACGTAGACCAGGCTCACCGTGGTGGTGTCGGCGAAGGGGCGCTGGTCCCCGCTCACCGCGCGCACGTTGCTGACCAGGTCCGCGATGATGCGGCCCTGCAGCCGGTCCGACGGCGCCGTGCGCCACACCAGGCCCGCCTCACCGGACGCCGCCGTCTTGTCGCTCAGCGTCCCGATGTCGGGGCTGGTCGCCGTGTGCGTCATCAAGAGCACGTTGCGCGGAATGGTGATGGTGCTGATGGCGATGGTCTGCGCGCTGCCCGAGGAGAAGATGGCGGGCACGCCGCGCTCCGTCACCAGCCACTCGGCCTGCTCGCGAGCCCGGGCGGGCTCCGAGCGCGTGTCGCAGATGAGCAGATTGAACCGCCGGCCGCCCACGCCCTCGCGCTCGTTGATCTCCCCCAACGCCAGCTTGAGCGCGTTGAGCGCCTGCCGCTCCGACACGTCCTCGCCGCCGGACGTCGTCAGGGGCAGCGCCGCGCCCAGGACGATGGGGTTGCCCGTGGTGGGGCCCACCACCTCGCCGCAGCCCTCCGGCTGGGGCAGGCAGAAGCCGCCCGAGGAGCACACCTGGTTGGTGTCGCAGTCCGCGCTGGTCTCGCACTCGTCGAGCCCGCCCGCGGTGGTGAAGCTGCAGCCGGCCAGGAGCGCCGCGCAGCACGACATGAGTCGCAGGGTCTTCATCAGAAGCTGACCTCCAGACCCGCGCCGGTGCCACGAGGCGCCAGGGTCATCCGGACCTCGCCTTCCGCCGGGGGGCCGTCTTTCGGATACAGGATGATGGCGGTGATGGCGCCGGCCAGGCCCACGCCGAAGCCGATGTCCGCGAGCAGCGCCTTGGTCTTCGTGTTGTCCGCGAAGGTCTGCTTGGTGTCCTCGGTGCGGGCCGCGTCGAACTTCTCGCGCTCGTCACGGGCCTGCAGGCCGAACAGCACGCCCGCGCCCACGCCCAGCACCGCCACGCCGCCCACCGCGTAGGCGGCGATCTTCTGGCGCTGGTAGGACTTGATGGCCCGGTCCAGCTCCGCCTGGCGCTGGCGCAGGTTCTCCTCCTCGGCGCGCTGCGCGGCCAGCTGCTCCTCCTCCGCGCGCTTCTTCGCCGCCTCCGCCTCGCCCTGCAGCTTCTGGCGCTCGGCCTCCGCGGACGCCTGGGCCTGGTTCTCCTTGTCGAGCAGCAGCCGCAGCTTGTCGATGCTGCGCGCGCTGCGCTTGAGCAGCGCCGGGTCCGTGCCCTCGGTGTTGCCCACGTATTGCTGGTACCAGGAGAGCGCCTCGCGCAAATCCCCGGCGTTCTCCAGCGCCACGGCGATGTTGAAGATGAGCCGCGGGTTGGGCTGGGCCTCGTGGGCCTTCTTCAGCGCGTCCGCGGCCTCCTGGTACTTGCCGGCTTGATACAGCCGCTCGCCCTCCTTGATGAGGGCCGCTGGATTCTTGGCGCGCTGGGCGAACGCCACCGGGGGCGACAGCGCGAGGGCCGCCGACAATACGAAGACCAGTCTCATGATGAACACGAGACTAGCGCGCCTTCGGCCCCGGGGCGAAGAGGGTGACCTCACACCTCGTGAAACGAGGTCGGGGCCGCTTCCACCCCCAGGCTGGGAGAGGGAGCGACCCCGACGGGTGCTTCAGGGCGCTACAGCCGCCCTTCGCCTCAGTTCTCCAGGCGCGAAATCAAGAGCTTGCGCTGGAGCATGAGCGCATCGGGCGCCTTGCTGCCCAGCTGCTCGAAGAACACCTCCTGGCTCTTGAGCTCGGTCTTCCACTCGTCCTCCTTGATGGAGGTGGCCTCGGCGACGGCGTCCGCCGACATGTCCAGGCCCTTGAGGTTGAGGCCCTCGTCCTGGCGGGGCACCCAGCCCAGCAGCGTCTCCTTGGTCGGGACGCGGCCGTGCACGCGGTTCACCACCCACTCCAGCACGCGCATGTTCTCGCCGAAGCCCGGCCACAGGAACTTGCCGTCCTTGTCCTGACGGAACCAGTTCACCTGGAAGATCTTGGGCAGCTGCGGAATGGTCTTCTGCATGTCCAGCCAGTGCTGGAGGTAGTCGCCCATGTTGTAGCCGCAGAAGGGCAGCATGGCCATGGGGTCGCGGCGCACGACGCCGACCTTGCCCGTGGCCGCCGCCGTCGTCTCGCTGCCCATGGTGGCGCCCAGGAACACGCCGTGGGTCCAGTTGAAGGCCTGGAGGACCAGCGGCACGGTGGTGGAGCGACGGCCGCCGAAGATGAGCGCGGAGATGGGCACGCCCATCGGATCATTCGCCTTGGGGCTGAGCACCGGGTTGTTGGACATGGGCGCGGTGAAGCGGCTGTTCGGGTGCGCCGCCTTCTCCGTGCTGCCCTTCTTCCAGGGCCGGCCCTGCCAGTCGATGAGCTCCTCGGGGACCTCGCCGTCCTTGCCCTCCCACCACACGTCACCGTCGGGCGTCAGCGCCACGTTGGTGAACAGCGTGTCCTTGGAGATGGTCTCCATGGCGTTGGGGTTGGTCTTGTTGTTGGTGCCCGGCACGACGCCGAAGTAGCCGGCCTCCGGGTTGATGGCGTACAGCCGTCCGTCCGGGCCCGGGCGCATCCAGGCGATGTCGTCGCCCACCGTTTCGATCTTCCAGCCCTTGTACTCGGCGGGCGGAATCATCATCGCGAAGTTCGTCTTGCCGCACGCGGACGGGAAGGCGGCGGCGACGTAGGTCGTCTCGCCCTTGGGGCTCGTCACGCCGAGGATGAGCATGTGCTCGGCCAGCCACCCCTCCTCGCGGCCCAGGAAGCTGCCGATGCGCAGCGCCAGGCATTTCTTCCCCAGCAGCACGTTGCCGCCATATCCCGAGCCGAAGCTCCAGATGGTGTTGTCGTGCGGGAAGTGGCAGATGTAGCGGCGGTCCGGGTTGACGTCGCCCGTGCTGTGCAGGCCGCGGTTGAAGTCGTCGCTGTCGCCCAGCATGTCCAGCGCCTGCTTACCCATGCGCGCCATGATGCGCATGTTCAGCACGACGTAGATGCTGTCGGTGAGCTCCACGCCAATCTTCGTGAAGGGGCTGCCGATGGGGCCCATGGCGTAGGGCACCACGTACATGGTGCGGCCCTTCATGCTGCCGGCGAAGAGCTGGCCGAGCTTGTGGTACGCCTCGTCCGGCTCCATCCAGTTGTTGGTGGGGCCCGCCTCGGCCTTGTTCGGCGTGCAGATGAACGTGAGGTGCTCCACGCGCGCCACGTCGTTCGGGTTGGAGCGGTGCAGGTAGCAGCCGGGCCGCTTCTGCTGGTTCAGCGGGATGAGGATGCCCTCACTCACCGCCTGCTCCGTCATCCGCTTCTTCTCGGACTCGGAGCCATCGCACCAGACAATGCTGTCCGGCTGGGTCATCTTGGCCATCTCGGCCACCCAGGCCAGCAGCGTGGGGTTGTTCGTGGGGGCCTTGGAGCCCTCCGCCGCCACTTGCGTCGAAGCCATGGAAGTTTCCTTGTGTTCTCTCAAGATAGGGGCTCCCCGTCCTGGTGAAGTAGGGCACGGCCCCTACCAGCGGGAGAGACGACAAAACTTCTGGAAGGGGCGCTTAAAAGCAACTGGCGTCGGAAGATGACCCGCCTCGCCGGGCTCAATCTCCTAATTCCTCTTATCAGCGCTCGGTCATCTAGTAGTTGACGACACGGTGCGGCAGGGGCTCGCCGCCCCGTCGGACAGGGCACAAGTTGGCGGCCCCCACCGGTTTTCCATGACCATCGCCATCGTCCTGGCCGTCGTTCTCATCGCGCTGGTTCTGTTCACCATCGATAGCATCCCCATCGAGGTCAGCTCGCTGGTGGTGGTGTGCCTGTTGGCGCTGACGGGGGTGCTGACGCCCCGGCAGGCCTTCGAGGGCTTCAGCAACGACACCGTCATCTTCATCTTCACGCTGCTGGCGATGACGCAGGGGCTGGCCTCCACGGGGGTGGTGCAGCTCGTGGGTCAGCGGCTGGCCTTCTTCGCGCGCTTCGGCCACCAGACGTTCGTCATGGCGATGATGGTGGTGGTGGCGGCGTTCTCGTCCGTCATCTCCAACACGGTGACGACGGCGGCCTTCCTGCCGGTGGCCATCGGCGCGGCGAACCGGGCCAAGGTGCCCAAGAGCAAGGTGCTGCTGCCGCTGGCGTACGCGTCGATGCTGGGCGGCATGGTGTTCCTCTACGGCACGTCCACCAACCTGGTGATGTCCGCGGCGCTCGAGCGCATGGGGATGCGGCCCATCGGCGTGGCGGAGCTGGCGCCGGTGGGGCTGCCGTTGGCGGTCATCGGCATCCTCGTCGTGGTGGTGCTGGGGCCGCTGCTGTTGCCCTCGCGGGTGGGCAAGGGGAGCTCGGAGGAGTGGACGCTGCGCGACTACCTGACGGAGGCGGTGCTGCCCGCGGGCTCTCGCTACCTCGGCAAGCCGCTGGCGGAAATCACCGAGGGGCTGGGCCTGCGCGTCATCGGCCTCCTGCGCGACGGGAAGGCGACGTCGGCCTCGCCCTCGCAGGTGCTCTTCGGCGACGAGCGGCTGCTGGTCGAGGGCTCGCGGGAGGACATCCTCCGGGTGAAGGACCTGCGGGGCATCGAAATCCGTCCGGACCTGCGGCACGCGGACGAGGCGCAGCTCGACGAGGACACCGCGCTGGTGGAGGCCGCGGTGCCGCCGGGCAGCCCGCTGGTGGGGCGCAGCCTCAAGGAGGCGTTCTTCGTGGAGCGCTACGGCCTGGTGGCGCTGGCGCTGCACCGCCACCCGAGCCTCCAGCGCGTCACCAAGCTCCAGCTGTTGGGCCGCATCTTCGGCGAGCGGCGCATGTCGCTGTTGCCCCTGGCGGTGGGGGACGTGCTGCTGCTGCGCGGGCCCAAGCAGAAGGCGTCGGAGCTGTCGGACGGGGCGAGCCTGACGGTGTTGAGCGGCCACGAGTACCAGCCGCCGCGCTACGGCAAGGCGCTGCTCGCCGTGGTGCTGTTCCTGTGCGCGCTCGCCGCGGGCTCGCTGGACATCCTGCCGCTGTCGGTGGCGGGGCTCACCGGCATGCTGGCGATGATTGCGACGGGCTGCGTGGACGCGCGCAAGGCCTTCCGGGTGGACTGGCGGGTGGTGCTGCTCATCGGCTCCATGATGGCGCTGGGGCTGGCCATGGAGGTGAGCGGGGCGGGGAAGTTCCTGGGCCAGCGGGTGGCGGAGCTGGGGGACTTCGGCGGGCCGCGCACAGTGCTGGTGGCGCTGATGCTGCTCACCATCGTCCTGTCCGCGCCCATGTCCAACCAGGCCGCGGCGCTGGTGGTGCTGCCGGTGGCCGTCAACGCGGCGACGCAGCTGGGCGTGGACGTGCGCCCCTTCGCCATCGGCGTGACGCTGGCGGCCAGCTGCTCGTTCATCACGCCCTTGGAGCCCAGCTGCGTGCTGGTCTACGGCCCCGGGCACTACCGCTTCACGGACTTCTTCCGCCTGGGCACGCCGCTCACCCTGCTGCTCGTCGTGGTGCTGACGCTGGCGGTGCCGTGGGTGTGGCCCTTCTGAGGCGAAGGCGTCAGTGGATGGCCGCGCGCACGCCGATGTCCTCGAGCACCCGCGCCTCGTGGCCGAGCATCCACTCCATCCGCTCGCGCACAGGCGCGTCGTCGCCTCCGGACGCGGTGACGGCCAGCCGGAAGAACAGCGACTGGTGGCCGTCCTCGGACTGGGCCAGCTCTCCGTAGAAGCGCGCGAGCGCCGGGTCCGTCAGCCCCTCGGCGAGCAGTGACAGCCGCTCGCAGGAGCGCGCCTCGATGATGGCGGCGACCAGCAGCCTGTCCGTGCGCCGCTCGGCGGCCGGGGTGCGCACCAGCTTCTGCAGCCCTTGCGCGTACGGGTCTCCGGAGTCCTTGGTGAGCGTGAGTCCCCGCGCCTCCATGATGTCGAGCACGCGGGCCAGGTGCGCGCTCTCCTCGCGCGCAAGGCGGGCCATCTGCGCGGGCAGCCCCGGCAGGTCCGGGTAGGCCTGCAGGAGCGACAGCGCGTTGGCGGCGGCCTTCTTCTCGCAGTGGGCGTGGTCCACCAGCACGGCGTCGAAGTTCTCGAGCGCCAGCGGCAGCCAGCGCGGGTCCGTGGCCGAGTGGAGGATGACGGGGCCCTCTCCGGAGAGGGGGCGGCGGGAAGGCGTGGGACGGCTGCTCATGGAGGGCGCGGACTGTACGGCATCGCCCCCGGGCTGGGCGAGCTACTCCACCAGCACCAGCCGCCACGTGCGGCCGGCCAGGTAGCCGACCTTCCGGGCGATGCGCGCGGTGCTCTCGTCGCGCTCGTCGATGCGCATCGTCAGCCGGGGCAGCGAGGACAGCAGGTGCCGGGAAATCTGTCCCAGGCACAGCGTGGCGTGGCCCTTCTGGCGCTCGGAGGGCAGGGTGTAGAGGCCCTCCAGCTCCGCGCCGTACTGGGAGCGGCTGCCGATGTCGACCTTGAGCACCAGCGCGTCGTTCTCCTCCAGCACGTAGGTGCGCTTCTGCCGCACGCGCTGGACGACGCGCGCCTCGTAGCCCCGAGGGTCCTCGGAGAGCGGGTCTCTCTCCATGGCCTCGCGCACGTAGCCCTGCGCCAGCGGCAACAGGCGGGGCAGGTCCTCCTCTCGCGCGAGCCGCAGGAGCGGGTTGGTGAAGGGGCCCAGGTCATCCGCGGACACGCTGAACAGCCGCTGCGTACGCGACAGCCGGGGCTTGCCGGGGGACAGGCTGCGCAGCAGCGCGTCCACCGAGGACTTGTCACCCACCGCGGCCTTCAGGCTCAGCGAGGAGGCCAGCGCGTCCGCGATGACGCTCGTGGCGCTCGCGTCGCTGGCGCTGGGCACCACGAGGCCGCCTTCTCCGCCCACGAAGACGGCGGCCGTCAGCAGCTTGTTGTCGAAGCGGCCGTAGAAGGCGAAGGGGATGCGGCCCCGGGCGGCGATGCCGAACTCCTCCAGCAACCCCAGCAGGTAGAGGTTGTGGACCGGGTCCTTCGAGAGCAACGCCCGCAGGGCGTCCGCGTCCTGGGGGCCGAGCTGTTCGACGGAGACGGGCATTGAGGTGGGGTTGGGGGCTCGGGGACCTTACTCCAACGGTACGCGGAACTCGAAGGGGTACACCACCGTTGCCCGGCCCCCTCGGGACGGCGTCTTGAACCCGATGTCCAGCAGCGAGTCCACCACGCACGCCTGCACCATCGGGTCCGGGATGGTGCTCGCCAGCACCTCCCCCTTGTCCATCCGCCCCTCGCCCTCGCCGCGTGACTCCAGGTTGAAGCGCAGCTTCACGGCTTGTGGGCCCCGGTTTCGCTGTGCGGCATCCTGGAAACATTGCTGCACGAGCGGAGTCACCGCCTTGAGGGCGGCCTCGATGTCCTCGGGGCGGAAGTCACCGTGGATTTCCTCGAGGGTGAACTCGGTCTGGATGACGCGGCGTTTGTCGGGCTGCTCGGGGATGGGGACCTCGGACTGGGGCGAGGGGAAGGCGGGGGGCGGGACCACGGGCGGCGGGGTGAGGCGGGGCGGCGGCGTGGGGGCCGGCGGGGGCGCCTGGGCGATGGGCTCCTCGGGCGGTGGCGGCGGCGGGGAGGTGGGTTGGGTGAGCCAGTAGGCCAGGGCGGCCAGGAGCAGGAGGAGGCTCAGGCAGACCAGGGGCAGGGCGAGCCAGCGGGTGGTGGAGCTCTGGGACATGGCGCACTCGGGTGAAGCGGGCGCGCGAGGATATGCCGACGCCGGCGTCCGTGGGGCCCGCATGGCACGGGATGCGGGCCCCGGCCTTCTGAGACGTCAGTCGCAGGAGCGCTGGTCGGGCTTGCCGTCGGTGCACTGGCCCACCGGGGCGAAGCGCGACTCGGCCTCGGTGACGACGTCGTCGACGGGGCGGGCGCACTCGTTCTGGGCGAGCGTGCCGCGCACCTCGAACAGGCGCAGCACCTCGGCGCAGCGCTGCTGGAAGGACTTCACGCCCTCCTTGAAGAGCGGGCGCATGACCTGGGGCGAGAACGAGTAGCCGCTGGCGGTGGCCAGCTGCGACTCGGGCCGGAACATCCAGGAGGTGCGCCAGCTCGACGCGACCTGCTCGAAGCGGGCGGGGCCCAGCCACATGCTGGTGGCGGCCTGGAGCGAGCGCGGCTCGGTGGGCACGAAGCCCGTGCCGGTGCGGCGGCAGTAGGGCTCCGTCGTGGTGGGGTCCTCCACCTGCGCGAGCCGCAGCGCGCAGACGTTGTACTCGGCGAAGCGGCGGCCCACGGCGGCGAGCTCCGCCTGCTGCACCTCGCCCACGCGCGGCTGGGCGACGAACAGGTCGATGGTGCGCATCAGCGTGGTGACGGCGTTGTCCGGGGCCGGCACGGGCGTGGACTCGAGGTTGCCGGTGGAGATGACCAGCACGCGCTCGGCGCCGCGCTGCACGGCCTGGAGCACGGGCAGGCCCGAGCGCACGCCGCCATCCAGGAAGGTGCCCGCGTGGCGGCCCTTGCTGGAGGGAATCCAGGGGACGGGCTCGGCGAGCACGGGCTCGACGATGGAGGCGAGCACGGCGTTGATGAGGCCGTCCACGCGCTGCGCATCGGTGGCGGTGGGCGAGAAGTCCGCGGGGTCCTGGTCGCTGACGCCGTGGACGTCACCGGTCTCGAAGTCGACGGAGACGGAGACCAGCTCCGTGCCGTTGGTGAGCTGCGCGGGGACGACGGCGGAGCGCAGCTTCTTCTCCACGCCGTCGAAGCGGACCAGGCCCTTGAGGTCGGAGGCAATCTTCCACACCCACGTGGAGTTGACGCAGTAGAGGTCCGACTCCACCGAGCAGGTGTAGTTGCCCAGGAGCATGTCGCGGGCCTTCTCTTCGTGGCCGGGCGTGTGGAACAGGTCCACGAGCGTGCTGATGAGCGCGCCGGTGCTGGAGCCAGCGGCCAGGTCGATGCGCGCGTCGCCGCAGCCCTCGGGCTCGGGCTTGCCGCGGCACTGCTCGAGCACGCCGAGCAGGCGCCACATGATGCCGGCGCTGAAGGCTCCGTTGGCGCCGCCGCCGCTGAGGACGATGGCGTTGGAGGGGCGGCCCAGCTTGCGGCTCCAGCGGCGGGCGCTCACATACTGCGCAGCGGACTCGGCGCCCTCGCGCAGGCCCTGGTTGAGCAGGCTGGGGTTCATCGGGTCCGAGAGCGAGTCGCCCAGCGCGGCGAGCGACGCGGCGATGCCCATCGCGTTGCCGAGGAAGCGCTGCGCGTCGACCTCCGCGGCGGTGGGCGCCGTCGGGTTGACGCTCTTGGGTTGGGCGGGCAGGCCCCAGAGGCCACCCGGGACGGTGGCGCGAAGGAAGGCGTCGTAGCAGGTGGCGTTGCTGCCGCCGGCGTGGGCGCGCAGGCACTCCACCTGTTCGACGATGGGGCGGGGGGCGCCGCCGAGGGCGGACATCCACTTCGCGACCTCGGCGGGGTCGGCGTAGGCGTCGACCAGGTGGGCGCGCGTCAGGCGGCCCACGCGCTCGCGGAAGGAGGGGGGCAAAGGAGGCGTCTTCGGCTCCGAGGGCTCGTTGAGCGCCTCGAGGATGTAGCCGGTGCGCAGGAAGCAGCCGCCATTGAGGGTGGCGAGCAGCACGAGACACAGCAGGGACGTCCGACTTCGGTTCACGAGCTTCCCCCGTCATGGAGCGTGACTGGGGGCCTGGAGGTGTGAGGGCGCCCCCCTGATGACGACTCGCGAGCAGGTTACCGCAGGAGGCCCACGTCCCAGCGCGTCGTCGTGAGGTGCGGGGTGTTCCGTGGCGACGCGATGAACATCGCAACCGCGCGTCATCTCGGAGCCAGGGGCCTTTTGTGGGTTGTGCGAACGTGCCGCGCTTCGTGAGGCGCGGCCCGATATCGAGAGCGAGCGATGGGCCGGAGGAGACGACGCGAGGCCCACCCCCGTGAAGGAGCGGGCCTCGCGTGTGCTTCACGGGGGCTTCGTTTCCTTACGGATACACCTCACGGCGGGTCGTCGTGCCCGTGCCCGGCGTGGAGATGGCGCCCTCGGCGTAGACGCGCTGGCGCTTGCTCACGCCCAGGCCCGCGCCGAGCACGGAGGCGATGAGGCCCAGCAGCAGCGCGCCGAAGATGCCCCAGAAGACGCGGCCCGACTTGTCCGCGGCCACGAGCGCGCCCTGCTGCACCTGCTGGCCCACCTGGCCGACCTTCGCCCTGGCGGCGTCAATCTGGCCCTGCACGCGGTTGGCGACGTCCTCCGAGTCCTGTCGGGACAGGCGCGTGTTCTCCGCGATGGAGCCGACGAGCAGCTCGCGGTTCACGTCGCCGGTGCGCACGGCGGTGGTGACGATGTCCTTCGTCGCGGCCTCGAGCTGGTTGGCGGTGATGGCGGGCTTGCCCTCGGCGCGCAGCCGCTCGTTCACCGGGCCGAGCGCGTCGTTGGCGTCGAGGCCGAAGGCGTTGGCGACCTGGTCACCCTGGGAGGCCGCGCCCGCGACGGCGGCGCCCGTGGCACCTACCACTCCGGTGGCGGTGCGCACCGCGGTGCCGACGATGGTGGAGATGACCATGCCCATGAGGGCGACGCCCGCGATGGTCGTCAGTCCCCACATCACCGCGCCGTGCATCGCGCCGCCTCCTTTGTCCACCACGCCCGCGGTGCGGGAGGCGACGAAGCCTCCGGCGAAGAGCGCGATGAGCGGAGCGATGAGGCCCCAGATGCCGGTGCCGATGCCCGCCGAGCGTGCACTGCCCGGGTTGCTCGGGTCGACGGACGACAGTCCGAGCGCGAGGCCCAGCGAGTACAGGAGGATGAGCACGCCGAGCGCGACGAAGGTGCCGCCGAGGATGGCGCCCCAGCTGAGCTTGAAGGGCGTTCCCGCACTGGCGGAGATGACGCCGGGTTTCTCTCTTTCCACGATGGTTGTTGCCATGGGCCGGGCCTCCTGCCGCGGTGAGCACCCCTGAAGGGGGCTGCTCGGGTTCCGCGGCAAAGATGGGCATCGTCGAGCAACGGACGATTCCACGGCTCCAGGACGCCCCCTCGGTGAGAGGGAGGCGGCGGAGGCTCACCGCAGGCCGACTGCCTCGATGAGCACCGCTTCCCTCGCCACCACGGGCGAGCGGGGGAGGGCTTCGATGGAGAAGGCGCGCAGCAGCTCGTCGAGTGTCCTGGGCGTCCCGTCGCCCAGCCCGCTCCAGGCGGCGAGCAGGCCCAGCACGCGCTCGGGGGCGACGCCGCGCTCGCGCAGTTCAGCGAGGGCGAAGGCACCCTCGCGCTTGGCGAGGCGCTTGCCGTCCTCGCCGTGCACGAGTGGGACGTGGAGGAAGTCGGGCGCTCGTTTCGCCAGGGCGTCGTAGAGCTGGAGCTGGCGGGGCGTGGAGGAGAGCAGGTCGTCGCCGCGCAGCACGTGGGTGATTCCGGTGGCCGCGTCATCGGCGACGACGGCGAGCTGGTAGCTGGCGACGCCGTCGTTGCGGCGCACGACGAAGTCACCGACCACGGCGTCGACGTCCTGGGCGTAGGGGCCCATGAGCGCGTCGATGAAGTGGACCTCGCCGGGGCGCGCGCGGAAGCGGATGGCGGGAGCGCGGGTCTTGGCGCGCTCGGAGAGCTGCGCGGAGGTGAGGTGGGCGCAGGTGCCGGGGTAGCGGGGGCCTTCTTCGGAGAGGCCGTGGGGCGCGCTGGCGGCGCGGGCAATCTCCGCGCGGGTGCAGAAGCACGGATAGACGAGGCCCTGCTGCTCCAGCGTGGCGAGGGCCTCGCGGTA
The DNA here is from genome assembly GCF_900111765.1 of Myxococcus fulvus. The sequence goes on from NZ_FOIB01000001.1 coordinate 1,493,769, forward strand.
GAGGTCGTCGCGCTGACTCTGGATGAGGGGAGTTTCGTCCCAGTCGAGGCCGAGCCAGCGCAGGTCCTGCATCAGGTCGTCGACGTACTGGGGCTTGCAGCGAGCGCGGTCGAGGTCCTCGATGCGCAAGAGGAAGCGCCCGTTGGCGGCGCGGGCCTGGAGCCAGCCGAGCAGCGCGCTGCGGAGGTTGCCCAGGTGCATCCGGCCCGTGGGGCTGGGCGCGAAGCGTCCGCGGAAGGTGCTCATGGACGGACGAGCGGCTTGCGGATGGCATCGGCAGGTTTGCGGGCGGGCGCCACGGGCTTCGCCGTGGCCTCGACAGGCACGGCGTAGACCGTCTGCGAGGTGCGTGCGCCGCGCGAGGCTCCGGGACTCGGTGAGAGTGGCACGGACTCGCCGAGCCCCGCCTCCACGCCACGCGAGGCGAGCTGTGCCGCGAGCGCGCGCAGCGGCTCACCCGCGTCGAGCAGCTCCAGGTCCATGGCGATGCGAGGCAGCCTGCGTGGCGAGGTGTCGCCGGGCGCGAGGACGAACGCGTCGAGGGCGAGGCCCGAGCCCGAGCGAGACAGGGTGCCGAGCACGATGAGGTCGGCGCCGAGGTCGCGACCGAGGGTCGACGCGGCTTTGAGCGTGGATGCATCGAGTTGGTTGTTGGAGAGCGCCAGCGCCAGCGACGCGGCGGGGCCCTCCCCCGGAGGCATGAGGAGCACGGGCACCTCGCGCTCGGCCACGGCCTCCGTCACGCCCGAGACGACCTCGCCCGAGGGCAACGTGGCGCGCCACAGGTGCGCGCCGGGAGGCACGTGCAGCACGCGCACGGGCGTGGTGCCGACGCTGATTCCATCGAGCGTGACTTCGACGCCGGAGGGAACGGACTCGAAGCGGAGGGTGGCGCGAGGCTGCGCGGCGTGGGTGGTGCGGACGCGCTCGACGGTGTGCGCGAAGAGGGGAGACGTCGCGGCGAGAGGAAGGGGCCGCCCGGGCGCGATGGACAGGGCGTGCGTGAGGGCCAGGGTGGCCTCGTCATCGCGGCCGACGGCGTAGCGCACGGCGGCGCGCAGGGCATAGGTGTCGGAGAGCTCGGCGCCGTCCGTGAGGTGGGCGGCGTTGTCGGCGTAGGACTCCAGCGCGCGGCCGAGTGCGGCATCCGCGCGGGAGAAGTCACGGGCGGCTCGCGCGGTGGTGGCCTCCTGCACGGCGGCATGCGCGGCGGCGAGCGCGTCGACCGTGGCCTCGGAAGGCGTGGTCGCGGGCGTGTCGACGAGCGCGAGCCCGGCGGTTCCATGGACCTCGGAGGCGAGCCGCGCGGCGAGGCGAGGGCCGGCTCGGGCGGGGACATCGCCGGAGATGGCCTGGAAGGGCAGCACGGCCACCTTCTTCCGTGGCACGCGTGGCTGCGCGGCGAGGGAAGAGGCGCCCAGGGCGAGGCAGAGCAGGAGCGCGAATCGCTTCATGGTCGGCGGTGACTCCGACCGTGTTCCTAGCACGGAGCGGCGAGCGATGCCGCGCGGACGGAGCTCCTGCCCGTGTCGATCGGCCGAGGGAGCCTCTCCAGGGCACGCGCACGGCCGTCGGGCGCGAAGCGGCCGATGCGGGACACCTGGGAGGCGTTGGCGCTTCAGCCGAGAGGAGCGCGAGCACGCGCGTGAGGCTCACCGCGGCGTCGCGGACGGTGCTTCTCCGGATGTGTGGAGAGAGGCGTCCTCTTGGCTCAGGTCCTCCCGCTCATGGTTCTTCGGCCTGTCAGCGTGGTCGTCGTGGTGGTCGTGGTGGCCTCCATGCGACGCCATGGGAACGTGAGCGCGAGCGCGACTCCCGCCAGGCCCACGATGCAGTAGATGAGTCTCGAGAGAGCGCTCGCCTGCTCCCGTGTCTCGCCACCGAAGATGGCCGCCACGAGGTTCCAGTTGAAGAAGCCAATCAGCCCCCAGTTGATGGCGCCGATGATGGCGAGTACGGCCATCCCCTTCGCGAGTCCCGACTTCAAACGGTCGGCTTCCAATCGTTCCATGACCTGTCTCCTCGAGTCGTCATGCGTTGAACCGGGAGGCGCGCGTCGCGACCTCCGACTGTCAACGTAGGGTCTGCGTGAGCGGCGTGACGCGATGGCTCGACCGCTCTCGCGGGCTGCGGCGCTGCATCCAAGCCGCATCGCCCCGCCTCACTGGAGCCAGGGGCGTCCCACCGGAGGGTCGTCCCGTCGGGGGGCACCGCGAAGCCCGGGTCTGCGCATCGTTGACGCAATGGAGAAGAAGAGGATGCGATGAACAGGAGAGCCCCTTCGCATCACCACGCCTTGAAGGTCGCGCTCGGCGTCGTGGCCGTGGCGCTGGTGCTGCTGGTCGTCGCGTTGGCGGTGAAGCCTTCCTGGCTCGGCGAGCGGCTGCGCGGTCAGGTCGAGACGGTCGCCACCCGTGCCCTCGGTCACAAGGTCACCCTGGAGAAGCTGGACGCCCATTGGTTCCCGCGACCGGGCGCCACCCTCACGAACCTGCGGGCCGAGGGTGAAGGCGACGAGCCCGTCTTCATCGAGGCACCTCGCGCGAGCGCCACCGTCCAGCTCTGGCCCCTCGTCCGGAGCCTCGGCAAGGACGTGCGCGTGGGCGCGGTGAAGCTCGAGGCGCCACGGGTGAACCTGGTCCGGCGGGAGGACGGGACGTGGAACTACGAGGCCGTGGGCAAGGCCCCGGGAGGTTCCAGCGCGGAGGAAGGAAGGGAGACCTCCGTCGAGGCGCTGAGGATTCGCGATGGCGTCGTGCAGGTGACGGACCGACAGGCGGCGGGGGGCACGGCCGTGGCCGTGCTCCAGGACCTGGATGTGGACCTGGAGCACGTGGGCCCCGGCCTGCCGCTCGAGGGCTCACTGAAGGGGGCGGTGGCCGCCGCGAAGCAGAACGTGGACGTGGACTTCAAGGTCGACCCGCTCCCCACTCGCAAGCCGGAGCCGGGGCAGCCCTGGCCCACGGTGACGATGCACCTGCGCGGCAGGGACCTCTCCGTGCGCGCGTTCCGCGACTTCCTGCCCCCCTCGGCGAGCGCCTCCTTCACCGGGGGCCTGGTGGACGTCGACGCGCAGGTGAAGACGGAGGCGGGGCACTACGTCCTCTCGGGCCACGGAGCGGCGAAGGGGCTGCGGCTTCGCGGAGACCCGGCCAGCGGCTCGTTCGACTTCGGCGCGCGGGTGGACCCGGCCAACCCGAGGGCCACGAAGCTGGACTTCACCCGCCTCGCGCTTTCGGGCCCAGGCGTCGAGCTGGGGGGAACCGCGTCGGTCCAGGTGGCGCCGGTGCGCGTCCGGTTCGCGCTGGAGGGCAAGGAGCTCGACCTGAGCCACCTGCTCGGCGCGCTCCCGCCCGAGTCGCAGGCGCAGTCGTCCTCCGCGGCGCTCCCGGCCTCGCTGCGCGCGCGACTGGAGAAGGTGGAGGTGGACGGTGTGCTCGGGCTCGCAAGCCTCCGCCATGGCGCGCTCCAGGCGACGGACGTGAAGGCACAGGCGAAGCTGGATGACGGGGTGCTCGTCGTTCAACGCGGCGAGGCGACGGTGTACGGAGGCCGCGCGGACCTCTCCGGCACGAAGGTGGACCTCACGAAGTCGCGGCCCGCATGGACGCTGAAGGCGGACCTCGAGGGGATGGACACCGCGCGCGCCTTCCAGGCGCTGTCCGGCCAGTCGTCATTGCAGGGCCGCGCGAGTGGAGAGCTCCACCTGGTGGGCCAGGGGTTGGACTGGGCGACGCAGCGCGAACACGTCACTGGAGGCGGGAGCGTGCGGCTTCGGGATGGGGCCCTCTCGACGGCGGACCTGGGGGCGACGCTGGCCCCGGTCCTGGCGCGAGGGCTCACGCAGCTGGGACAGCCGGGCTCCGCGGAGCGCGTCCAGAAGGCGGGGAAGGGGACGCGGCTGCGGGACCTGAGCGCGCGGTTCGATGTCCGGGATGGCTGGGTCTCGTTCTCGGAGCCCATGGCGTTCCAGTCGGACCTGGGCGATGGGACGCTGAAGGGGCGGGTGGGGTTGGATCAACGCCTGGAGCTGGAGGGCACGGTGGAGGCCTCCAAGGACTTCGTCTCAAGCCTCACGGGGGGCGTGGTTCCGGTGAAGGCGCCGGTGTCCATCCCCCTCACCATCACCGGCACGTTGAAGGAGCCCAAGGTGAGCGCGGGCAGTCCCACGGACATCGCGAAGGGGCTGCTGCCCGCGGTGCCCAAGGCGCTCGAGGACCCGGTGAACCAGGCGCGCAAGGGCCTGGGGGATTTGTTCCGCAGACCTCGCAAGTAGCGGGCGCGCCAGGCCCATGAGCGGGCATGCGCCTGTCGATGGCGCTTCCCCCCACCCCTCATCCGGAGAGAATGTCGACACCCGGCCCGCCGTTCCCGGGCGGGAGTCCTGATGCGCTTCATCCACTGCTCCGACGTCCACGTCACCGACGACTACTTCGCGCTGCCCCTGCGCAAGCTCGGCTGGCGCCGCTGGGTCGCCCTGGCCGAGCTCACCGTCGGCGGCCGCGCGAAGCGCTACGCCAGCGCCCCCCACGCCCTCTCCGCCATCGCCCGCGAAGTCGACCGCCACGCCGCGGACCACTTCATCCTCTCCGGCGACCTCACCGCCTACGCGCTCGACAGCGAGTTCAAGGGCGCGCGCCAGGCCCTGGGCCCCCTCTCCGACGACCCGGGCCGCTGCACCGTCATCCCTGGCAACCACGACGTCTACACCCCCGGCAGCCACCAGAAGGGCCGCTTCGCCAGCCACTTCGGCCACCTGCTCCACAGCGACCTCCCCGAGCACCGCCGCGAGGGCGCCTTCCCCTTCGTCCGCCTCGTGGGCTCCGAGGCCGCCGTCGTGGGCCTGCTGTCCGCGCGCGTCCCTCTCTCGCCCGGCCTCTCCTACGGCGTCATCGGTGACGCCCAGCTCGACGGCCTCGCGGCCCTGCTGAAGGACCCCCGGCTGGACGGCCGCGCCATCCTCGTCGTCGTCCACCACGCGCCCCTCACGCGCAAGGGACGCGCCGACCGCTGGCACCACGGCCTGCGCGACGCCCAGGCCCTGCTGGGGCTGCTCCCAGGCCCCCGCCATGCCGTCCTCCACGGCCACATCCACCAGCGCTACCACCACCCCGCCACCGCCGAGCGCCCCCACATCTTCGGCGCCGGCTCCTCCACCGAGGCCGGCCACGAGGGCTACTGGCTCATCGAGGTGGCCCACGGTCAGGTCGTGGGCGGCCAGGTCCAGGCGCCGCCCCTGTGACAACGCCGCGTCCTCGGCGGTAGAACCCGCCCCATGACGCATCCGCCGGCCACGGACCTGAGCCTCGAGGAATACAAGACGCTGCGCGCGCTCCACCGCGCGGTGGACGACCTCATCGAGGAGAGCCTCCGCGCGCGTGAGAACCTCACCCAGACCTTCCGCCGCTGCTTCCCGCCCATCCTGGCCCTCACCGGCGCCCGCGCCGTGGCGCTGACCACGCGCGACGAGGACCTGCGCACCCGCACCTGGCAGGAGGGGGACTGGAGCGGAGACTTCCCCGGCCCGCTGCTCGACGGCGCCCCCGGCCCCCAGCGCATCGGGGACGCGACGCTCGTCACCCAGCCGCTCGACGTCGCCGGAGACCCCGTGGGCGCCTTCGGCCTGCTCTTCTCCGGAGACCACACGTCACCGGACGCCTCCGCCCGCGCCCTGCGCCTGCTCGACACCATCGCCGAGCAGCTCGACACCGTGCTGTGCCTGGTCCACACCGCGTCGGAGAAGCACCAGCTCATCATCCAGTGCAACGCGCACCTGGCCAACCCCGTGTTCGAGGTGGGCATGGACCAGGCCGTGCTCACGCTGGCCCAGCGCGTGCGCGTGCCCTCCTTCCTCCTGCTCTACCGCGACGCCGTGCGCCCCCAGGTGCTCCACTACCGCCTGTACCGCAACGGCCACCTGGAGTTCGAGAGCGGCGAGCAGCCCAGCCAGGACGTGGAGCGCGCCCTGCGCCAGCACGGCCACCGCCTGTTGTCCGAGGAGGTCTCCGCGCTGCGCCAGCTGCTCCCCGGCCGCACCACCGAGGCGGTGCTCATCTCCGGCTCGGCCTCCAGCGAGCCGTTGGGGAAGATCGCCGTCGCCTGCGACGAGGGCTTCTCCGCGTACACGATGGACCTCTTGCGCGTGCTGGCCTCCACGCTCAGCCAGCGCCTGCTCGACTACAACCGCGAGCGCATCCACCTGTCGCAGTTCTTCCCCACCAGCATCATCGACGCGCTCCTGCAGGACCCCAACTACGCGCAGCACCTGCGCGCGCAGGACCAGGAGGTGGGAATCCTCTTCGCGGACATCAACGGCTTCACGCGCATCTGCGAGCACGGCTTCGACAGCCCGCGCAACATCGGCCGCTTCGTGGACGAGTGGAGCGCGCGCGCCGTGGACTGCATCTGGGAGCACGGCGGCGTGTTCGACAAGATGGTCGGCGACTGCGTCATCGGCCTGTTCGGCCCGCCCTTCTTCAAGTCCAGCCGCAAGGAGCGCGCCGAGGCCGCCGTGCGCGCCGCGTGCGACATCCAGGCGCTCACCGCCCGGCTCGGCGCGCGTGAAGAGGTGGCCGCGCTGTGCGAGCGCGTGAAGCTGCCGGGCCTTGGCGTGGCCGTGGGCGTCAACCTGGCCCACGTCAACTGCGGCCTCTTCGGCCCCAACCGTCAGTACACCGCCTTCTCCAGCGGCATGAACCAGACGGCGCGCCTGCAGTCACTGGCGGGCTTCCGCGAGACGCTCGTCATGGCGAGCGCCCGGGACGTGCTGGTGGACTCCACCGAGCCCTTCATCCAGGGCCTGCGCTTCGGCGTGCTCACCGAGACGCCGGTGAAGAACGTGGCGCAGCCTTTGCGCCATCACCGGCTGGACAGCCTCACGCCGTGAGGTGCGAGGCCGCGTAGCGCCGGGAGAAGTGGATCCACCGGCGCTCGTCCACTTCCACCTGCCACTCGGAGTTGGGCGTGAGCGGCAGTCGCTCCTTGAGGAAGCTCTCCAGCTGGTCCGCCGCCTTCACGGGCGTGAGCCCCGGCGCGCGGAAGGCGATGTGCAAGAGCACCTCCAGCCCCGCGGAGACCTCCACGCACGCGCTGATGCGCAGCGGGCCCACCCGGCGCTGGTACAGCGTGTTCTGACCCGGCCATACGGCAGGGTCCGTCTCCCGGCGCGCGGCCGAGAGCCAGTTGGACGGCTGGAGGATGAAGTCGAGCAAGTCGCTGCTCGCTTCTTCCGTCGTCGAATGCTCCTGGATGGAAAGCATCGCCCACCTCCCCGGGGAAGCCGATGGAAAGAATGTGCCCACGGCCATGGAGCGTGCAAGAGCCCCCCCGCGGAAACCTCGCGGGTGTCCTCCAGCGACACAAGATGAGGGTGTGGGACCGGCGCTCGGCACCTTGCCTCCGGCGGCGCGACGTTAACGGGCGCGACTGACATGCGCGCGAGAGCGCGTCACGGGCTGGTGGGAAGTGAACGGCGCGAGCGTCGTTCCACGGCGGACTTGAGCTGGCCGCAGCCCGCGTCGATGTCGATGCCCCGGCGTTGACGCACGGTGCTGGGGACACCGTGCGACATCAGCACGTCCTGGAAGGTGCGCACCGACTCAGGGCGGCTCGGCCCGCCGTCGTAGCCCACCGTGAGGTTGAGGGGGATGACGTTGACGTGCGCGTCCATGTCCCCCAAGAGCGCGCCCAGCGTGTGGGCGTGCTCCACCGTGTCGTTGCGTCCCTCGATGAGCGTCCACTCGAAGAAGATGCGGCGCTTGCGTCGGGCGATGTAGTAGCGGCACGCGTCCATCAGCTCCGCCAGCGGCCAGCGTCGTCCCGCGGGCACCAGCGCCGCGCGCTCCGCGTCCGTCGCGCCGTGCAGGCTCACCGCCAGTTGCACCGGTCGGTCCTCGTCCGCGAGTCGACGGATGCCCGGCACCACGCCCACCGTGCTCAGCGTGATGAAGCGCGGCGCCATGGCCAGGCCCAGCGGGTCCACCAGGACATCCACCGCGGCCAGGGTGTTGTCGTAGTTGTGCAAGGGCTCGCCCATGCCCATGAGCACGACGTTGCGCAGCGTCTCGCCCGACTCGCGGAGGATTCGCTGCACGTGGAGAATCTGTCCCACGATTTCGCCGGGCGTCAGGTGACGCGACAGGCCCATCTGCCCCGTGGCGCAGAAGACACAGCCCATGGCGCACCCGGCCTGGGTGCTGATGCACACCGTCGCGCGGCCCTTGAAGCGCATGAGGACGGTCTCAATCGTCTGTCCGTCCTCCAGCTTCATGAGCAGCTTGTGGGTGTGGCCGTCGGAGCTGAACGCCTCGTGGTGCGTGGTGAGCTGGCCCAGCCGCGCGCGCTCGCGCAGGGCCTCGCGCAGGTCCGCGCGCAGCCCCTCCACCTCGTCCAGCGCCCGGGCCTGCTGTCGGTACAGGCCGGACCAGAGCACGTCGCGGTGGTGGGGCCGGTAGCCCCAGTCGGACAGCAGCGCGCCGAGCGCGGGCCGCGTCAGGTCGTAGAGGTTGGTGGGCGTGTCGGACGGCATGGCCAGGACGCCAGATAACACACCCGGGCCCCTCGTCACCCGGGTGCCCCGGGGTGGGAGACGGACGTGTGCCCGGAGCGGACGGCCCCAGGGAGTCCCGGCGGCCGGGCCGGCGAGCCCCTGGCGAGTGCTGCCGGTGCGGGCGACCGTGCACAGGTTGTCCGCGCATGGGGCTCTCCATCCAGCAGGAGGAATTCGGTCCGGAGGACTACGAGCGCTTCTCGCGCAGGCTCGACGAGAGCCTGGAGGCGCTGCGCGTCGTCCTCGCGAGGCCTGGCTTTGGCGAGGGGCCGACGACGATTGGCGCGGAGCTGGAGTTGTTCCTCGTGGACGACCGGGGCTTCCCGCTGCCGATGAACCAACAGGTGCTCGCGCGCACGAAGGACCCGCGTGTGACGCTGGAGATGGACCGCTTCAACCTGGAGGTCAACCTGCGCCCGGGGCCGCTCGCGGGGCGGCCCTTCACCGCGCTCCGGGCGGAAATGGAGGATGCGCTCGCGGAGGTGCGGCGCGCGGCGGCGGCCGAGGGCGCGCGGGTGGCGGTGATTGGAATCCTCCCCACGCTGCGAGAGGCCGACCTGGGCAAGGGCGCGCTGACGGCCCAGCCGCGCTACCGCGCGCTGAACAACGCCATCCGCCAGCGTCGCGGCAAGCCCATCGAGGTCAACATCCGGGGCGAAGAGGAGGCGCTGACGCTCGCCTGGGACGACACGACGCTGGAGGGCGCGAACACGTCCTTCCAGCTCCACCTGCGCGTCACACCCGCCGACTTCGCGCGCCTGTACAACGCCGCGCAGCTGGCCACCGCGCCCGCCCTGGCCATCAGCGCCAACTCGCCGCTGTGCCTGGGTCGCAAGCTCTGGGACGAGACGCGCGTGGCGCTGTTCCGTCAGTCCGTGGATGACCGGGGCGAGCCGGGCGAGGGCGGCTTCCAGCCCCACGCGCGCGTGACGTTCGGCCACGGCTGGGTGCGCGAGGGCGCCTACGAGCTGTTCGCCGAGTCGGTCGCGCTGCACGCGCCGCTGTTGCCGGTGGTGGGGCACGAGTCCCCGCTGGAGCACGCGGCCTCGGGCCGTCCGCCGGGGCTGGAGGAGCTGCGGCTGCACCAGAGCACGGTGTGGTCCTGGAACCGGGCCGTCTATGACCCGAAGGACGCGGGGCACCTGCGCATCGAGCTGCGCGCGCTGCCCGCGGGCCCCTCCGTGGTGGACATGGTGGCCAACGGCGCGTTCCTCCTGGGCCTGACGCTGGGGCTCGCCGAGCGCATCGACGCGCTGCTGCCCGCGCTGCCCTTCGCGCACGCCGCGGGCAACTTCATCCGCGCCTCGCGCAAGGGGCTGGACGCGGAGCTGTTGTGGCCGGGCGAGTCCGCGCCGAGTCCCCGCGTGGTGCCCGTGGTGGACCTGGTGCGCAGGCTCATCCCCGTGGCCCATCGGGGGCTGGTGTCCGCGGGCGTGGAGGCGGACGAGGCGGACCGGATGATGGAGGTCATCTCCCGCCGGGTGGACACGCGCAGGACGGGCGCGCGCTGGCAGCGGCAGGTGCTCACGCGGCTGGAGGCGGGCATGCCCCGCAGGGACGCCCTGGCGGCGATGCAGGAGCGCTACCTGGAGCTGACGGCCTCGGGAGCCCCCGTGCACGACTGGCCGGTGGAGTAGGCGCGGGCGGCCGGGCGGCCTCGGGAGGGCCCCCCGCCGTTGCGAGCCGGGCGCGGCTGGGGCGAATATCCGGGCGCCCGCCACGTCAGCGGCAGAGGTCCTGCTCTTCGCGCCCATGTCCCGACTCCTTCCTCCGCTGCTCCTGCTCGCCCTCTTCGGAAGTGCCTGTTCCACCCTGCGAGGTCGCGCCGACGAGCTGGCGCGCAACGGCCAGTTCGTGGAGGCCGCCAGCCTCTATGACGACCTCGTCTCCAAGGACCCGCATGACAAGTCCCTGGTCATCGAGCGCGATGGCCTGCGCGGCAAGGCGCTCAGCCAGCTGCTCGGCAACGCGCGGCGCTTCCGGTTGGACGGCATCGACGAGAAGGCCGAGGACGACCTCTTGCGCTTCCTCGACCGGCGCGCGCAGTGGAACGCCAAGCTCAGCGGCGGCCTGGAGAGCTCGCTCCTGGAGGAGATGGAGGGCACGCACCGGCACCTGCGCGCCGTCATCGTCACGCCCGCGAGCCAGGGACACGCGCTGACGGCGGAGGAGACGCTCATCCGCAAGCGCCCGCTGCTCGCGCACAAGGAGATGGTCGGCATCCAGCGCGAGATGGAGTCCTCCGTGCTCAACAGCGGCAAGGACACCTGCGGGCGGCTCAAGGCCGTGACGTCCGACACCGGCCCGCACTGGCGCGAGCTGGTGTCGCGCTACTGCCGCCACTGGCGCGAAATCGCTCCCGAGCCGGCCCCGGCCCCCGAGCTCACCAGCGTGCCCACGTGGGAGGGCCAGGTGTCGGGCCTGGATTCGGCGCGCATGGCGCTCTTGCGCTCGCGGCTGGCGCGCGCCTACGAGCTGTCGCCCTGGTACTCGCCCGCCGCGAAGTCCCAGCCGGAGCTGCTGCTCGCCGGCCGCTTCGACACGCGCCGCGGCAGCGAGAACGTGGCCATGACGGCGCCGTACACGGAGCGCGTCCCATACACCGACCACGAGGAGCGCAAGGAGACCATCGAGGAGCCGTTCGAGGCGGACGAGACGTACACCGACAAGGACGGCAAGACGCAGACGCGCAAGGTGACCAAGGTGCGCACGTACACGCGCAACTTCACCGTGCCCGTCACGCGCTACAGGGATGTGGCGCGCACCTTCGAGTACCACGCCCTGCGCCTGTCGGTGGAGCACCAGCTCACGCTGTCCTCCTCCGGCGTGCTGGACACGCGCCGGGCCCCGCTGGCGACGGTGCTCCAGGACCACCTGTCCGAGTCCTCGCTGGAGCACGACGTCCACTTCGAGCCCGGCGAGATTCGCCCGCGCCGCGCCAGCTTCACCTCGCCCGAGGGCTGGCTCGAGGGGCGCGTGGAGCTGATGGCCCGCCGCTTCGCCGAGTCCCTCTCCCTCCACTGGCGCGAGTCCTACTGTGACGTGCCCATGCGCACATTGGACGAGGCTTCCCGCTGTGCACGTGCCGGCACCACGCTTCCCACCCCTGCACACCAGCTCCTCTCGGAAGTGCTGGGCGACGACGCGGCGCGCATCCCGGCGCTGTTCGTCAACCGCTGACGCGGTGCGAGAGGCGCGTTGGGTACTCGGCGGGTCAATTGAGACTGGGTGGATTGTTCCAGCAGTCTGACGTGAAATACCCGTGAGTGCGGGTCAGACTCCTTTGTCAGTATTCGTACTCGGCAGCGGAAATTTTCACACAGAGGACCGTATGCATCCGAATGAAGTCCGAAGCATCGCTCGTCGCGGGACACTCGTGATGTGGATGGCTTCTTCTCTGGCGCTGACCGCTTGCGGTGGCGCGGACGTGGAGGCCGCATCCTCCGGTGATGCCACCGTGGCGGAGCAGTCGCAGAGCGCCGTCGCGGACCGACGCATCATCGTCTACCTCACGCCGAGCCAGCAGCTGTACGGCGTGAAGGACGGCAAGTCGACGCTCATCGCCGAGCGCGCGAGCGCCCCGTCGGTGTCGCCGGACGGCAGCCAGGTGGTGTTCTCGAAGCTGCCCTCCTCGTGGAACGTGGGCGAGCCGGTGAAGAGCGCGGAGCTCCACCTCTACAAGGCGAGCAACGGCAAGACGGAGCGGCTGACGGCGGGGCATGACGACCAGAGCCCGTCGTGGACGCCGGACGGCAAGAGCATCCTGTTCCAGTCGAAGCTGCGCTCGGGGCTCGCGTCCTTCTGGCGCGTGAAGCCCAACGGGAAGAACCTGGAGCAGGTGACGAACCGGAGCACGTCGCTCGCCACGGACCCCGCCTACGTGCCGGCCCCGGTGAGCAACACCCCCGTGCAGTGGGGACCCAACCAGCGCCGCATCATCGTCTACCTCTCGCCGCAGACGACGACCACCACCGAGGTTCGGGTGATGAAGCTCGACGCCCAGGACAACGTCACGTCGGCCTACAGCCTGGGTCAGGGCACCTCGCCCGCGTGGACCGAGGAGGGCAACGTGCGCTTCCAGCGCGAGGTGAACGGCCAGCTCGTCGACGTCGAGGTGAGCGTCCAGTAGTCGCAGGTGAGGTGCGGCGCGAGCTGGGCGCGCCGCGACACGCGAGGGGGACTTCGTTCAGCCCTCGTCCTCGGCGCCCTTGCGCAGACCCAGCATCCTTCGCAGCTCGCGCGCGGACTGGCGGCTGACCTCCACCGCGTGGCCCCGCGACGTGCGCGCCAGGTAGCCCCCGGTCTCCAGGGGCTCCAGCCTGGCGACGTGGCGCAGGTTGAGCAGCGCCCGGCGGTGGACCCGGTGGAACATGTCCGCGGGCAGCTTCTCCGTCAGCTCGTTGAGCGTGAAGTCGGTGAGGAACTCGCCCTGCGCGGTGAACACCGTCACCAGCTCGTCATCCAGCGACGCGTGGGAAATCGTCTCCGGGTCCACCAGGACGATGCCCTGCCGCGTGGGGATGGGCAGCCGCGCCAGCGCCCGGGCCTGCTGCTTCTCCGTGGACTGCGTCTCGGCGCGAGGGCGCGGCTCCGCGCCGATTCGCGCGCGCACGCGCTCCAGGGCCTTCTGCAGCCGCGCGGGCTCCACGGGCTTGAGGACGTAGTCCACGGCGCCGTGCTCGAAGGCGTCCACGGCGTGCTCGGCGTGCGCGGTGCAGAGCACCACGCGGGGGCCGTCCTCCGGCAGCAGCGCGAGCGCGTCCAGGCCGCTGAGGCCGGGCATGTGGATGTCCAGCAGCACCACGTCCACGCCGCCCGCGCGCACCGCGGCGAGCACCGCTTCTCCGTCGGCCGCCTCGCCGCACACCTGCACGTCGGGCAGCGCGCCCAGCAGTCGCGACAGGCGCTTGCGAGCGAGCAGTTCGTCGTCGGCGATGAGGACACGCAGAGGGGGGCTCACGTGATGACTCCTGGCAAGGGGCCCGAGCGGGGCAGGGTGACGGTGACACGGGTGCGCTCCGCGTCACTGGTGAGCGACAGGCGGGCCTGTTCGCCGTAGGCCAACGCGAGCCTGCGCTCCACCGTGGGAAGGCCCGCGCTGCCCTCGCGCGGCCCCCGGGAGGCGCCGGGGTTCTCGATGGCCACCGCCACCTGGCCGTCGCGCACCTGCACCTCCAGCGACAGCCGGCCCCGGTGGCCCGCGGCGGGGCCGTGCTTCACCGCGTTCTCCGCGAGCGGCAGCAGCACCAGCGGCGGCACGGGCACGTCCTCGGCGCCGGGGCGGATGTCCACCGCGAGCTGGAACAGCTCCGGGTCCCTGAGTAGGTGGAGGTCGAAGAGGGTGCGCATCAGCGCCAGCTCCTCCGAGAGGGGCCAGGTCGCCTTGCGCACGCCCGCGAGCACCGAGCGCAGCATGGTGGACAGCCGCAGCACCGCGGCCTCCGCCACCGCGCCGTCCTCGCGGCACCACTCGGCGATGGCGTTGAGCGTGTTGAAGAGGAAATGCGGGTCCAGGTGGCTGCGCAGCGCGAGCAGCTGCGCCTGCTCCGCCTCCAGCGCGAAGCGGGCCGCGCGGGCGCGCTCCTTCGCCAGGGACTCCTCGAAGCCGATGTCCCGCCCCAGCCCCCAGCCGCCGACGAGGAACAGCGCGTTGCACACCATGAGGTTGGTGCGCTGGGTGAGGAACGTGGGGCCCATGTCCAACAGGTTGGGCAGCACGAAGCCCGTCACCAGCACCACGCCGCTGCCCAGCGTGCCGTACATCAGCACGCGCACGCCGCCGTGGCTCAAGTCCAGCCCGCTCGGGAAGAGGACCCGGTAGGTGACGGGGGCCACGCCCACGAAGACCAGGCACATGAGCACGCCCAGGTGCGGGGCGAGCGGCTCGCGGCTGAAGCTCGCCTGCGCGGCGACGAGCGGGGCGCAGACGAGGAGGATGGGCACCAGCCTGCGGGGCTCCGCGAGGGCCCGCAAGGTGGCGCGGACGATGGACCCTTCGGGCTTCTCCGACATGCTCCCGACGGAGCCTACACCGGTGGAGGCGTCACTGCTCGGGGGCCTTGTCCAGGTCGAGCTCGAGCGCGTCGACGAGGATGCTTCCGGCGAGGACGACGGGGAACAGGACGATGGCGGCGGCGACGAGGAGGGTGGGGGGCATGGGGGTCTCCGAAGGCTGCGCAGCATGCATGCCCAGTCTGACGTGCCCCTGTTCCTCCTCTGACCCGGTGGCGCCGGACGGTCGCCGCCCGGGGCCGAGCCGTCGTTTTCAGGCCCCCGCGTCCACCAGCGCGTCCGCGAGCGCCAGCCCGTTGCGGATGCAGTCGTTGAGGCCCACGCCCTTGTAGGCGTTCCCCGCCAGGTGCAGCCCTGGCAGGCGCGTGAGCGCCCGGTCCACGCCGTCCATCCGCTCCAGGTGGCCCAGGTTGTACTGGGGGATGCCCCGCTTCCAGCGGAAGACCTCGGTGAGCGTCGGCGTGGCGGTGACGCCCGCGAGCGCCTTCAGCTCCTCGCGCGCCAGGGCCACCAATTCGGCCTCGTCCAGCGCCACGAGGTCCGGCCGCGTCGCGCCGCCCACCATGCACGTGTACAGCACCCGGCCCGCCTCCACGCGGAAGGGGAACACGGTGGACGCGTGGATGGCGCCGAGCAGCCGGCGCTTCTCCATCGGCGGCACCAGGAAGCCGAAGCCGTCCGGCGCGGGCGTCGTCCCCGCGTCGAAGCCCAGGTGCACCACGGCGATGGGCGCGTAGTCGATGCCGCCCACGCGCGCGGCCAGCTCCGCGTCCAGCGGCTCCAACAGGCCCCGCGTCACGTATGCGGGCGCGGCCAGCACCACGGAGGAGGCCTTCAGCTCCGAGCGCTGTCCCCGCTCACTCACCGCGAGCCGCCAGCCGTCGTCTCCCCGCGTCAGGCCCTCCACCGTGGCGCCCGTGCGCGCCGCGTCCCCGAGCGCCGTGCCCAGGGCGTCGATGAGCGTGCCGAGCCCGCCCTCGAAGGTGCTCAGCGCGCCGCTCAGCTTCGGCCCGGTGCTGCCCGCGGGCAGGGCCTTCGCCCGTGCCTTCTGCGCCTTCTGGGCCTGGATGGCGCCGAGCAGGAGGCTGCGGTGCTCGCGCTCCAGCTTCACGAGCGGCGGGAACGTGGCGCCCACGCTGAGCTTCTCCACGTCGCCCGCGAAGATGCCCGTCTGCACCGCGTCCAGCAGCACCCGCGTTGCCGTGGCCCCCAGGTGCCGACGCCCGAAGTCCGCCAGGGATTCGTCCACGCCGGGCGCCGCGCGGCCGCTGAACAGCTCCCCCATCACCCGCAGCTTCGCGCCGAAGGGGAGGATGTCCGACTTCAGGAACGCCGGCGGCGATGCGGGCACCGAGCGCAGCTTCCCCCGCGTGTAGACATACCGCCGCTTCGCCGCCCCATCCGCCGCGCGAATCCTGTGTTCCAGATTGAGCGCGGATGCCAGCTCTCGCATGGCGGGCTCGCGGTCCAGGAAGCTGTTGGGGCCCGTCTCCAGGAGGAAGCCCCGCTGCGCGCGCGTGCCCACCGCGCCGCCGAGCCGGGAGGTTGTCTCCAGGAGAACGGCATCCCTACCGCGGGAGCGCAATCGCCAGGCGACGACCAGACCTGAAATCCCACCTCCTACGACGGCGACAGTCATGGGTTGTCTCTCCTGAATCAAATTTTCCGGTGACCAGCGTGCACTCACTCGCGTCATTCGTCCGTGTTTTGCCAAGGACATCCATTCGGCGCGTTAATGAAGAGCATGCGCTACGTCATCACCGGAGCGAGCAGGGGCATTGGGTATGAGTTCGTCCAACAGCTCCTCGAGCGCGGCGACATCGTCGACGCCGGGGTGCGCACCGAGGAGGGGAGGCGGCGGCTGGAGTCGCTGAAACACGACTGTGCGGGGCGCTTGAGAATCCATGCGCTGGACGTGGCCGACGAGGCGAGTGTCAGGGATTTCGCCGACGAGGTGCTGCGCGAGCCGGTGGATGTCCTCATCAACAACGCGGGCGTGCCAGGGTTGTGGTGCGCGCTGACGGACGTGGACTACGCGGACGTGGTGCGCACCTTCGCCGTCAATGCGCTGGGGCCGCTGCGTGTCACCAGCGCGCTGCTCCCGGGGCTCCTGCGGGGCCGCTCGCGCAAGGTGGCCTACGTCACCTCTCGCATGGGCTCGCTGTCGTCGAACAGCGACGGCGGCGCCTATGCCTATCGGATGTCCAAGGTCGCGTTGAACATGGGCGTGCGCAACCTGTCCAATGACTTGCGTGCCCAGGGAATCGTGCCCGTGCTCCTGCACCCCGGTTGGGTGCGGACGGACATGGGCGGACCGGACGCGCCCTTGCCGCCACGCGACTCGGTGCGAGGGATGCTCAACGTCATCGATGAGCTGCGCGCGGAGCACAGTGGTCGCTTCTTCGACTACCAGGGCGCGGAGGTGCCCTGGTAGCACGAGGGGTCGTCCACTACGGGTAGAGCATCTGCGCGCGCCACGCGTCGCCGTCGCGCAGGTACACGTGCCGGTCATGCAGCCGGCTGGGCTGGGCGTGCCAGAACTCGATGCGGTCGGGCACCACGCGGAAGCCGGACCAGTGCGGCGGGCGGGGCACGTCTCCTCCCGCGTAGCGCTTCTCCACGTCCTCCACGCGCGTCTCCAATTCGTCGCGCGAGCCCAGCCGCTGGCTCTGGAGGCTGGCCCACGCGCCCACCTGGCTGCCGCGCGCGCGGCTCTTGAAGTACTGGTCGGCCTCCTCGGAGGAGACGACCTCCACGCGGCCCTCCACGCGGACCTGCTCGTCCAGGGGCTGCCAGTAGAAGCACAGCGCGGCGAAGGGGTGCGCGCGCAGCTCCTGGCCCTTGCGGCTCTCGTGGTTGGTGAAGAACACGAAGCCGCGCGCATCGAAGTCCTTGAGCAGGACGACGCGCGCGCTGGGGCG
Source organism: Myxococcus fulvus (assembly GCF_900111765.1). The sequence continues at coordinate 1,511,250 of NZ_FOIB01000001.1, forward strand.
ACCGTCGGCGCCGACGCTGGCCACCACCACCGCGTTGGGGTCCACGGGGATGGCCTTCTTTGCTCGCTCGAAGACGTCCGCGAAGCGCTGGATGGGGTCGGGAGGTATCAGCACGGGCGCACCATAAGGGACGCCGACAGTGGGCGCACGTTCACGGTTGACTCATCCCGCGCAACCGTCATGGTTGTCACATGAAGATTCTCTTCATCTCCTCGGAGGTGGCGCCCTTCTCGAAGACGGGGGGACTGGGGGACGTGGCCGGCGCGCTGCCCGCCGCGCTCGCCTCGCTGGGCCACGACGTCAAGGTCGTCACCCCGCGCTACCGTGACCTGCGCGACGCCGGACGACTCGCGCCCACCGGACAGTCGCTCCAGCTGCGCTTCCCCTTCGGTGAGGTGGGCGGGCCCATCCTCTCCGCCCGCGTGGCGCAGGGGCTGGAGGTCCTGTTCCTGGAGAACGAGCACTTCTTCGGCGGCCGCCACGGGCTGTACGGCGACGCGGCGGGCGAGTTCGGCGACAACGCGCGTCGCTTCGCCTACCTGTCCGTGGGCGCGCTGCAGGCGGCCCAGCGCGTGGGCTTCCAGCCGGACATCATCCACGCGAACGACTGGCAGACGGGGCTCGTCCCGGTGGCGCTGCGGCGCGGCTTCCAGTCCACGTCGCTGTCGCGCGCCAAGAGCGTGTTCACCATCCACAACCTGGCCTACCAGGGGCAGTTCCAGAAGGACGCGATGGCGGACCTGGGGCTGCCGTGGGACTTGTTCACTTCGGAGGGCGGGCTGGAGTTCTACGACACCGTCAACCTGCTCAAGGGCGGGCTCGTCTTCTCCGACGCGCTCACCACGGTGTCGCCCACGTACGCGCGCGAAATCCAGACGCCCGAACAGGGCTACGGCCTGGACGGGCTCTTGCGCCGCCGCGCCCACCGGCTGCACGGCATCCTCAACGGCGTGGACGTGCACGAGTGGAACCCCGTCACGGACCCCTACCTGCCAGCGCGCTTCGGCCCGCGGGAGATGGAGGGCAAGGCGGTGTGCAAGCGGGCGCTGCTCGAGCGCTTCGGCCTGCCGGAGGGGGACGCGCCCGTGTTCGCCATCGTCAGCCGGCTGGCGTGGCAGAAGGGCATGGACCTGCTGCTGGAGGCGCTGCCCACCGCGCTGCAGGCGGACATCCGCTTCGTGGGCGTGGGCAGCGGCGAGGGCCCCCTGGAGGAGGGCCTGCGCGCCCTGCAGGCCCGCTTCCCGCGCCAGGTGTCCGTGCACCTGGGGTTCGACCCCGCCCTGTCACATTGGGTGGAGGCCGGCGCCGACTTCTTCCTGATGCCCAGCCGATACGAGCCGTGTGGGCTGAACCAGATGTATTCGCTGCGTTATGGGACGGTGCCCATCGTCCGGGCCACCGGAGGGCTGGTGGACACCGTGGAGGGGGGGCTGGACGGCAACGGCATCCTCTTCGAGGCCTTCCACAAGGCAGCGCTCCTGGCCGCCTTCCGCCGGGCCCAGGCCCTCTACGCGGACCCGCCCCGGCTCGCGGATTTCAGGCGGCGGGGCATGGAGAAGGACTTTTCCTGGGATGTCTCCGCCCGGCGATACGAGGCCCTGTATTCAGCCTTGATGGCTGAATAGTGGGTGCCTGCGGAAAATCGCAGTAGGCTTGTGTCGTGGCGGATGCTCCGGACCTGGGTGGCTACGAGGTAGTCGGCCGACTGGCCGTTGGCGGCATGGCGGAGGTGTACCAGGCGCGAGCCCGGTCCACGACGCAGCGCTCGCCCGGCGAGCCCGACGAAGTTGTCATCAAGCGGTTGCACCCGTCGTTCCGCAACGACACGGCCTACGTGAAGGCCTTCGTCGACGAGGCGAAGCTGACGGTGCGCCTGCGACACGCGCACATCGTCCGGACGTTCCGCCTGTTCAAGGCGGGGCCGGACTACCTCATGGTGCAGGAGCTCGTCAGTGGCCGGACGCTCGGCTACATGCAGGAGCTGCTCCTCAAGGCCGGCGCGGCGATGCCGCCCGAGGCCGCCTGCTACATCGCGTGGTGTCTGCTCAAGGCGCTCGACTACATCCACCGCGCGAAGGTGGGGGAGAACGGCGCCACCATCGTCCACCGCGACCTCAACCCGGCCAACGTGCTGCTCGGCATCAACGGCGACGTGAAGCTGACGGACTTCGGCGTGGCGGAGGTGGAGGGGATGATGCGCGGCGACGCGGGCGCGCTGCGCGGCACGCTGCCGTACATGAGCCCCGAGCAGGTGCTGGGGCAGGCGGTGGACGCGCGCACCGACTTGTTCGCGGTGGGCATCATCCTGTGGGAGCTGTTTGCCAGCCGGCGGCTGTACTCGGGCGACAACGAGGCGGACCTGATGCACAAGGTGCGCGACGCGCGGGTGCCGCTGCTCTCCTCGGTGACGTCGGACCTGCCGGACTACGCGGGGCTGGTGGTGCGCAAGGCGCTCTTCGCGGACCGGGCGCGGCGCTTCCAGTCGGCGGCGGAGTTCATCAAGGCGCTGGAGGCGCTGGCCCGCCGGGCGGGCTGGCCCCTCACGGTGGAGGCGCTCCAGCCCCTCTTGGGCGGCTGATGCGCACGCGGCTCCTCGTCCTCGGGGCATGGGCGGCGCTCGCCGGCCCTGGGTGCCTGGGCGCGGTGCCCCTCAAGCCGCGCGCCTATGACGAGGCGGTGCGCGTCGAGTCGCTGGACGTGGACTTCCAGGCGGACGGCTCGGGGCTTCTCGATGTCGGGCTCCAGGTGAAGAACCCCGCGTCGGACCCGGCGACGCTCACCGCGGTGGACTTCGAGCTGTGGGTGGACGGACGGCGCGTGGCCACCGGCCAGCAGCAGGTGGACGCGGCGCTGCCGCCCCAGGGCGAGGCGCCCCTGCGCGTGCTCTTCCCGCTGTCCGCCGAGCGCGTGGTGCCGGTGACGGGGGCGGTGCCGGTGCGGCTTCGCGGCGGGGTGGTGCTGCGCTTCGGCGGCACCGAGCGGCGGGCGTCCTTCCGGGCCCAGGGCTCGCGCAAGCTCACGCACGTGCCCCCGCTGGAGGGCATGGCGGAGTGACGCTCAGGACTTGGCGGCGGGGGCCTCGGAGCGAGGCTCCTTGGGGCGCGTGTCCTTGCCAGGCGTGGCGCTCTTGAGCCGGGACATGCGCACGCGGTCGATGCGGGCGCCTTCCTTGTTGGCCACGACGAACTGCCAGCCGTTGTAGGTGAAGCGCTCGCCCACGTCCGGCAGGTGGCCGGCGAGCGACGACAGGTAGCCGCCCAGCGTGTCGAAGTCGCCCTCGGGCAGCGGGAAGCCGAACGCCTGGGTGAAGCTGTCCACCTCCATGGCGGCGTCCACCATGAAGCTGCCGTCCGCCATCTTCTCGACCTGCTTCTCCTCCACCTCGAACTCGTCGCCGATGTCGCCGACGATTTCGCGCAGGATGTCCTCCAGCGTGACGACGCCCATGAAGCCGCCGTACTCGTCCACGACGATGGCCATGTGGATCTTGCGCTTCTGCATGTCGCGCAGGAGGTCGCCGATGGGCTTCATCCACGGCACGAAGTGCGCGGGGCGGATGATGTCCTGCAGGACGATGAGCTCCGGGTGTTGGAGCAGCGGGATGATGTCGCGCGCGTGCAGCACGCCGATGATGTGGTCCACGTCGTCCCGGTACACGGGGATGCGCGAGTGGTTCTCCTCGGCGAGCAGTCGCAGCAGGTCCTCGGAGGAGATGGTGCTGTCGACGGTGACGACCTCGGTACGCGGCACCATGACGTCGCGGCAGCGCTTGTCGGACAGCTCGAAGATGGAGCGGATGAGCTGGGGCGCGCTCTTGTCGACCTCGTTCTTCGCGGCCTGCGCGGCGAGCAGCTTCTCCAGCTCCTCGAGCGGCGGCGGCGGCGGCTCGAAGCGCAGCGTGCGGCCGAAGGTGCGCGCCATCAGATTCAGCACGCCGAGCACCACGCGCATGGGCGGGTAGAGCACCGCCACCAGCAGCGACACCACGCCCGACAGCCGCAGCGCCCACCGCTCCGGGTTCGCGTTGGCGAGGCCACGCATGGTGACCTCCATGAGGCTGGCCAGCACGCCGACGAACAGCGCACCCGCGGCCACGGTGGCGACGGGCAGCCACGCGGCCTCACCGTAGCGCGTCAAATCCAGCATGCGCGGCGGGACGAACGCGCCAATGGCGGCGGCGAGGAACCCGCTGAGCAGGGTGCCCAGGCGCAGCGCGGTGGCGGTGGCCTCGCGCTCGGTCTTGTGACGCAGCACGCGTCGGCTCGACGCGCCCTTGTGGGATTCGGCCAGCTCCTGTGCACGCAGGTCCGACGTTCCGTAGAGCGCGGATTCGGCCGCGGCGACCAGCGACCTGACGAAGCACAGCGCCAGGCAGGCGACCCAGAGGGCCCAGGTAGGCATAGAGCACCGTTCTTATCCCGTGCTAAGGGTCCGTTCCACCCCGCCGGAGCCCCGATGCCCGCTCGCATGTATTCCCTTGGAGCACTCCTGGCCCTCCTCGTCCCCGCGCTGGCCCTGGCGTGGCCGGTGGACCTGGTCCGTCCCCTGGAGCTCGACAAGGAGCAGTTCCAGAAGCTGGCGGCCGTCGAGTGGGTGGAGGTGGAGGACCCCTCCGTGGCCCACGTGGAGGTGCTCCAGGGCAGCAACGAACTGTTGCTCAGTGGGCGAAAGCCCGGGCGCACGCTGATGCTCCTCTATGCGGAGGGGCGCTTCGCCGTGTGGCGGCTCACCGTGGGCAACCCGCCAGATGAGGACGTCACGCCCCGGCTGGCGGCGGCGCGCAAGGCGTGTCCGGACCTGAAGGCCACGCAGGGCGCGGAGCGCGCGCTGACGGCCACGGTGAAGGACGCGGCGTGCCGCGCGGCGCTGCTGGAGGTGCTGCGCACGGACGCCTTCGTCGCGCGGGACTTGGAGCTGACGTTCGACGTGCCGGCGCTGCAGGAGCAGCTCACGTCGTTCACCACCGCGCTGCAGCCGCTGGGCCTGGAGGCGCGCTACAGCGGCGCGGGGCTGGTGGTGTCGGGCTCGGCGAGCCGCGAGGACTGGCACAAGGCGCTGTGGGAGCTGTTCCGCCGCTCGGCGGGGCGGGTGCCGCTGGAGGACCGGGTGGAGGTGAAGGCCCCGGAGCCTTCGGCCGCCACGCCGGACGCGGGCTCCGACGTGAAGCCGGAGCCCCCGGTGGAGATTGAAATCCTCAAGCCGGCGCCGAAGAAGCCCGCGCGCAAGAAGGCGCAGTGAGGTTCAGGGCGTCTCGCGCAGGATGAGCAGGCCGCGCGAGGTGTCCACCGCGTAGATGAAGCCGTCCCCGGGCACGCGCATGCCGATGGCGCCGTCGTAGAAGCTCTCGCCGCGCATCGGGTCGTCCGGACGGAAGGTGTTGTAGTGGGCCACCTCGCGGGGGCTCTCCGGGGTGGACACGTCCAGTACGCGCACGCCCTCGTGGTACCAGGCGACGTAGAGCTTCGTGCCGGACAGCACCATGTTGTGGATGGAGACCTGCTGGCGCCGCCGGTACTCGCCGATGCGCTGGGGGTTGGCCGCGTCCGTCACGTCCAGCACGCGCAGGTGCGCGCCCCAGTCCTCGCCGCCCTCGAAGGCGATGAGGCGCTCGCCGTAGCGCGCGACGGCGCTGGCGTGGCTGTTGGAGTGCTCGTAGCGGTAGGCGCCGAGCTGCTTCGGCGCGGCGTCGTCCTGCAGTGAGGCGATGACATAGCCGGCGCGCCAGAAGTTGACGTAGAGCCGCCCCTCGAAGGCGAACATGTCGTGGGGGCCGTAGGACGTCGCCGCGGTGAAGCCCGTGGCCTGGAAGGTGCCCGTCAACTGTGGGTCGAGCGGCTGGGAGATGTCGTAGACGAGGACTTCTCCCGTGGGCGCGGGGGACGCGGCGAACAGGCGGTTCCCCTCGACGAACACCGTGTGCACGTTGGTGCGCGCGGTGCCCATCGCGCGCACCTCCAGGGGCTCGCCCGGGGTGCTGATGTCGAAGACGATGACGCCCCGCGAGTCACTGGCGATGTAGAGCGCGTCGTCCTTGGCCCACACGCCGTTCCAGTAGTTGTCGTTCGCGCGGCGGATGTTGCGGGTGAGCCGGGGGTTCGCCGGGTCGCTCACGTCGTAGACGAAGAGGCCACCGTAGAGGGACACGACGTAGGCGTGGCCCTTGGTGACGTAGACGTCGGCGGCGAGTCCCGCCGACACGGCCGTCTCCGACAGGAGCTCCAGGCCGGAGGACACGGGCTCGCCCTCGCGAGGCGTGACCTTCCACGCGTCGAAGGTGCCCTCGCTCTCGAGCCTGCCGTTGATGCAGTCCACGTAGCAGCCCTGCAGCCGGTTCGGGGCGGGGGACTGGCAGCCGATGAACGAGCGGCGTCGGGAGGTGGTGCCCGAGGTGAACGAGCCGGAGGCGAAGACGACGCCACCGGCATGCACCTGCCGCGTGTCGAGGGGAAGGCCGCCCGCGTACTGGTCGCCCGAGTCCGCCAGCCGCATCGACTGCGACGAGAAGGCGTAGGTGTTGCCGTAGCGGGGCGTGCGCGCGCGCACGTGAATCGTGTAGACGCCGTCGGGGTCCAGCGAGGTGAGCTGTCCGGGTGTGCAGCCGGTGATGTCGAAGCTGCCCAGGCTGCCGCAGGCGTTGGAGGCGGCGTCCACGCTGCAGGTGGCGAAGGGGCCTGTGTCCTCCCAGTCGCCCTCGTCGGCGTCGCTGACGGGAGGTTGGGGCTCGGGGTCGGGCTTGTCCTTGCCGCAGGCCATCAAGGCCAGTGTCATCGCGGCCAGCATCGACAGGGCGCGCATGGGCTCATCCTGGTGAGTGGGTGTCGGGGTGTTCATATCGCGAAGGTGCTGGCCGTGCTTCGGGCGCGGTGCGTCGAGGTGCCGCGGCGCGCCGGGCTTGGGGTATGAACGCATCCAGGATTCGAGTCGCCTGGAGGAGAGCGGATGCGATTGTCGATGCGGTCGACTGCGTGGGTGCTGGGCTGGGCGCTGCTCGCGCCGTGGAGCGCGGGGGCGCAGGACGATGATGATGGCTCGGTGAAGTTCATCATCCCCACCGAGCCGGACCGGGGCTGTCCGAAGCGCCCGGACGTGGTGCCCTTCACCTCGCGCATGCAGGCGGGGCTGGAGGGCTCGGGCTGGCTGGTGCACCAGGCCATCATCCCGGAGTCGAAGGACCCCTACTTCAAGGGGCTGGAGCGCGACCGCGCGGGCTTCAAGCGGGTGGACGAGCTGGACATCCGGAAGCTGGGCGCGCCGGACCCGACGATTCCGCTGTGGATCTACGGCAAGACGGACACGGTGCCCTGTCGCGCGGTGCCGAGCGCCTGGTGGGCCGTGCGAATGGGCGCCACGGACGCGGAGCGCAAGACGTTCCTCATGGCGGAGGTTCAGGCGGAGTGCGACCTGCTGCCGCCGGGCAGGTTGTCCGGCACGCCGGTGGCGCTGCGGCAGAAGGACGAGCCCACGGGGTGCAAGCTGCGCCGGCCGACGGAGCGCGAGACGGGCAAGGAGGCGGAGGGGCTCCCCTCGGACGTGATGGAGTACGTGCCCGCGCGCGACTGCGACATGCCGGAGTGCGGACGGCTGTGGGAGCGCATCGGCGCGAGCTGGGAGGACGGCACCACGGTGAGCGACTTCCTGGTGACGTGGATGGAGCGCGCCGGGAAGAAGAACCCGTGTGACTGGGCCACGGAGGACCTGTCCGTGGTGCTGCACAAGCCGATTGGCGCGCTCACGCCCCTGCAGCTTCGCAACGGCGGCTCGGTGTTCTTCGGCGGGCTGCACGACAGCGCCGGGCTGAAGTTCATCCTCACGCGGGACTTGATGTCGCTCTACGTGCACGAGGTGGCCAAGCCCAAGGCCGCGCCGAAGGCCGTGCGCTACAGCAGCCCCTCCGAGGAGGACCTGATGGTGCAGCAGCGCACCCTGTCCCCGTGCAAGGTGAAGCGCTGAAGGAGTTCGTCGTCTCCGGTGACCGGGGCGTCGCGGTGGCTTCGTATCGGAAGGGTGGGGCGCGGTCAGGCCCTCGCACCCACCCCGTCGGCCGAGCACTCCCATGCGAGCTTCCCGCCCCGTCATCACCGAGTCCAACGCAGCGAGACTGACGCCGGTGGCGCGGCTCGGTCCCTCGCTGCCGGACTTGTTTGCCTGTGGCCAGCGGCTCGCCTTCGACCCGACGGGGACCCGGCTCAGCGCGCTGGCGCGGAGGGGAAATCCCCTGCGGTGGTGGGACCTGGAGATGCTTTCTCCGGAGCCGATGTGGAACCACGCGTCCGCGTCCGGGATGCACTCCCTGGTCTTCCCCGACGCCGAGCACGTCCTGACGGTGGTGTCCGCGAACCGCTCGCCCCTGGGACTGTGGCGGCCGAGGTTGGTGGCCTTCTGCGCGAAGGACGGCGCACAGGCGCGTGAGCGGCACCTGACGCACGCGGTGACCCGGCTCGCCATGTCCGCGGATGGAGCGCGGTTGCTGCTGGTTCCCTTGGAAGGTGACTCGCCGGAGGTGTGGGACCTGAAGTCCTGGCGGCCGCTTCGTGAGCTCACGCCGATGGACCTGGGCGTGTCGGTGACGGCGTGCGCGCTCTCTCCGGAGGGCCGCTTCGCCGCGGTGACCTTCCACGCCGATGACCGACGCGGCGAGAACCTGTGGCTCTGGGACGTCGCCTCCGAGGCCCGCCCCGTGACGCTCTCCATCGACGCGCCCACGGTGTGGAGTCTCGCCTTCCATCCGACGCAGCCGCTGCTCGCCGTGGGTGGAATCACGGAGGAGGTCGCCGTGGTGCACGTGGGCGAGCGTCGCCAGGTGAGGTCGCTCTCGGGCTTCCATGGCTACGCGTGCAACCTGAGCTTCAACCCCGACGGCACACTGCTCGCAGCCTCTCGCGATGGCCGAGGCTTCGGCGTGCATCGCTTCGACACGGGCGAGGCGTTGTTCCACCACGGAGACGGCGAGGACCTGCACACGAGCGACGCGGTGTTCTCTCCCGACGGACGCCTGGTGGCGTGGGGACGGGCGGACGGCACCGTGGAGCTGTGGGGCGTGGCGGACTGAGGCCCCCGCGCCTTACTCGGACGCGGGCTGGGTCCACTTCCCCTGCCGCGTCGGCTGACGCAGGGCCTCTCGCAGCGCGGTGAGGAAGCGCTTGCGGGGCCAGGACTCCGCGCCGAAGCGCGACAGGTGCTCGGTCTCCACCTGGCAGTCCACGAACTGGAAGCCCCACGCCTTGAAGCGCTCCACCGCGGTGACGAAGGCCACCTTCGATGCGTCCGGCGCCAGCGCGAACATGCTCTCTCCGAAGAACGCCGCGCCCAGCGACACGCCGTACAGCCCGCCCTTCAGCTCGCCCCCCGCCCACGCCTCCACCGAGTGCGCATAGCCGCGCTCGTGCAGCGCGACGTACGCCTCCAGCATCTCGTCGGTGATCCACGTGCCGTTCTGCCCGGGGCGCGTCACGCGGCCGCACTCGGTGATGACGCGCGCGAAGGCCGTGTCGTAGCGCACCTCGTACTCGCCCCGCGCCAGCGTCTTCCTCAGGCTGCGGCCCACGTGCAGCTTGTCCGGCTCCAGCACGAAGCGCGGGTCCGGCGAGTGCCACAGGATGGGGTCCCCCTCGCTGAACCAGGGGAAGATGCCGCGCGAGTACGCCGCCAGCAGCCGCTCGGGGCTCAGGTCCCCGCCCACGGCGAGCACGCCGCTCTTGTCCGCGCGGTCCGGAGGCGGGAACAGCTCCGGGTGCTCTTCACTCAACAGATAGATGGGCACGCATCGCCCATCCTAGCGGGACACGTTCAGCTTCACCTCGCCTGTCAGCGAGTACGGCACCCGCATCAGTGGACCCGTCAGCTCTCCTGTCACCCCATAGGGCAGGATTCCGCGCGAGATGAGGGACTTCACCTCCGGTCCCCATGAGTCCTTCGTCACCGCCACCTCCACCGGGTACACACCCGTGGCGGACGCATCCACGCTGTCCGCCTGGGCCAGCGTCCCGCTGTCCAGCGCCTTGCCCGCCACCGCCACCTGCCACGTCAGCCCATCCAGCTTCAGCGGGAAGGGGTTGGGGTTGCGGATACCCAGCCGGAGGTTGAGCTGCACCTCCTCGGCCGAGTAGCGCGCGCCATCCAGCTCCTCCACCACCACGGTGGGCAGCCGGGGCACGCGCACCGCGCGGCTCGCGGCGAAGGGCACCTGCTGCTCGGAGTCACCGGAGCGCACCACCAGCACGCCTCTCAGGGCGAGCAGCACCGTGCCGCCCTGGGCGCTCAGGCGCGCGAGGTCCTCGGGGCTCTGGACGTAGGCGGCCTTCTCCTGGAAGGACACCTCCGTCGCGGCCCCGGGCTGGAGCGCGGTCTCCAGCTTGGCGGAGCCCTTCTTGAGCACCTTTCCCTCAGAGACGAGCTCGTAGTCGGCCCGCTCCACCATGCCGGGGCCGGCGCTCTCGAGCTGGGCGCCGAAGCGCAGGGTGGCCTCGGTGAGGCCTTGGGATTCCACGGAGGTCTGCTGGCCTGTCAGCGAGGCCTGGGCCGACGGACGGGAAGGGGCCGAGGCGCACCCCAGGCCCAAGCAGACGAGTGCCGCGAGCTGGACGACGAGCGAAGTCTTGCGCATGACGCTAGACATTGTGTGCACCCTGGAGGGCCTCCCCAAGGGCTTTTCCGCTAGACTGTCCACCACTCGTGGTCCGACGCCGCCCCAACTTCAACAAGACGGTCCGCGCCCTCATCCGGGACATCGCGACGAAGCTGCCGGAGTTCGCCCACGTGAAGGCGGGCCGCATCCTGGTGGTGGCGGGTGAGGCGCGCCGAGCCTCCCGCGGCACCGTCAAGCCCCTGTGCTTCCGGGGCGGCAAGAGCAAGGACCGCCGGGGCCGGCGCAAGCCCGTCATCCGCCTCCGCGGCCGGCGGATGCTCTACTGCATCACCCTGCGGCCCCTGTTCTTCCGGGGCTCCACCGCCCAGGCCCGGCTGGAGACGGTGATGCACGAGCTCTTCCACATGTCGCGCCGCTTCGACGGCACGCTGCACTCGGGGCGCAGGCACGCGGTGCTCGGCAAGGACTTCTCCCGGAAGCTGCGCCCCCTGGTGCGCCGCTACCTCAAGCAGTGCCCTCCGGAGCTGCTCTCCGCCCTGGCCCTCACCGGCGAGGTGCGCGTGCTCCAGTGGCTGGAGCGTCCCGGCCCCGCCTACGTCCCCGGCACCCACCGGCGCGTGCGCAAGGTCTACACCGAGGACCAGCTTTATTACGGCATCGCCCGCATGGTGACGCCCAAGCCTCGCATCCAGCGCGAGGCCGCCGCGCGCCCCAAGCTCCACTGATGAACTGAGGCCCGGAGCCCGCCTCAACGGCGCCGCCGTCATCCGCGCGAAGCCTCGCTGCGCCGACAGCCAGCGCCTGGCTCCCACCTCAACGGCGATGCCATCCGCGCCGCCCGCGCGTCTCCACCGCGCCTCATCCGCGCGGTGACGCCGCTCCTCATCCGCGCGGTGACGCCGCGCCTCGTCCTCATTCACGAGCCCTCCGCCCGCCCCGGGCCCCACGGAGTGTCCGCCCCGGACAGTCCCCTGGTGCGCCAATCCCCACTCACGGTCCTCCTGGAACCCGCACCTGTCGCCCCGGGGACAGAACCTGGGTGATGGGGTTGACTTTGATAATGAGTATCAATATCGTCAGTCGCGTTTCAGACACCGGGGTGGAGATGCGCGACGGATGCCAGCGGGAAGGCGAGGCGGGCGAGCTGCGGTGTCTGTGCGGAAGTCTGTTGGCGAGGCTGGTGCCCGAGGGCGTGGAGCTCAAGTGCCGGCGGTGTCATCGGACGCGGGTGGTGCCGCTGGAGCGGCCGCCGGGTGATGGGAGCGCGAAGGGCGCGCACGGTTGAGCGGTGGGAGTTCCCGGGGCGCGCGTTCCGGGGTGTCACAGGTTTGGACTTTGAGGCCCGAGGCCGTTGAGCCCAGTGCCCCGTGGGGACTCCAGGACGCTGGGGAGTCTCGACCGGTCGCGGGCCGGAGGACGTTGTATGCGCGGCAGTTGGTGTCTCTTCGTGTTGGCCTGTGCCGCGCCGTCGATGGCGTGGGGCTCGATGTCGTCGGAGCCCGGGGCCGTCACGGCCCAGGCACCCGGGGACGCCGCGCCCGAGTCCTCTGTCGCTTCTGAAGTTCAGTCCGCCGGGGAGCAGGTCCCGGCGCAGTCGGAGTCTTCCGCGTCGGGCGTCACCGAGGATGCGGCGGAGCAGTCGAAGCAGGCCGAGGTCGTCGCGGGTCCAGGGGCCTCGACGACCTCGGCATCTTCGACGCCCGTGCCCTCCGCCGAGGACGCATCGCTCGACGACGTGCCCACGTCGCGCCGCACGGTGGTGACGGCGTCGCGCACGCAGGAGCGGCTGAGCGAGACGCCCGTGGCCACCGAGGTCATCACCCGCGCCGAGATTGTCGCCAGCGGCGCGCGCGACGCGTCGGAGCTGCTCGCGGCGCACCCGGGTCTGGTGGTGAACCAGACCTTCGCGGGCGCGTCGCTCCAGGTGCAGGGCCTGGGGCCCGAGTACGTGCTGGTGCTGGTGGACGGCGAGCGCGTCGCGGGCCGCGTGGCCGGCAGCGTGGACCTGTCGCGCCTGTCCCTGGAGGACGTGGAGCAGGTCGAAATCGTGAAGGGCCCCTCGTCCGTCCTCTACGGCAGCGACGCGGTGGGCGGCGTGGTGAACTTCATCACGCGGCGCGCGCGCAAGCCGCTCGGCGGAGAGCTGCGGCTGGCGTACGGCCAGCTGGACCGGCTGGACCTGGACGCCACGGGCGAGGCGCGTGGTGAGAACTGGGGCCTGCGGCTGAGCGGCGGGCTGCAGCGCCGCGCGTCCTATGATTTGGACACGGCGGACGTGGGCACCAGCGGCAGCAGCCTGGATGGCTTCGACGTCTCGGCGAGCGGCGACTTGAAGAACCAGGGTGCGATGTCGCTGGAGGCGTCCGCGGGCGTCTCGCGGCGCACCCAGCGCGGCATCGACCTGGGCGCCACCGGCGCGGTGTTCGACCGGGCCAGCCGCGACCTGTCCATCAACTCGCGCGTGGCGCCGACGTGGAAGCTGAGCGACGACGCGTCGCTGCGCGTGGAGGGCTCGTACTCGCGCTTCCAGCGCACGTACCTGCGCGACCAGCGCCGCTCCTCCGCGCTGGACACGGTGGAAGAGACGCGCGACCAGCAGGCCCGGCTGGGCACGCAGCTGGACGCGCGCCTGGGTGAGCGGCACGCGCTCGTCGTCGGCGCGGAGGCGCTGGGCGAGTGGCTGACGGCGGACCGGCTGGAGACGGGCACGGGCGAGCGGGGCCGAGGCTCCCTGTACGCGCAGGACAGCTGGACGCTCTTGACGGAGCCCAAGCTGGTGGTGGTGCCCGGCGCGCGCGTGGACTTGGACACGCAGTTCGGCTCGGCGGTGACGCCCCGGCTCGCGGCGAAGGTGGACCCGCTGTCGTGGCTCACCGTGCGCGCCAGCTACGGCTGGGGCTACCGGGCGCCGGGCTTCCAGGAGCTGCTCATCGACTTCGAGAACCCCTCCGTGGGCTACGTCGTGCGCGGCAACCCGGACCTGAAGCCGGAGCGCTCGCGCAGCTTCAGCGTCGCCACCGAGGTGCGCCCCACGGAGCGCTCGCTCTTGTGGGTGAGCGCGTTCCAGCACTCGCTGCGCGACATGATTGGGACGTCGGTGGAGCAGGGCGGAGAGCAGCAGCAATTCTCCTACGTCAACGTGGCGCGAGCGCGGGTGCGCGGCGGCGAGCTGGGCATCCGTCAGCAGTTCCCGTGGCGACTGTCGGGGGAGCTGGCGTACTCGCTCACCGACGGCCGCGACCAGTCGCAGGAGCGCGCGCTGGAGGGCCAGGCGCGCCACCGGCTGACGGCGCAGGCCACCTGGCGCCACCGCGAGTGGGGCCTGGAGACGTGGGTGCGCGGCGCGCTCGTCGGCCAGCGGCCCTTCTATCCGGACACGGATGGGGACGGCGTCGCCAACCCGTACGACTCGGACGCGTACCTCTCCCTGGACGCGCGCATCGCGTGGCGTCCGCGCGAGTCGCTCCAGTTCTTCGTCATCGGCTCCAACCTGGCCGATGCGGGCAATCCGACGGACCTGCCCATTCCTCCGCGTTCCTTCCAGGCCGGCGTCGCTGTCCGGCTGTGAGCTTCCACCCCCACTTCCCAGGAGCCCGTATGTCCCGCCCCACCTTCCTCCGCGCGTCCCGCGTCGCCGCCGCGCTGTGCCTGTCCGGTCTGCTCGCCGCCTGCGGTGACGACCTCGAGCCCACGCCGGGCGACGAGCTGGAGCCGACGGACGGCACGCACATCAGCCACGTGAGCAACGCGGACGGCTCCATCACCACCACGGTGAACGCCACGGACTCGTCGGTCTGGATTGGCCTGGACCTGGACGAGGGCGCGCAGGTGCCGTCGGACGCGGACGCGCTCTGGGATGTGTCCTTCAATCGCTACCACATCCGCTCGCGCGGCGGCGTCAACGGCACGGGCGGCGTGGAGGTGGCGGTGGTGTCCGGTCAGGACTTCGCGGCGCTGACCCAGGCGCCCGCGAGCGGCTACGCGGTGGACAAGGACGACGGGGAGGACGAGGGCGCGGACCCGGACACCGTCTTCGAGGCGAACGGCGCCTGGTACTCGTATGACGTGTCCACGCACAAGCTGACGCCGCGCGCGCTGGTGTACGTGGTGCGCACCGACTCCGGCGCGTTCTTCAAGGTGAAGATGGAGTCCTACTACGACGACGCCGGCACGCCCGCGATGCTGAAGCTGCGCTGGTCGAAGCTGACGTCGCCCACGGGTGGCGCGGCCGTCGATGAAGCGCCGTCCGAAGGAATCTCCCCCGCAGCCTCGCGTTGATGTCGCCGTTCCGCTCCTCTCTTTCCAGGTGTCCGCCATGATTTCCAACCCTGCCTCCACGGCCTCCTCCTCCGAGCCCACCGCCCTCCTCCAGCGCTGGAACGCGCTGCGCGAGGCCGAGCCGCGCACGCGCATCCGTGACGCGGCCCAGCAGCTGGGCGTGAGCGAGGCCCAGCTGCTCGCCACCGGCGTGGGCGGCGAAGTCGTCCGGTTGGACCTGCGCCTCGACGCCCTGCTGCCCCGGCTGGACACGCTGGGCAAGGTGATGACGCTCACGCGCAACGAGAGCGCGGTGCACGAGAAGCGTGGCCTGTACCGCAACATCGAGGTGAACGGCGCCGTCGCGCTGGTGCTCGACGAGAACATTGATTTGCGCCTGTTCCTGACGCGCTGGCGCTTCGGCTACGCGGTGCGCGAGACGCGGCCCGAGGGCATCCGCCGCAGCCTGCACTTCTTCGACGCCACCGGCATGGCCCTCCACAAAATCTATCTGGAGGACGAGCAGGGCGTCTCCGCGTTCGAGCGCATCGTGGAGGACTTCACCCACGCGGAGCAGACGAAGCTCGTCCCCGTGGAGGCGGCCACGGCCCCCGAGGCGCCGCGCCCGGACGCGGACATCGACGTGGCGGGCCTGGTGGAGGGCTGGCGCGGGCTGCAGGACACGCACGACTTCTTCCCGCTCTTGCGCCGCTTCAAGGTCGCGCGCACCCAGGCGCTGCGGCTGGTGGGCAAGGAGTTCGTCACGCCCGTGGCGCCCGCGTCGCTGACGTGGGTGCTGGAGAAGGTGGCGGCCTCGGGGCTGGCCATCATGGTGTTCGTGGGCAACCCCGGCGCCATCCAGATCCACACCGGCCCGGTGCACACGGTGAAGGCCATGGGCCCGTGGATGAACGTGCTGGACCCGAGCTTCAACCTGCACCTGCGCACCGACCACATCCACTCGGCCTGGATCGTCCGCAAGCCCACGCGGGACGGCGTCGTCACGTCGCTGGAGCTGTTCGACAAGGACGGCGAGAACATCGCGCTCATCTTCGGCAAGCGGAAGCCGGGCGTGCCCGAGTCCACCGATTGGCGGGCGCTGGTGGAGGAGCTGGTCGCCGTGCTGCCCGCGCCCGGGGTGGTGTCATGAAGCGCTGGAGCCTGGGGCTCGCCGCGCTGCTGCTGTCGCAGGGCGCGCTGGCCGCCTCGCCCCCCGCCGCCGCGAAGAGCGCGCCCAAGGGGGCTCCCGCGAAGAGCGCGCCGGTGAAGCTGGTGACGGTGGGTCCCGCCGTCACCGAGACGGTGTTCGCGCTGGGGATGGGCGAGGCCGTGGTGGGCGTGGACGACACCAGCCTGGCGCTGCCGGTGGCGCGTGGCCGTCCCAAGGTGGGCTACCAGCGCGCGCTCGCGTCGGAGCCCCTGATTGCGCTGGGCACCACGGCGCTGCTCGCGTCCGAGGAGGCGGGGCCTCCGGGCGTGCTCGAGCAGCTGCGCTCGGCGGGCCTGGACGTCGTCATCCTGTCCAACAAGCCGACGCTGGACGAGGCGCGCAACCGCGTCCGCGTGCTCGCCAGGAAGCTGGGGCGCGAGTCCCAGGGCGAGGCGCTGGTGGCGGACCTGGAGAAGCAGCTCCAGGACGCGGCAGCCCGGGCCGCCAAGGGCAAGCAGGGCAAGCCCGTGCGCGTCCTCGCGCTGTACGCGCGGGGCGCCAACGCGCTGATGGTGGCGGGCAAGGAGACGCCCACCGACGAGCTCATCCGGCTCGCGGGCGGCGTCAACGCCGTGACGGAGTACTCGGGTCACCGGCCGCTGACGGCGGAGGGTGTCATCGTCACGGCGCCCGACATCATCCTGGTGCCGGACGGCACGCTGACGGCGCTCGGTGGTGAGGCGGCGCTGCGCAACGTGCCGGGGCTGTCCCAGGTGAAGGGCTGGAAGGTGACCACCGTCGAGGACGTGCACTTCATGAGCCTGGGGCCGAACCTGGGCAAGGCCGTGCAGCGCATCCAGGACGGCATGGGGTTGCCGGCGCGGGACGCGAAATGAGCGCTTCGGACGTGGCACCGGCTCCCGCGAGCTATCCCGCGCGCGAGCCGGTGAATCCGGCCCGTCTCCGTCCACGTCCGTGGTGGGTGTTGGGCGCGGTGCTAGTGGTGGCCGCGCTGACGTCGCTCTCGGTGGGCTCGGTGCGGGTGCCGTTGTTGGGGCTCGCGGGCAGCCTGCTGGGAGCGCTCGGAGTGGAGACGGGCCACCGGCTGGAGGCCGTGCAGGAGGCGGTGTTGCTGTCCATCCGCCTGCCGCGCGTGGTGCTCGGGGTGATGGTGGGCGCGGTGCTGGCCACGTGTGGCGCAGCGCTCCAGGCCCTGTTCCGCAACCCGCTCGTGGAGCCGGGCCTCCTGGGCACCTCGGGTGGCGCGGCGCTGGGCGCGGTGCTGGCCATCGTGATGGACCTGTCGCTCGATTCGAGGCTGGGCGCGTTCCGGCTGCTGGTGGTGCCGGGCATGGCGTTCATCGGTGCCCTGGGCGCGACGTTGCTCGCGAAGCGGCTGGGCACGGGCGGCGGACGTTCGGAGACGACGCGGGTGCTGCTGGCGGGCGTGGCGGTGACGGCGGGCGCGGGCGCGGGCATCGGCCTGCTCACCCACGTCGCCACCGACGCGCAGCTTCGCACCATCACCTTCTGGACGTGGGGCAGCCTGAGCGGGGCCTCGTGGAGCGTGGTGGGCGCGGCCGCGGTGCCGCTGGTGGTGGCGCTGGTGTTGCTGTTGAGCGAGGCGCGCTCGCTGAACCTGCTGCTGCTGGGTGAGCGCGAGGCGTGGCACCTGGGCGTGGACGTGGAGCGGCTCAAGCGCAGGCTCATCCTGGCGGGCGCGCTCGGCGTCGGAGCGGCGGTGTCGGCGTCGGGCGTCATCGGCTTCGTGGGGTTGATGGTCCCCGCGCTGCTGCGGCTCGGGATGGGGCCGGACCACCGTCGGTTGATGGGGGCTTCGGCGCTCCTGGGCGCGGCGCTGCTCGTGGCGGCGGACACGCTGGCGCGCACCGCGGCGGCGCCGGTGGAGCTGCCCTTGGGCGCGCTGACGTCGGCGCTGGGCGTGCCCGTCTTCATCGTGTTGCTGGCGCGCAGCAAGGGGACGCTATGAGCCTGGAGGCACGAGGAGTCGAGGTGTGGCGGGGCCGAGGGCGCACGCTGGGGCCGCTGTCCCTGGAGCTGGTGCCCGGCGAGGTGCTCGCCGTGGTGGGGCCCAACGGCGCGGGCAAGTCCACGCTGTTGTCCGCGTTCGCGGGCGAATTGCCCTGCACCGTGGGCGAGGTGCTGCTGGATGGGCGCCCGCTCTTGAAGTGGCCGCCTCGCGAGCGCGCGCTGCGGCTGGGCGTGCTGCCGCAGGAGTCGTCGCTGGGGTTCGGCTTCACCGTGCTGGAGGTGGCGCTGCTGGGCCGCAGTCCGCATCCGATGCGTGGTGACAGTGGCGCGGACCTGGAGGTGGCGCAGGCGGCGCTGGACGTGATGGACATCCGTCACCTGTCCTCGCGTCCGTATACGTCGCTGTCGGGCGGCGAGCGTCAGCGCGTGCAGCTGGCGCGCGTGTTGGCGCAACTCTGGGATGCGCCCGCGCACGGGAGTCGTTACCTGTTGCTCGACGAGCCCACGTCGAGTCTGGATTTGTCGCATCAGCACCTGGTGCTGGAAGAGGCGACGCACTTCGCGCGCAACGGTGGCGCGGTGCTCGCGGTGCTCCATGATTTGAATCTGGCGTCGCGGTACGCGCATCGCATCGCGGTCATCGCGGGAGGTCGGCTGGTGGAGCTGGGCCCACCCGCGCAGGTGCTCCGCGCGGACCTCATCGCGAGCACCTTTGGTCTGCAGGTCCAGGTCGTCGAGTGGCCGGATGTGCCCGGTCCCTTCGTCATCCCCTCGGGCCGCGTCTCACCTCCCGCGTGAGCGGGAGTCTGGCAGTCGTTGTCTGAAGCTGCTTCTCGCGGGGGTGTGCGGCGAACCCGGCCTCCCTCCATGTCGTACCGCTGGGCGCCCGCCCCCGCGAGGAGTGTTCTTGTCTGACCCAGGCTGAGCGCCCGCCCTCGGGCGTGGAGCAGCCGGGCAGGCGGTGTTCGAGCTGCTGTTGTCTCCTGATGGACAGAGTGCGCGCTCGGATGCGAGCGAGCAGGGGACCCCCGCGCTTCCTGCTCCTGCTGTCCTCGAAGGAGCGCGTGTTGTCCTGCCGCGCACCCGTCACCAGTGTGGCGGACGTGGAGGATGTCCCCCTGGTGGGTTTCGAGTCCGCGGTGCGAGCGTGGGCGCTGGTGGTGTGGAGCGTGGGGTTGCTGGCATGCGGCGCGGGCGCGCTCTGTGATTCCGCGTGCGAGCCCTCCGATGAGGCGTGCCGGCTGAGCGCGTGCGGAGTGCTGCCCGAGGAGAGTCCTCGGATGCGCATCGCCTGTGACGCGCTTCCGCCCGAGGGGCGCTGTCTGGGGCCTCGCGTGGTGGAGCACTGTGTCGACGGGCAGCTCCAGCAGCGGGACTGCGCGATGGGCGAGGCCTGTGTGGAGTCCGGCGGCGCGCGCTGCGAGGCCGCGGCGGCCTGTGTGGAGGGCATGTCCCGATGCTCCGACGCGGGCGCGCTGGAGCGCTGCGCGGAGGGGCGCTGGGCGTCCGCTGCGTGTGACGCGGGCTGTGTGGTGGAGGGGAACCGTGGTTTCTGCGGCGCTCCTGGACGGACGCTGAGCGGCGTGGCCCGCTATGCGCGGCGTCTTCCGGATGCGTCGTTCCGCGACTGGGCGCCGGAGGCGGAGTGGGTGTCCGCGCGGGGCTTCCTCGTCGCGTCGTTCCAGGGTGGGACGCTCGTGGACCTGGCCGTGACGGATGGCTCGGGGCGGTTCACCGTGCGCGTGGCGCGGGAGGTGGGCGCGGAGGACGCCGTGGTGGTGTACGCGGCGGGGCAGGGGCAGACGGGGTTGGTGGAGTACGCGGTGGCGGACCCGGGGCTGTCGGGTGCGCAGGGCGTGCCCGCGACACCTGGTGCCTCGGCGCGCATCTGGAGTTGGTCGAGGTCGACGCGTGCGTTGCTCGATTCACCCGTGGTCGCCATCGAGGAGTCCGAGGGCTCTGGGGCCGCGGCGGTGTTCGAGGCGGTGAGCGCGGCGTGGCACGGGACGCGGGAGCGATATGGCTCCACGGGGCTGCCGCTGGTGGCGTGGCTGGGCTTCGGCACGACGTGGTCTTGTGGGGCGTGCTTCGCGCCGTGGCAGGTGACGGCGGTGGGGCGCCGCTGGTCCGCGCAGCTCTGGCTGCCGGGGGACTCGGATGCGGCGTGGTGGTCCGAGGCGATGGTGCTCCACGAGCTGGGACACTGGGCCATGGCGAGCCACGGGACGAGCCCGTCCGAGGGCGGGCCTCATTTCCTGGGCGTGCCGACGTTCCCGGGGCAGGCATGGAGCGAGGGCTGGGCCACGTGGTTCAGCTCGGACACGCGTGGCAGTCCCCGCTACTACGACCGCCAGGGCGGGACGATGTTCTGGCTGGATCTGGAGACGCGCTCGCCAGAGATGATTGCGTGGAGCCGGCCTCGACCCGAGGACGGGCTGCTCCAGCCCATCGAGGAGAACGAGGTGGCGGCCATCCTCTATCGACTGGGCACGAGCACGCCGTCGCGGCAGTTGCTGTACGAGTCGCTCGCGGCTCCGGCGATGAACCTGGCCCCGTGGGCGCGTGGCTATCGCAAGCACACGTGGCGGATGGAGGAGGGGACGCCGGTGGATGTGGCGGCGACGCTGGAGGCCGCGCCGTGTCTGGCGGACTTCCTGGATGCGCTGATGTGCGGAGGCTTTCCCCGAGAGCTGATGGACGCCGCCACCGAACCCGCCGTGGCGTATCCGTATCCGAGCCACGCGCCCCTGTGCAGGTGAGCGGAGCATGTCCATGTTCGCGCCAGGGGCCGTACGGGAGTTCGTCGTGTCGATGATGGGAAGTGGACGCAGGGCGCCTGTGAGGTGGCTCGCGAGTCCTCGACGGCGCATCGCGGGTGCGGTGCTGGTGCTGGCGTTGGTGGGAGCGCTCTCGGCGGGAGTGGCCTCGGGAGTGGAGCGAGCCCGAGGGCGACCGCGTAAGAGTCCGGAGCCCTCGCCGCCGTTCTCACAGCAAGAGGGCGCAGCCGTGGACCGAGGAGTGTCTTCACGTGCCGCGCCTCGGATGGCGCGCGAGGTGGAGGCACATGCTCGGGCCTCGTCGCGCGGGAGTGTGTCGACGGCGACCGCCGTGGCGCGCGAGTCGGGTGCACGTCGTCATCAGGTGCGCGAGGCGTTTCTGCGGATGCCCGCGGGCGGTCACGAGGACGGAGTCCGGCCCTCGTCGGACGAACATGACCACGCGGAAGGTGCCGCGAGCACGCCGAGGGGGCTGACGTCGCGAATGCCCGCGCCGATGCGAGTCGACTGGCGCGAGGTGGTGTCCGGGGACGGAGCCCTGTCACTTGTGGCCGAGGTGGAGCGGCGCGCGGGCTTCGACGCGGACATCGAGGTGAGCATCGTGCTCCCCGAGGGTGCGCGTGTCATCGAGGGCTCCACGGAGTTCGTGTTGCCGAAGCGCGCGGGCGCCCACGCGCGGGTGACGCCCTGTGTGGTGACAGTCCCTCCTGGCGTGGTTCCGGAGACGGACCTGGTGTTGTCCGCGCAGGCGCGAGGCGGTTCCTTCGGGGCGCACGCGGAGGCGCGGTACACCTTCGGACGCGCGAGTCGGCTCGAGCGTCAACCCGCGCCCACCGGGCCGGTGTTGCCTGCCCGGTTCCTCTCGGGGCCTGACTCTGAGTCGGACGTTCCGTGAGCAGGTGAGGGCCCGGGCGGGGGCGGCTGGCGCGTCAACCTCCGCCTACCAGGCCCGGGCTCCATCTCGGAAGCGTGATTGCGAGGCAGCCCGGATGGCGCCTCGAGAGCAGATGAGGACCCGAGCGGGGTGGCTGGAGTAGATACGGGGCCTCGTCGTTCCGAGGTGCCTCGTTGCAGACCGCTGCCCTGGTGTTGGTGTTGCTGTCCGCGTTCCTCCACGCGTCGTGGAACGCGATGCTCAAGCGGCATCCGAATCCCGAAGCCGGGGTGGTGGGCGTCATCACCGTGGCGACGGTGGGCGGAGGACTGTGGGCGCTCGGGATGCGGGGCGAGGCGTTCCCGACGACGCGAGGGTTGCTGTGGGCGCTGTGCGCGGGAGCGTGCGAGAGCGTCTACCTGGTGGCGCTCGCGCGAGCGCTGCGCCGAGCGCCGCTGGGGCTCGCGTACACGGTGTCGCGCGGTGTCGCGATGTTGCTGGTGTGGCCGGTGTCGGTGCTGCTGTTGGCGGAGCGCGTGTCGGTGTGGTCACTGACGGGCGCGTTGGTGCTGGGCGCGGGGCTGGTGGTGATGCACGTGTCGCGTCCTCAGGGCCGCGCGGCCTCGGGCGTCGCGTGGGCGGCGCTGTCGGCGGTGGCGATTGCTGGCTACCACCTGAGCTACAAGCTGGCGTTGGCGGAGCGCGCGCAGCCGCCCGCCCTGTTCACCACGGGCCTGCTCATCGCGCTTCCGGTGTTGATGGTGGAGCGCGGGCGACAGCTCGGCTGGGGAGAGCTCCTGAGGCAGGCGTGGAGCCGGCCCTGGCTGGTGCTCGTGGGTGGCACCATCAGCATGCTGTCCTTCTCGTTGCTGCTGACGGCGCTGAGTGACAGCGGGGCAGGGGTGGTGCTCACGCTGCGCAACACCTCCATCGCCTTCGCGCTGCTGCTCGCCGCGTTCCAAGGGGAGCGGCTCGGACACCGTCAGCTCTCGGGCGCGGTGCTCGTGTCCGTGGGCGCGGTGCTGCTCGGAATCCCGGCGTGAATCACCGCCACTCGGACCCGGGCCAGGGCCGTGGCCCCGGGTCGACGAGGGCGGGCATCCACCCGCCAGCTGACTACTCCGCCTTCGCGGACGCAGCACCGCCCAGGCGCTTCAGGGCGATTTGCGCATCCTCGTGATTCGGCTGGAGCTTCAGCGCCGTCTGGTACTCCTGCTTCGCCTCGTCCACGCGCTTGGTCGCCTCGAGCAACTGCCCCAGGGCGTTGTGCGGCTCGGCGAACGTCGGGTCCACCTGCGCGGAGCCACGGAAGGACTTCTCCGCGTCCTTCGCGTTGCCCTGCTGGTACAGCGCATGGCCCAGGTACAGCAACGTCAGCGCGTTGCGAGGCTCCACCGCCAGCGCATCGCTCAATACCTTGCGTGCCTTCGCCCCGTCACCACCACGCAGGTACAGGAAGCCCAGCTCCGCGCGCGCCTCAATCTGCGCCGGGTCCTTGGCCACCACTGCCTCCAGCTCCGTAATGGCCAAGTCCGGCCGCCCGCGCCGCGAGTGGACGATGCCCAGCCGCGCCAGCGCCGCCGTGTCGGCCTCCTCGCCCTCCTTCGGGCGCAGGTACGTCTCCGCGCCGGGGTAGTCCCCCATCGCCATCAGCAGGTCCGCCAGCCCCAGCTTCGCCGCGCGGTGGTTCGGGTCCTCCTTCAACACGCCCAGGAACAGGGGCTGCGCCTTCGCCGCCACGCGCTTCTTCGCGTACGTGTCCGCCAGCGCCAGCCGGTTCTCCACCGTCGGCGACAGGGTGACGCACGCCTCGTACTCCGCGATGGCGCCGTCCAAGTCCCCCTTGGCCTTGAGCGCCTCGCCATAACCCGCGCGCGCCGCCGCGTCCTTGGGGAACGCCTCCACCGCCGTCTTCAGCGTGGCCACCGCCTCGTCCGCCTTGCCCAGCGAGAGGTACGCCCGGGCGAGGCCCTGGTACGCCTCCGTCGTCTTCTTGCCGTCGTCGGAGCTCTTCTCGATGGCCTTCTTGAACGCCTCCACCGCCTGCTTCTTCTTGCCCTGCTCCAGGTACAGGTGGCCCAGCTGCGTGTACGGACCACTCGCCCGACGCGGCTCGAGCACCAGCGCCTTCTCGAAGGCCTTGGTGGCGCGCACGTTGTCGCCCAGCTGGTAGTACGCGAGCCCCAGGTTGAAGTGCGCCTCCGCGTACTTCGGGTCCGCCGCGATGGCCTTGATGAACGCGTCGGTGGCCTTGCGCGGGTCGCCCTTCTCGTTGAGCGCCACGCCCAGGTTGTTCTGCGCGCGCGCGTGCTTCGGGTCCGCCGCGATGGCGCGCTGGTACTCGCCGATGGCGCCGTCGAAGTCGTTCTCGCGCAGCAGGATGACGCCCAGGTTGTAGTGCGCCTCCGCGTCGCCCAGCTTCTCGCGCGTGGCCTCGCGCAAGGTCGCCTTCGCCTCGCCGTTGAGGCCCTTCTCCGCCAGCGCCTTGCCCAGGTTGATGCGCGCGACGTTCAGCTGGGCGTTGAGCTTCAGCGCCTCGCGGTACGCCTCGATGGCGTCGTCCGTGCGGTTGGCGCGCTGCAGCGCCTCGCCCAGGTTGAAGCGCAGCTCCGCGTCCTGGGGCGCCAGCTCCACCGCCACCGAGTACTGGCTGATGGCCACGTCCGTCTCGTCCAGCACGCGCGCCAGCAACCCCCGCTCCGAGCGCAGCGTCGCGTCCTCGGGGAAGGCCGCGATGGCCTGGTCCAGCAGCGTGCGCGCCTTCTCCGCGTCGCCCGCGAGCCTGAGCGCGCGGCCCAGCGCCAGCCTCGGCGGCACCAGCTCCGGCTCCAGCTCCACCAGCTTCGTCAGCGGCTCCACCGCCTTCTTCGGCTTGTTCAGCGCGAGGAAGGCCGTGCCCAGACGGTAGAGGGCGTCGGCGTCGTCCGGGGACGCGCGGAGCCGGGCACTCTCCACCGCCGCGGTGCGTTCGAGCGCCGCCGCGTCGGGGGGAGGCGCCTGGGCGGTGAGCAGCTGGAGGACTAGGACGCCGGCTTTCGTCATCACAGGTTCTCCACGTAGGGACTGGCGCGCGCGTCGAACGTCTTCTTGGCGAGGGCGGTCTTCTTCGCCTCCCACGCCTCACGCGCCGCCTTCTCTTCCTTCTCTTCCTCGGCGAGCTCGGCCCTCTCCGACTTCACCTCCGCCTCGCACTCGGCCACCTGCTCCTCGTACTCCTTCGGGTCCAGCTCCTCGCTGCCCTGCACCTTCGCCTTGCGGGCCGACGTCAGCTTGGCCAGCTCGAACTTCGCGAAGGCGCAGTCGCGCGCCAGCTCCGACACGTCCCGCAGGCCCACCGACAGCCGCTGCCGGGCGCGCAGGTACTCCACGCGCGCCTCGGACTCCTCGATGGCCAGCTTCGCCACCTCGCGCGACACCTCGTCCGTGGCCCGGTCCACCTCGTCCTCGGCCGCCTCCTGGCGGTCCTTGGCGCGGCGGATGTTGTCGCGGGCCCGGTCGATTTCGTTGTTCGCCTCGTCCACCTTGTCGACGGCGAGCGCCAGCTCGTTCTCCGCCTCGAGCAGCTCGATGCGGACCTCGAACGGGAGCTTCTTCACCAACGAGTTGGGCACCTTCATGCCGTAGCTGGAGCCGCAGCCGGCGGCGAGCAGGGGAAGGGTGAGCAGGAGCAAGTGCTTCATGGAACGGTGGCCTCGAAGCTGCCGAAGATGGTGCGGCCGGAATAGATGTCGGTGCCGTTGACGAACGTGACGTGGAACTCGCCGCTGATGCGCTGCCCCTGCGCCGTGGGAATCCGCTGGACCACCAGCGAGCCCCGCTCCAGCGGAGGGAAGACGCGCGCCGGCTCGTCCAGCACGCTGCGGCCGATGGCGCCCCGCTGCGCGCCACCCTCCAGGACCTCCGCGAGGTTGATGTCCAACCCGCCCGTGTAGCCCTCGGGAATCATGTCCCCCACGCGCGCGCTGACCTTCAGGAGCGTGTTGACGCCCGGCCCCTGCGGCTTGACGAAGTTGATGGACAGCTCGCCCTCGGCCAGCACCGCCTCCGAGCGCGTGTAGCGCAAATCCAGCAGCGGCGACACGCTGCCCTCCAGCCGGCCGCCCTCGTCGCCGCACGCGCACAGGCCGGCCACCAGCACGGCGGCCAGCGCCAGCCCGCGGAAGGGCCGGACGCTGGAGACGGACGTGGCGCGGATGCCCGGGCTCACTTGCACGCCTTCCAGCCCGCGCTGTCCACGTCCGAGCCCGTGAGCGAGCCCACGTCCTTGAGGAGCGCCAGCTCACGCCGGGCCCCGTCCACGTCGCCGAAGCGGCAGCGCAGCGCGGCCAGGTTGAGGCGGGCCTTGTCGTAGGTGGGGTCGGAGTCCATCGCCTTGGCGTAGGCCTCGCGCGCGCCCATCGCGTCGCCCATGTTGAGCAGCGCCCAGCCCAGCGCAGAGTGCGCCGAGGCCTTGGTGTCCTGCAGCTCCGTCACGCGGCCGAACGTCAGCTGCGCCACGCCGAACTGCCGCGCGTCCAGGTACGCCATGCCCAGCGCCTCCAGCGACTCCACGCTGAGCGTGCGCTCGGCCTTCTTGCGCAGCTCGTCCAGCGCGGCCGACTGCATCGGCGCGCCCGGCTGCGGCACCGGCATCGACGCCTGCTCGGAGCGGGCACGGCAGCCCACCACCGCGGCGTTGAAGACCTCCAGCGACTCGGCGCGGGACAGACACGCCTTGAAGGCCTCCTCGGAGCGCGCCTTGAGCGGCCCGACCTGCTCCTTCACCGCCGCCTGGAACTGCTGCGACTCGGAGGCCGACAACCCGCCCGGCACCGGCGTGGACTCGACCACGTCCGCGATGTGCCCGTACGCCAGCGCCAGCCGCCACAGCGACGCCACCGCCCACTCGGGATAACCCAGCGACGCGGCCTGCGTGTAGATGCCCTCCAGGCTCTGCAGCGCGGCGACCTTCTCCTCCACCTTGTCGGAGGGCAGGTCCTTGTAGCCGCGGTAGAGGATCTCGCCCAGGTACCACAGGCCCTTGGCCGCCTCTTCCGTCTGGCCGTTGGGGCCCTGCACCGCCGTGGTGAGCGTGGCCACCAGCGTGTCCGCGTTCGCCGTGGGCGCCGTGGTCGCCTGCACCTCGGCGAGCACCGCCGCCGCGCCCGCGCTCCTCGGGTCCTGCTTCAGCGCGGCCTCCGCGGCCAGCTTCGCGCGCGAGTAGTCCTTCGCCTTCAGCCGCGCCTCGGCCAGCAGCACCAGCACGTCGCCCTTGCGAGCGCCGGAGGACTCCGCCGCCGTCTCCAGGTTGCGCGCGGCCTCCTTGTACTCACCCAGCGCCATGCGCAGCCGCGCGCCCGCGAGCCACCCGTCCACGCCGGCCACGTCCGAGCCCAGCTTCTGGCCCACCTGCTCGAACCAACTGGCCGCCTCGCCGAACGCCGCGGCCTCCGCCGCGTGACGGCCGAGCGTCAGGAGCACGTCCGACAGGTACTGGCTCTTGGGGTAGTCCTGCGACAGCTTGGAGCCCAGCTCGCGCTCGGCCTGCAAGTCGCGCTTCTCGCGCGCCGCCGTGAAGGCGCCGTACAGGGCCTTCTCGCCGATGTCGCTGTTCTTGTTCTCGTCGGCCACCTTCACGAGGCCCTGGATGACGTCGCCCGTCTCCTGGGCGCTCTGCAAGGCCAGCTCGTCGAGCGCCTCCGCGCGGCTCTGCGTGAGGATCTTCTGCACCTCCGCGCGGAAGTTGCCCGGCAGGGGCGCGCCGAGGAACTTCTTGCCCGTCTCGTCCAGGCCCTTGAAGTCGTTGACCTGCCGCAGGCTGTCCAGCGCCAGGTTGCCGGCGACGGTGGACTCCTTGTGCTGCGGGTGGGAGAGGGCGAACGCGGTGAACAGCTCCGCGGCCTTGGGGTAGTCGCCGTCCTCGTAGAAGGCGCGCGCGATGTTGAACTTCACGTCCAGGACGTTGGGGCTCTTGGGGTAGCGCGACACGTACTCCGCGCCGAGCAGCTTCATGGCCTGGCGCGCGTCCGCCACCTCATACGCGTTGCGCTTGAGCGCCTCCTCCGGCTTGAGTGTGGAGAAGTGCGCGAGCAGCGCCGCGTAGAGGGCGTCCTCCTCGCCCTTCACGTCCTTGGCCTTGGCCTCGTAGCGGGCCAGCTCCTCGAACTGGCGCGCCGCCTCCGGGAAGGCCTTGGCGGAGAAGAGCGCCTCCGCGCGGTTCTTCATCATCGGCCGCACGTACTGCTCGGGACGGAAGAGGCTCAGGTACGCCTCGTACGCCTCGGCGGTGCTCAGGTAGAGCTCCTTCTCCTCCTTCTTCTGCGCCGCCAGGTGCAGCTGGGTGGCCAGGTCGCGGCCCATCTCCTCCAGCTCCGCGAGCTGCTTCTTGCGCTCGACCTCCACCAGCTCCGGGTCCGTCTTGCTCTGCACCGCCGCGCGCACCAGCACGCGCAGGTCCTCCGGCTCCGGCAACACCTTGCCCTTGGCCGCCTTGAGCGCGTCGTAGAGCTTCTGACCGCGCTCCAGGTCCAGCTCCGGGTCGTGCTGGATCTCCATCAGCTTGCGCAGCGCGGGGATGGCCCACTCGTACTGCTGCTTGATGAAGTAGCGGTTGCCCAGCTTGTCCAGCGCGAGCGCGTACGTGGCCCGGCTGTCGCTGAGCTTCTCGAAGTAGTTGAGCGCGCCCTTGGCCGGCTTCGCCTCGGTGTAGCTGTAGACCAGGTCCAGCAGCGCCTCGCGCTTGACGTTGAGCGCCTTCTTCACGTCCACGCCCGGCAAGGGAGCGCTCGCCGCCGCGGCCTCGAAGAACGTCACCGCCTCCGCGTGCTTGGCCTGGTTCACGCGAATCCAGCCCATCTTGTAGCGGGCCAGGTCATGAACGGGGGAGGGCGGCGCCTCGAGGATGGCCTGGTAGTGCTTCTCGGCCTCGACCAGGTCGGCCTTGTCGAAGAAGTGGTCGCCCAGGATCTGCTCCGCCTCCAGCCGCAGCGGGCTGTTGGGGAACTTGCGCGTCAGGTCGCCGAGCGTCTTGAGCATCTCGTCGAACTGACCGAGCTCGCGCTGCTCGTGCGCCAGGTAGAACGTCACCTGGTCGCCGTCCTTGAAGTCCGGGTACTCGCGCAGGAGGCGGTAGTACATCTGCACCGCCTTCTGCTTCATCAGCCGCGTCTCGGGAGAGACGATGGCGCCCGTGGCTCCCTCGGGCCGGGACTCGGCCTGCAGGTAGTACACGTAGCGGCTCTTCTCCACGTAGAGCTCGGCCAGCCGGAACTGGAGGTCCGGCAGGTACGGCGCGTTGCGGCTCTTGGAGATGAGCTTCTCCGTCTCGCCGATGGCGCGGTCCACCTTGAAGATGTCGCGCTTGAGCTTGGCGATGAGCTCGTCGCGCTCCTTCGCCTTGGACACGATGGGGTTCAAGCCCGCGGCGTCGCGGCCCGGGCTTCCAGGGGCGGCCGCCAGCAGGGCTGCGGCAATCAGGCCGGTAAGCTGGCCGGTCATGGGGTCTCCTCGATGCAGCGGCTCTCGATGCTGACCCGGTACGACTTGAGCTCGTCGTTCCAGTACTCGCCGTCGAAGCGGAAGGCGACGCTGTCGGGCGTCAGCAGGGGCTCATCCACCGGCACCACCAGCTTGGAGCCCTTCTTCACACGCTCGTACAGCTTCAGTCCCACTTCGTATTCCATCAGCCGCACCTGCTCGGCCGCGCGCAAGAGCGTGTCCGCCTCCTGCCGCACCGCCCGCGCCAGCCGCGCGTCGTACACCCGCACGGCCTCCGCGCGGGACAAGTCGTAGAGCTTCGTCAGGTGCGTGAAGAGCCGGTCGCCGAAGCTGCCGGCGTAGCGGCCCAGGCGCTCGCCCTCCAAATCCAGCGTCTCCACGAAGCGCGAGGCGCGCTTCGTGCCGCCGTGCGAGTTGGCCGCGCGGCGCAGGCGGATGTCCTGCGTCAGGTCATCGCGGTTGCGCACCGCCTCCAGCGAGTCCGCGAAGCGGCGCGTGAGCTCCTTGGCGGCGCGCTTGGCGGGCAGGTAGTGGCACAAGTCCCGGTAGATGAGCGCGCGCAGCAGGTACTTGTCCGGCAGGAACTCGTCGCGGAAGGACGGCGCGTCCAGCGTGGTGAGGATGCCCAGCGACGCGCGCGGCTCACCCAGCTTGTAGCGGGTCCACGCCTCCTCCAGGTAGAGGCTGGCGCGGCCCGGGTCCAGCTCCGGCAGCTTCACCAGGTTGTAGGCCTCCAGCGCGCCCGTGTAGTCCTGGCGCTCGTAGCGCAGGCGGGCCACCGCGAGCGCCGCCTCGTTGCGTGCCGAGCGGGTGAGCTTCTCGTCCTTGGACAGCGTGAGGAAGTCCGCGATGAGCTCCTCGGACGGCTCCTTCACCTGCTTGAGCCGCGTGACGAGCAGCGCGAACTTCGCGTGGCTCGCCTCCGCGCTCGTCTCCGACAGCTTGGCGAAGTGCGTGTTGGCCCAGCGCTCGTTGCCCACGCGCAGGTCCACCAGGCCCTGCTGGTAGTGCGCGTACGCGCCCGTGTCCTCGGGCAGGAAGCCCAGATCCAGCGCGCCGAACACCTGCTCGTCGATCATCACGTCATTGTGCGGCTGGTCCGTCAACGCCTTGAGGGCGTCGAGCGCGCGCGGGATGACGTTGGGGTTGGAGCGCTCGCGCGCGATGCGCGCCAGGTACGACGCGCCCGCGTGCGTGAGGCCCAGGTCGATGAGGCTCTTGGCCAGGAAGTACTGGCCCCAGGCGTAGTTGTCGTCCGTCTTGGGCGCGGCCTCGAGCCAGGCGTACAGGGGACCGGCGGCGTCGCGCGGCTTGCCGTCGAAGTAGTCCTGCAGCGCGCGGTCGAACGTGGCCGGGTCCACCTTCTGCGGCAGCGACGCCGGAGGCGCCTCGGCCTTCTTGTCGCCCTCGGGCTTCTTGTCGGCTCCGGGCGCGGCGGCGGGCGTTCCCGTGCCCTCCGCGGGCTTGGCGCCCGTGGCGGGCGCTCCGGACGCGGGCGGCGTGGCGGGGGCGGGCTTCGCGCTCGCCGGGGGTGGTGGCATGGGCAGCGCGGCGCCGCCAGACTGGGCGCGGGCGGCCGCTGGAGACACGACGAGCGCGGCGCTGGCGAGCGCGGCGATGAGTGAGCGTGAAGTCATTCCGTGGCGCCGAAGTTGAACGCGGTTCCGAGCTGGACGACCGGGACGTTGATGATGCGCGAGGCGCCGGCGAAGACGACGTTGTTGGACACGTCCAGCCGGAACGACACCGTCTTGCCGGAGAACATGCGCACGCCCAGGCCCAGGTTGACGGCGGGGCGGAAGCCGTCCTGCCGGTCGATCTTCACCACCGTGCCGCCGCCGAGCAGGAACGCCTCGAAGTGCAGCACGGAGCTGTTGAGCACCGCCGTCTTGCCGTACAGCGGGCTCCACACCAGGTCGGAGCCCACCATCCACTGCACCTGGTCCTCGAACGCGGACGCGGTGGGGGCCACGTCGAAGTCGCGCTCCAGCTGGCGGCGCAGCGACGTCTGGATGTTGTAGCTGTACGTGCCCCGGCCCACCTGCCACGCGAACGTGTCGCTGAAGTGGTACGTGTACGAGACGCTTCCGGTGAGGCCCTTGTAGAAGGCGTCCGCCGGCAGCACGCCGACGCCGAGGTACAGCTCGTGGTGCATCCGGTACTGCCGCTCCTGGATGGCGGAGACGGAGCCGGGGTTCTCGAGCGCCTCGGCCTGCGCGCGGGCAAGGCCGGGCGCCAGGAACAAGAGGATGAGCAGGGCGTATCGCACGGTGGGGGCTTCCTGGCGGATGAGCGGAACGGAGCGCGGGGGAGAGGGGGTGGGCCCCCCCAGCGTCAGTAGCCGACGGAGTTGAAGAGGAACGGGTAGGTGATGATGACCACGCCGCCCTTGGGGGCGGGGAAGGTCCAGGTCTTCAGATTGGAGAGGATGCACGCCTCGACGGAGGCGTTGCGCAGCGTGGAGGACTTGGTCTTCGCCGCGGCCACGCGGCCGTTGGTGCCGATGGTCCACTCGAGCACCACCTTGCCGGCCAGGCCCGGGTCCTTGAGCAGCGCGCGCTCGTAGCAGCCGTGCACCTCGTTGAGGTGGCTGTTGATGACGCGCGCCACGGCCTCGCGGTCCACCGTGCCCTGCGTGGAGGCGATGCTGCGCGCGGTGGCGCGCGTGACGGTGCCTCCCACCTTCCCCTTGCCCACCGAGCCCGCGCCCAGGGCGCCGATGCCGCCGCCGCCCTTGCCGCGCAAGAGCTCCGCGCCGAGCGTGGCGCCGCCGCCCTTGCCTCCGCCGCCCAGGCCGAAGGTGCCCAGGCCCGCGTTGGCGATGGGCGCCTTCCCGATGAGGCCCGACAGCTTGTAGTTGGAGTTCTTCACGTTCTTGCTGCCCGGCCCGCTGCCCAGCTTGTCCACCGCGGCCAGCAGGTCGTTGGTGGCGGGGCCCGCGGCCGACAGCTTCGCGAGCGCCTTGAGCGCCTTGTTCTCCGGCGGCGCGGCGGCCACGGCCTTGGCGGGCTGGGGCGGCGGTGGCGTCTTCTCCACCGGCTTGGGCGGCGCCTTCTCCGCGACCTTCGCCTCCTCCTTCTTCACCGGCTTGGCCTTCTGCTTGAGCGCCTCCAGCTTCTTCTTCGCCTCCTCCTTCTTCTTGGGCTCGGGGGCGATGAGGCGCAGCGCCACGGGCGGCAGGTTCTTCTGCGTGAAGTCCGCCGTCTCCGGCGTGGGCGGCTTGAGCGCGATGAACGCGCCCAGGCCCGACGCGAACAGCGCGAAGCACGTCATCGCCAGCCACGGCAGGCCGCGCAGCGGGTTGACGAACACGCGCGCGGGCACGGGGGCCGCGTAGGCGACGAGCGACATCTGGCCTTGCGTCAGCCGGGCGCCCACGCCCTCGCGCAGCGTGATGAAGCGGCGGCTGCCGTCGGACTCGAGCGAGGCGCCGGTGACGGGCGTGAAGCGGCCGTCGGAGCTGCTCTTCTCGACTTCAGTGCCCGGGGGCACGAAGAGGCGGAAGGAGCCGCTGATGGACTCGGCCAGCGTGAAGGGCGCGCCGGTCTCCGGCAGCGTGAAGCCCCACAGCGGCATCGCCTCCGGCAGCTCGAGCGAGGCCACCACGGGCTTCTTCTTGTCCGGCGCGAAGCGGCGCGCGTCGCGGCGCACGGTGCCCCAGTACAGCTCCAGGTAGAGCTGGGAGGCGCCCTTGCCCGCGTCGATGCGCGGCGCGTGCGTGGGCCGTGAGGCGGTGACGCGCGGCTCCTGGAGCAGTGGGCCCTGCGCGACGGGGAGCGGGTCGAGCGCCACGTCCGCGAGCAGGTCGTCCGCCAGCAGCATGCCGGTGTTGACGGGCGCGGCGGCGACGGGGGCGGGCTCCTGCGTCGCGCGGCGGCGCACGGAGGGGACGGTGCCCGCGGGCACGGGCGCGTGCAGGGCGATGGGCTGCGCGTGCGCGGCCGCGCCGTTGAGGGCCGGCTGCGGCGCGACGGGCGCGGGCATGGGCACCACGGCGGGCTGGGCCGCGTGCTGCGGATAGCTGGCCTGCGTCGCGGCGGAGGGCGCGCTCTGCTGCGGCACCGCGCGCACCGCGGGGACGGTGGTGGCGAGCGGCTGCGTCGGCGCCGCCTGCACGGGGCGCAGCTGGCGCACGGGCGCGGCCTGCTGCGCGGGCGGCTGGGGCGGGGCGGGCTGCGGCGCGCCGAACAGCGCGGCGACCTCCGGCGGAGGCTGGGGCTTCACCTCCTGCGGGCGCTGCGCGAGCACGCGCGTCTTGAGGACGAAGGGGCCGCACAGCACCTCGTCCACCGAGCGGATCTCACACGCGGTGACGCGGTGGCCGTTGACGAACAGGCCCGTGGCGGTGCCCGCGTCCTGGATGGCCGCGCGGCCGTTCTGGAAGTAGAGCAGCGCGTGACGCGGCTCCACGGCCGGGTCGTCCAGGCGCAGATCCGACGCCGGGTCCGACCCGAGCGCATACGTGCCGGGGACGAACACTTCCGTCCCAACGAGGAGTCCGTCGCGGAGGATGACGACTTGCAGGACGCTGGGCTGGCCGCTCAACGGTGACGCTCCCTTCAAGGGCGGGTGGGCGGTACTGCCCTACTGGTCGTACACCGTGGCGAGCGTTTCGGCGCGGAAGCTGTCGCGCTCGCGGATCATCGACCGGGTCTTCAATTCCTTGCGGTCATACAGATACACCGCGCCGGACTTGTTCGTCTGACCCTGGATGAGCCGGTCATCGAAGTCGATGCGCGAGGGCCCGCGCTGCGGCGGCGGCGCCGAGGACGCGGTGGCGTCCGGCTCGCCCGTCACCGGGTCCGTCACCGGCGCGCCCTTGGTCTCAATCTTGGGCGGAGCCTTGGGGCTGGACTTCTTGCCCGCCGCCTTCTTGGCCTTCGCTGTTTTCGCGGAACGGCCGCGGCCCTGGGCCCATGCGTCGCTCGGGTTCAACAACGTACCGATTCCGAGGAGCTGGGCGACGACCATGCAGAGGAGGAAGCGTCGCATCATCAACAGGTTAAGCGATGCGCGTATGGACCTGTCAACGCACACTCCAGGGCCATTCACGAGGCGTGGTGCGACAGGTGTGGGGGGCACTCCACCCCATGTGGGGCGCGTGCTCCACGACTCGTGTCTCGCGTTGCCGGCCGACTGGAAATGTGGCGTGCCGCTCCGCATCCGATGAAGCGCCGTCCAGCCGGGCGAGCGCCTGGAGAATCATCGCGACGCGGCGACGGATGGGAGATGCTGCGCGCGTGACGAGCGCGCTGCGCAAATGGGGTCTGTTGTCGGTGGGCGTCCTGCTCTGGTCCGCCGCGGGGGTCGTCGGCTACCGGCTCAGCGCGCGGGAGCCCCGGGGCCAGCCGGCGCAAGGTCCCACTCCACCCACCACCACCGGGCCAAGGCTCACCGGCGTGGGCCCCAGGCTCACCAGCAACGAGACCTCCCAGCCGGTCTCCGTGTATGGCGAGCAATTGGTGACCGGGTTGCGACTGTCACTGGGTCCACCCCTGTCACTGGAGCTGCCGCTGAAGGTGGTGGACTCGCGCCACGCCTTCGCGCGGCTGCCCTCCGGGCTGAAGCTGGCCGAGGACCTGCCCCAGGTCGTGGTGGAGGCGCGCCTGGTGTCCGACGGGGCCGACTGCTGCGAGGGACAGGACGCGCTCACGGTGGTGAACGACACCGCCTTCCCGGACCTGACGGGCATGGTGGCCTCACCCGATGGGCGGACGCTGTTCGTCGTCTCGCCGCCCACGGACACGGTGTACGTGCTGGACGTGGGCTCGGGCCGCGTGGAGGCGCTCCCTGTGGGTGACGGGCCCTCCGCGCTGGCCACGTGGAAGGACGCGAGCGGCAGGGCCTTCCTGGGCGTGGTGCACCGCTTCCAGCCGGAGCTGTGGGTGTATGGGCTGGAGGAGCGCGGCGCGCCGAGGGTGTGGCCCGCACCGCCGGGCGCCTCGGGGCTGGAGGTGGATGGCGCGCGGGGCGTGGCCTACATCGCCGAGCAGGTGCGCGACACGGTGCGGGCGGTGTCGCTCGAGGACGGGCGCGAGCGGTGGGCGGCGCCGGTGGACCCCAACCCGCGCGCGCTGGCGCGGTGGCGCGACGTGCTCGCGGTGGGCAGCCTCCAGACGGGGCAGGTGGAGCTCTTGCGGCTCCAGGACGGCGCGCCCGTGTTCACCGTGGCGCCGGGGCCGGGCGTGGCCATCGTCGGCGGACGCACGGAGCCCTTCCGCGCGCAGGTGATGGGCGGTCACGCGCCGCGCTCGCTGGTGGCCAGCGCCAGGCTGGGGCGGCTCTTCATGGGGAGCCTGGGGCCGAACGTGGGCCCCATGCCCCAGCGCAAGGAGGTGCACGGCAGCAGCGGCGTGTCCGTCATCGACCCGGCCACGGGCGACTTCGTGCGCCACCGGGGCTTCGGCGTGGGCATGACGGAGGGGCTGGCGCTGGATGACGCGGCGGGGCTGCTCTACGCGGCGGACGTGGCGCTGGGCCAGGTGCGCGTGCTCGACGCGCGGGCGCTGGTGTCCAACGACGACCGGGTGG
This sequence comes from Myxococcus fulvus, assembly GCF_900111765.1. The sequence continues at coordinate 1,546,892 of NZ_FOIB01000001.1, forward strand.
CGCGCGGCGCGGTGTTGCAGGAGCTGGTGCTGGCGCCGCCCGAGGGCACGCCGCTGGTGCGCCCCGCGGAGGACTTCTCCGTCAGGGGCCGCGCGGGCCCGGAGCTGCACTCGGGGCCGCGCTCGCTGGTGCTGTCGCCGGACGGCCAGCGGCTCTACGTGCTCAACCGCTTCACCCGCGAGGTGGCGGTGGTGGACGTGCGCGAGGCGCGCAAGGGCGGGGCGGTGGTGACGCGGCGGCTGACCGTCGTGGAGCCGCGCCACCAGGCCAAGCGCCGGTTGGGACAGGTCCTCTACTCCGCGGACCTGGGCCGCACGGGCATCACCTGCGACGGGTGCCACATCGAGGGCCACACCGGCGGGCTCTTCTACGCGAAGAAGTATCCCCTGCGCATCTACCGCTCGCCCACCGTGCAGGGCAGCCGCGACACGCCGCCCTTCTTCACGCCCGCCAGCCAGCACAGCCTCGCGGAGACGGCGAGTTTCGTCGGCGCGCGCAACCGCTTCCACAACCCGGACCCGTCGCCCTCGGAGGTGGAGGCGCTCACGCTCTTCTCGTCGTTGATCGCCACGCCGCCCAATCCGTACCGCGGCGAGGACGGCGCGCCGTTGCCGACGGTGACGCTCCCCGACGGAGCCGTGGGTCACCCGGCGAGGGGCCGCGCGCTGTTCGAGGGCAAGGGCGGCTGTGTCGCCTGTCACCCCGCGCCTCTCTACACGCTGGACCAGGACGCGGCGACGCGCGGCCAGTACCTGGACGTGGGCACGCCGGTGGCGCTGCCCCTGCGGCTGGAGCAGCAGGACCTGGTGGTGGGCGCGGCGCCGCCGTCCCTGGTGGGCACGTGGGATGTGTGGCCGCTGCTCACCAGCGCCTCGGCGGGCTACGAGGTGAAGGACGGCCGCCTGGTGGTCGACACGCGCTTCCCGTTGAAGAAGGTGCTGGAGACGGCGGGCCCCGCCCATGGAGACGCGCGCGCGTTCAGTCCCCAGGAGCGGGATGACGTGCTCGCCTTCCTGCTCACATTGTGAGCGCGAGGCCGAACCCCGCGCGTCTCGGGTTCCGTGGCGGGGCGAAATCACCGCCATCGCTGTGTGCGAGCGCGGGGAGATTTCATCGTGGACGCGGCTGTCGCTTGCGTTGTCGTGGGGGGCTGCGGTCTACAATCCATCCGATGCGCCCCCTTCCGCGCTCCGCGTGGCCGCTGCTTCCGATTCTGCTCCTGTCCTGCTCCGACGCGGGCCTGTACGCCATCGACGGGCGTGGGGCCAACGGCGGAGACCGCGCCAACTTCTCCGGCAAGGTCTGCGTGCCGCTCGCCGGCGGCGAGGCGTTCCCCACCAAGGTCCTCTTCGCGCTGCAGGGCGGCGAGGGCGTCGAGACGGAAATCGTGGGCTACGCCACCGATGGCCTCGCCACGCTCTCCAGCCGCTTCTCCGGCCCGTTCGTGAAGTTCGGCCTGGTGGCGTACCACTCGGTGGCCACCGGCATCCTGGGCGGCTTCTCCGACGCGGCGGACTTCCAGGCCGCGCTGCCGCGCTTCGCCACCTACCAGGAGACGGGGCCCGTCAGCATCCGCTCCTCGCTGCGGCTGGCCAAGACGCTGCTCGCCGGTGACATGCAGACGTCGTGTCGCGGCGAGGTGGCCCGCACGCGCTACGTGGTCGTCGTCGTCGTGCGCAGCCAGGACACCAGCTGCGCCAACCCGGCCTTCAACATCGGCCTGGACGCCACGTGCAACGCGCTGACGGACAAGGTCGCCTGCAGCCAGTGCGAGCTCACCGCCGTCACCGGCGAAATCAAGGCCCTGGCCCAGCAGTACGGCGCGGGCGAGGTGGTGGTGCAGCCCATCTACGTGCGCGACGTGGCGGACCCCAACACCCGCGCGCACGTGGCGGCCATCGCCCACGCGGGCGGCACCCAGCCGGTGGAGACCGACGCGGCGGGCCTGTCCCCCACGCTCTCCGGCATCCAGTACGCCGCGCGCACCAACACCCTCAAGCTCAAGCGCTTCCTCGCCTTCAACCGCAACGTGGTGGTGCGCGCCGGCCAGGTGCTCGTCGACAGCGACGGAGACGGCCTGCCGGACGTGGACGAGGTCGCCCTGGGCACGGACCCCACGGTGGTCGACACCGACCAGGACGGGCTGATGGACGGCATCGAGGTCCGCGTCGGGTTGGACCCGCTCGTCCCCGACATCATCAACGGCTGCAACCTGTCGCTCGACGAGGATGGGGATCGGCTCAACACCTGTGAAGAGCGCGTGCTGGGCACCAACCCCTGCATCGGCGACAGCGACGGCGACACGATTCCGGACCTGGTGGAGGTGCTGTCGCAGACCAACCCGCTGGTGCCCGAGGACCTGCTCGACTCGGACCGCGACGGCATCACCAACGTCGCCGAAATCGAGGCGCATGGAGATCCGCTGAGCGCCGACCTCGACTTCCACCGCGAGCGCGCCTACGGCTACGACCTGGTGGAGTCCGAGCCCACCGTGGACGGACGCACCTGCTACGACTCGCGCGTGGAGAACATCACCCTGGTGCGCACGCTGGCGCGGCCCCACCCGCTCGTGCCCGGCGAGCTCATCCCCGCGGGCACCAACGAAATCTACCTGTACCTCCAGGCCGGCCGGGACAACGACCCGCGCGGCGCCGGCATCGGCTCCCTGCTCATCCAGAGCATCCAGTACGACGAGAAGGAGGGACGCACCCCCTCCGGTACCCTCCCGTTGGACCCCGAGGCCTTCATCCTCGGAACCTGATCCACCCGTGGGTGTGGGGTCCTCCCCTCGCCCGGGCTGGGGAGTGCCCCCCACACTCCTCCGCCCAGTCCCCCTCGCTCCATGCGCAACCCCCTGAAATCACGGATGTTTGATTCAGGACGGGGAGCGGATCGGCTCTTGCTAAGGGCTCGGGGCTGAAAGGAGTCACCATGTCACGCGTTCGATTCGCTCCGGTGTTGATGCTCGGGGCAATGCTGGTCGTGAGCCCCGGTCTTGCCCAGGCACAGTCCAACGACAATCCCGACAACCCGGAGTGTCTCGGCGACAGCTGCGGCAAGCCCCAGGAGGAGGGTGGCGGTTGCGGCTGCGGTTGCGGCTCGGTGTGGGTGAACTACACGGACGACGGCGACACGCTCTCCTACACGGACGACGCGGATGGCGACGGCCGCGCGGATGACCGCGACAACTGCCCGTTCGCGTCCAACCGCGACCAGGCGGACGGCGACGGCGACGGCGTGGGCAACGTCTGCGACAACTGCGCGACGCTCTCCAACTTCCAGCAGCGCGACGCCGACGGTGATGGCATCGGCGACGACTGCGACCCGGACCGCGACAACGACGGCATCGCCAACGAGCAGGACAACTGCCCGCTCATCCCCAACAAGGACCAGGCCAACCTGGACGGTGATGCGCAGGGCGACGTCTGCGACGCGGACGACGACAACGACGGCGTGGCGGACGGCACGGACAACTGCCCGCGCGTCGCCAACCCCGACCAGGTGATGCCGGCCGACGGCAGCCAGTGCCGCGTGGACGCGGATGGCGACAACATCGCCGACAGCAGCGACAACTGCCCCGGGCTGCCCAACCCCGAGCAGACCGACCGTGACAACGACGGCCAGGGTGACGCGTGCGACGCGGACGACGACGAGGACGGCGTCCTCGACGACGACGACAACTGCCCGGAGGTGGCGAACCGCGACCAGGCGGACAGCGACGGCGACGGCCGGGGTGACGCGTGCGACGACCACTTCTGCGTCGTGGTGGACCCCACGCAGAAGGACCAGTGCCTGGACCCGAAGTCGTCCTTCGCCGTCAGCGCTGGCGGCACCAAGACGCTGGAGCGCGCCGGTGAGGCGCTGCGTCCGCCGCTGTTCGCCAACCGCAACGGCGCGGCCATGGAGTACCGCTGGACGGTGACCAAGCGCCCCTCGGGCTCCAACGCCGTGGTGGAGAACCCCCAGGGCGCGGTGACGCTCAGCCGCAACTGGCAGTACTCGTACGTGGACGGCAGCGTGCCGAACTTCGTGCCCGACACCGAGGGCACGTACGAGCTGACCGTGGAGGCCCGCCTGGCCTTCGCCGACCGCGTCTTCCCGGAGCAGCGCGTCTCCACCAGCACCCTGGTGCTGAAGGTGGGTGAGGGCGACGGGGAGGGTGGCAACTGCAGCTCCGTCCCCGCCGGCTTCAGCGCCACCGCGCTGGGCGCCGCGCTGCTGCGCATGCTGATGCGCCGTCGTCGCAGCGAGCAGTAATCTCGTCGTCCCCCTCGCCAGGAGGTCGTACCGCATGCGTCGCCTTGTCCGACTCCCGCTGCTGATGGCGGGCCTCCTGGCCACGGGGCTGTTGTCCTGCACCGACTCGATGTTGGAGCCCCGGACGGAACAGCAGACCCACGTCGATGACCGCGTGATGCTCCAGGGGCGCGTGTGCACGCGCCCGCCCAACCCCTCCGGCTTCCCGGTGAAGGTGGTGGTGGTCATCGACGAGTCGGGCAGCATGTGCATCAGCGACCCGCCAGGCGCGCAGACCGACAGCGGCTTCTGTCAGCGCGCCGAGGTGCAGGCCATCATCCCGCCGGGCGTCACGGAGCCCGCGCGCGTGCGCGCCCTCAAGCGCCTGGTGAACCAGTTCCGTCAGGTCAACGCGGCGGGCGGCAACGTGCAGGTGTCCGTGGCCCCCTTCGAGACGAACGTGCGCAACGTCTGGCCGCCGGCCACGACGGGCAACCGCTTCGCCCGGCCCGACACCAACATCGACAGCTACATCGACGGGCTGCAGAGCCAATTGGGCAAGGGCACCGACTACCAGGGCGCGCTGTCGTACGCGTACAGCCTCATCGCCAGCGACATCAACGCCGTGGCCCTGTCCAACCCGGAGGTGCTGCCGCGCACCCGCTACGTCGTCGTCTTCCTCACGGACGGCACGCCGTACCCGCGCTGCTCGGCCACCGACAACCTCAGCGTGTACGCCAACCCGGACAACCCGGACCTGACGTGGGCGGACTCCATCGTGAGCTTCTGCAACGCCACGAACACCACGGACCAGATCGACGGGTTCGAGATCGGCACGGACCGCAACCAGAACTACCAGCTCTTCAGCTACGTGCGCCGGCTGATGGAGTTGAAGGACCAGTACAACGTCGGCGACGTGCGCATGCACACGGTGCTGCTCTTCAACCAGGAGGCGGTGCGCGCGTGCGGCCCCATCTGCCAGGAGATCTACGGCATCTACCCCGGCGTGCCGCAGGCCCAGTACCCGGAGGCCGCCAAGAAGATCGCCTCCTGGCTGCTCAAGCGCTTCGCGGACATGGGCAACGGCGTCTACCAGGAGTTCAACGACACGGCGGAAATCTCCAACCTGGGCCTGGGCGCGCTGGACTACTCGTCCTTCGCGTCGCGCAACGTGATGAAGACGCTGCTGGTGGAGCCGCTGAGCTCCGCGCCCGGACTGGAAGGACGCGTCATCGACAGCGACGGCGACGGCGTGCCGGACGACGTGGACAACTCCTTCGCGCTGAAGACACACCCCTTCAACCCCGACAGCGACAGCGACTGCCTGGGCGACGGCTTCGAGCACCGCCGCGAGGACCAGGGCTTCAAGGCCGCCAATGACCTGGACGCGCGCGGCTGCGACCCGAACTCGCCGCTGACGCCGCGCTGCACCTGCCGCGACACGGACGGTGACGGGCTCTCCCAGTTCGCGGAGGCCTACATGCGCACGCGCGAGACCATCGTCGACAGCGACGGCGACGGCATCCCCGACAGCATCGAGTCGCGCTGGGGCCTGAACCCGCTGGAGCCCAGCGTGGCGGGGCTGGACACGGACGGTGACGGCCTGCCGGACGAGGTGGAGCTGCGCGCGGGCACGGACCCCACGCGCCGGGACAGGGCCTTCTTCGAGAAGAACGGCTTCCAGTACGAGACGCGCATCGCGGAGGTCCGCCCCGACGGGAGCATCTGCTACGACTACACCGTCTCGAACCTCCAGATGGTCGCCACGCCGGACCGGCCGGGCTCCAAGCTGGGCTTCAACCTGTTCAAGCTGTGGTTCGCGGAGGCGCCGGAGAGCGGCGTGGCCACCGACTACGGCGTGTGGCGCGCGGCCTGCGCGTGGTCCCAGTACGCGCCGCCCAGCGTGCGCGTGCCGGTGGGGCCGGAGCTGACGTTGACGAACGACAACTTCATGGTGCCCACGGAGCTGAGCAATCCCTGGGACAACCAGGGCCGGTGCGTGGGCGCGCCGCCCTCGGGCCAGCAGGGAGGTCTGCTTCCGTGAGTGTGGCCGCACGTATCCTGGCGGGGCTGGTGGTCGCGGTGGCGGTGACGGTGGCCTGCACCGATTCGTATCTGTACGACCCGCGCCGGGACGTGGAGGTCCCCGTGGACCGCTCGGTGTCCATCCAGGGCCGCTTCTGCAGCACGGGCTCCAACGAGGTGGTGCGGCCCATCAAGCTGGTGGTCGCCATGGACGCCTCGCAGTCCATGCGCGTCAGCGACCCGGACGGCACCCGCGCCACCGCGCTGGTGGAGCTGATTGAGAACCTGCCCAGGGACCCGGAGGTCCACCTGGCGGTGGTGCTCTTCGCCGGCAGCACCACGGCGTTCCTCACCCAGACGCCGGGCAGTCCGCCGCAGGACGGCTTCGTGCAGGTGGCCAGCTTCGACGACGCGCGGATGCGCCAGCTCACCGAGCAGCTGCTCACCTTCCGCAACCCGGACAACTCCCCGAACCGCGACTCGACGGACTTCGTCAAGCCGCTGTCGGACATCTACTCGCTCATCAACACGGACATCGCGCGCAGCCGGCTGGAGCCGGGTGGGGCGCAGGCGCTGGCCCAGGCGCGCTACTCGGTCCTCTTCCTGTCCGATGGTCGGCCCACCACGGACCAGGACGACGAGCTGCTGCAGGGTGACGCGGTGGTGCGCATCCGCCAGCTGCGGGACCTGGTGGAGGACGTGCGCGTCAACACCGTGCACGTCTTCAACCCCACGCAGCCGGTGTCGTCGGTGTGTGATTTGTCGGGCGACGGCGGCTGCCCGCTGCTCATCATCAACCAGAACTCGGACCGGCTGGAGAAGATGGCGGCGCTGGGCGGCGGCAACTTCCGCGACTTCCGCAACAACGAGCCCATCAACTTCCTGGACTTCAGCTTCGGGCAGGTGCGCCGGACGTTCATCGTGAAGGAGGTCATCGCGACGAACTTCTCCGCGCCGCCGGGCAACCCCTTCGACGAGGCGGACACGGACGGCGACGGGCTGTCGGACGCGCGCGAGCGGGAGGAGGGCACGGACCCCAACCGCGTGGACACCGACGGCGACGGCTTCAGCGACGGCGTGGAGGTGTACTTCCGCGACCGCGGCGTGGACTTCGACCCCACGCAGGTGGCGGACCCGGACGGTGGTGGCCTGGACAAGGGCTGCCCGCCGCTGTTGCGCGCGTCGGACTCGGACTGTGACGGCCTGCTCGACTGCGACGAGCAGTTCATCGGCACCAACGCGACGCTCGCCGACAGCGACCGCGACGGCGTGCCCGACGGAATCGAGTGGCGCGGCGGCACCCAGGGCGCCAGTGACGACCTGGACGAGGACCCGGACAACGACGGGCTGTCGAGCCGCGCCGAGCTGCGCCTGCACACCCGCCCGCTGGTGGTGGACACCGCGAACCTGGCGGCCGAGGGCTACCGCTACTCCTTCGAGGCGGACGGCCCGCCGGACGAGCTGGGCCGGCAGTGCTACACGCTGCGCGTGGACAACGTGCTGCTGGCGCCCACCATCGCCTCCGGGGATGACGCGGGCGTGGTGGTGCGGGGCGCCGGCTACAACGACATCGCCTTGTCGGTGGCCATGGTGCCCGCCGACGACCCGACGGCGCGCACGCAGGTGCGCACCTTCCGGGTGAACCACGTGCGCTACCCGGTGGGCGGCATCAAGTCCCCCGCCGACGGCATCATCCGCGTGAATCCCGAGGACTTCGCCGACGGCTGCCCCGGCCGTCCCGACGTCACCCTCCCGACGCCGTGAGAAACGACGCTGCCATGAAGACCCAAGCCCGACTGCTGTCGCTCGCGCTGCTCACCCTCGCCGCCGCCTGCTCCTCCAAGGGTGATGACAAGGAGGACGCCGGCACCGTGGCGGTGGTGGATGTCTGCAACAGCCGCGAGGAGGCGCTGACGCTGGACGAGTGCGAGCTCAAGCCCGGTGAGACGCTGGAGCGCTTCCTGGCGAAGGAGGGCGCGCAGCGCGAGGGCGACCAGGACTGGTACCGCATCGTCCTGCCCGCCAACACCACCGCGCGCACGCTGCTCAACCTCAACGGCGTCTACGTGGCCTCCAGCACCGCGGTGCAGCTGTCGCTCACCGTGCTGGAGACGCTGCCGGACGGCAAGGAGGCGGCGCTCGCGAAGAAGGACGACAAGCACGGCCAGGGCGCGCCCAAGCCGGTGGACATGGTGCTGCCCCTGCGCGCGGACCTGGCGGGCAAGACGCTGCTGGTGCTGGTGCAGGACTCGCCGGACGTCGTCTCGCAGCCCAAGTTCGATGCGCGCAGCCCCTACCGGCTGACGGCGCGAATCACGGAGAACCCGGACACGAACGAGCCCAACGACGCCATGGCGGCCGCCACGCCGGTGGCGCTGACGTCGGCGGGCGGGGTGCTCACGGGCACGGCCACCGGCTACCTGGCCACGGACAACGACGTGGACCGCTTCACCTTCGACGTGCCGCAGGGGAAGGTCCTCTACGTGGGCCTCACCGCGCCGGACCAGGGCGCCGTGCCCAACTGGCGGCTGTCGTACCAGCTGCTGCGTCCCGGCTTCCTCACCAAGGAGGAGAAGGAGGACGAGGACCAGGTGCGCCCCGGCGTGCGGCCCGGCGTGCTGGCCACGGCGCGCAAGGTGAAGGAGGCGAAGTACGGCGGCAAGTGGATGCTGGTGGTGCGCGGCTACCGCGGCATCAGCGACCGGGACACCGCGTCGGGTGACATCCAGCAGGCGTATCAGGTGGACCTCCGGGTGCTGGACGAGGCCGACGCGCAGGACTCGCGGGTGGTGGACGGCGTGGTCGTGGGCAACGACAAGGTGGCGGACGCGCTGGCGCGCGGGCTGACTGCCCCGGCGCAGGACCTGGCCACGACGATTCCCGCGGGCGCGACGACGACCTTCACGGGGCGCCTGGGCTACATCGGTGATGAGGACTGGTACGAGGTGAAGCTGCCCGCCTCCGGCGTGCCCACGCGGCTGCACTACCACCTGGTCCCCAAGAGCGAGGGCGGCCGCTTCCCGCCGCTGCCGGACGTCCCGGACCGTCAGGTGCTCGTCTTCACGCTGGTGTCCAAGGGCGCCAACATCGAGGCGTGGCGCACCGCGTGCCTCTCCGACAACGCCGAGTGCCCCAAGGGCTATGGGGAGAACCCGGACATCGCCCCGCTGGTGCAGGACTACTGCCGCCGCACGGACCTGCCGGCGCCCATGTGCCTGCACTCGCTGCGCGAGGAGGTGTCGGAGAACCCGCGCTTCGTGAACCTGAGCAACTTCCGGGGTGTCATCCCGGTGCCGGTGTTCGCCGGGGAGAGGCGCTACCTCTTCAACGTCCAGGACAACGGCGTGGGCTGGGCGGACGACAAGGACTACGACCTGGTGGTGACGTGGCGCGAGGAGGACGCGGACGAGGTGGGCCGCTACTCGGGCGGCGTCGAGCAGGTGGTGACCAAGGCCATGGCCTCCACCACCGCGTTCCCCGCGCCGCCGGACACCGCGGAGTACAGCGTCTCCGGCAGGCTGTCCCACGGCTATGGCCGGCTGCGCAGCGGTGATGACCGGGTGAACGGCCGCGGCGTGCGCGGCCCCATGGACTACGACGCGGTGCCGTCCGACGTGGACTCGTACCTGCTCACGCTGCCGTCCGTGCCTGCGCCGGAGGACCGCGCGTGGCTGGTGCAGTGGGAGGTGGCGAAGACGCCGGATGGTGGCACCGCGCACGGGCTCGCGCTGGACTTGACGTTCTGTGACGGCGACGCGGCGGCGGACGGTGGCGTGACGCCGGACGCGGGCATCGAGAACTGCGCGGTGGTGCGCGCGGGTAGCCGCAACCAGGGGCTCACGCTGGGCTATCGCTCGGACGCGCTGCGGGCCTGGCACACGCCGGCGGGGGCCTCCGCCAGCAGCCTGCAGCCGCTGTACACGCTGGAGGAGCGGCCCAACTCCACCGTCGTCACGCTGGCGCCGTATGCCTGCGGTTGTCTGGAGGGCCGCTTCGTGCGCGGCGGGAAGATGCGCGTGGACGTCTCCGCCGCCGAGCGCAACTCCTACGAGCAGGTGAACTACACGCTGCGCACCGGCTACGGCGACTACCCGCAATCCTATACGCGGGATGGCGGTGTCACCACGCAGTGCCCGGGGCCCGCGGACGCGGGCACGCCGGACCCGGATGGAGGCGTGCCTCCTCCGCCGAGCGGTGGCTGTGTCTTCACGCGTCAGCCTTGAGCGTCGCGCGAGTCGGGGGCCCACCCTCGGGGTGGGCACTCGAACGCCCTCGGGCCCGGGAGGTCCTCGGGGGCAGGGCGCGCCGCCACGCGCGGACGCCGTGTCTGGCCATGAAGGCGTCGTCCGGAACGACTCGCGCGTCCGACGTCGGGGCACCGGCGCGGTCGGCATGCAAGTCATTGCAATCGGTGCGAGTGCGCGAAGCTCCGGACGGGGCCTCGCGGCGCAAACCCTGGCGGGCGGACGGGCGCACGGCGCCCGTCATCGCTTCGTCCAACGTGTATCAGGGAGGCGCGATGCCCAGCCCGTTGAGCGTGATGCTCTTCTCGGGGAGGTTCGCCGCGTTCGACTTGATGAGCAGCGCGCCCTGATACTGCTGAGCCTCGCGGGGTCGGAACGTCACCTCGATGAAGAAGCGCTCCTTGGACTTCACCTGGAAGGCCTCCTGGGGATTGAGGTCCTGGCCGTCCTTGGAGAGCTTCATGGTGAAGACATTCGGGCCGGAGAGGGCGATGCTGGAGACATCCAGCGTATCCTCGCCCATGTTCTTCACCTGGACGGAGTTGAAGCCCGTGGTTCCGACGTAGGTTCCGGAGCGGAACTCCTGGTCGAAAGCCATCTCGTCGCGGTCCGAGATGAGCTGCGGGGCCTTGGGGAGTTCCTCGGCGCCTTCGCCGCAGGCGGCGAGTGAGAAGAAGAGAATGGGGAGCCACGGGGTGTGCAGTCGCATGGACGTTCACTCCTCGCTAGAGGGTCGATGATGATGAATGTTGTAACAGTGTTCTGTCGTAAGGCCCAGAGCGTCGGTGCATTCCTGCTCACGTTGCTGGCGGTGGGATGCGGAGACACTCGCGACGACTTCATCGGTCCGCGTGTGAAGGATGTGTGTGATGAGTCATGGCCCGTGTGCGGCCGCGTCGCCGGCTGCATCCTGGGAGCGGAAGGCTATTCGGAGGGTCGCTTCCCCGGCCGCAGCCAGTTCATCGTCCAGGTGCCGGAGGCGTCTCTCATCAAGGTGAGCTTCTACCTGGACGAGGTCACCGCGGCGGGCGAGGAGACGGTGGTCATCTTCCACGAGGAGGGCTGTCGGGCGCGCATCCGGTCCGCGGCGGACGGCCGCGCGGTGCTCGACTCGATGGAGAAGTTCAGCGTCTTCACGCGCGAGGCGGAGCTCACCGGCGTGGGAGACCACCTCATCGAGTTCGAGTCCGACATGCAGGCGCGCTACGCCGTGAAGGTGGACGTGACGCCCCTGCGCAATCGCTAGCCGCCCGAGGAGACGCCTTGTTTCAGCGTGCGCACCAGATGGCTGGCCACCCGGAAGCTGTTGGCGGCGATGGTCAGCGTGGAGGGCACGCTGCCGCCGGTGGGCATGAAGCTGCCGTCCACGACGTAGAGGTTGTCCACCTCGTGCGCGCGGCAGTTGCGGTTCAGCACGGCCTCTGCCGGGTCGTCGCCGAAGCGGCAGGTGCCGTGCTGGAGGATGGTCGTCTCGCCGGCGACAGCCTTGCGCTCGAGCGAGTCCGGCTCCAGCCGCAGCAGCACCTCCTCGCCGCGCTCGACCAGGAAGCGCGTCGCCGCCAGGTCCATGGGGTGGCGCTCCACGGTGATGGCGGCCACGGGGATGCCGTACTTGTCCTTCACGTCGCCCTCCACGCTCACGTAGCTGCCCTGCGTGGGGAGGTACTCCGCGTAGACCTCGAACAGCAGGACGCGCGAGTCGCGGTACGCGCGCATGCGGTCCTTGAGCTCCTTGCCGAAGACGGCGGACGCGCCGCTGCCCGCCAGCCCCGACGCCGCGTGGATGGGATTGGGGTGCGTCCACATGAAGCCCAGCGTGCCGCCCTTGCGGAAGCCGAAGCGCGCGTCGGGCATCAGGTAGAAGTCCTGGATGCTGCGGTTGACGAAGGGCGCGGGCTCCTTCAGCCACGGGCGCTTGTCGGCCTGCTTCGACAGACGGAACGTCGCCTGGGACTCACCGAACGAGCTGAAGATGAGGTTGCGCCCCACCAGGCCGTTGCCGTTGGCCAGGCCCCGTGTGAAGCGCTTGGACGTGGAGTTGAGCAAGAGCCGCGCGCTCTCCACCGCGGTGGCGGACACGACGACGACCTTGGCGGGCTGCTCCTGGGCCACGCCGTCCGCGTCCAGGTAGACGACGCTCTTCGCGCGCCCCTTCTTGTCCACCTCCACCGTGCGCGCCATGCAACCCGGGCGCACCTGGACGTTGCCGGTGGCGACGGCGGCGGGGATGAGGCTGGCGTTGGTGCCGCTCTTGGCGCCCATCTCGCAACCGTAGCTTCCGCACAGCGCGCAGTACGCGCACGGCGCGCGGCCCTTGTACGGGCGGCTGATGATGCCGCGCGCGGTGGGAATCGAGTGCCAGCCCATGGCCTGGCAGACCTTGTCGATCTCCGACGCCACCGGGTGCACGTCCAGCGGGGGCAGCGGAAAGGGGCCGCTGCGGGGCTCGGCGAAGGGGTGCGACACGGCCTGGCCGGACACGCCCAGCTCCGCCTCGGCCTTGTCGTAGAAGGGCGCCAGCTCCTCGTAGGAGATGGGCCAGTCCGCCAGCGTGCTGCCCGGCACCGCGCCCAGCGTGGTGCGCAGGCGGAAGTCCACCGGCTTGAGACGGTAGAAGAAGCCGCTCATGTGCACGGTGCCGCCGCCCACGCAGTTGGCGGTCCACGCCGCCGTGGTGCGCTCGTACTTGCCTTGGGCGCCCTTGCGCACCAGGTGCGGCTCCTCCCAGGGCAGCGGCATGAAGAAGTTGCGGCGGCTGTTGAGGATTTCGTCGTGGACGAAGTCCTGCGGCCGGTAGTGCGGCCCCTTCTCCAGCACCACCACCTTGAAGCCCGCGCGGCCCAGCTCCAGCGCCATGGGGGCTCCGCCCGCGCCGCTGCCGATGATGCAGACATCCACCTCGGGCAGGCTCACTTGTGAACCCCGCACTCGCGCAGGCACTTCGGGCCGTCGTAGCCCTCGGGGGGCGCCATCGCCACGGTGCCCACCGTGTCGAAGCCCATCAGCCTCCAGCCCACCTTGCCCTTGTTGCCGCCGTAGGACGGGTCTCCCAGGAAGCCCTCCAGTGTCAGCACGGTGAGCAGCTCCATGAAGTGCGCCTCGCCGCTGCTGGGGGGGCTGTCCTTGAAGAGCGTGAGCAGCTCGTCCTGCTGCGCGGGCGTGAGCGCCGCGAAGCCCTTCTGGAACATGCGCTGCGAGCGGCGCTCCAGCGCGGCCAGCCCCGTCATGAAGTCCTCGCGCATGGGCTGCATCGAGGGTGTCTGGAGGATGCGGTCGATGTAGACGGGCACGTCCGCGTCGAGCGCGCCCGGGTCCTCGTCCTTGGGGAGGATGCGCTCGGTGGCGGCGGCCACGACGGCGAACTCGAAGGAGGAGAAGGTGTGCGTCTGCCGCCCTCCGGGGGCGGTGCCCAGCGGGCCGGTGTCCTTGGCGGGCTGGGGCTCCTCGGAGGAGCGCTTGCAGGCCAGGGGCCCCAGCAACACCACGCCTCCGCCGAGGAAGCTCAGCCGCTGGATGAAGGAGCGCCGGGTCAGGCGCCGACGGGCAGGACGCGCACGGGACATAGGCGCGTGAGCGTAACCCAGCGGGGGCGTGCCTGGCGCGTGTCTGGATGCGCGGTGCTCGTCTGCTCCCTCGGGTGCGTGGGTGAACTAGGATGCGACGCAACGTTGTGCACGGCCAAAAACGCAAGGAGACCAAGATGAGACGTCATGCCTGGGCACTGGGATTGGCGCTGGCGATGGGCTGCGGCAAGGACTCGAAGCCGGACAACCCGGACGCGGGGCGCCCGGATGGCGGCGGAGGAAACACGGAGACGTTCACCAAGCTGGAGGTGGACGCGGAGCTGAGCGAGTTCAATCCCATCTCCAACATCGCCATGGCGGTGGGGCCGAACGACCGCATCGGCATGGTGTACTTCGTGAACAACGGGACGGCGACGGGGAGCGAGACGAACTACGATTTGCGCTACCGCGAGTTCGACGCGGGCGTGCTCGGACCCGTGGAGAAGATCGCCACCGTGCAGCGGGTGTACGGCGTGTCGGTGGCCTTCGGCGCGAACGGCCAGCCGGCGGTGTCGTACCTGGGCGGTGGACGCGACAACTCCACGTTCTGGCTGCAGAGTGATTTGGCGGTGTCCTATCGCTCGGCGGCGGGCGTGTGGACGGAGAGCATCGTCGCCACGCGCTCCAACGCGGCGGCCATCAACAACCCGCTGAGCGACGTGGGCTTCCTGGTGGGGCTCAACTCGTCCATCGTGTTCTCGGGCAGCCAGGCGCTCATCGCGTATCGCGACGGGCACAACGGCAACTTCGGGCGACAGGACTGGGAGTCGGCGGACCTGGAGATTGCGAGCGGCGGTCCTCCGTCCAGCTGGGTGTTCCGCATGGTGGCCGCGTCGGGTGACACCAAGGCGGGCTACGGCGGCCACATCGGCCTCATCATGGCGGGAACGCAGCCGGCGGTGGTGCACGACTACGTGAAGGAGGGCGCGCAGGCGACGGGCGCCGGCATCATCTTCCAGCGGCGCGCCGCGGACGGCGTGGCGTGGAGCGCTCCGGTGGAGGTCGCCACGGCGGAGAGCATCGGCAACACGCAGCTGGGCCCCTCCATGGCGTTCGACTCGGAGGCGGGCTTTGGCATCGCGGTGCAGAACCGCGGCTCCTCGTCGCGTGGCGACGTGCTGCTGTACCTGGACTGCCCGAGCCCCACCGCGACGAGCTGCAACACGAAGGGGGAGTGGTCCTCGCCGGACCCGGTGTTCGGCCGTGGCACGGGTGGCTGGTATCCGTCGCTCGCGTTCGACCCCGTGCACCACGAGCCGTCCATCGCGCACTACTTCTGCTCGTCGGAGTCGGGGAACAACGATACGGGCTGCAACCCGACCGAGGACCGGCTCCTCATCAGCACGCGCATCGGCGGCATCTGGCGCGAGACGGTGGTGGACGAGGACGGCGCGTGGTCTCCGAAGCTCGCGTACCTGTCCACGGGCAAGCGCGTGGTGCTGTACCGCCTGCCGGTGATGGCGCCGTCCAAGAAGGGTGTCCTGCGTCTGGCGGTGGAGCAATGAGGAGCGCGGTCCGCGCCCTCGCGGCGCTGACGCTCTCGGGTGTGGTCTCGGGCGCGGGGATGCTCGCGTGCGCGCGTCCGGACAATTCGTTGTCCGGCAGCGTGTCGGAGCTCTTCCCGCTCGAGGTGTCGCGGGTGGAGATCCTCCGCAACGCGGAGGCGCTGCAGGTGAGCTACTTCCGCAACAACGACCTGGATGTGGACCTGGTGGTGCGGCTCACCGTGTCCACGGAGGGGTTGGAGTTGCGGCCCGGCGCGAAGGTGAACCTGGCGGGCATGACGCCGTCGGGCGTGGCGCGCGCCACGGTGGTGCACCTCAACGCGGGGGAGCCGGCGCGCGTCTTCGCGCCGGTGGAGAAGGGTGACCTGCAGCTGGAGTCGGGCGGCAACCCCGGCGAGCAGACGCGCGGGGACTTCTCCATGTCCTTCAAGAAGGGCGAGGGCTACGGCGCCGGTCGCAGCCTGGAGGGGACGTTCTCCTCCGAGGCGCGCGACGCGGGCTTCGGGCCGGAAGAGGGCGAGCCGCTCGACGCGGGCACGCCCCCGTAGGACCGAGGTGGAGGCGACGCCCGGAGGGTCGGGCGTCGCCTCGCGCGAGGTGTGTGGTCCGCTCGCGCGTCTCAGGTCGGCGCGTCGGCCTCGAGGAGGACCGCCGCCGCGTCAGCGCCTGGCGCGAACTCCCGGTCAGCGTGCGGGAGGGCCGCCGGGCGGTCTGCCGCGGGGCACCGTCAGTGCGCCGCGCAGGTGTTGAGCGCGAGCCCCTGGGACACGCGGGCCTGGTCCACGGTGTGACGGGCGAGCGCCGAGGCGCCGCCCTCCTCGTAGATGCGCCGCGCGAGCGCCAGTGCCTCGCCGCCGTGCACCGTCAGCGTCTTGCCCGCCGCGTCCGTCACCGCCACCGCGCCGTCCGCGGCGCCCTCGGCGCGGACCAGCAGCGCGCCCGCGTCGTCGCGCACCGCCATGCCGTTCTCCAGCGGCTCGAAGTAGCGGATGACGGGCTCCTGGCCCTCGCGCTCCAGCTCCAGCTTCATCACGCCGCTCTCCGCGTCGCGCGACATGCGCAGCACGTCCGTGGGGCTCAGGCGCACCACGCGGGTGCCGTCGTCCTCTCCGTCCACGCTGCCCACGGGGTTGTTGCCGCTCCAGAACTCGATGCTGTTGATGATGAGCGCGTCGATGAGCGTGCCCAGCTGGTACACGGGCACGATGACGAGCACGAGGAACATCAGCCACTGCACGAACTTCTCGCCCGAGATGTTCTTGTTGAACTGCCAGATCTTCTGCGTGAGCTTGAAACTGCCGAAGCACCCGGTCGCGTGCATCGAGATGAAACCGGCGCACAGCACGGCGAGCCAGGGAGACGGACGCTTCATCGTGAACCCTCCTGGGGGGTGGAAGGACTGCGAAGGCAGACGCACCATGCCACGTCGGTTTTCCCCGGCACACCGCGTTCGTGGCTTCATCCGATGGACAGCACTTCCCAGCCCTCGGAGGTGCGAGGATGCGGGGGATGCCTTCCCCACGTCTGTCATCGCGAGCCTTCGTCGCGTGGCTCCTGTCCCAGCCGGTGCAGGCCGCCGAGCCCGTCGACGCCGGGACGCGCACCCAGCCCCGTGAGGCCGATGCGCCACCCGCCGCGCTCGCGTGTCTGGCCCGGTGGTATCCGGTGGTGACACCCGTGCGGCTCGACTCCGGCTGGGGCTTCTCCTTGCCGGACGGACGCTCCTTCCCGTTCGACGACGGACAGACGAAGTCGTTCGCCCGCAAGCTGGAGGCCCCGGACCTGGAGGACACGCTGTCCATTCCCTATCGCACCGGGCCCATCACGCCCGTGACACGCGAGGACGAGGACCCCGGGCGCATCCGCTTCGAGCCGCTGTTCGAGGCCACCTACGGCGCTGCCCGTGCGCAGGTGGACGTCATCCCCATCGACTTCCTGGGCCAGCGCTTGAAGGTGAACCGCCAGGTGGCGCCCGCCTTCGAGCGCGTCGGCGCCCGGCTGGCGTCACTCGTGGCGAAGGACGCCTCGCTCAAGCCCTATCTCCAGGGCGTGGGCGGCACCTTCGTCTGGCGCAACATCGCCAACACGAACCGACGCAGCGCCCACTCGTACGGCGTCTCCATCGACCTCAACGTCGCGCGCTCGCACTACTGGGAATGGCAGAAGCCCCGGTCGCCCGTGCGCTGGCGCAATTCCATCCCCCAGGCACTGGTGGACGCCTTCGAGGCGGAGGGCTTCATCTGGGGAGGCCGCTGGTACCACTACGACACGATGCACTTCGAGTACCGGCCGGAGCTGCTCGACGCCGCGTGTGCTCCGGCCCGGTGACGAGGTCAGTCGCCCTCGCTCTGCACCAGCCCGTACTTGTGCAGCAGCGAGTAGAGGTGCTTGCGGTCCAGCTCCGCCTCGCGCGCGGCGCGGGCGATGTTGCCCTTGGCGCGGCCCAACAGGCGCGTGAGGTACTCGCGCTCGAAGGCGCGGATCAACTCGTCCTTGCACACCTTGAACGGGCCGGTGAACTCGGCGGGCAGGAAGTCGCCGGCGGGGGCGGGGGGCTCGCGGGTGAACTCGCGCAGGAGCGCGTCCCCGGCCAGCTCCGGGATGTCCACCATGTGCCGCGCGCGCTCGAGCGCGTTGCGCAGCTCGCGCACGTTGCCCGGCCAGGTGTGCCCGTTGAACTGCTCGCGAATCTTCTCCGGCAGCCGCAGCCACAGGCCCTCGCCCGCGAAGGCGTCCACCAGCAGCGGGATGTCCTCCTTGCGGTCTCGCAGGGGCGGCAGGCTGACGGTGAACACGGAGAGGCGGAAGTAGAGGTCCTCGCGGAAGCGGCCCGCCTGCGTCTCGGCCCAGAGGTCCTTCTTGCTCGCGACGACGATGCGCGCGTCGAACGAGATGGGCGTGGAGGCGCCGAGCCGGCGGAACTCGCGGTCTTCAATCGCTCGCAAGAGCTTGGGCTGGAGGTCCAGCGCCAGGTCGTCGATTTCGTCGAGGAACAGCGTGCCGCCGTTGGCGCGCTCCAGACAGCCGATGCGCTGGCTGACGGCGCCGGTGAACGCGCCCTTCTCGTGGCCGAACAGCTCGCTCTCGATGAGGGAGTCGGAGACGCTGGCGCAGTCGAAGACGACGAGCGGCCCGGGCGCGCGAGGGCTCAACTTGTGGATGGCCTTGGCGGCGGCGCCCTTGCCGGAGCCCGTCTCTCCCACCAGCAGCAGCGTCGAGTCCGTGGGCGCGATGCGCTGGAGCAGGGCGAAGATCTGCCGCATCGGCAGGCTGCGGCCCACCAAATCACCCAGCCGGTCCTCCAGCGTGGGCTCCACCTGCACGGGGGCCAGCTGGGGGCTGAAGCGCAGGCGGACATCGCCCACCTCGAGCAGCGCGCCGGGCCGCAGGTACGCCTCGCGCACCTGGGCGCCGTCCAGGAAGGTGCCGTTGGTGGAGCCCAGGTCCTGGACGAGGAAGCGGTCCCCCTGGCGGCGCACCACCAGGTGGTTGCGGCTCACCGTGGGGTGGTCGATGACGACGTCGTTGTCGGCCGCCTTGCCGACGCGCAGCGCTTCGTTGGCGAGCGGGAAGACGGTGCCGGCGCGCTCGGTGTCGAGGAGGACGAGGTGGAATTGCTGCGCGGAGAGTCGCTCACCCTGGCCTCGCGCGTTGATGACGGTGTGCGAGGGGATGGGGGCTGGGGGCAGAGGGGGCATGACCGGGCGGGGATTCTAGACGGCTTCTCGTCGAGAGGTGACTTCCTGTCGGGTGGGGTTCAGGCCGCCCTCCAGGCGACCGGGCATGGTTGGAGCCCCAGGGGGCCGTGATACGACGGGCCACCCCTATGCGCTCCTCCTCCCTGCTCCTGCTGCTGGCCTCCGCCTGCGCCACCGTGCCGCGGGCTCCCACCCCCACCACCCCCGCCGAGGCGCCCCCTGGGCCCACGCGTGTCTGGAAGCAGACGCGCGCGGTGGTGGTGCGCCACGCCACGGTGCTGCCCGCCTCCGGCCCGGCCATCGAGGACGGCGCGGTGGCCTGGGTGGACGGAAAGCTGACGGCGGTGGGGCGCAACGCGGAGGTCACGAGCCCCCCGGGCGCCGAGGAGGTGGACGGCACCGGCCTCTACGTCACCCCGGGCATCATCGACGCCCACAGCCACCTGGGCGTCTACGCGTCGCCCGACTCCTTCTCCAACTCCGACGGCAACGAGGCCACCGCGCCGGTGACGGCGGAGGTCTCCGCGGAGCACTCGTTCTGGCCGCAGGACCCCGGGCTTCGCCGCGCCGCGGCGGGCGGTGTCACGTCCCTGCTGGTGCTGCCGGGCAGCGCCAACCTGATTGGCGGCCGGGGCTTCCCGGTGAAGCTGCACTTCGGTCGCTCGGCGGCGGAGGTGCGCTTCCCGGGGGCGAAGGACGCGCTGAAGATGGCGTGCGGCGAGAACCCCCGGCGCGTCTACGGCGCGGGACGCAACATGGCGCCCGCCACCCGCATGGCCAACGTGGCCGGCTACCGACAGGCCTTCGCCCAGGCCCGCGACTACATGGCCAAGCGGGACGAGTGGACGAAGAAGAAGGAGAAGAGCCCGGACGAGGCGGGGCCGGAGCCGATGCGCGATTTGAAGCTGGAGACGCTCGCGGAGGTGCTGCGCGGCAACATCCTGGTGCAGAACCACTGCTACCGCGCGGACGAGATGGAGGTGATGCTCCAGGTGGCCCAGGAGGCGGGCTACACCATCCGCGCGTTCCACCACGCGCTGGAGGCCTACAAGGTCCGCGACAGCCTGGCCGCCAAGGGCGTGGCGGTGGCGACGTGGGCGGACTGGTGGGGCTTCAAGCTGGAGGCGTGGGACGGCATCCCGGAGAACGCGGGCCTGGTGTCGCAGGCGGGCGGCAAGGCCGTCATCCACTCGGACTCCGCCTATGGCATCCAGCGGCTGAACCAGGAGGCCGGCAAGGCGATGTGGCGCGCGCGCGAGTCGGGCATCCCGATTCCGGAGGACGAGGCGCTGCGCTGGGTGACGCTGAACGCCGCGTGGGTGATGGGCGTGGAGGGCGTCACCGGCTCGCTGGAGCCGGGGAAGATGGCGGACGTGGTGCTGTGGAAGGGCCACCCGCTGAGCGTCTACGCGCGGGCCTGGCGGGTGTGGGCGGACGGCGTGGTGACGTTCGACGCGGGCTCGGGCGCGGTGGAGGCGAGCGACTTCGAGGTGGGCGAGATGGCGCAAGGCTCGGCGAAGCTGGTGGCCGCGTCCGCGCCGGTGCCGTCGCTGTCGGACCTGGGCCTCACCGAGCGCTGTGACGTGACGAAGACGCGAGAGTGCGCGCAGCCCCTGGCGCTGGGCACCGAGGCCTGCACCGTGTTCCAGGGCGTGACGGCCTTCACGGGCACCGCCTGGGTGAAGGGCGCCACGGTGGTGGTGGACGGCGGCAAGGTGTCGAGCGTGCGCCAGCAGGGTGAGGGCGGCGTGGTGCCTTCGGGTTGCCGCGCGGTGGACGGCAAGGGCCGCGTGCTGACGCCGGGGCTGGTGGACCCGCTCACGCAGCTCGGCCTGGTGGAGGTGGGCGCGGAGGTGTCGACGCAGGACGACGGGCTGCGCGGCGAGGCGGACAAGCGCGACGTGCGCGCGGCGCTGGTGTCCGCGGAGGACGTCAACCCGGTGTCCGCCGCGTTCGCGGTGGCGCGGCTGGGCGGCGTCACCAGCGCGCTGACGGTGCAGCAGGGCGGGCTCATCTCGGGACAGAGCGCGCTGGTGTCGACGGACGGCGCGGTCCGGCGCACGCCTTTGGCGATGCACATCCGCCTGGGCATCGGCGGGCGGGACGCGGTGTCGGGCTCGCGGGCGCTGGTGCTGGAGCGGCTGCGCGAGGTGCTGTCGGATGCGCGCGAGTATGGCCGGCGCAAGGGTGACTTCGAGCAGCGGCGCATGCGCGACGTGGGCGCGAGCCGGTTGGATTTGGAGGCGCTGCAGCCGGTGCTCGCGGGCAAGCTGCCGGTGGTGATGGTGGCGCAGAAGGCGTCGGACATCCGGGCCGCGCTGACGCTCGCGCGCGAGTACAACCTGAAGCTCGTCATCGCGGGGGCCAGCGAGGCGTGGCTCGTGGCGAAGGAGCTGGCGGACGCGAAGGTGCCGGTGATTCTGCAGCCCACGCAGAACCTGCCCCTGGACTTCGACCGGCTCAACAGCCGGCTGGACGCGTCGGCGCTGCTGGGCGCCGCGGGCGTGAAGGTGCTGTTCTCCGTGCTGGGCGAGCCCGGCATGGTGCGCACGCTGGCGCAGGAGGCGGGCAACGCGGTGGCGTGGGGCCTGCCGCACACCGAGGCGCTCAAGGCGATGACGTCGAACGTCGCGGACGCGCTCGAGCTGCCGGTGGGGCGGCTGGCCCCGGGCGCGACGGCGGACGTGGTGCTGTGGAACGGAGACCCGCTGGAGTCGGCCACGCGGCCCGTCGGCATGTGGCTGGCCGGACGACAGGTGCCGCTGGTCAGCCGTCAGCAGGCGCTCTTCGAGAAGCACCGCGCGCTGCCCGCGAAGTAGGCGCGGGGCCTTGCGCGGAAATTAACCACGCGGCGACCGCCCCCGAGGAGGACGGCCGCCGCGTGCCTTCATCGGGACACGAGGCGCGGGCCCGACTCAGTTCCCCTCATAGATGCCGATGACCCCCGCCACCCACTTCTTGGTGGTGGAGTCCTGGAAGCCCAGGAAGGACACCAGCATCCGCCGGCCATCGCCGGAAGCATCCGCCTGGATGTCGCTGACCCGGGACATCCCGTAGCGGCGACCGAACACGTCCAGGCCATAGTTCGCGATGTTGCCGCCCTTGAGGCGCGACAGGCCGCCGCCCCACGACGCGCCCGTCCAGATGCTGCCGTCGGACGGGTCCTTGCCGAGCGCGGACAGGTACTTGTCCACCAGCCCCGAGCCCTTGCTCATGTGTCCCAGCACCGCGCCGTTCGCGTCGATGCGCACCAGGCCGTTGCTGAAGGAGCTCAGCCACACCGTGCCGTCGTTGGCCACCACCGCGCCGGAGATGTTGTCCGGCACCCGCTCGGCGGGCGTGGAGTGCTCGGGCTTGGCGTCCAGCCACAAATCCAGCTTGTTGCTGGGGTCGTTCTCCGAGCCCGTCTGCGCGCGCCAGAAGTTGCCGCCCAGCGTGCCGTAGCGGAAGCGCGTGGTGCGGTCCGAGCCGCCGAACCAGACGTCGCCGCCCGGGTCCACCGCCACGCCGTAGTACGCGTCCGTCAGCAGGACAGGGCGGCCGTTGGCGTCCAGCGCGTTGATGGCCGGGTGCACGTGCTCGAACACGCCGGTGCAGTTGAGCTGGCCGTTGCACATGGGCGCGCCCTGGAACTCCGCGTTGCCGCGCGCGAAGCCGTGGTTGCCGCCGAACCAGATGCTGTTGGTGCCCTTGTCGTAGCGCAGCCGCAGGATGTTGCAGAGCTTCTCGCGCCCGCGGCGCTCCGCGGCCACCACGTTGGGGCCGGAGAAGATGTCGTAGTGGACCACGTCCAGCGTGCCGTCGCCGTTGAGCGACACCTTGTCCGCGTCACCGCTCTTGTAGCGCGCGGGGTCGGGGCTGGGGCCGTCCCAGTTGTTCTCGCAGTGCTCGGAGCCCTTGCCGGGCATGCCCTCGTAGCCGACGAAGACGGTGCCCGCCTTGCCGCCCGCCACGGAGATGACCTTCAGGTACTTGGCGCCCGGCGGCGTGCTGCCGTCGTCCATGTACCCGTACGGACGCAGGCCGTCCTCCATGCCGTAGCGCACGAAGCGCTCCGCGCCGCGCTTGAGCAGGAACAGGCCCTCCTCGCCGCCGGCCACCCAGATGTTGCCCGCCTCGTCGGCGCTCACGCCGTACACGGTGAGCGGGCCGCCCTGGTCCGCGCCGTAGAAGCGCCAGCCGGGCGCCGAGGGCAGCGGGGGAATCTCCGCGTCCGCGCGCGGGTCTGGCGTCGGGCCGCCGTCCGGCGTCCCGGCATCCGGCTCGGTAGGAGTGCCCGCGTCGGGGTCGGTGGGTGTGCCCGCGTCGGGGTCCGTGGGCTCGCCACCCCCGCCGTCCGGCGTGCCCGCGTCCGTCCCATCCGAGGGGCCCGGACGCTCGGGCGGAGGGCCCGGGTCGTCCATGCCTGGGTTGTCCTGCTGCGACTCGTCGCTGCTCTTGGAGTCGCAACCCGCCACGGTCCACATCGCGCCCGCCATGAAGAGCGCACCCGCCCAGCGCCATCCCCGCGTCATCCGCATCCACCCCGCGAAACACGGACCGCCCCGGATGGGCGACCGTCGTCCGGGCTCCTGCATCGCAAGGCCGATGCCAGGGTTTACCGGCACTCCAAGCCGCCCTTCGTCCGCTCCCGGACAGCGGATGGGCAATCGGCTGCCCTGCCAGGGCAAGTCGCTGTCCCGAAGACCCCAGCAAACGTGCTAGTGGCTTCCAGTCATGGGTGGGAACGACGCGCGAGGTCGCACACCGCTGTCCTTGGTGGGCCAGGAGCCGGACCTCCTCTTCTACACACGGCAGGCGGCCGAGCACGGGGCGCCAGTGTTGGTCCTGGGCGCCGCCAACGGCCGGGTGGTCTGGGCCCTGGCCGAGCACGGCTACACCGCGGTGGGCGTGGACCCCTCCGAGGTGATGATCCGCTCCGCCGAGGAGCGCCGCGCCTCGGAGCCCGCGGAGGTCTCCAACCGCGCCCGCTTCCTCGTCGCGGACCCCAGGGCGCTGCGGATGCCAGACCGCTTCCCGCTGGTGCTCGCCCCGCAGCACGCGCTGGGGTTGATGCCGGGCAATGATGACCTGGAGGCGTTCCTCACGACGGTGCGCCACCACCTCACGCCCGACGGCACCTTCGTCTACGACGTGCTCAACACGCCGCGCGAGCCGGTGCTCCCGCGCGATGACGAAGAGCCCAACGCGGGCCTGGAGCCGCGCCGTCCGCTGTTCGCCCTGCACCTGCGCGAGCGCAAGCAGCCGGGCGTGCCCAGCCCCATCCGCCGGCTCAAGCTGCGGCACTTCTCGCCCCAGGAGCTGGACGCGGCCCTTGCCTCCGCGGGCTTCATCCCGCGCGAGCGCTATGGGCGCTTCGACGGCAAGCCCTTCGACCTGGAGGACTCGCGCCACATCGGCGTCGCGGGGCCGTGAGCCCCACGGCTACTTCTCGAAGCGGTAGCCCAGGCCCCGGACGGTGACGAAGTGGCGGGGCTCCTCGGGGTTCGGCTCGAACTTCAGGCGCAGCTGGCGCATGAAGTTGTCCACCGTGCGCGCGCTGCCCTCGTAGTGGTAGCCCCACGCGCCGGACAGGAGCTCCTCGCGGGTGAAGGTGCGCTCCGGGTGCGCCAGGAAGTGCGCCAGCAGCTTGAACTCCTGCGCCGTGAGCTCCACGGCCGCGCCGCGCCGGGCCACGGTGCGCGCGTTCATGTCCACGCTGACGTCGCCGAACGTCACCGGCGGCGCGCCCCCTGGCGTCGGGTAGCGTCGGCGCAGCACGGCCTTGATGCGCGCCAGCAGCTCCTGGAGGCCGAAGGGCTTCACCACGTAGTCGTCCGCGCCCAGGTTGAGGCCCAGGATCTTGTCGGTCTCCATGCCCTTGGCGGAGAGGACGACGACGGGCGTGTCCCGGCCGCGCTGGCGCAGCTCCTTGAGCAGCTCGAAGCCGTTGAGCTCCGGGAGCATCAAATCCAACACCATCAGGTCCGGGTTGTCGTCCAGCGCGCGCTGCAGGCCGGTGCGGCCGTCCTGGGCCTGGAGCACCTCGTAGCCCTCGAAGCGCAGGTTCATGGAGAGGCCGGTGAGGATGGACAAGTCATCCTCCACCACCAGGATGCGCCGCGTCGTGTCGCTCATGCCTTCTGCACCGGAAGGTGGATGGTGAACCGGCTGCCTCGGCCCAGCTCGCTCTTCACGCCGATGCGTCCGCCGTGCGCTTCGATGATACGCCGGGCGATGGCCAGCCCCAGCCCGCTGCCCTCCGTCTTTCGCGTCAGCAGGTTGTCCACCCGGTAGAAGCGCTCGAAGATGCGCTTGCGTTCCTTCGGAGCGATTCCCACGCCGTTGTCCTCCACCGTCAAATCAATCCACCGGCCGGAGCGGTGCGCGCTCAGCTGGATGCGCCGGTCCGTGGGCCCGCTGTACTTGTAGGCATTCTGCAGCAGGTTGAGCAGCGCGCCCGCGACGGCTTCCTTGTCCACGTCCACGCGCGGCAAGTCGTCGGCCACGTCCACCTTCAGGTCCACGCCGCCCTCCAGCCGCTGGGCGCGGAAGGCGGACACGGCGGTGTCCACCACGTCCATCACCGGCAGGGGCTCGCGCTGGTACACCTTGCGTCCACCCTCGATGCGCGACCAGTCCAGCACCCGCTCGATGAAGATGGACAACCGCTCCGTCTCGCGCGTCAGCAGGGTGAGCACCTCCTGCATCTGCGCGGGGTCCTTGAGTCGTCCCAGGGCGAGCGTCTCGATGAACATGCGGATGGAGGTGAGCGGCGTGCGCAGCTCGTGGCTCACCAGGGACACGAAGTCCGTCTTCATGCGCGACAGCCGCGCCTCGCGGTACAGCACGCGGCCGGTGTAGACGACGCCGAAGGTGAGCGTCAGGTAGAAGAGCCCCAAGAGCACGCCGTACACGGCGCGGTTGCGCGTGGAGGCGCGGGCCACCGGGTCCTCGCCGGTGGGCAGCACCACCAGCCGGAAGTCCTGCAGGGGCGGGGACAGCACGCGCTCGGCGAGCACCTGGGGCCCCAGGGCGCTGGCGCGGGCCTGGGCCACCTCCGACACGAGCTTGCCCATGAGGCCGCCTTCACTGGAGGGCTCGCGGGGCACGGGCATCAGGCCGAAGCGCACCGGCTCGCTGGACACGGCGCGCGGCTCCACCTGCTCCGTCATCAGCGTCTCCAGGGCGCGCACGGACAGGCGGACGCCGCGCACGACGGCGCCGTCTCGCTCGGTCACCACGACGACGGAGCGTCCACCGGTGGACAGGGAGAAGAAGGTAGGCGCCTCGGGGAGCGAGCCGACCTCCGGCAGCACGGTGCCCAGGGCCTCGGCCAGCTGGGGGTCCTCGGTGATGGCGCGTCCGCCCTCCAGCTGGAAGGTGCCGTCGGGCTCGGAGAGGACGCGGCCGTCGGCGGCCTCCAGGCGCAGGGTGCCGGCCTCCTGCTCCAGCCGGGCCTCGGCGAGCTGACGGGGCAGCTCCTGGGAGAGGGTCTCCAGCGTCCCGCGCCACGCGGACTCCAGGCGCTTCTCCACCGCGGCGCGCTCGTTGATGATGGCCACCACGCCGAAGCCGGACAGGCCGGCGGAGGGCAGCACCACCAGGATGATGAGCAGGGCGAAGGTGCGCCGGAAGCTCAGGATGACGGAGGACGAACGGGACACGTCCCACTCCTTTACTCCCACCCGGTGCGACACGCTCGTGGCGTTTCATCCCGGGGGGCGGCGAGGCCGTCTGTCCGGCACCCGGAGTCCGCCCCGGGAGGCCATCGACTTCGCGGGGTGTCTGGTGCAAGCATGGTGGGCTCGCGGGGGAGGCGAGCGACCAGGGCCGGGCGTGTCCTCCCCTCCGACACAGCGCGGCAACTTCCGACGACGAGGCACGGTGGGTGGTGGTCCCGTCGGGGGACGCGAGAGGAGACTTCATGAAGCGGCATCTTCTGGCCGGAGTCCTGGCGGCGGCGCTCGGGCTGTGTGCGTGTGAGGACCGCTCCACGGGAGCGGCGTGGACCAACGCCTCGGGCTCGGTGGCGCTCAGCCGGGACGACGCCTTCCTGTACGTGGTGGACGCGGACACCGGCGTGCTCGCCGTGGTGGAGACCGCGAGCGGACAGAAGGTGGGCGAGGTGAAGGTGGGCGCGGGGCCGGAGCGGGTGGTGGTGGGCCCGGACGACACCGTCTACGTCTCCAACCGCGGGGCCCGCAGCGTGTCCGTCATCCGGCGGGGTGACTGGAACGAGGCCGCGCGGGTGGCGGTGGGCGTGGAGCCGATGGGGCTGACGGTGTCCCCCAACGGGGACACGCTCTACGTGGTGAACAGCACGGCGCTGGACTCCTCGGTGTACGGGACGTTGATGGCGGTGGACACGCGCACGCTGGAGGTGCGCTGGGAGCTGCCGGTGGGCGAGGAGCCGCGCGGCGTCGCGCTGGTGGACGGCGGGCGCAGGGCGCTGGTCAGCCTGTTCCGGCACGCGGACCTGGTGACGGTGGACCTGTCGGACGCGCATCAGCCGCGCATGCAGCGCGAGGGCACGGACCTGTACGCGCGGGCGAACACGCGGCAGGGCGTGGCGGCGGATGAGCCGATTCCCTTCCCCTCGTCGGACGTGCTGTTCCGCCCGCGAGGCATGGCGGACGTGGTGGTGTCGCCGGAGGGCGCGCGGGCCTTCGCGCCGACGTTGTGGGCGCGCGAGGACTCGCTCACGAGTGACGGGCGGGGGCCTGGGGGTTCGCTCTATGGCGGGGGTGGGCCGTGCAACACGGCGGGCGTGGTGGCGCCGGGCGTGTTGACGTTCGACACGGAGGACGGCTCGCCGCGCGTGGACGATTTGGACCAGTGCCGTCCGCCGCCGAGCGAGGAGCCGGACTTCCCGCCGTCGACGATTGTGAGCCCGGAGTCGAGTCATCCCATCCAGGGGCCGGTGGCGGCGGTGGTGGACCCGTCCGGGCAGTGGCTGTTCCTGGTGAACCGCGAGACGGACAACGTGGCCATCCTGCCGACGCAGCGGCGCACGGGGCTGGATTTGACGGGGGAGCGGGGCAGCACGGTGCGGCAGTTGGTGCGGGTGGGCTCGGGGCCCAGCGGCATCGCGATGACGCGCGATGGGCGCAAGGTGTACGTCTACAACGCGTTCGACCACACGGTGACGACGTTGGTGAACGACGGCTCGGGGAACGTGGCGAACGTGCGCACGCAGGGGGCGCCGATTCCGGTGGTGGGGGAGGACGTGCTGACGGCGCAGGAGGCGGCGGGGCGCAAGCTGTTCTATTCGGCGTTGGATTCGCGGATGACGAGCGCGGGGGTGGCGGCGTCGTGTGCGTCGTGTCACCTGGACGGGCGGGATGACGGGCACGTGTGGGGCTTCCCGGACGGGCCGCGTCAGACGCCGAGCCTGGCGGGGCGGAAGGTGACCCAGACGGGGCCGTTCCACTGGAGCGGGGAGTTCCCGTCGATGAGGGACTTCCTGGATGCGACGGTGCGAGGGCGGATGGGTGGCACGTCGTTGGATGGGGTGATGGTGGCGCAGCTGTCCGCGTTCATCGACGTGATTCCCACGCCGGACAATCCGTACCGGAGCGTGGTGCAAACGGCGGCGCAGGCGCGGGGTGAGCAGGTGTTCAAGAAGGCCGCGTGTGACACGTGTCACGAGGGCGAGCACTTCACGAACAACAAGCAGGCGGACGTGGGGACCTTCATCACCACCGGGCCGATGCGGGACGACGACAACACGCGGAAGCTGGGGCTGAACACGCCGTCGCTGCTGGGCCTGGCGCGCACGGCGCCGTACCTTCACGACGGCAGCGCGCTGTCGCTCAAGGGCCGGCTGATGCAGGGCAGGGCGTCCAACAAGCACGGCACCACCGCGGACCTCACGGAGGCGGAGGTCGACGACCTGGTGGAGTACCTGCGCACGCTGTGAGGCGTGCGAGGCTCACGGCGTGCCGGAGTCCAGCTCGGACTCCGGCGGTACCGGCACGCGGAAGGAGTCCGGACGCGTGGCGCCGAGCGCGAGACGCGCGACATCCAGTGCCTGCTCCGGCGAACCCCCGAGCCACGTGACGATGAGCGCGCACGGCGTGTCGTCATCCCACGCCATCACCTGCAACATCCCCTGCGCCGGGGCCCTGCGCGCCGCCGCCTTGCCGAGCGCCGGAATCTCCTCGCCGCCCAGGCTCAACGTCGGCTGCAACAAGGCCTGCGTGTCCGCTTGTGAATAGTGCGGCTTGCAGTCCCACGTCACCGACACCGTGACGTCCTTCTCCGACGCCGAGCGGAACGTGCACAGCGGACCGCACGTCGGACACGCCCGGTCCTCCTTCATCGTGAAGCCCGGCAGCATCGACTCACGCACGTCCGAGGGCAGCAGCACCTCGCATGCGGGCAGCATCGCGTTGACCGGCGCCACCCGGCCCGTCGCTCCCGCATCCGCGTCCGCCTCCGTCGCGCGCGAGCGACACGCCAACCCCATGGCCAGTGTCACCCACAACGCCACGCGCCCTCCTGCCCTCATCCCTTGGCTCTCCTCGGTCGCCCAGCACCCGGCGCGCCGCGGATGGTAGACCGGTGCGGCGCCGCCGAGGACACGTTTCCCACCGCCCCCTGCCCACCAGCCGACGGGGCATACCCAGGGTCTCGCTCCGTCCCGCACCCGGCTCGTGTCCCTCCCACGCCGTGGACTAAGCTGCCGGCCGTCTCCATGCCCTCCGTCCGCTTCCTCCTGGTGCCGCTCGCCCTCACCCTCGGGCACGCCACCGCCTGGGCCCAGGTCCCGGTGGGCCGCACCCCTCCGCCCGAGAAGCGACCGTGGGACCCCTCGGCCCCACAACCCGCCGAGCAGGTGCCCGCGCCCTCCCGGAACGACTCCCCGGACGACACCTCCTGGACCAGCTTCCCGGGCGCCACCACCGCGCCCACCGGACCGGACGCCGCGACGCTGCCCCGCCTGCCCGAAGTCCCACCCCTCGTCCCCGTGCCGGACGACGAGGAGCCCGTTCCCGTCGCGCCCTCGACACCGCGCATCCCCGAGCCTCCACCGGGTCCTCCCCCCGTCCCCAACCGCGTCAGCCTCCTGGGCGCGCGCTCCGTGGGCCCGGGCGGCGTGGCCGTGGGCCTGTCACTCGGCTTCCCCGTCGTCTCCGCCCGCGCCGCGCTGGGCGTGCTGCCCCGCGTCGACGTGCTCGCGGGCTTCGACACCCTCTACGGGATGATGAACGAGCCGCGCCTGGGCCTGCGCTGGACGGCGCTCGACGGCGGCCCGCGCTGGAGCCTGGGCCTGGTGATGGAGGGCAGCCACGCGTTCTTCCTGCGCTCGGCCAGCATGGAGGACCGGGGCGCGCGCTACCTGAGCGGGCGGCGCAACTGGAACCTCATGCCAGGCATCGTCGGCACCTTCCAGCTGCGCGGCGCACGCGCCATGCGCCTCTTCGCCGACGTGCGTTATCACGTGGCCCTGGACACCGAGCCCATCCAGCGCACGCCCCTGGGGGGACTGCCGCCGGACCTGGTGTCCTCCGGCTCCGTGCCCGTGCGCCTGGGCGCCGAAGTGCCGCTGAGCGAGAAAACGTCCTACTCTGTCTCCCTGGGCGGCGACTTCCGCAGCCGCCCCGAGGACGCGACCTTCATGCCGGTCGTCTCCATCGGCATCGTCACCGGCCTCTAGCGCCGGTGCCCTCCACCCCCTCGAAGCGAGGTCTTCATGCGTGGCAGTGTCATCGGCTCGGGTTCCTTCGGTACCGCCCTGGCGAACGTGCTGGCGGCGAACTGCGAGGACGTCCGCCTCTGGGGCCGTGAGCCGACGGTGGTGGACGCCATCAAC
This sequence comes from Myxococcus fulvus, assembly GCF_900111765.1. The sequence continues at coordinate 1,577,960 of NZ_FOIB01000001.1, forward strand.
ACGCGGCACGAGAACCCGACCTACCTGCCCGGCATCCCCATCTCCGAGCGCGTGCGCGCCACGCTGGACCTGCAGGAGGCGCTCGACGGCTCGGAGCTGGTGGTGCTCGCCACGCCCAGCCACGCCACGCGCCAGGTGCTCGCGCGCGCCAAGGACTTCCTGCCGCGCAACGTGCCCATCGTCACCGTGTCCAAGGGCATCGAGAACGAGACGCTCCTGACGATGACGGAGCTGCTCGAGGACTGTCTGCCCGAGGAGTTCCACCCGTACCTCGCCGTGCTCTCCGGCCCCAGCTTCGCCAAGGAGCTGGCGCGGCGCATGCCCACGGTGGTCACCATCGCCTCGCACTGGGACAAGGTGGCGGTGCGCTGCCAGAAGGCGCTGCAGACGGAGACCTTCCGCAGCTACACGTCCACGGACGTGGTGGGCGTGCAGTACGGCGGCGCGCTGAAGAACGTCATCGCCATCGCCGCGGGCATGGCGGACGGCCTGGGCATGGGTCACAACGCGCGCGCGGCCATCATCACGCGCGGCCTGGCCGAAATCACCCGACTGGCGGTGCGCAAGGGCGCAAACCCCCTGACGCTGTCGGGCCTGTCCGGCATGGGAGACCTGGTGCTCACGTGCACCGGTGAGCTCAGCCGCAACCGGCACGTGGGCATGGAGCTGGGCAAGGGCAAGAAGCTGGCGGACATCCTCGGGCAGATGAAGGAGGTCGCCGAGGGCGTGAAGACGGCGCGCAGCGCGCGGGACTTGTCGCTCAAGACGGGCGTGGAGCTGCCCATCTGCCAGCAGGTCTACCTGATTGCCTACGAGGACAAGAACGCCAAGATGGCGGTGGTGGACCTGATGACGCGTCAGCCCAAGTCCGAGCTCGTCTGACGCAGGTTGGGATGTGGGCCCCGCGCGCTGTTCCGGCGCGCGCCGGGGTGCTGTTAGAAACCGGGCTCGCGTGTCCCTCTCGAGCCTGGCGAGCCTGCCGTCCTTCCGTGCCTTCCGTCACCGGGAGTTCCTCGCGGTGTGGTCGGGGGCGCTCGTGTCCAACGTGGGCACGTGGATGGAGGTGCTCGCGCTGGGCGTCTTCGTCACGAAGGTCACGGGGCGCGCGGAGTGGACGGGCGGCGTGGCGGCGCTGACGTACCTGCCCTCGCTCATCCTGTCTCCGTTGGGTGGCGCGCTGGCGGACCGGTTCGACCGGCGCAAGTACGTCGCGGTGTGCGCGGCGTCGCAGGCGCTGCTGGCGGCGGTGCTGGCGACGCTGGCCTTCACGGGGAACCTCACCGTGCAGGCGGTGGCGGGCATCTGCTTCCTCAACGGCTGCGTGCACGTGGTGTCGGGGCCGGCGTACACGGCGCTGGTGGCGGGGCTGGTGTCGAAGGAGGACCTGCACAGCGCGATGACGCTGATGTCGGCGCAGTTCAACCTGGGGCGCATCGTCGGGCCGGTGTTGGCGGCGGGGTTGCTCGCGGCGGGCAACGTGGCCTGGGTGATGGTGGCGAACACGCTGTCGTTCTTCGCGGTGTTGTTCGCGGTGGCGCAGGTGCGCGCGGAGCCCAGGGCCTCGCTGCCCGCGTCCTCCCGGGGACTGTGGGGTGACATCCTGGAGGGAGCGCGGCTGGCGCGCGGTGACTCGGGCATCCGTTTGTCGATGGTGGCGTTGTTCCTGCTCGCGCTGTTCATCTCGCCCTTCATCGCGTTGGTGCCGGTGTTCGCGCTCCAGGTGTTCGGCGCGGATGCGTCGGCCGCGTCGGTGCTCATCGCGGTGCAGGGGGTGGGAGCGCTCGTTGCGTCGGGGCTGGTGGGCGGCTTCGCGGTGCGCTGGGGCAAGGACCGGGTGGTGGACCTGTCGATGATGTTGATGGGGCCGGTGACGATGGCGTACTGGCTGTCGCCCACGCTGCCCGTGGCGATGGGGAGCATGTTCGTCCTGGGCGCGGTGTACCTGGTGGTGATGACGGGGCTGAGCACACGCAACCAGGAGCGCACGCCGCGCGAGCTGCAGGGGAGGGTGAGCAGCCTCGCGATGCTGCTCATCAACGTGGGCTACTCGGTGGGCGTCTGGGCGCAGGGCGCGCTCGCGGACCGGGTGGGTGTGCGCGGCGTCACCGCGACGGCGGCGGCGCTGTTCTTCCTGTCGATGGTGGGGCTGCGCTGGCAGCGCCCGAGGACCGCCGACGTCGCGAGCACCTGACGCCCTCAGACCTTGTTCGGCAGGAGCGCGAGCACGCGGGCCAGCACGGCGACGCCCTCTTCGTACTCGCCCAGCTCGATGTGCTCGTCGGGCGTGTGGTCCAGCGCGGAGTCACCCGGGCCGTAGGCGACGGTGGGCACGGCCCAGGTGTCCGCCACGGTGTTCCAGTCCGAGGTGCCCGTCTTCACGCGAAGGGTGGGGCGCGCGCCGCGCTCGCGGATGGACTGCTTGAAGGCGCGGGTGAGCGGGTCGTTGCCCTCGGCGGACACGGCGCCCTTGCGGGACACCGTCTTCACCGAGACGTCGGGCACGCTGGTGAGGCACGCGAGCAGGGCGTCCACGTCGCTGGTGGGGCCGGTGCGGATGTTGATGCTCGCGGTGGCCCACTCGGTGTCGTGGTCGGTGCCCGTGTGGAAGGACAGGAGCGAGGGCAGGTCCTGCTCGAAGAGGGTGCAGCCCGCGTTGCGCTCATCACAGCGGCGGCGCAGGGCGTTCCAGGCGTCGACGAGGTGCTCGGCGGGGGCGCGATAGTTGCGGCTCGCGGTGTGCTTGCGCGCGGCGCGGTACTCGAGCTCCAGCCGGACGAGGCCCTTGTAGCCCAGGGTGATGGCGTGAGCGCCGCTGGGCTCGCCGTTGACGACGAAGTCCGGGCGGTGGTGCTCGCGAGCGTGGAGCGCGCCCCGGGTGATGGCGACCTCCTCTTCCACGCAGCCGAGGAGGAGGAAGCGCTTGCCGGCGCGCTCGGAGTCGTCGAGCAGCTCCGCGGCCTCGATGAACGCGGCCAGCGCGCCCTTGGCGTCCACCGCGCCACGGCCGAACAGGCGCGTGCCTTCGAGGCGCACGGGGATGTCGCCAGGGACGGTGTCGATGTGGCCCAGCAGCGCGACGCAGGTGTCGCCGTCACCGAGGCTGGCCACGGTGTTGCCCATCTCGTCGACATGGGCGCGCCAGCCGCGACGCTCCAGCTTCTCCGCGAGCGCACGGGAGAAGTCTGCCTCCTGGTGACTGGGGCTGTACTGCTCCAGCATCCACCGCAACAGCTCCGAGCTCGCCTCACGCGCCCGCATCAGCCACCTTCACACCCGAAGAAGTGAGCTTCGTACCGGCCTCGCCCGCCAGCGCGGACAGCACGGGGCGAGGCGCCGCCGAGGCCGTGACGTGCGCGGACCGCACGCCCCCCGCGAGCGCGCGCCGAGCCGCCTCCAGCTTGTAGCGCATGCGTCCCCGCGCGAAGCCCATGACCCGCTCGACATCATCACTCTCACGGATGAGCGACGTGGGGTCCGCCGGGTCCTCGAGCAGCCCCGCCACGTTGGACAGCATCACCAGCGCGCGAGCCCCCAGCGCGGCGGCGATGGCGGCGGCCACCTGGTCCGCATCCACATTCACCAGCGTCCCATCCTCCGTCACCGCCGGAGGACACACGACCGGAGTCTGGCCCGCGTCCATCAACACGCCGAGCAGCCGCGTGTTCACCTCGGTCATCTCCCCGGCCAGGTGCGTGCGGTCGATGCGCGTGCGAGTCCCATCCTGGAGCTTCAAGGGTGGCCTGCGCCGGGCCACGAGCACCCGACCATCCGCGCCGCACATCCCCATCGCCGGCACTCCTCGCGACAGCAGCGCGAGCACCGCGCGCTTGTTGACGTCACCCACCCACGCCATCGTCAGCACGCGCAGCGTGGCCTCATTCGTCAGCCGCACCACGTTGCCAGAAGCCGTCAGCGCCTCCCTGCGCTCCATGCCCAACGAGGCCAGCAGCGAGTCGCCCGCCTCCGAGCCTCCATTCACCACGACGACCCGCTCGCCACGCTGACGCAGCTCCGCCACGTCGGCGCAGACGTTCTCCAGGTCCACGCCCGCGGCGCCCCCAATCTTCACCACGAGCGGCGCGGGCTGGGACACGGGGCTCATCCGATGACGCTCGCGCCACCGTCGATGAGCTGCACGGTGCCCGTGATGAACGACGCGCGCTCACTGGCGAGGAACGCGGCCGCCGCGGCGAACTCCTCCGGCTCACCCACCCGGCGCAGCGGGATGTGCGCGGCCATGGCTCGAAGCCCCGCCTCGACATCGCCCGACGTGTTGGTCCCCGCCGTGCGCTCCACGGGCGGCGTGCGCGTATAGCCCGGCGCGAGCACGTTGACGGTGACGCCGCAGTCCCCCAGTTCCTGCACCAGCGCGGATGCGAATCCCACGATGCCCAGGCGCGCCGTGCCAGACAGGGCGAAGCGCGCCACCGGCCGCACCACCGTCTCCGAAGTGATGAGCAAGAGCCGTCCCCACTTCGCGGCCTTCATGTACGGCAGCGAGGCCAGGGCCAGGTTGATGGCCGGCAGCATCACCGTGTCGACGGCCTCCTGGTACGCGGTGATGTCGAACTTCGTCGCCGGCCCCGGCGGCGGCCCCGCGCTGTTCGTCACCACGATGTGGGGACCGCCCAGCTTGCTGGCCACGTCCTCCACCCACGCCTTCGCGGCGCTGTGCTCCTTCAAGTCCACACGCGTGGCCAGCACCTTGCCACCGCGAGACATCAAGCGCAGGTGCGCCTCGGCGCGAGCCAGCCGCTCGGCGTCGCGCGCGCCGATGGCGACATGCGCGCCTTCCTTCACCAGCTCCTCGGCCACGGCCAGCCCCAGTCCACTGGAGCCACCAGCGATGAGCGCGACCTTATGGGTGAGTCCCAGTTCCAAGGTTCTTCCTCCGAGTGTCCGGCATGTTCCTGACGGGGCCTGCACCAGCGCGGGGGGCCTCGCAAGCCCCGGTCCCCAGGCTCCACCGGCGATGCGCGCGGCCTTATGGATGAGTCCCGGTCCCCAGGTTCCCACTCCGAGCGTCCGACACGTTCTTCGCGGGCTCCGCTCCGGAGCCGACGTCCACGGGGGCCGGTGGTCCCCGGTACTGGTAGCGCCCCGTCAGCGGCCACGCGAGCGTGGACACCAGCGTCTTCACCTTCGCCGGAAGCTCCTTGCGCCACGCATCGTCACCGGGCCGCAGCAGCGTCGAGCCACTCAGGAACCGGTCCGGGTTGCCGGTGACGGTGTGGTTGCGGCCCAGCACCACCGTGCGCCCCTTCACCGGATTCACCGCGCGGTCCACCTGGATGAGCTCCAGCAGGGAGTCGATGGTGGCCTGCGGCGACGCGATGAAGTCCTCGTAGCGCAGGAACAGCGAGCGCTCCGGGTGACGCCGGGTGACCAGCTCCGAGGCCACGTTGAAGCCCAGCCAGTACGCGGTGCTCCGCGCGGCGGACATCGGGACGACGTACTGCTTCGTCTTCGTCCACGAGTGCGCCACCGCGCGAGGGTCCCTCACCAGGTGCAGGTAGTACGGAGTGATTCCATCCACGTGCGGAAGCAGCGCCGCCTCGGAGGGGAACTTCCCGCTGTCCACGATGATGTGGCTGCCCGTGGCGTCCGCGATGGTGCGGTACGTCCGGGCAAGCAGCTCCGCGTGCTCGTACAGCACCGGAGAGGGCGTACCCTGCCGCAGTACGCGCCACGTGTGCCGCGTGCGCACCGTGTCCAGCTGTCGGCGCACCACCCGCGCGGCATGTCCCTGCGGAGACTCCCCTGTCGCCACGCCCTGCTCCAGCACCTTGGCCCACAGGGCGCATTGCACCAGCGGCGTGCCACAGCCGCACATCGTGTTGGAGCCGTTCCCGTAGGCGTTCTTCCACAGGAAGCTCAGCTCGCCGGTGTGGAAGCAGCCCGCCACCTCGTTGAGCACGTTGCCGATGATGGTGCTGCCGCTGCGGCACCAGCCGGTGATGTAGAGGACGGTCAGCGTGCTCATGGGCGGACACCGAGGGGGAGGTGGCGCATGGGGGAGTCTTTCACGTCAGAGGGGGTGGAGGCCGCGGAAGCCGAGGCCCTCCGTTTCGGGTCTGCCCAGCATCAGGTTCAGCGCATGCACGGCCGTGCCCGCCGCGCCCTTCACCAGGTTGTCCAGCGCCGCGTTCACCACGATGCGCCCGCGCTCCGCGTCCACGTCCACCGACAGGTCACAGTGGTTGGTGCCCGAGAGCGGGCCCGGCTCTGGGAACGGTGACGCGCTCGCGTTGGCGCGCAGCACGTTCACGAAGGGGTGCTCGCGGTACGTCGACGCGAGCGCGCGCAGGGGCTCGTTGGCGTCCTCGAGCGGACGCGCGGCGAAGGCGTGCACGGTGGCGAGGATGCCTCGGACGCTGGGCACCGCCGTCGCGCTGAAGTGCACGGTGGCGCGCGTGCCGGTGAAGCGCTCCGTCGCGGCCTCGATCTCCCCCGTGTGCCGATGTCCCGTGGGCCGATAGCAGCGCAAGGCCGAGGCCCGCTCGGGATGATGCGACGAGCGGTCCGGGGTCGCGCCGCCACCGGACGAGCCCGTCTTCGCGTCCACCACCACCATCTCGGGACGCACCAGCCCCGCGCGCACCAGGGGCAACAGCCCGAGCAGCGCCGCGTGGGCCATGCACCCGGGCACCGCCACCCACCGCGCGTCCTTCAATCGAGCGCCCGCCCACTCCGGCAGGCCGTAGACGAACTCGGGCAGCTCCGCGGGCCGGGGCGCGCGGGGATACCAGCGCGCGTGGTCGACGGGACCGAGCCGGAAGTCCGCGCTCAGGTCGATGATGCGCGCGGCGAGCGGGCTCACCTGCGACCACCGGCGGATGAGCTCTCCGGAGGGCATGCAGGAGACGAGCACGTCGCACGGCTCCAGCGCGTCGTGGGGCGCGAAGCGCAGCGTGCTCGCGCCGCGCAGGTGCGGGTGGGGGAAGTCGAGCCGCTTGCCGGCGTGCTGCTCGGACGTGGCCTGGGCCACCTCCACCGCCGGGTGCGCGAGGAGCAACCGCAGCACCTCGCCGCCAGCGTAACCCCCGGCCCCCAGCACCGCGACACGCGTCATCGCAACGTCTCCCGCACGTAGTCCGCCATCAGCTCCGGCAGGGGAATGCCGGTGAACTCGATGCTCCGCGCGAACTCCACGCAGTGGTTGATCTCATTCACCATCACCTCGCCTGCCCGCGTCTCCAGCAGGTCCACCGCCACCATCTCCCCGCCCACGGCGCGCGCGGCCTGCTCTGCGAGCCGGGCGTGGGACTCCGGCACCTCGTAGCGCTCCGGCACCGCGCCCCGGGCGGTGTTCGTCACCCAGTGCTCGGAGCGTCGGCGCATGCCGCCCACCGACTTGCCGATGACGTACACGCGCAAGTCGTATCCCGGCTTGTCGATGTACTGCTGCACCAGCGCCACGTGGTCCTGCGCGCCGCCCATCTCGAAGCGCATGGACATCATGCCCTCCGCCGCGTGGACGCCATCCACGCGCGCCACCATCCGCCCCCACGAGCCGAGCACGGGCTTGGTCACCACGGGGAAGCCGCGCTCCTGCATCTGCGCGACGCAGGCCTCCTCCTCGAAGCCCACGAAGGCCCAGGGGATGGGCACCTCCGCCCTGGCGAGCGCGAGCGTGGTGAGCGCCTTGTCCCCGCACGTGGCGATGCAGTGCGCGGTGTTGAGCACGCGGGAGCCCTTCACCTCCAGGATGGAGGACAGGTAGCGCGCCCGCGTGAAGGACATGCTGCGCATCAGCACGGGCCCGCCGTCCTGCCAGCGCTCACGGCTCAGCGGGAGCACCAGCTCCGAGTCCGCGTGTGTCCTCACCCCGAAGCCCCGCGCGCGCAGCGCGTCCGCGAGCATGCGCTCCTCGGTGCGCAGGCGGGTGTAGACCAGGTGGACCTCGTGGCCTTGCATCATCCCCTCCTGGCGGGTGCCAGCGCCGCCAGCCGGGGGCGGGGCAGGGCGCCGAGAATCGTCTCCACCAGCGCGCCCGCCTCCAGGCCGTGGCGCTGCAGCAGCGACTCGTGCGTGCCGGCCGTGGAGTCGTAGCGGTCCTGGATGCCCGCCCGCACCACGCGCCGGCCCAGGCCGTGACTCGCCACGCTCTCGCACACCGCGCCGCCCAGGCCGCCGAGGATGGAGTGCTCCTCCACCGTGACGAGCAGCCGGGTGCGCTCGGCCGTCTCCAGGAGCGCCTCCTCGTCGAAGGGCTTGAGCGTGTGCAGGTTCACCACGCGCGCGGAGACGCCCTGGGTCTCCAGCCGCGACGCCACGTCCAGCGCCACGCTCACGCCCACTTCTCCGTGCGCGATGATGCCCACGTCGCCGCCCTCGCGCAGGCACATGGCGCGCCCCAGGGCGAAGGCGGGCCGGGCCACGTCCAGCCGCGTGACGCGGTTGCGGCCGAGCCGCAGGTACACCGGGCCCTCCAGCTCCAGCACCGCCCGCGTCGCCTGGATCGTCTCCAGCCCGTCCGCCGGCGACACCACCGTCATGCCCGGCATGGCGCGCAGGATGGCCAGGTCCTCGATGGCGTGGTGCGTGGGGCCGAAGAATGCGCCGGACAGGCCGCCGTAGTCGCACACCAGCTTCACGTTGGCGCGCGCATAGGCCAGCCCCAGCCGCACCTGCTCGCACGCGCGCATCGCCCCGAAGGGGGCGAAGGTGTGGGCGAAGACGACGTGGCCGGTGGCCGCCATGCCGCTGGCGATGTCCAGCATCGCCGCCTCGCAGATGCCCAGGTTGAGGAAACGCTCCGGGTGGCGCGCGGCGTACGGGTCTCCACCTCCCGCCAGGTCCGCCTCGAGCAGCACCACGCGCTCATCCTGGTCCGCGAGCCTGGCCAGCGCGTGCCGGAACACCAGCCGGTTGGACAGGCCCGGCTGCTCCGCGAGCCAGTCCGAGGGCGCCGTCAGCAGGTCCGCGCCGCTGGAGGTGGAGCTCGTCACGGCGTCACCTCACCCAGCGACGCGAGCGCCCGCTTGAGCTGCTCCGGGTTGAACGTCGCGTAGTGCGGCCCCTTGCCGCGCAGCATCGGCACCCCCGCGCCCTTCTTCGTGTTCGCCACAATCGCGCGAGGCCCCTCGGCGGGCGCCTCCAGCGCGGAGGCCAGCGCCTCCAGGTCGTGCCCGTCCACCTCCACGGTGCCCAGGCCGAACGCGGAGAGCCGCTGCACCAGCGCGGCCTGGGAGAGGATGCTCTCCGTGGGCCCGTCGTTCTGTCCGCCGTTGCGGTCCACCAGCACCGTGAGCCCGCTCAGCTTGTGCTGCGCCGCGATTTGCAGCGCCTCCCAGTTGGAGCCCTCGCCCATCTCACCGTCTCCACAGATGACGAACACGCGGTTGGCGCGCTGCCGCAGCCGATGTCCCAGCGCCATTCCCACGCCCAGTCCCACGCCGTGTCCCAGGCTCCCCGTGGGGAACTCGACACCCGGCACCGCCGCGCTCACGTGTCCGGTATAGGGACTACCCTCCGCGTTGTAGCGTTGCACCAGTTCTTCAGCATCGATGAAGCCGAACTCGGCCAGGGCGGCGTAGAGCCCGGCGGCGGCGTGGCCCTTGGAGAGGATGAGCGAGTCGCGCTCCTCCCAGCGGGGCTCCTGGGGCCGCACGTTCATCACCCGTCCGAGCAGCACCACGAGCAGCTCCACCATGGAGAGCGAGCCCCCCAGGTGACAGCCCACGGGCGTGGCGGCGAGCCGGAGGATGGTCCGGCGGATGCGACGAGCGCGCTCCTCGAGGGGTACCTGGACCATGGGTGTCATGCCGGCGGAAGCGGGCCCGTTGTCTTCATCCAAGTGGGACGCACAATCCTGGCTATTCATTCCAAAGTAGGAAACCGAGAGCGGCCCCGTCAATGTGAGTGAGGGTCCTGGGGGTGCAGACATGTGAGCTTTCGCAGTCTTGCTGGTTTTGCACGCGAATCGGTATGGTTCGCGCGGTCCGGAAAGTCACGCGGTCCATGGAGGATGTGGACGATGGACGCACGGTTCGGAAGCGGCCCCACGCCAGAGCAGGCGGCGCTGTACCGGAGCAGGGGCTGGTGGCGTGACGAGACGGTGCTGGACGACCTGCGTCGAGCCATCCAGAAGCACCCGGACAAGCCGGCCATCGTGGCGGCCCGCTACTTCGCCAAGGACGTCACGCGCATCAGCTACGCCCAGCTGGGACGGTACGCGGAGCGCTTCGCGGGCGCGCTCGTGTCGCTGGGCGTGGCCCGGGGCGAGCTGGTGGCGGTGCAGCTTCCCAACTGGTGGCAGTTCACCGCGCTGGCGCTGGCGTGCGCGCGAATCGGCGCCGTCATCGCCCCGATTCCTCCCGACTACCGGCGCCGCGAGGTGGAGTTCATCCTCGGCAGGACGGAATCCTCCGTCTACATCGGACCGCTGAGCTGGAGCGGCCACTCGCACCGGGACATGCTGCGCGAGGCCGCGTCGTCGCTGCCGGCTTTGAAGCACCGCGTCTTCATCGGCGCGGAGGGCGCCACCCAGGCGGGCGAGCTGGACTTCGAGGCGTACTTCGTCGAGCGGCGCTGGGAGGAGGAAGTCGACCCGGCGACGTTGGACGCCAGGTCCGCGCGCGCCGACGACATCTGCAACGTCCTCTACACCTCCGGCACCACGGGCGAGCCCAAGGGCGTGGTCCACTCGCACAACACCAACTTCGGCATCACCCGCGCCATCGCGGACGTCATGGCCCTGGGCGAGGACGATGTGGTGTGCCTGCCGTCGCTGCTCACCGCCTCCAGCGGATTTACTTACCTGTACTTGATGGCGGTGAACCTGGGGGCGACGGCTGTCTACATGGACGTGGGCGACCCGGAGCTGACGCTGCGCTGCATCCAGGAGCACGGCGTCACGTTCATGTATGGGATTCCCACGTATGTGATGAACGTCATCGCGGCGAAGAAGAAGCGCGGCGGTGAAACATCCTCGTTGCGACGGCTGTCCACCGGCTCCATCCCCGTGCCGCCGCACCTCATCGCCGCGGTCCGCGAGAGTTTTGGCGTGCCACTGCACACGCTGTGGGGGATGACGGAGAACGGCGCGGTGACGATTACGCGGCGCGACGACCCGCCGGACTGGCCGTCCCACAGCGACGGGCGCCCGGTGGAGTGGATGGAGGTGAAGATTGTCCCCGCGCTGGCGGAGGACGGCTCGCCCTATCCGGAGGGTACGGGACGGCTGCTCGTCCGGGGCGCGAGCCAGTGCCTGGGCTACTTCAAGCGGGAGGACATCTACCGCGCGAGCGTGGACGCGGAGGGTTGGTTCGACACGGGGGACCTCGCGCGGGACGACGGGCGCGGGGGCATCCGCATCGTCGGGCGGCTCAAGGACGTCATCTTCCGCTACGGCCAGAAGGTGCCGGTGGTGGAGGTGGAGTCGGCGCTGTACTCGCATCCGAAGGTGAAGGAGGTGGCCGTCATCGGTCACTCCGACGACCGCATCGGCGGCGAGCGGGTGTGCGCGGTGGTCGTGGCGCGCGACGAGGCGCCGACGCTGGACGAGCTGCGCGCGCACTTGAAGGGCCTGGGCATGTCCAACCAGTACTGGCCGGACCGGCTGGAGGTGGTGGAGGAGATGCCCAAGACGCCGTCGGGAAAGATTCGCAAGTACCTGCTGCGCGAGCGGCTCAAGGGCCCCACCGCCAAGGTGGGCTGAGTCCCCTGGAGTCGACGTCACCATGAGGAGCACACGTGAGCACTGACACGAGCACCACGCCGCTTCAGGACAAGCTCGCCGCGTACTGGCGCGAGCTGCTGGGGGCGGAGGTGGTGAGGCAGCAGGACCACTTCCTGGAGGTGGGCGGCAACTCGCTGATGGCGACGATGCTCGCCAACCGCATCGAGGAGGAGCTGGGCGTCCAGCTCTCCATGGTGGACCTGTTCGACACGCTGGAGCACGTCACCGCGGTCTGCGAGGAGCAGCTGCGCGAGCAGGGCCGCACCTTCCCCGCGGCTTGAAGTCCCGCCCGGGCAGGCCACCGGGCACACGCCTCACGCCTTCGCGAAGTGAAGCGACCTGTCCGGGTCGCGGGGCTTCGTGTCTTCGAGATCTGCTTCCTTGAGTTGAGGTGTCGACATGTCCGCGAATGAGTCGAAGCCCGCGAGCCCTCGTGCTCGCAGGCCGCCCCCTGTGGTGCCGGTCCGCCGCGAGGGCGCCCCTCCGCTCTCCTTCGCCCAGCGCCGGATGTGGTTCCTCTCGCGGCTGGACCCCTCGGGCTTCGCCTACAACGCGCCGTTCTTCTCGCGGTTGAAGGGCCGGTTGGACGTGGCCGCGCTGGAGCGGGCCCTCACGGAGGTGGTGCGCCGGCACGAGGCGCTGCGGACCACCTTCGTCGAGGTCGCGGGCGAGCCGGTGCAGCGCATCTCACCCGAGGCGACGGTGACGCTGCACGTGGAGCGGGTGGAGGGTGAGGCCGAGGCGCGTCGGCACGCGGAGGAGGAGGCGAGGCGCCCGTTCGATTTGAGCGCCGGGCCAATGCTGCGAGCCCGGCTCCTGCGACTGCGCGAAGAAGACCACGTGCTGCTGCTGACGCTGCACCACATCGCGTGCGACGGGTGGTCGCTGTCGCTGCTGGAGCGCGAGCTGCGCGAGCTGTACGGCGCGCTCGTCGAGGGCCGCGAGCCCGCGCTGCCGGCGCTGACGGTGCAGTACGCGGACCATGCGGCGTGGCAGCGGGAGTGGTTGACGGGCGAGGTGCTGGAGACGCAGCTCGCGTGGTGGCGGGATCACCTGGCGGGAGCGTCGCCCGCGTTGGAGTTGCCCACGGACAGGCCGAGGCCCGCGGTGCAGTCGGCGCGGGGCGCGGTGCTGGGCGTGCCGCTGCCCGCGGAGCTGATGCGGGCGCTGCACGAGCGGTGCAAGCAGGAGTCGGTGACGCCGTTCATGTGGCTGCTCGCGAGCCTGCAGGCGTTGCTGTCGCGGCACAGCGGCCAGCCGGACGTGGTGGTGGGCACGCCCATCGCGGGGCGCACGCGGCGCGAGGTGGAGGGGCTCATCGGTTTCTTCGCCAACACGCTCGCGCTGCGCACGGACGTGGACGGGAGCGAGTCCTTCAAGTCGCTGCTCGCGCGGGTGCGTCGCTCGTGCCTGGGGGCGTATCAGCACCAGGACGTGCCCTTCGAGCGACTGGTGGACGCGCTGCGGCCGGTGCGTGACCTGAGCCGCTCGCCGCTGTTCCAGGTGCTGCTCGTCCTGCAGAGCGCGCCGCCGCTGGTGCGCCTGCCGGGGCTGGAGTCGCGCGACGCGGACTTCGAGCCCGGGGTGGCCAAGTTCGACCTCACGCTCTTCGTGCGCGAGACGCCGGACGGCTGGATGGGACTGTGGGAGTACAGCACCGCGCTCTTCGACGAGGCGACGGTGCGCAGGCTCGCGGGGCACTTCGTCCGCTTCCTGCAGGGCGTGGTGGGCAACCCGGAGGCTCGGGTGGGGACGGTGCCGCTCCTGGATGACGAGGAGCGACAGGCGGTGGTGCGGGAGTGGCACTGGATGCTGGAGTCCAGGTCTCCGTCCTGGTTGCTGCATCGGCGCGTGGAAGCACAGGTGGCGCGAACGCCGCATGCGGTGGCGGTCACGGATGGACGCGAGTCGTTGACGTACGCGCGATTCGAGGCGCGGGCCAATCAGCTCGCGCATTACCTGCGGACGGTGGGTGTTCTCCCGGGTGACGTGGTGGGCCTGTGCCTGGAGCGGGACAGCCTGGACCTGCCCGTGGCGGTGCTGGCGACGCTGAAGGCGGGCGCGGCGTGCATGCCCCTGGATGCGAGCTACCCGCGGGAGCGTCTGGCGCGGATGCTCGAGGACGTGGGCGCGCCGGTGGTGCTGGTGCACTCGTCGCTGGAGGCAGTGCTTCCTCCGGAGAGTGCATCGCGTCGGGTGCGCTTGGACGAGGAGGCCGAGCGAATCGCCGAGGCGTCCACGCTGGCGCCCGCGTGGGTGCTGTCTCCCGCCACGCCCTGCTACGTCCTCTTCACGTCCGGGAGCACTGGACGGCCCAAGGGCGTGACGATGTCCCACGGCGCGCTGGACACGCTGGTGCGCTGGCAGCTCGAGAGCACGGCGGCGCCGCGCGCGCGCACGTTGCAGTTCAGCGCGTTGAGCTTCGACGTGTCGTTCCAGGAGATGCTGTGCACGTGGTGCGAGGGCGGGACGCTGGTGCTCGTCTCGGCCACGACACGGCAGGACCCGGCCCTGTTGCTCGCGCACATGCGGGAGCACGGCGTGGAGCGGCTCTTCCTGCCGTACGTCGCGCTCCAGTCGCTGGCCGAGCGGGCCCGGCACGAGGCCGCGCTCCCTCCGCTGAAGCAGGTGGTGACGGCGGGTGAGCCGCTGCAGGTGACGCCCGCGGTGGTGTCGTTCTTCGAGCGGCTGACCGGGTGCGTGCTGGAGAACCAGTACGGGCCGACGGAGTCGCACGTGGTGACGGCCTGGAGGGCGGAGGGCCCGCCGTCGACGTGGCCCGCGCTGCCTCCGGTGGGCAAGCCCATCACGCTCGCGACGGTGTTCGTGCTGGATGCGTTCGGCGCACCGTGTCCCATCGGCGTCACGGGAGAGCTGTACCTGAGTGAGCGGAGCCTCGCGCACGGTTACTGGGGACGTCCGGAGCTGACGGCGGAGCGCTTTGTCCCCGATGGCCTGCATCGCGGTCGAGACGGGATGCGGCTGTACCGCACGGGTGACCGGGGGCGATGGCTCGCGGATGGGAACCTGGAGCTGCAGGGGCGCTCGGACGAGCAGGTGAAGGTGCGTGGCTTCCGCGTGGAGCCCGGCGAGGTCGAGGTCGCCCTGAAGGAAGTGGAGGGCGTGGAGGACGCGGCGGTGGTGGCGCGTGTCTCCGAGCGGGGTGGGAAGCAACTGGTGGGCTACGTCGTCGCGACGGGCCCCTGGGATGCCGAGGCGCTGAAGCGTCGCCTCGCGAAGCGGCTGCCCGAGTACATGGTGCCCGCGGTGCTGGTGCCGCTGGAGGCCCTGCCGCTGACGCCGAGCGGGAAGGTGAACCGCCGGGCATTGCCACAACTGGAGTCCACGCGAGAGGAGCCGGGCACACGCTACGAGGCGCCGCGTACTTCGATGGAGCAGACGCTCGCGAACGTGTGGCGTGAGGTGCTGGGCGTGCCGCGCGTCGGCGTGCGAGATGACTTCTTCGCGCTGGGTGGACACTCGCTGCTGGCGACGCGCGTGGTGTCGCGCCTTCGGGACGAGCTGGGCCACGACGTCCCCGTGCGACTGTTGTTCGAGGCGCCCACGGTGGAGGTCCTGGCCGAGCGGCTGGGCGCGGCGGGCGCGAGTACGCGGCGCCCTTCGCTGACGCGCATGGACCGACCGGTGGACCCGCCACTGTCGTTCGCGCAGCGGCGACTGTGGTTCCTCGCGCAGCTGGACGCGGGAGGACACTCGTACAACCTCCCCTTCGTCGTCCGACTCCACGGCGCGGTGGACGCGCGTGCCTTGGAGCAGGCCCTGACACAGGTGGTGCGCAGACACGAGGCGCTGCGCACGAGCTTCGTGGAGGTGGGCGGAGAGCCCGTGCAGCGCATCGCCCCCGATGCGGCGATCTCCCTGGGCGTGGCGGCCGTCGAGGACTCCGTCGACGTGGAAGCGGCGGTGCGTGACCAGGTGGTGAAGGAGGTCCAGGCGCCCTTCGACGTGACGCGAGGCCCGCTGCTCCGGGCCACCCTGTTGAGGACGGGCCGGGACGAGCAGGTGCTGGTGGTGGTGCTGCACCACCTGGTGGCGGATGGCTGGTCGCTCGGTGTGCTCACTCGGGAGCTGGAGTCGCTGTACGTCGCGGCGGAGCTGCCCGAGCTGCCGGTGCAGTACGCGGACTATTCGCTGTGGCAGCAGAACTGGTTGAAGGGCGAGGTGGAGTCCGCGCAGCTCGCGTGGTGGGGCGAGGCGCTGAAGGGCGCGCCGCCGGTGCTGGAGCTGCCCACGGACAGGCCGAGGCCGCCGGTGCAGGGCTATCGGGGCGCGAGCGTGCCGGTGCGCCTGTCCACCGAGCTGAGCGAGTCCCTGCGACAACTGGGACGGCGTGAAGGCGCGACGCTGTACATGACGCTGCTCGCGGGCTTCCAGGTGTTGCTGGCGCGCTACAGCGGACAGTGGGACGTGGTGGTGGGTTCACCGGTGTCGGGCCGCACGGCGAAGGAGACGGAGGGGCTCATGGGCTTCTTCGTCAACACGCTGGCCTTGAGGGCGAGGCCGGATGCGGCGCGCTCCTTCGAGGTGTTCCTGCGTCAGACGAAGGAGTCGGTGCTCGGGGCGCTCGCGCACCAGGACGTGCCCTTCGAGCGATTGGTGGAGCACCTGCGTCCGGAGCGGGACCTGAGCCGCTCGCCGCTGTTCCATGTGCTCTTCACGTTGCAGGACGCCGCGCCGCTGCTGTCGTTGCCCGGTGTCACCGCGGGCCCCTGGGACTTCGCGAGCACCATCGCCAAGTTCGACCTGGAGCTGCTGCTCGTGGACGCCCCTGGCGCGAGCGTCGAGGGACAGCTCATCTACAACGCGGACCTCTTCGAGCCGTCCACGGTGCAGCGCCTCGCCGCGTGTTTCCTGGAGCTGTTGTCGAACCTGTCCGCTCGGCCCCAGGCCCGACTGTCGACGCTGTCCCTGTTGCCTGCCGAGGACCGCGCGCGGCTGTTGGTGGAGTGGAACCAGACGGCGGTGGAGTTCCCGCGCGAGGCGTGTGTCCACCACCTCTTCGAGGAGCAGGTGGCACTGCGCCCCGACGCGGTGGCGCTGGAGTTCGGCGACGAGCGGCTCACCTACCGTGAGCTGGAGGCGCGAGCCAATCAGCTCGCCTGGGCACTGCGGGCGCGCGGTGTCGGCGTGGATGTGCTGGTGGCGGTGTGTCTGGACCGCTCGGTGGAGCTCGTCGTGTCGCTCCTGGCCATCCTCAAGGCCGGTGGCGCGTACGTGCCGCTCGACTCCAGCTATCCGGCGAAGCGACTGGAGCAGATGTTGGAGGACTCGGCGCCGCGGTTGCTCATCACCACCCGCGTCCTCCTGGAGCAACTGCCTCGCGAGGGACGTCCCGAGTTGATGTTGCTGGAGGAGGCGCGGCTCGACGGACATCCGACGACGGCGCCACGCATGCCGGTGTCGGGGCGCAACCTGGCGTACGTGGACTTCACGTCCGGGAGCACGGGCCGTCCGAAGGGCGTGGCGGTGGAGCACCGGGGCGTGCTGCGGCTCTTGTACGGCGCGCCCTACGCGAAGCTGGGACCCGAGGAGACGTTCCTGCTCATCGCGCCCATCTCCTTCGATGCGTCGACGTTGGAGGTGTGGGGCCCGCTGTGTCTCGGTGGACGGTTGGTGGTCTTCCCGCCGCGCTCGCCCAGTGATTTGGACCTCTTGACCGAGGTGCTCCGTCGGCACTCGGTGACGTTGCTGCACCTGACGTCGGGCTTGTTCAGCCAGATGGTGGAGCTGGGGTTGGAGGGGCTGAAGACGGTGCGTCAGCTCCTGACGGGCGGCGACGTGGTGTCCGCGCCGCACGTGAGGCGCTCGCTGGAGGAGCTGCGCATCCCGGTGACGGCGTGTTACGGGCCCACGGAGAGCACGCTCTTCACCTCGACGCATCGGATGACGCGGGTGGAGGACGTGGGGACGTCGGTGCCCATCGGCCGGCCCATCGGAAACACGCAGGTCTACATCCTGGACGAAGGGATGGAGCCGGTGCCCGTGGGCGTGGCGGGAGAGCTGTTCATCGGCGGCGACGGACTGGCCCGTGGCTATCTGCGCCAGCCCGACGTGACGGCGGACCGCTTCATCCCGAATCCCTTCAGCGCGGCGCCGGGAGAGCGCCTCTATCGCACGGGTGACCTGGCGCGGTGGCGCCCGGACGGGGTGCTGGAGTTCCTGGGGCGGCGCGACAGCCAGGTGAAGGTGCGGGGCTATCGCATCGAGCTGGCCGAGGTGGAGGCGGCGTTGCTCGCGCATCCCTCGGTGAAGGAGGGGCTCGTAGTGGTGCGGGACGGAGCCGGGGGCAAGCGGCTGGTCGCGTACTACGTCGAGCAGCAAGGGCCCGAGACTCCGAAGGTGCGGGACTGGCTGAAGCAGAAGCTGCCCGAGTTCATGGTCCCCTCGGCCTTCGTGCGACTGCAGGCGTTGCCGCTGACCGCGAACGGGAAGGTGGACCGCAGGGCCTTGCCGTCGCCGGACCAGGAGGGGCCGGGCGTCGAGGAGGCGCAGGGGCCTCGGACGGTGATGGAGTCGCTGGTGGCGCGCATCTGGACGCCGCTGCTCGGTGTGGCGCGGGTGGGCGTGAAGGATGACTTCTTCGCGTTGGGTGGGCACTCGCTCCTGGCGACGCGCGTGGTGTCGCGACTGCGGGAGGCGCTGGGACGCGACGTGCCGGTGCGGTGGTTGTTCGAGGCATCCACGGTGGAGGCCCTGGCGGAGCGACTGGAGGGGCTGACCGCGCGGGGCTCCGGCGCGAGCCTCTCCGTGCCGTCGCGGGTGCCGAGGCTCGCGGGGATGCCGCTGTCGTTCGCGCAGCAGCGCTTGTGGTTCCTGGGGAAGCTCGACGCGGGTGGGTATTCGTACAACCTGCCGTTCGTCGTGGGCCTGAGTGGCTCGCTGGACGTGGGGGTGTTGGAGCGGGCGCTCGCGGAGGTCGCGCGGCGACACGAGTCGCTGAGGACGACGTTCGATGAGGTGGAGGGACAGCCGGTGCAGCGCATCGCCTCCGAGGTGGTGGTGCGGCTCGCGGTGGTCACCGTGCAGGGCGCGCCGCGTGACGCGGTGGAGAGGCTCGCGCGCGAGCCGTTCGACCTGGGCACGGGACCGCTGCTGCGAGCGACGCTGTTGAAGTCGACCGAGCGTGAGCAGGTGCTGGTGCTGGTGGTGCACCACATCGTGGCGGACGGTTGGTCGATGGGCGTGCTCGCGAAGGAACTGGAGTCGCTCTACGGCGCGTACGTGAGGGGCGAGGCCGCGACGCTGGCGGAGTTGCCGGTGCAGTACGCGGACTACGCGGTCTGGCAGCGCGAGAGGTTGCAGGGCGAGGTGCTGGAGGAGCAGTTGTCGTGGTGGAGGGCGAGGCTGACGGGAGCACCCGAGGTCCTGGAGGTGCCGACGGACCGCCCGAGGCCCGCGGTGCAGCGCTACCGGGGCGCGACCGTGGCGGTGGAGTTGCCCGCCGCGCTGAGCGAGAAGCTGAAGCGCCTGAGCCGCCAGGAGGGTGCGACGCTGTACATGACGCTGCTGGCGGGCTTCCAGGTGCTGCTGGCGCGCTACAGCGGACA
The DNA here is from genome assembly GCF_900111765.1 of Myxococcus fulvus. Next base: position 1,597,211 of record NZ_FOIB01000001.1, read on the forward strand.
GTGGGACGTGGTGGTGGGCTCACCGGTGTCGGGCCGCACGGTGAAGGAGGTCGAAGGGCTCATCGGCTTCTTCGTGAACACGCTGGTGGTGAGGACGGAGGCGGCGGGCGAACTGACGTTCAGGGAGCTGTTGGGGCGGGTGAAGGAGTCGGTGCTCGGCGCGTTCGGTCACCAGGAGGTCCCGTTCGAGAAGCTGGTGGAGGCGCTGCAGTCGACGCGCGACACGAGTCGGGCCCCGTTGGTCCAGGTGGCCTTCGGCCTGAACGGTCCGGCGCGGTTGCCTGTGTTGCCGGGCCTGAGTGCGTCGGAGGTGAAGTACGAGCCCGGGATGGCGAAGTTCGACTTCGCGCTCTCCGTCCGGGAGGACGCGGAGGACCTCACGGGCTTCTGGGAGCTGAACACGGACCTGTTCGATGTCTCCACGGTGGAGCGCATGGCCGCGCACTACCAGCAGGTGCTGGAGTCGGCCGTGGCGGACCCCGAGGCGCGAGTGGGGACGCTGCCCCTGTCGGGACATCGCGAGGTGCCGGAGAAGTTGGACGTGGCGCGCATCCAGACGCGTCGGCCCGAGCGCGTGGCGCGCGACTCCGTGCCCGAGGGGTTCATCGCGCCTCGGACGGGCTTCGAGGAGCTGGTGGCGGGCGTCTGGGCTCCGCTGCTGGGCGTGAAGCACGTGAGCGCGGAGGCCCACTTCTTCGAGCAGGGTGGGCACTCGCTGCTGGTGATGCAGGTGGCCTCGAGGCTGCGTGACGTGGTCGGTCGAGACGTCCCCGTGCGGATGCTCTTCGAGAACCCCACGGTGTCCTCGCTCGCGAGGAGCCTGGAGACGCTGGTCCGCGGAGGGCCTGGAGCGGAGCGTTCCGCGCTGGTGCCCGTGCCGCGCATCGGCGCCTTGCCGCAATCGTTCGCGCAGCAGCGCCTGTGGTTCCTGGACCGCTTGGAGCCCGACAGCCCGCTCTACAACATCCCGCTCGCGCTGCGACTCGAAGGCGCGCTTGATGTCGGTGCCCTGGAGCGGGCATTCGAGTCGCTGGTTCGCCGCCACGAATCCCTGCGGACGACCTTCCATCAGGAAGGGCAGGGCGCGGTTCAATCCATCCAGGCCGCTGGCCCCGTGGCGCTGCCGGTGGTGGACCTGGGCGGCGTGCCCGTGATGCGCCGTGAGCAGGAGGCGTTGCGGCTCGCCATCGAGGAAGGGCGCCGCCCGTTCGACCTGGGCAAGGGGCCCCTGCTGCGAGCGACGCTGTTGAAGCTGGGCGAGCGCGAGCACGTGCTGCTGCTGGTGGTGCACCACATCGTGGCGGATGGCTGGTCGATGGGCGTGCTCACGAAGGAGCTGGAGACACTCTACGGCGCGCACCTGAGAGGAGAGGCCGCGACGTTGCCGGAGCTGCCGGTGCAGTACGCGGACTACGCGGTCTGGCAGCGCGAGTGGTTGCGGGGCGAGGTGTTGGAGGCGCAGTTGTCATGGTGGAGGGCGAGGCTGGCCGGAGCACCCGAAGCGCTGGAGGTGCCGACGGACCGCTCGAGGCCGAAGGTGCAGAGCTACCGAGGTGCGAGCGCCCCGGTTCGCTTCTCGCGGGAGCTGAGCGAGAAGCTGAAGCGCCTGAGCCGGCAGGAAGGCGTGACGCTGTACATGACGCTGCTGGCGGGCTTCCAGGTGCTGCTGGCCCGCTACACCGGGCAGTGGGACGTGGTGGTGGGCTCGCCGGTGTCGGGCCGCACGGTGAAGGAAATCGAAGGGCTCATCGGCTTCTTCGTGAACACGCTGGTGGTGAGGACGGAGGCGGCGGAGGAGCTGACGTTCCGGGAGCTGTTGGGCCGGGTGAAGGACGCCGTCCTCGGAGCGCTGACGCATCAAGAGGTGCCGTTCGAGAAGCTGGTGGATGCGTTGCAGTTGAGCCGAGACCTGAGCCGCTCGCCGTTGGTGCAGGTGTCCTTCGCGCTCCAGACCGCTCCAGCGGGTGAGCTGTCGTTGCCGGGGCTCACGACGCACACGCTGGACCTGGGATCTCGGACTGCCAAGTTCGACCTCGCCCTGTCGCTGCGAGAGGACGAAGAGGGACTGGTCGGCGCCTGGGAGTTCAACACGGACCTGTTCAAGACGGCGACCGTGGAGCGGATGACCGCGCACCTCTTGCGCCTGTTGGATGTGGCGGCGGAGGTGCCGGAGGCGAGGCTGAATGCGCTCCCGATGCCGGGCCATCGCGAGCCGCCGCGAAAGGTCACGGGCGCGCGTATCTCCGCCCGAGGCAAGGCGCAGGGTTCGCAGTCGGAGGACTTCATCGCGCCGAGGACGGCGATGGAGGCGCGGGTCGTGGAGGTCTGGGCGCCCTTGTTGGGTGTGGGGCGAATTGGCGCCGAGGACCACTTCTTCGAGAAGGGTGGCCACTCGTTGTTGGTGATGCAGGCGGCATCCCGTCTGCGCGAGGCGCTGGGAGTCGAGGTCCCGGTGCGGATGCTGTTCGAGTCCCCTACCGTGTCCTCGCTCGCGGAGCGCCTGGAGGCGCTGGTTCGGGGAGGCATGACGCCTCGAATCCCTGTGCTCGCCCGGTCGGCACGAGACGAGGCCCCGCCGCTCTCCTTCGCCCAGCAACGCTTGTGGTTCCTGGACCGGCTGGAGCCGAACAGCCCGCTCTACAACATCGCCTTCGCGTTGACGCTGGAGGGTGCGCTCGATGTCGGAGCGTTGGAGCGCTCGTTCCAGGAATTGGTCCGACGACACGAGTCTCTGCGGACGACCATCCGCCAGACGGAGCAGGGCGCGGTACAGCACATCGACCCTGTCGCATCCGTCCCTGTATCCCGGGTGGACCTGACGGGCCTGCCTCCGGAAGAGCGAGCACGGGAAGCCCTGCGAAGGGGGACCGAGGAGGAGCAGCGTCCGTTCGACCTCGTCACAGGTCCGTTGCTGCGAGTGACGCTGCTGAAGCTGAGCGAGCGCGAGCACGTGCTGGTGCTGGTGGTGCACCACATCGTGTCCGACGGCTGGTCGATGGGCGTGCTCACGAAGGAGCTGGAGTCGCTCTACGGCGCGTACGTGAGAGGCGAGGCCGCGACGCTACCGGAGCTGCCGGTGCAGTACGCCGACTACGCGGTGTGGCAGCGGGAGCGACTGAATGGAGAGGCGCTGGAGGAACAGCTGTCGTGGTGGAAGGGGCAACTGAAGGGAGCCCCCGAGTACCTGGAGGTCTCGACGGACCGCCCGAGGCCCGCGGTGCAGACCTTCCGAGGCGCCAACGTCCCCGCACGGCTCTCTCCTTCCTTGAGCGAGAAGCTGCAGCGCTTGAGCCAGCAGGAGGGCGCGACGCTGTACATGACGCTGCTGGCGGGCTTCCAGGTGCTGCTGGCGCGCTACAGCGGACAGTGGGACGTGGTGGTGGGCTCGCCGGTGTCCGGCCGCACGGTGAAGGAAATCGAAGGGCTCATCGGCTTCTTCGTGAACACGCTGGTGGTGAGGACGGAGGCGGCGGGCGAACTGACGTTCCGGGAGCTGTTGGGGCGAGTGAAGGAATCGGTGCTCGGCGCATTCGGCCACCAGGAGGTCCCGTTCGAGAAACTGGTGGATGCGTTGCAGTTGAGTCGTGACCTGAGCCGCTCGCCGTTGGTGCAGGTCTCCTTCGCGCTCCAGACAGCGCCAGTGGGTGGACTCTCCCTGCCGGGACTCACGCAGCGGCCGCTGGACCTGGGCTCACAGGTGGCCAAGTTCGACCTCGCCCTCGCGATGCGAGAGGACGCGGAGGGGCTGGCGGGATACTGGGTCTTCAACACGGACCTGTTCGACAGGGCGCTCGTGGAGCGCATGGCGGACCACTTCCAGTCGCTCCTGGAGGCCGCGGTCGATGTTCCGGAGACGAAGCTGAGCGAGCTTCCGATGCCGGGGCATCGCGAGGTGCCCGTGAAGCAAACTGCGTCCCGCATCCAGGCCGAGCGCCCCACGAGTCGTGAGCCGCGACAAGTGACGGAGGGCTTCATCGCGCCGAGGACCGCGATGGAGGAGCTGGTCGCGGAGACGTGGGCGCCCCTGCTGGACGTGAAGCGAATCAGCGCCGAGGACCACTTCTTCGAGCGCGGTGGGCACTCGTTGCTGGTGATGCAGGTGGCCTCGCGGTTGCGCAAGGTGCTGGGGCGCGACGTGCCGGTACGTCTGCTCTTCGAGGCGCCCACGGTATCCGCCCTCGCCGCGAAGCTGGAGTCGCTGGTGCGCGGCGGAGGCGCGACGGGACGGCCGGAGCTCGCCCCCGTGACGCGTGTCGAGGGGATGCCGCAGTCCTTCGCACAGCAGCGCCTGTGGTTCCTGGACCGCCTGAAGCCTGGGGGCTCGCTCTACAACATCGCCTTCGGGATGCGCTTGGAGGGAGCCCTCGACGTCGCGGCGCTGGAGCGCGCCTTCAACACGCTCATCCAGCGTCACGAGTCGCTGCGAACCACCTTCCAGCAGGAGACCCGAGGCGCGGTGCAACTCATCCATGCCTCCGCCGCATTGGCGCTGCCGGTGGTGGACCTGAGCGGGTTGACCCCAGAGGGGCGTGAGCAGGAAGCCCTGCGCCTCGGCGCGGAGGACAGCCGTCGCCCATTCGACCTCGTCACGGGCCCGCTGTTGCGCGTGACGCTGTTGAAGCTGAGCGAGCGGGAGCACGTGCTGGTGCTGGTGGTGCATCACATCGTGTCGGACGCCTGGTCCATGAGCGTGCTCGCGAAGGAGCTGGAGACGCTCTATGGCGCAGACGTGAGAGGCGAGGTCGCGACGCTGCCGGAGCTGCCCGTGCAGTACGCCGACTACGCGGTGTGGCAGCGCGAGTGGTTGAAGGGCGAGGTGTTGGATGCGCAGTTGTCGTGGTGGAAGGCGAGATTGTCGGGAGCCCCCGAGTCCCTGGAGGTCCCGACGGACCGGCCGAGGCCGCCGGTGCAGAGCTACCGGGGCGCGAGCGTCCCGGTCCGATTCTCACGGGAGCTGAGCGAGAAGCTGAAGCGCCTGAGCCAGCAGGAGGGCGCGACGCTCTTCATGACGCTGCTGGCCGGCTTCCAGGTGTTGCTGGCCCGCTACACTGGACAGTGGGACGTGGTGGTGGGCTCGCCGGTGTCGGGCCGCACGGTGAAGGAGGTCGAAGGGCTCATCGGCCTCTTCGTGAACACGCTGGTGCTGCGCACGGAGGCGACGGGGGCGCTGACGTTCCTGGAGATGCTGGGCCGGGTGAAGGAGTCGGTGCTCGGCGCGTTCAGTCACCAGGAGGTGCCGTTCGAGAAGCTGGTGGAGGCGCTGAGCCCGAAGCGGGACCTGAGCCGCGCGCCCGTGGTCCAGGTGGTGTTCCACCTGTTGAACACGCCCTCCGGAGACCTGTCCCTGCAGGGGCTCACGCAGCGTCCCCTGGACCTGGGGCTGAAGGCCGCGAAGGTGGACCTGTCGCTGGGCCTGCGGGAGACGGCCGATGGAATCGACGGCCTCCTCGAGTTCGGCGCGGACCTGTACGACGTCTCGACCATGACCCGCTTCTCCGAGCACCTGGTCCGGCTGATGGAGGCCGCGGTGGAGTCACCACGGACGCGCCTGTGGGACCTCCCGCTCCTGTCCGAGTCCGCGCACGGCGAGCTGCTCACCCGACAAGGCCACGCGGAACCCGATGAAGGCGAGTGCCTGCATCGTCTCTTCTCGGCCCAGGCCGCGCGTACGCCCGACGGCGTCGCGGTGGAGATGGACGGACAGGCGCTGACGTACGCGGAGCTCGACCGGCGCTCCCACGCGTTGGCGGTGCTGCTGCTCCAGCGGGGCGTGAGGCCCGACATGGTGGTCGGCCTGTGCCTGCGGCCGGGTTTCGAGTGGGTGGTGGCGATGCTCGCCATCCTCAAGGCGGGAGGCGCCTGGCTGCCGCTGGACCCCGACCATCCGGTGGAGCGACTCGCGTATCTGTTGAATGACTCCGGAGTGCGGCTGCTGGTGTCCCGTTCGGAAGAGACCACCCGACTCGACTACTCGGGGGCCACCGTGTTGTTGGACCAGGTGGCGGTGCCCGAGAGCCGTGCGGGCGAGGTCGCGCCCGAGGTCACGGCGCGAAACCTCGCGTACGTCATCTACACGTCCGGCAGTACGGGTCGTCCGAAGGGCACGCTGCTGGAGCACCGCGGCGCGGCCAATCTGGCGCGGTCCTTCCCCACGGTGCTCGGAGGGCTGGGGCCAGGAGACCGCGTGTTGCAGTTCGCGCCCGTGAGCTTCGATGGCTCGGTGGCGGAGCTCATCCCCACGCTGTTGAACGGGGCGACGCTGTGTCTGGCGCGTCGCGAGCAGATGTCACCCGGCAGCCCGTTGACGGAGCTCCTCGCGCGGGAGCGAATCACGGTGACGATTCTTCCGCCCTCGGTGCTCGCGGTGTCCCCGGTGACGGAGTTGCCCTCGCTGCGAGTCCTCCTCTCCGCGGGCGAGGCGTGCAACGCGGAGCTGGTGGCGCGCTGGAGCCCCGGACGTCGCTTCGTCAACGGCTATGGCCCCACGGAAGGGACGGTGTGCGGCACCTGGGGCGAGTGCCACGCGGGCGCCCGGCTCACGATTGGCCGGCCGCTGCACAACGTGCTCGTGAGGGTGATGGACGAAGCGGGGCACCTGGTGCCGCCCGGTGTCTGGGGTGAGCTGTATCTCGGCGGCATGGGGCTCGCGCGAGGCTACCTGGGCCGTCCCGAGCTGACGGCGGAGCGCTTCGTCCCGGACCCGTACGCGGACGGAGGCCGGCTGTACCGCACGGGCGACGTGGTGCGCATGCTGGAGGACGGACGGCTCGAGTACCTGCGCCGAGCCGATACCCAGGTGAAGGTGCGCGGCGTGCGCATCGAACCCGGAGAGGCGAACGCGGCGCTCGCGACGTGTCCGGGAGTGCGGTCCTCCGTCGTCATGGGCCGCGCGGACACTCCTGGGGACATGCGACTGGTGGCCTACGTGGTGCCCTCGGAGGACGTCACGCTGACGGTGGACGTGCTGCGAGCGTGGATGAAGCGCACGCTCCCGGAGGCGCTGATTCCGTCGGCCTTCGTGCTGTTGCGCGAGCTGCCCCTCACGCCGAACGGGAAGCCGGACTGGAAGGCCCTCCCCGCGCCGGAGTCGAGTCGCCCGGAGCTCAGTGGTGGCTACGTGGCGCCTCGGGAGGGATTGGAGGCAACGCTCGCGCGACTCATCGCGGAGGTGCTGGGCCTGGACCGCGTGGGCGCGGGAGACAACTTCTTCGACCTGGGGGGCAACTCGCTGCTGTTGCAGACGCTCCAGGTGAAGGTGGAGGCGGAGCTGTCGCGCAAGGTGCCGTTGGTGTCCCTGCTCCAGTTCCCCTCCGTGCGCGCGCTGGCCGAGCACCTGTCCCCCACGCAGGAGGCGCCGAAGTCTCCATCGACGGCGGAGAACCGGCGCGAGGGACTCCAGCGGCTCGCTCGGCAACGGCGTCAGCGGCCGGGCTCGGATTAGGGCAGCAGCCGGGCCAGCTTCGCTCCGAGCACCTCGACGTGAGGTGCCTGGAGCATCGTGTAGTGATCGCCAGGAGTGATGTCCACGCGCGTCGCCGCGCCCAGGTCCAACCAACCCAGCTCGGGATGCGGAGGGAAGCCCGGGGGTGGCCGCTGGGCGCGGAAGTACTGCACCTCTCCTCCCTCCCATCGCGGTGGCGTGTAGAGGCTCAGGGCCCGGGAGTTCGCTCGCAGCACGTTGAGCTGCCGACGCGCGTCATCGACGGTGGCGAAGGGCGGCGCGAGGCCTTGGCGCTCCGCCTCTTCCTGGAGCACGCGGAACTGCTCCTCCACGGACAGGTCCTCGGGCCGCTGCGCGGCGGGGTCGAACATCTGCCCCGCGCGGAAGGCGAGCAGCGATATCCGGTCGGCGAGCTCGGTGGAGAAGGAGCCAGGAGGCGGCGTGTCCAGGAGCGCGCACAAGGGCACGGCCTCGCCTTCGGCCGAAAGGCGTCGCGCCATCTCGTAGACGATGGTGCCGCCCAGCGACGCGCCGATGAGTAGATAGGGCCCTCTGGGGCGGACGATCCGGAGCGCGGCGACGTAGTGCCGCGCCATCTGCTCCACGGTGGTGAGGCAGGGCTCGTCGCTCTCGAGGCCCACGGCGGAGAAGCCGTACACGGACCGGTCGGGCGCGAGCTGTCGGGCCAGCTCCCGATAGAAGAGCACCTGTCCGCCCGCCGCGTGCGCGAAGAACAGGGGCGCCTTCGCGGACGTGCCGGTCTGAATCTGGACGACACAGTCAGGGCTCGTCTTCGGTGTCACGCGAGCACCGCTGATGCGCTCGGCGAGCCGAGCCACGGTGGAGGCTTCCAGTACGGCCTTCAAGGGCAGCTTCGCGCCGAGGCGCTCCTGGATGCGGGCGCTCAGGCGCAAGGCGAGCAGCGAGTCCCCACCCAGCGAGAAGAAGTCATCGTGGATGCCGATGTTGTCGAGGTGGAACGTGAGCCGGAAGCATTCCAGCAGCGTGGCCTCCGTGTCGTTGCGGGGAGGCGCGGCGCGTGAACCCTCAGTCCGCGGTGGCGCGGGCCTGGGTTCTTCACGGGGCCCCACGGCCCGAGGAGCGGCCGTGACAGGTTCAATCCAGTACCGCTCGCGGTCGAAGCTGTAGCCGGGGAGGGTGACGCGGCGGCGCTGTTCGTCCGCGCGGAAGCGCTCCCAGTCAATGGAGATGCCCGCGAGCCACGCCTCGCCGAGTGACGCGAGGGGATGCGTCGGCTCCTCGGAGGTGTACGGCAGCGTGGAGACCACGGGCTGGGTGGAGCGGCTCGGGTGTCGTCGCGTGAGCGAGGACAGGGCCGTGCCGGGACCGACCTCGATGAAGGCTCGCTCCTTGCCCGAGAGCAACAGGTGCAGGGCGTCCGAGAAGCGCACCGTCTCGCGCAGATGCCGGCACCAGTAGTCGACGGTGACGGCCTCGCGTTCGGTGAGCCAGTCTCCGGTGAGGCTGGACACGATGGGCAGCTTGGGGGCGCGAGGCTTGATGCGGGACACGACGCGCGCGAAGTCCGCCAGGTGCGGCTCCAGCATGAACGAGTGCGCGGCTTGCCCCAGCCGGAGCCTCCGAGCCTCGATGCCTCGCGCGGCGAGCTCCGCCTCCAGGGCGTCGAGCGCCTCCAGTGAGCCGGCGATGACACAATCAGAGGGCGTGTTCAGCGCGGCCACGGACAGTCGAGGATGGAGCAGCGCCTCCACCTGGGCCACGGGCGCGAGGACCGCCGTCATCCCTCCGGGCGGGAGCTGCTCCATGATTCTTCCGCGCGCGGTGACGAGCTCCAGCGCCTCCTCCAGCGTGAAGACGCCCGCCACACACGCCGCCACGTATTCGCCGAGGGAGTGACCGAGCAGCGCCTCGGGCTGGATACCGCGAGAGAGCCACAGCTGCGCGAGCGCCCAGTCGCAGGTGAACAGCGCGGCCTGGGTCCAGAGGGGACGTGACAGCTCTCGCGCCGCGGTGTCGTAGCGCTCGGCGGAGGCGAACATCACGTCGCGCACGTCCGCGCCGAGGGGGCCTCGGAGCAGCGCGGCGCAGCGGTCGATGGCCTGCCGGAAGACGGGCTCGCCGAGCAGCTCCGCGCCCATGTTCACCCGCTGGGAGCCTGCGCCGGGGAACAGGAAGACCGCGCCACGCTTCTCCACCGGGTCGTGGCTCGTGCGTGGACGTTGTCCCTCGTCGCGCAGGCGCAGGGCCGCGTTCTTGGCGGTGCTCGCGGTGACGAAGCTCCGGTGCTCGAAGCGGTGACGCCCGACCTGGAGCGTGTGCGCGATGTCGGCGAGCGAATCCCGGGTGTGCTCCAGGTGCTCGGCCAGCTCGGTGCTCATCCGCTCCAGCGCGGCCTCGGAGCGGGCGGAGAGCAACAGCAGCTCCGTCTCCCGGGCCGAAGGTGCCGTGGGACTGACAGGGGCTTCCTCGAGCACCACGTGCACGTTGGTGCCGCCCATGCCGAACGAGCTCACGCCCGCGCGGCGAGGCCCGCTGGAGTTCCACGGACGCGCCTCGGCCACGACGTAGAAGGGACTGTCGTCGAGGCCCAGGAGCGGATTGGGCCGACGGAAGTGGACGGTGGGCGGGAGCTGGCGGTGCTCCAGTGCCAGCACGGCCTTGATGAGCCCCGCCACGCCTGCCGCCGAGTCGAGGTGGCCCAGGTTGCTCTTCACGGAGCCCAGGCCGATGGAGCCCGGCACCACGCCCTGGAAGACCTGCTTGAGGGCGGTGACCTCCACCGGGTCACCCAGCGGAGTGCCCGTGCCGTGTGCCTCGATATAGGAGATGGAGCTCGGCTCCACGCCCGCGAGCGCCAGCGCATCGCCGATGGCGGTGACCTGTCCGGAGACGGAGGGCGCGGTGAACCCCGCCTTGCCGCTGCCGTCGTTGTTGGCGGCCGAGCCGAGGATGACCGCGCGAATGGGGTCGCCATCCGCGAGCGCGTCCTCCAGTCGCTTGAGCAGCACCACACCCACGCCGTTGCCCGGCACCGTGCCAGCGGCCTGGGCATCGAACGCGCGACAGTGGCCATCGGGTGAGGAGATGCCACCCTCCTGCGTGGGGTAGGCGCTCAGCTGCGGCGAGCGCACGGCCGCGCCACCCGCGAGCGCCATCGTGCACTCACCCGCGAGCAGCGACTGACACGCGAGGTGCACGGCGGTCAGCGACGTGGAGCACGCCGTCTGCACCGTCATCGCGGGGCCGGTGAGGTTGAGCTTGTAGGCCACGCGCGTCGCCAGGAAGTCGCTGTGCGTGCCGAGGACGCTCTCCGTCCAGTCGCTGGAGCGGCGCTCCATGTTGGGCAGGACGTTCGTCAGCAGGTAGCTGCTGAGGGACGCGCCACCATAGACGCCCACGTGCAGGGGCCTGGCGCGGGCGGTGTATCCCGCGGCCTCGAGCGCGCCCCAGCAACACTCCATGAAGAGCCGCTGCTGCGGGTCCAACTGCTCGGCCTCGCGAGGCGAATAGCCGAAGAAGCGCGCATCGAAGAGGTCCGCGCCCTCGATGATGCCCGCCGCCGCGACCCAGCCCTCCTCCGAGGGATGGCCGGCTTTCGCCCGCTGCTCGGCGTCCAGCACCGTGACGCTGTCGACACCCGAGATGAGGTTGGACCAGAAGCTCCGTGCGTCCGAAGCGCCAGGGAAGCGGAGCGACAACCCGATGATGGCGATGGCCGACGCGTTCTCACCCATCCCCGAAATAGAGCATGACTCGCTGCGCCAGTTGAGCCCGGACCACGATATTTCCAGTTGAATCCTGAGTGGGTGTGCCCTCGCTTGCCATCTCGCCCTGGAGCGGCGCACCCGGCCCGACAAAAGGGCTCCAGCCTCTCGAATCGCCCAGATGCAAGACACGCGTTGTGGCCGTGCTCGTCCAATCTCGCATGCGGGGCAAGAGGTGGTGCGGGCCATTCAATGAGCTGTCTTTTATTTGAGAGAGTTTTTGCTGGGTTGAAAGTGATGTGTTTGGTGATTGCTTGGGGGCCTCGGTGGAATGGGGCCCGGTTGTTGTGTGATTATCATGAGGGTTGTGGATGATGTCTGCCATCCGCTGCCCCTGCTCTGTCCATGGAGGCTGGTCATGTTGAATAAATCCGTGCTCGACGGCTTTCGTCACCAGTGTGTCCTCAATCCCAGCGCGCCCGCGGTGGTGGGACTTCGCGAGCGGCTCTCCTATGCGGAGCTGGATGCGCGAAGCAGCAGGTTGGCGGCTCATCTCCAGGCCAGGAACATCGGCAAGGGGACCCTGGTGCCCGTGGTGACGGACCACTCGGAGAACCTCGTTGTCGCGTTCCTGGGGGTCCTGAAGGCTGGCGCCGCCTACGTGCCCATCGACAAGGCCTTTCCGGACGGTCGCAAGCAAGCCATTGCGCGCCAATGTGCCGCGCCCCTCTTGCTCACCACCATGTCCCTGGACCCGACGTTACCGGGGTGGGAGGTCCAGGCCCTCGATGACCTGCTGCGCCAGGAACCCGTGGCGGCCTTCCGTGAGGTGGACGTCGAGGGGCATGACGCGGCCTATGCCATCTTCACGTCTGGAACCACGGGGCAGCCGAAGGGCGTGGTCATCGAGCACCACTCCCTGGCGAAGCTGGTGCGGTGGCACAACGCCCGGTTCGACATGGGGCCCGGTAGCCACACCCTGCTGATGGCCAGCGTGGCCTTCGATGTCTCACAATGGGAGGTGGGCGCCGCCCTGGCGGCGGGGGCTTGCATCCACATCCCCACGGACGACATCCGTCTGGACGTGGGCGCCCTGCTGTCCTTCTATGTCGAGCACGGCATCACCCACGCCTTCCTTCCGACGGTGATGGTGCCTGACTTCGTCGGGAGGTCCGCACATCAGAAGCTGGCCCTGCGCTACCTGTTCACCGGGGGCGAGAAGCTCCATCCCGTGGAGACCGAGGGGCTCTGCTACACCCTGGTGGACTATTACGGACCGACGGAGACCACCATCTTCGTCACCCACCGGGTGGTGGAGAGCAAACGCCTGAACCGGCCCGCCTCCATCGGGACGCCCCTCGCGGGCTCCGAGGTCTTCATCCTGGATGACCGGCTGGAGGTGGTTCCCTGGGGGGAGGTGGGGGAGTTGTGCATCGCGGGTGACTGCCTGGGGCGCGGCTATCTCGGGGATGCCGCGCTGACAGCCGCGCGCTTCGTCGTCCCTCCTTCGCTCGGTGGCCGCGTCTATCGCACGGGGGACCTGGCGCGTGGGTTGCCGGACGGGAACATCCAGTTCCTCGGGCGTCAGGACGAGCAGATCAAGATTCGGGGCAATCGGGTGGAGATGGGAGAGGTGGAGTCCGTCCTCATGCGGGGGACGGCGCTCAAGGCCGCCGCGGTCCTGGTCGATGACTCCGCCGGTCCCTCCAACAAACGGCTGGTGGCGTTCGTCGCTCCGCGTGACACCCAGGTTCCCGCTTCGTCGCTCGTCGCGAGTCTGAGGGCGGCGCTGCGCGTGGAGCTGCCGGACTTCATGCTTCCCGGCCAGTACCTCTGCCTGGCGTCGCTCCCCACCACCAGCAACGGCAAGACGGACAAGCAGGCCCTTCGCGAGATGCTGCGGACGTCCGCGGCGCGGACGCAGGAGGAGGCGGAGTTTTCCGGCGAGTTGGAGAAGACCATTGCCAGCGCCTGGACGGAGGTCCTCGGCCACTCCGGGTTCGCGGCAGACGACAGCTTCTTCGAGGTGGGAGGGCACTCGCTGCTGGCCTCCACGCTCGCCGCGGGGGTCTCACGCAGGCTCGGGCTGAATGCCTACATCCGCGATGTCTATGAGCACAAGACCGTCCGGAAGCTCGCCGCCGCGCTGGGGCCGCGAGCCTCGCGCGGCGCCTCGATGAGCGATCCAGAGCCCCTGCGCGCGCTCCGGGAGGATGTGTGGCTCTTGCCCGGTACGGACTTCTCCTCGGGCTTCGACCCCGCGCGGCTTTCGCAGCCTCGGCACATCCTGCTCACGGGGGCCACGGGCTTCGTGGGGGTCCACCTGCTTCTGGAGTTGCTCTCGCGTAACGACGCCGATGTCCACTGTCTGGTGCGGGATGTCAGCGACGAGCTGGGACGCGCGCGTCTGCGACAGGTGGTCGAGCACTACCAGGTGCCGCTGAGCGAGCGCGACTGGGCACGCGTGCACGTCCATGCCGGAGACATCGCCTCGCCCCGATTCGGGATGGCCGAGGAGGACTACCGCCAGCTGTCCGAGTCGGTGGACGTCATCTACCACTCGGCCAGCGCGGTGAACTTCATCGAGCCCTACTCGCAGATGAAGCGCGACAACGTCGAAGGCGTGCGACAGGTGATTGCCTTCGCCGGCCATCTGCGGGTCAAGGCGCTGATGTTGTTCTCCACGCTCTCCATCCACAGCTGGGGCAACCGGCTCACCGGCAAGACGGTGATGCGGGAGACGGACGACATCGACCAGAACCTCCCCGCCGTCATCTCCGACATCGGCTACGCGAGCAGCAAGTGGGTGATGGAGAAGATCGCCGACCTCGCGCAGTCGCAGGGCCTGCCCCTGATGACGTTCCGCCTGGGCTACGCGACGTTGCACAGCCGCACGGGCGCCTTCGCCAGCTATCAGTGGTGGGGAAGGCTGGTCAGCACCTGCCTCATCCTGGATGCCGTCCCGGACCTGAGGGGGCTGCATGAAGGGTTGACCACGGTGGACTACATGGCGTCCGCGATTGCCGTGATTGCCCGCGACCCGGCGGGGCTGGGCAAGAAGTTCCACGTCGCGCCGTCCCCGGACAACGACCTGACGCTCCTGGAGTTCTTCGAGCGGGTGGGCCAGTGCCTGGGGCGTTCCCTGCCCGTGGTGCCGTTCAAGGAATGGGTCTCCCTGTGGGATACGGACCCCGAGGCGCCCATCTTCCCGTTGCTGAGCATCTTCCGGGACCCCTTGAGTGGGGGGCAGGCGATGGTCGAGCTGTATCAGGACAACTACGTCTGGGATTGCTCCAACACGCGCAAGCACCTGGCCGGCTCGGGGATTCAGGAGCCCACCTTCACCCCTGAGTTGCTCGGCTTCTATCTCGACAAGGTGCGTGGCAGCCCGGGGATGATGTCCTGGCGACCCAAGCGGCGATGGAAGGCGGCGGGCTGAGCTTGGCGCTATAAGTGTCGGCGGAGGTGCAGCCATGGCCGCGCCCGAGCCGAAGCGAGTGGTGGGGAGGGGGCGGGGTCTCCCCCCGCTGGTGCCCGTGTCGAGGGACACGGCTCCTCCGCTGTCCTTCGCGCAGCAGCGCCTGTGGTTCCTCTCGCAGGTGGACGCGGGAGGCTTCTCCTACAACGTGCCGTTCTTCGCGAGGCTCCAGGGACGCCTGGATGTCCCGGCGCTGGAGCGTGCGTTGTCGGACCTCGTTCGACGGCACGAGTCCTTGCGCACCACCTTCGGCGAGGAGGCGGGGCGGCCGGTGCAGCGCATCCTGCCCGACGTCGCGGTGACGCTGCGGGTGGCTCAGGTCGCCGACGAAGCCGAGGCACGGCGCGAAGCGGAGGCAGAGGCGCGGCGTCCGTTCGACCTGGGCACGGGGCCGATGTTGCGCGCCCGGCTGTTGCGCGTGGCGGAAGACGACCACGTGTTGCTCCTGATGCTGCACCACATCTCCTGCGACGGATGGTCGCTGGGTGTGTTGGAGCGCGACCTGCGAGAGCTGTACGCGGCCCACACCGAAGGGCGCGCGCCCGTGTTGCCCGCGCTGCTCATCCAGTACGCGGACCACGCGGTGTGGCAGCGCGACTGGCTGAAGGGTGAGTTGCTGGAGGAGCAGCTCGCGTGGTGGAAGGAGCTGCTGACGGGGGCCTCTCCGGCGTTGGAGCTGCCCCTGGACCGGCCCCGGCCTCCGGTGCAGACCTTCCTGGGCGCCACCGTGGCGGTGCCGCTGCCACCAGCGCTCTCCCAGGCGGTGAAGGCGCTGGGGCGTGCGGAGAGCGTGACGCCGTTCATGCTGCTGCTCGCGGGCTTCCAGGTGTTGATGTCGCGCTACAGCGGACAGCGGGACGTGGTGGTGGGGACGCCCATCTCGGGACGGAACCGGCGCGAGCTGGAGAACCTCATCGGGTTCTTCGTCAACACGCTCGCGCCCCGCGTGGATGTGGACGCGGAGGAGTCCTTCCGCTCGCTCCTGGGCCGGGTGCGGCAGGTGTGTCTGGGCGCCTATGCGCGCCAGGATGTCCCGTTCGAGACGTTGGTGGAGGCGCTGCGACCGCCGCGTGACTTGAGTCGCTCGCCGCTGTTCCAGGTGATGTTCGTCATCCAGGGGCCGCGCTCGCTGCCGTCGCTGCCGGGGTTGGTGGAGCAGGAGGTGTCCTTCGACTCCGGCATGTCGAAGTTCGACCTCATCTGCTTCCTGCGAGAGACGCCCGAGGGCTGGGTGGGCTTCTGGGAGTACAACACCGCGCTGTTCGACGCGGCGACGGCGCGGAGGATGGCGGGGCACTACGTGACGCTGCTGGAGGGCCTGGTGGCCGACCCGAGCGTGCGCGTCGGTGATGCGCCGCTGCTCGCGGACCCGGAGCGACGGGAGCTGCTGCGCGAGTGGAGTGGCCGGGAGACACCGGACGCTGTCGCGGGGCTGATGCATGCGTGGGTCGAGGCCCAGGTGGCGCGCTCGCCTGACGCCGTGGCGGTGACGGATGGCGTGGCCTCGCTGACGTACGCGGAGCTGGAGCGGCGCGCGAACCAGCTCGCGCATCATCTGCTCGCTTCAGGGGTGACGCCTGGGAGCACGGTGGGCTTGTGCCTGGAGCGCGGCAACCTGGAGATGCCGGTGGCGGTGCTGGCCACGCTGAAGGCGGGCGCGGCATTTCTTCCGTTGGACCCGAGCTATCCGGCCCAGCGTCTGGCGCAGATGCTGGAGGACACGGGCGCGCCGGTGGTGCTGGTGCAGGGCGAACTCGGACGCGCGCTGCCCGAGCATCCGGGGACGCGGCGGGTTCGCCTGGAGGACGAGGCCGCGCGAATCCGGTCGAGGCCCGTGCACGCTCCGGCGTTGGCACTGTCTCCCGAGACGCCTTGCTACTTCGTCTACACCTCGGGGAGCACGGGTCGCCCCAAGGGCATCCTCATGTCCCATCGCGCGGTGGGGAACATGCTGCGGTGGCTGCTCGCGCGCACTGTGGACCCGGGCGCGACGACGTTGCAGTTCGCGTCGCTGAACTTCGACGTGTCGTTCCAGGAGCTGTTCGGCACCTGGTGCCTGGGCGGCACGGTGTTGCTGGTGGGCGAGGCGGAGCGCAGGGACCCGGTGGCGCTGCTCGGGCGCATGGTCGCGCATGGAGTGGGGCGCTTGTATCTGCCCTTCGTGGCGCTCCAGGCGCTGTGCGAGGTGGCGCAGCATGAAGCGAAGCTGCCGCCCCTGCGCGAGGTGGTGACGGCGGGTGAGCAGTTGCAGGTGACACCCGCGCTGGTGTCCTTCTTCGAGCGACTGCCGGGCTGCGTGCTGGAGAACCAGTACGGCCCGTCGGAGGCGCACGTCGTCACGGCCTGGAGGGCGCGAGGCCCGCCGTCGACCTGGCCCGCGCTGCCACCGGTGGGTACGCCCATCTCCAACGTGAAGGTGTACGTGCTGGACGCGCGGGGCGCGCCGAGCCCCGTGGGCGTGGTGGGCGAGGTGTACGTCGGTGGCGCGAGCCTCGCGCACGGTTACTGGGGCAGGGCGGAGCTGACCGCGGAGCGCTTCATCCCGGATGCGCTGAGCGAGGTGCCGGGGGCGCGGCTGTACCGCACGGGCGACAAGGCGCGGTGGCTCGGAGACGGGAACCTGGAGTTCCTGGGGCGCGTGGACGGACAGGTGAAGGTGCGTGGCTTCCGCGTGGAGCTCGGCGAGGTGGAGGTTGCGCTGAAGGCGCTGCCGGGCGTGAGGGACGCGGTGGTGGTGGCGAGACAGGAGGAGGGCGGCGAGAAGCGACTGGTGGGCTACGTGGTGCACGAGGCGCCGTGTGATGTGGATGTGCTGCGCGAGCGCCTCGAAGCACGGTTGCCGGAGTATCTGGTGCCGAGCGTGCTGGTCCGCCTGGACACGCTTCCCCTGGCGCCCACCGGCAAGGTGGACCGCAAGGCGCTGCCTGCTCCGGGCTCGTTGCAGCGCGTGGCTCGCGAAGGACACCAGGAACCTCGCGACGCACTGGAGCGCACGCTGGTGGGCGTGTGGGAAGAGGTTCTGGGAGTCCGCCCCGTGGGCGTGACGGAGGACTTCTTCGCGCTGGGGGGGCACTCGCTGATGGCCATTCGTCTGCTCGCGCGCATTCGTGGTTCCGTGGGCAGGAGCCTGCCGGTGGCCGCGCTCTTCCAGCGCGCGACGGTGGAGCACGTGGCCTCGGTGCTGCGGCGCGAGTCGTCGTCCTGGACTCCGCTGGTGCGACTGACCGAGGGACGTGGACGTCGCCCCTTCTTCTGCGTGCATCCCGTGGGCGGCACGGTGCTGAGCTACGCGGAGCTCGCGAGGCACCTGGGGCCGGAGCAGCCGTTCCTCGGGCTCGAATCACGCGGGCTCGATGGTGAAGCGCCACCCTGCGAGAGCATCCCCGAGATGGCGAGCCTCTACCTCGCGGCGATGCGAGACGTGCAGCCGCGAGGACCCTATCGGCTCGGAGGCTGGTCGATGGGCGCCAGCATCGCGTGGGAGATGGCGCACCAGCTCGAGCAGCGAGGTGAGCGGGTGGAGGTGCTCGCGCTCATCGACGGCTTCGTGCGTCCGTACGACGGAGAAGGCGCCGCGCCAGGGGACGACGAGGCACAGCGCTTCGGTGAGCTGTTCCATCTGGACCTGCTGCGAGCGATGGGACACGGCGAAGCGGCGCAGAACGCCGAGACACCCGAGGCGCTGCTGCGCATCCTGGAGACCCACGCGCGCGAGCAGGGGAGTGGTGTCACGCCGTCACTCAGTGCCCTGCGCCGCGTCTTCGAGGTGAACCTGCTGGCCGCGTGGCGCTACGTGCCTCGGCCCTACTCAGGGCCTGTCGTCTCCATCGAAGCGACGGGCACGCGCCGTGTTCACGGCTGGGAGCAGGTGGCGACAGGCGCGCTGACCGTGCACACGATTGCGGGAGACCACTACTCCATCCTGCGAGCACCCGACGTGGGACAGTTGGCCGGGGTCCTTCGGGGCTACCTGGTCGAGGTCGAAGACAGTCCGTAGCCGGAGTGCCTGGCGCCGCGACGCAGCCACCACACGAGCAGCGGGCCGACGGTGAAGAGGATGGGGACGCTGTAGGTGAGCAACAGGTAGCTGAAGCTGTCGCAGTCGCACCCAACGATCGTGAACTGGCCGCCTCCCCCCTCGTCCACGGGGGACCTCAGTACCGCCGGGCGCTCGCCTCGGGGGCGGCGCCACGGATGCGCCAGACGGTGAGGCGCTGCGAGTTGGTGTGGCTCACCACCATGCCGTCCTGCTGCATCTGCTCCAGCAGGCGGTGGGTCTTCAGTCGGTCCAGCCCCACGGCCTTGGCCAGCACGTCACCGGGCAGGCCGGTGATGTTGCTGCGCAGCTCGTTGACGATGGCCTTCTTGAACTCGCTCTTCTGCAGGCCGTCCAGGTCCTGCGTCCTCCACGCCTGGAGGATGCCCGCGGCGATGAGCACCAGCGTCAGCACCGCCACCAGCGGGTAGATGATGTGGCTGTTCTGCTCCAGGATCTCGAAGTACTTCGGAGACATGGAGGAGACGGGACGGGTGTAGTCCGGCACCGCCTGGGCGAGCAGGACCGACGACAAGGTGGACGCGAGGGAGATGGACACGGCCCCCCGACTCTAGGGGGAGCCCTGCCCACCTCGCAACCCGCACGCCTCGTCAGACGATGCCCATCGACTCGGACGCCCCTTCGGCGAACAGCGTGGTGTCCGCCTTCGCCAGGAGCGTCTGCAGCCCGTCGCGCGTCTGGGCGCTGATGGCTACCCCGCCTCGCGAGCGAAGCAGCGACTCCACCTCCTCCGCGGAGAGCAGGTCCGCCTTGTTCCACACCATCAACCGGGGCTTCTCCATCAACCCCAGCGACGAGAGGATTTTCTCCACCGCCTCCACCTGGTCGTCGCGCGCCGGGTCGCCCGCGTCCACCACGTGCAACAGGAGGCTCGCGTCGTACAGCTCCTCCAGCGTCGCGCGGAAGGCCGCCACCAGGTCCTTGGGCAGGTCCCGGATGAAGCCCACCGTGTCGGTGATGATGACCTCGCGCTCCTGCGGGAAGCGCAGCCTGCGGCTCGTCGGGTCCAGCGTGGCGAACAGCTTGTTCTCCGCCAGCACCTGCGCGTTGGTAATCGCGTTGAGCAGCGTGGACTTGCCCGCGTTGGTGTACCCGACGATGGAGATGACCGGCAGCTCGCGACGGTTTCGCTGCGCCCGCCGCACGCTGCGCTCCCGGCCAATCGTGTCGATGCGCTTCTCCAGATGCGTGATTCGCTCGCGCACCCGGCGTCGGTCGATTTCGAGCTTCGTCTCACCGGGGCCGCGCCCGCCGATGCCACCCGCGAGCCGGCTGAGCGAGTCATCGCTCTGCACCAGCCGGGGCAGCCGGTACTTCAGCTGCGCCAGCTCCACCTGGAGCTTGCCCTCGGCGCTCTGCGCGCGCTGCGCGAAGATGTCGAGGATGAGCTGGGTGCGGTCCAGCACCTTGAGGCTGGTGGCCTCGCCGATGTGGCGCCCCTGCGAGGGGGTGAGGTCCTTGTCGAAGATGAGCAGGTCCACCATGGACTGCATCGAGCGCAGGTTCAGGTCCTCCAGCTTGCCCCGCCCGATGAGGTAGCGAGGGTCCGCCTCGCGCTTCACCTGGAGCACGCTGTCCACCACGTCCACGCCCGCGGTGCGCGCCAACTCCCTCAGCTCCGCGAGGCTCGCCTCCGCCTGCGCCCGGTTGCCGTCCAGGCACACCGCCACGAGGATGGCCTTCTCCCGTCCACCCACCGCGCGCGCCGCCGCCTTGCGGTTGAACTCCTCCTCCAGCGCGACCAGCGTGTCGATGAGGTCCGGCTGCTCCAGGTGCACGGAGGGCAGGGTGGTGACCTGCCAGAACTCCCCGGTGCCGTTCTCCGGCACGAGGTGGGCGTAGTGCAGCACGCCCGGCAGACCCTCCTGCCCCACGCCCACCGCGGCCACGCAGTCCAGGCGCAAGAGCGCGAGGTCCGTCAGGTCGTCCTTGGTGAGCGGCTCGCTCTTGAGGTGCGTGTGCACCAGCCGCAGGCCACGCAGACGCACCTGGCCCGCACGCGCGCGGCCGATGTCCGGCAGCTCCAGCTTGTGGGCATTGCCCACCACCACGTGCTCGATTTCCCCCTTGCGGTTGATGAGCACGCCCACCTGTCGATTCGTCTCGTGGGACAGCTCGGTGAGGTGGCGGGCGAGCTCGGGCGACACGATTTCGTGAGGCGACACGCGCCGGCGGAAGGTGTTCCGCAGCCGGTGTTGCTCGTTCGCCTTGAGGCCCAGGGTGTTGCCGTAGATTTCCTTCAAACGCTTGCTCTCCTGACGGAAGCCGGCTGACCCCGTCCTTCCCGGCACTTTATACGGCGCCCCAACGATGTGGCTGACACGCCCCTCCGGCCCGGGTTGCCGGAACCGTAGTGAACACACGGCCCTTGCGCCCTGTTTCCTTTTCCGTCCTACGCTCGCGCGCGTGACTCACTCGGGACGTAACGCCCTGCGCGCCGCGAAGCGCGTGGTGGTGAAGATCGGCACCAACGCCCTCACGCACGCCACCGGCCGCTTCAACCGCGAGCACTTCGTGGCGCTGGGGGAGGACCTGCTGTGGGCGGCCCAGGGCCGCGAGCTGGTGGTGGTGTCCAGCGGCGCCATCGCCCTGGGCATGGAGCGGCTGGGCCTGGGCTCGCGCCCTCGCGACATTCCGGGCAAGCAGGCGTGCGCCGCGGTGGGACAGAGCCGGCTGATGCAGGCGTATGAGGACGTCTTCGGCGCCCAGGGGCAGGCGGTGGCCCAGGTGCTGCTCACCCACGAGGACATGCGGGACAGGCGGCGCTACCTCAACGTGAAGCACACCCTGGAGCGCCTGTTGGCCGCGTCCGTGGTGCCCGTCATCAACGAGAACGACACCGTCTCCGTGGACGAGCTGAAGTTCGGCGACAACGACACGCTGGCGGGCCTGGTGGCCGGCGTGGTGGAGGCGGACGCGCTGGTGCTGCTCTCCGACGTGGAGGGCCTTTTCACCGCGGACCCCCGCCGTGACGCGGGCGCGCGCCTGCTCGACACCGTGGAGGAGGTCACCCCGGAGGTCCTCTCGCTCGCGGGAGGCACCTCCAGCGGCGTGGGCACCGGCGGCATGGCGACGAAGGTCCGCGCCGCCGCGAGCGCCGCCGAGCAGGGCATCCGGGGTGTCATCACCTCGGGCGCGTTGCCCGGCCGGCTGCGCGCCGTGCTGGAGGGCGAGCCCGTGGGCACCCTCTTCGAGCCCACCGGCGCGCGCCGGGGCTCCCGCGCCGCGTGGATTGCCCATGCGCTGCGGCCCCTGGGCACACTCACCGTGGATGCCGGCGCGCGCGAGGCCATCGTCCACGGCAAGCGCAGCCTCCTGCCCAGCGGCGTGAAGCAGGTGACCGGCGACTTCGACCGGGGAGACCCGGTGGACCTGGCGGACGCGTCCGGCGAGGTGTTCGCGCGCGGGCTCGCGTCCTACGGCGCGGAGGAGCTGCGGCGCATCGCCGGACGGCGCACGTCGGACATCGAGTCCGTGTTGGGGTACCGCTACCTGGATGAAGCCGTGCACCGCGACGACCTGGCGGTGCTGTAGCCGGCGTGGATCAGATGGAGCAGGACGTGCCGCTCTTGCCGCCGTCGGTGCCCAGCTGCATGAGGGCTCGGAACTCGGGCGAGTCCACCTTCATCAGGAGCAGCGACACTTCCAGCTCGCCCGGCACGCGGCCGAGCTGCAGCTTGCGCTGCTGGCCGTGGAGCAGCGCCAGCTCCGAGTGGCCCTTGGCCTCCGGCAGGAGCAGGTCCAGCTGGAGGAGGAAGGACTCGCCCTCGGCGCGCGGCATCAGCACCAGCCGGTAGTCCGCCGTGGGAGCACCCGGGCGACGGCGCTCGGCGCGC
The DNA here is from genome assembly GCF_900111765.1 of Myxococcus fulvus. The sequence continues at coordinate 1,619,709 of NZ_FOIB01000001.1, forward strand.
AGCGTGCGGCCCGTCTCTCCGAGCAGCTTGGGCTGGGCCACCAGCCGCCCGTCGCGCCAGACCTCCACGGCGAAATAGAGGGGCTCGGCTTCAGCGGACGCAGGCATCATCCCGCACAACAACCCCACCAGCAGTGCCAGCCCGGCGACCACGTTACGGAAGGTGCGGTTCATGGAGAGGTCCCTTCTGAAGCTGGCGCAGGAATATCCCAAGTCGCGCCCATAGTGCGAGCCCTCCTTGGCGGGTTCAACCTTCCCACCTGTGTTGCAACTATCACACAATTAATTACCTGCTTGCCTGTTCAGTCTGGGCTGGCTATCTGCCTGGACGCGTGCGGGCCGGGCCGTTGTTTTCCTCCTGTCACGTGCCCCTTCCTTGACCCCCTGGGGTCCGCCCGGCATCGTCGCCGACCTTCCCGAATGGACCGCACCGAACGCATCCTCGACCTCGTGGCCCTCTTGCTCGACGCGCGCGAGCCCATCTCCTGGGCCGAGCTGCGCGAGCACTTCCCCGCTGATTACGGAGGCTCGGACGACGCCGCCGAGCGCAAGTTCGAGCGCGACAAGGCGGAGCTGGTGGAGCTGGGCTTCCCGCTCACCTATGTCCAGGGAGACGACGAGCGCCGCGACGGCTACATCGTCGACCGCGACGCCTACTATCTCCCGGAGGCGGACCTCACCAAGGAGGAGCTGGCCGTGCTCTACGCCGCCGGCTCCGCCGCGCTCACGTCCGGCGCCTTCCCCGGCCGCGATGACCTGGCGCACGCCCTGCGCAAGATTGGCTTCTTCGCCGGCCAGTCGCTGCCCACGCCCAGGGTCCGCATGGAGCTGGGCGCCGTCCAGGAGGGACAGGAGAAGGAGATCTCCGCCCGCCTGGAGCAGCTCTGGGACGCGTGCGCCGCGCGCAAGTGGGTGGAGATTTCGTACGCCAGCCCCAAGCACCCCAACGCCACCCAGCGCCGCGTGGACCCGTATGGCCTGGCGCTCCGGCGCGGCGTGTGGACGCTGGTGGGCCACTGCCAGCTGAGAGGCGGCCTGCGCACCTTCCACGTCCACCGCGTGCGCGAGCTGAAGGTGAACACCGCGCGCCCGCGCACCCCGGACTTCCAGGTGCCGGAGGACTTCTCGCTCGACAACCACGTGGCGTACTTCCCGTGGCAGCACCGCTTCCACGAGCCGCTGGAGGTGGTGCTGCGGCTGTCGGGCGCGCTGGCCTCGCGCGCCTCGGGCCTGTTCCCCGGCGCCGTGCTGGAGCAGGTGGCCGAAGGGGGCATCACCCGGGCCCGCATCAAGGTGAGCTTCCTGGATGGACTGGTGCGCTTCTGCCTGTCTCTGGGGGCGGACTGCGTGGTGGAGGGACCGGAGAGCGCCTGTGGCCGCCTGCGGGAGATGGCCGCGCGCGTGGCCAACCGCCACGCGGACGCGCAGGAAGACAAGGTGAGCGCATGAGCAACGTCCACGAGCGGCTCCGCCGCCTGCTGTTCCTCGTCCCGTACGTGTCCAAGAACCCCGGCGTCACGGTGGAGGCGCTCGCGCGCGCCCTCAACGTCAGCCGGGAGGACCTGCTGGAGGAGCTGGACCTGCTCACGTGCGTGGGCCGGCCGCCCTTCAACCCGGACGACTACATCGACATCTACGTGGACAACGACCGCGTCTACGTGGACCTGGACCAGCGCCTGTTCGCGCCGCCCCGGCTGACGGCGGGGGAGGCCGCGGCCCTGGCCGCCGCGGCGGAGCTGCTCCGGCCGGCCTCCGGGGACGCGCTGCAGAGCGCCCTGCAGAAGCTGGAGCGCGTGCTGCCACCCCAGGTGCGCGAGCGCTACCGGGAGATGTACCGGAAGATCGACGCCTCCACCGAGGCGCCCCAGGCCCTGGGGCCGCTCACCCGTGCGATTCTCGAGCGGCGAGAAGTCACCTTCGGATATGCCAGCCCCGGACGCCCCGCCGAGCCCCGCCGGGTGCGCCCGTATGAGCTGCTCAGCCACCGGGGGCAGTGGTATCTGCAGGGCTTCTGCCACACCCGGCAGGACGCCCGACTGTTCCGGCTGGACCGGATGGAGGACCTGGCCGTCACCGACACCCCCTTCCTCCCCCCGCCCGATGCCCGGGCGGATGTCCCCAATCCCGCCCGGAGCCGCTCCGAGGCGTCCGTCCGCGTGCGCTTCTCGCCCGTGGCGGCGCCCTACGTGAAGGAGCGCTTCGGCCAGGACGCCCGCCCGCTCGCTGACGGGGGCGTGGAGGTCCTGGTGGCCGGCGACAGCGAGCGCTGGCTCACGCAGTGGGTGCTGTCCTTCGGGGGCGAGGCGGAGGTGATGGAACCCGTCTCCGCGCGAGCCGCCGTTGCCCGAGCGGCGCGAGCCTCGATAGGATTGTAGAGCCCCATGCCTTTCCAGCTGACGATCTCCGAGGGAAAAGACGCCGGCAAGGAGTTCGTCTTCGACCAGGACTCCGTGCTCATCGGTCGTACGTCCGAATGCGACGTCGTGCTGTACGACCCAGGTGTCTCCCGCCGCCACTGCCGCCTGTTCCTCGACGGTGACGCCTACAGCGTCGAGGACCAGGGCAGCGCCAATGGCACCCTGCTCAATGGCACCTCCGTGCAGACGCAGGCCCTGGAGGACGGCGACAAGCTGACCCTGGGGCCGGTGACGTTCGTCTTCACGCTGATGACGGCCGACGCCGCCACCGGCGAGGAGGAGATACCCGCCGGCGCCGAGGACGGCGCGAACAGCACGCGCATCGTGTCCGTGGACGCGCTCAAGCGTCAGCGCAACAAGGGCGTGGCCCTGGCCCCCGAGGGCGCCGACGAGCAGTCCCTGGCGGAGATGCGCCAGGGCGCCACGCGCAACAACCTCCGGGCGCTGCGTCCGGCCGGCCAGAGTGGCGCGCGCGCCGCGCTGCCCGCGTCGGCGTCGGCGGAGGCCCCCGCGGCCATCGAGCGCGCCGCGTCCTCCGCCCCCGCTCGCGCCCGTCCCGGCACGGGGGGCTCCGCGCCCGTGCGCTCCAGGCCGACCTCCAACGCCAGCGCCGCCAGCGGCCTGTCCGCCGCCGAGCGCGCCCGCATCCGCCGCGAGTCGCCGGGCCTGGTCTCCAGCGCGAAGCTGTTCTGGGCGGACGCCAGCAACATGGTGCGCGGCGGCATCATCGGCGGCGCGGTGGCGCTGGTGCTGGGCATCTTCGGCCTCCTGTACTGGCTGGTGCTCAGCGGCGTGGACACGGGGCCGGTGGGCGAGGAGCCCGCGATGCTCACCGGGCAGCCCATCCGCGACTCGTTCGGCCTGGGGCCGGACGTGACGTGGAACCGCCCGGACATGAAGATCTTCGAGTGGGAGTACACCGCCGCCACCCGCGCGGTGGTCATCCTCCACTACCAGGCGCAGGGCATCTCCAAGGACGAGGTGATGGTGAGCGTCAACGGCGTGGACGTGGGCAAGGTGCCCCCGGACACGCTGGCCAGCCAGGACCGCTCGCTGGAGCTGATGATTCCCGCCCAGCACCTGAAGAAGGGCGAGCCCAACCGCATCGTCTTCGACAACACCAAGAATCCGCCGGGCGAGGACCCCTGGCGCATCTGGAACGTGTGGGTGGAGCGCGCGCTCCTGCCGGACCTGCTCCCCGAGGAGCTGGTGCGCCAGGCCAGCGAGTCCTACAAGCGCGGCCGCAAGAACAGCGACACGCCGGACATCGGCGCGCGCAACCGCTACGAGGCCTGGAAGGGCTTCCGCGAGGCGTGGCTGATGCTGGAGGCCCACCCGGAGCCCAAGCCGGACCTCTACTACGAGGCCCGCGAGCGCATGCAGACCGCGCAGCAGGAGCTGGACCGCACCTGCGCCAAGCTGCTGCTGGAGGTGGAGAAGTACTACAACCAGGGCAACTACAAGGCCGCCTCCGCCACCCTGGACCACGTGAAGCAGTACTTCCCCGAGTACGACCAGCCGTGTGCCACCCGCGCCGAGAACAAGCGCGGCGAGTACGGGCTGTAGTCGTCCCAGGGTTTCGCCGGGATGCACCGTCCTCTGTCGGACGGTGCATCACCCCGTGGGGCCGTCCGCGCGGCCCGTCGGGTTGCCGGCGCGCGGGGCCGTCCTCACCGTAAGGTCGCCATGCGCGACCTGGAGGTCTTGAGCGAGAGGACGGGTGTCTCGGGCGAGGAGCCGCGCGCGGCTGGCTGTTCCCAGGGCCCCCTGCCAGAGCAGGCGCCCGTCTGGAGCCCTGGTGTCTCCAGCCTGCTCCTGGCGCGCTACTACCTGCCGCGCGGCCACTCGGTGGTCCGGGGCAACGCGTGCGAGCTGCTCCGCGACGGCGTGGAGGCCTACCCGGCGATGCTGGACGCCATCCGCCGGGCGCGGCGCTACATCCGCCTGGAGACGTACATGTTCATCACCGACGCGGTCGGTGAGCTGTTCGGCCAGGCGCTCGCGGAGGCGGCCGAGCGGGGCGTGCACGTGAAGGTGCTCTACGACGCGGTGGGCTCGTGGACCAGCCGCAAGTCGTACTTCGACACCCTGCGCCAGCGCGGCGTGGACATCCGCCCCTTCAAGCCCTTCAACCTGTCGCGCGGCTGGCGTCACCTGCTGCGCCGGGACCACCGGAAGATTCTCATCGTCGACGGGGAGGTGGCCTTCACCGGGGGCGTCAACATCTCCGCGCACTGGGCGCCGGCGGGGGAGGGCGGCGGCTGGCGTGACGACGTGCTGCGAATCGAGGGGCCCGCGGTGCACGCGCTGGAGCGCCGCTTCCTCGCCACGTGGCGGATGATGTTCCAGGACCGCTTCCACCGCTGGGCCACGGGCCTGGGGCGGCTGCGGCGCCGGCGGGGCGGGGGCGCGCGCGGACAGGTGGGGCTGGCGGTGCTGTCCAGCCGCCGCAGCATCCACCGGGCGTACCTGCACGCCATCCATCGCTCGCGAAAGAGCGTGCTCATCGCCGCGGCCTACTTCGTGCCGGACCGGCGGCTGGTCGCCGCGCTGCGCGACGCGGCCCGCCGGGGCGTGGAGGTGAGCCTCTTGCTCAACGCCCGCTCGGACCACCCCATCCTCGAGTTCGTCACCCGCGCCTTCTACGAGAAGCTGTTGGGCGCGGGCGTCCGCATCTTCGAGTGGCAGCGCGGCGTGCTCCACGCGAAGACGGCCGTCGTGGACGGGGCCTGGGGCACCCTGGGCTCGTTCAACCTGGAGCGGCTGAGCCTGGCCTTCAACCACGAGGTCAACGCCGTCTTCGCCGACCCGCGCCTGGGCCGGCAGCTCGAGGAGTCCTTCCGGACGGACTGCGGAGACTGCCGCGAGGTGACGCTGGCGGAGTTCCGCCGCCGGCCCCTGTGGCGCAAGCTCCTGGAGCGCGCCCTGTACGCCCTGCGCAAGGTGCTCTGAGGGCCGTCCCGGGGTTGTCTCCGGGACACACCGCCGTTACGCAAGAGGTGTCGCGGACGACATTCCCCCAGCGGGACGCATGGTTCCGATGAGCGGGGCTGGACCCTTGCTGGGTCAACCGTCCATCGCCGGATGCGTGTGCAGGAACCCTTTGCAACGCGTCAAAGGCGAGCCTAGAAGTCCCCACATCCTGCGCACGGAAGGGCACCGCACATGACCGACAGTTTCGGCACGAAGTCCAAGCTCCAGGTGGGCTCGGCCACCTATGACTACTTCAGCCTGAGCAAGCTGGCCAAGGCCCACCCGTCGGTGGATCGCCTGCCCTTCTCGCTGAAGGTGCTGCTGGAGAACCTGCTGCGCAACGAGGACGGGCGCGTCGTCAAGCGCGAGCACGTGGAGAAGATGCTCGCGTGGGACCCCAAGGCCACCCCGGACGTCGAGATCTCCTTCCACCCCGCGCGCGTGCTGCTCCAGGACTTCACCGGCGTCCCCGCCGTCGTGGACATGGCCGCCATGCGTGAGGCGCTCGCCGCCATGGGCGGAGACCCCGCGAAGATCAACCCGCGCAACCCCGCCGACCTGGTCATCGACCACTCGGTGCAGATCGACTCCTTCGCCACCACGGCGTCGTTCAAGGAGAACGCGGAGCTGGAGTTCGAGCGCAACCGTGAGCGCTACGCGTTCCTGCGCTGGGGCCAGAGCGCGTTCAAGGGCTTTGGCGTCGTCCCGCCGGACATCGGCATCTGCCACCAGGTCAACCTCGAGTTCCTGGCGCAGGTGACGTTCCGTCAGGGCAGCACCGTGTACCCGGACACGCTGGTGGGCACCGACAGCCACACCACGATGATCAACGGCCTGGGCGTGGTGGGCTGGGGCGTGGGCGGCATCGAGGCGGAGGCCGCGCTGCTCGGCCAGCCGATTACCATGCTCATCCCCCAGGTGGTGGGCTTCAAGCTCTTCGGCCAGCTGCCCGCGGGCGCCACGGCGACGGACCTGGTCCTCACCGTCACGCAGATGCTCCGCAAGAAGGGCGTGGTCGGCAAGTTCGTGGAGTTCTACGGCAGCGGCCTCAAGGGCCTGTCCCTGCCGGACCGCGCGACCATCGCCAACATGGCGCCCGAGTACGGCGCCACCATCGGCTTCTTCCCGGTGGACGAGGAGAGCCTCAACTACCTGCGCTTCACCGGCCGCCCCGAGGCCGTCGTGGCCCTCACGGAGGCGTACGCGAAGGAGCAGGGCCTGTGGCTCAAGGCCGACGCGCAGGACCCCGTCTTCAGCGACACGCTGGAGCTGGACCTGTCCACCGTGGTGCCCAGCCTCGCCGGCCCCAAGCGCCCGCAGGACCGCGTGCCCCTCAAGGACATGAAGTCCGGCTACGAGAAGTCGCTCGTGGAGATGCTCTCCGCCGGCAAGAGCAAGGGCGAGGATGACGAGGGCGGCGGCAAGGCCAAGGCGGCCCCCGCGGCCGAGGTCCCCGCGGAGCGGCTGGCCCAGAGCGTCACGGTGAAGCAGGGCCGCCAGAGCTACCAGCTGGGCCACGGCGCGGTGGTCATCGCGTCGATCACCTCCTGCACCAACACGTCCAACCCGGCGGTGCTGGTGGGCGCGGGCATCCTCGCCAAGAAGGCCGTGGAGAAGGGCCTCAACCCCAAGCCCTGGGTGAAGACGAGCCTGGCGCCGGGCAGCCGCGTCGTCACCGAGTACCTGCGTGACTCCGGCCTGCTGCCGTACCTGGAGGCCGTGGGCTTCCACGTGGTGGGCTACGGCTGCACCACCTGCATCGGCAACTCGGGTCCGCTGACGGAGCCCGTCGCCAACGCCGTCGTCGAGGGTGACCTCGTGGTGGCCGCGGTGCTCTCCGGCAACCGCAACTTCGAGGGCCGCATCAACCCGCACGTGCGCATGAACTACCTGGCGAGCCCCCCGCTCGTGGTGGCGTATGCGCTGGCGGGCGAGGTGGGGTTGGACCTGGACACGCAGCCCTTGGGCACGGACCCGAACGGCCGCGAGGTGTTCCTCAAGGACATCTGGCCCACCAACGACGAAATCAAGGCGGTCATCCGCGCGTCGGTGAAGCCCGAGCAGTTCCGCAGCCAGTACGCCAACGCCATGGAGGGCGACGCGCTCTGGCAGCAGCTGCCCGTGGGCAAGGGCTCCACGTTCCAGTGGGATGAGAAGTCCACCTACGTGCGCAAGCCGCCCTTCTTCGAGAACCTGCCGAAGGAGCCCAAGGCCACGCAGGACATCAAGGGCGCGCGCGTGCTGGCGCTCCTGGGTGACTCCGTGACGACGGACCACATCTCGCCCGCGGGCAACATCGCCAAGACGAGCCCCGCGGCCAAGTACCTCATGGCCGAGGGCGTGGAGCCCAAGGACTTCAACTCCTACGGCGCGCGCCGCGGCAACCACGAGGTGATGGTGCGCGGCACCTTCGCCAACATCCGCCTGAAGAACCTGCTGGTGCCCGGCGTGGAGGGTGGCGTCACCGTCCACATCCCCACCCGCGAGCGGATGAGCATCTACGACGCGTCCATGAAGTACCAGGCGGACGGGACGCCGCTGGTGGTGCTCGCCGGCGCCGAGTACGGCACGGGCTCCAGCCGTGACTGGGCCGCCAAGGGCACGCAGCTGCTCGGCGTGAAGGCCGTCATCTCCAAGAGCTTCGAGCGCATCCACCGCTCCAACCTCGTGGGCATGGGCGTGCTGCCCCTGCAGTTCGAGGCGGGCCAGGACGCGCAGTCGCTCGGCCTCACCGGCCACGAGACGTTCGAAATCACCGGCATCGCCCAGGACCTGGCGCCGCAGAAGAAGCTCACCGTGAAGGCCACGGGCGAGGGCGGCGAGAAGAGCTTCACGGTGGTGTGCCGCATCGACACGCCCAACGAGCTCGACTACTACCGCCACGGCGGCATCCTGCAGTACGTGCTGCGCCAGCTGGCGAAGGCGTAGCGCCCCGCGAAGACGGTAGACGAGACGGGCCCCGCTTTCCTCGGCGGGGTGCCGGCTCACACGACGGCCCGGAGTGCCCGCTGCGGCGCTCCGGGCCGTGGTGTCTTCAGAGCTGCTTCAGGCGCGCCCAGGCGGCGCGGTAGCGCGCCAGCCGGTCCATGTCCTTCGCCGTCACCTGGGTGAGGCGGCGCACGTCCATGTTGTCCTCCAGGTCCGCCAGCTTCACCCGGCGCGCCAGCGGGTCCGGGCGCAGCCGCTCGATGAAGGCCTCGTAGGACTCCTCCTGGCGGCGGGTGAGGCCCTCCAGCGCGCGCAGGACGGGCTCCGCGTAGCCCTGCTCGCGCAGGCGCTCGATGGTCCAGGGCGTGTCCTCCACCACGTCGTGGAGGATGGCGACGGTGCGCTCCTCCTCCGTCTCCAGCTTCAGCATCAGCCGCAGCGGGTGCAGGATGTAGGGCTGTCCGGCCTTGTCCCGCTGCCCGCGGTGCGCCTCCACCGCGAGGGCAATCGCGTCTTCGAGCGTGCGCATTCCAGGTGTCCTCCGTGGCGGAGCGTCCAGGAAGTCGCCGCGGGAGGCTGGGGCGTCCGCGCGTAGGGGGTGTCCCCTCGCGCGGCGTGTCATCAGTTGCAGTTGCCGGAGCCCGAGCCCGCGGTGCCCTGGGCGCAGTTGGTGCCGCCCCCGCCGTTGTAGCTGAGCAGGCCCTCGAGCGCGAGCTGGGTGGGCGTCTGGGCGCCGTCCGCGCGGCGGGGGCGCAGCGTCTCCGAGATGCAGATGGCGCCCACCAGTGCCACCTGGTCGTTGTCCCGCCGCCAGTCGACCATCAGGGGCGCGAACTCGTCCTCGTTGTCGCGGATGTAGATGTAGACGTCGGGCTTGCCGTCGCCGTCCACGTCCGCGAAGAGCTCCGGGTGGTTGGCGCGCAGGGTCGGGTCGGCGGGGTCGGCCGGGTTCAGGTTGAAGCTGGAGCGCACCGGGTCATAGACGGCCGGCTGGGACAGGTAGGTGTTCCAGCTGGGGTAGTTGCGCCCGAAGTAGCTGCGCGCGAGCTGCAGGCCGCTGTCCGCGCAGCTCTGGCGCTGGCTGGCGCGGCTGCTGGCCACGGCGCGGATGCGCTCGCCGCCCGCGTACATCATCAAGCTGGCCACCAGGCCCAGGAGCACGGTGACGAGCAGGACCACCACCAGCAGCGTGGCGCCGCGAGGAGAAGGGGAGGAGCGCATGGGCATGGTCGGGCTCACAGGTTGGCGGCCGCCAGGTTGGGCAGCTCCATGCGACGGGTGAAGAGGCTGCGGTAGTAGCCGTCCGCGGCCACCGTGGGCGCCCGGACGTTGTTCTCCACGGTGACGGGCTTGTCGTCCGCCAGCACCGCGGAGCTCTGGCTGTTGCGGCGCGGGTTGCGGCCGGTGGCCACCACGCTGATGCGCAGCGTGCGCAGGCCCGCCTGGTGGTCGGCGCCCTGGCCGTGCCTCCAGGTGTACTGCGCCGGGTCATCCATGCCCGTGGTGTCGAACCCGAAGGCCACCTGGAAGTCCTCCACGTTCTCCTGCACGACGACGGGCGTCGCCCCGGCCATGTCGGAGAAGGGGCGGCCCAGCGCGTCCGCCACCAGCCGGCCCTCCGTGCGCAGGAGCGACGGGCGCCTGGAGACCGGATGCGGGCCGATGAAGAAGTGCACCAGCCGCACCGGGTACAGCAAATCCCCCTTCTGGAAGCCGCCCTTCTCCGGGGCGTTGGAGAAGCCCGGCGTGCCGGACTCGGCGAAGTTCACCCGGCCCGGCACGCCCGGCGCGGACGGGACGATGTTCAGCTCGGAGATGAGCGCCGCGGACGTCATGTTGCTGACCAGGTGGAGCTGCGGGGCCTTGAGGCTCTGGGTGCAGTTGACCTCGAGCTCGCCGGTGCCGGGGCGCACCACGGACACGGCGGCGCCGGGGGTGACGCAGGGCTCGCCCAGGTAGTCGCGGTCCGGCACGACGAGCCACAAGTCGTCGCTGCCGTCGGCCGTGGTGACGTTGCCGGAGGTGCCCGCGCCGGTGGTGCCGTCGCGTCCGAAGAAGGCGCTGGTGCGCACCGGGACGCCGTTGCGGCGCACCCAGATGCCGTTGGGCGCGCCCGCGCCCGCCTGACGCACCATGCCCATGATGGCCTCGCCCGCCATGCGCGCCGAGTCGTGGCTGTCCGTCGTGTGCTCCGTGTTGTGGACCACGCGGCTGCCGGCCACCATCAGGGCCGCGGCCGCCGCGATGATGATGCTGGTGAGCGCCAGCGCCACCATCGTCTCCAGCAGGGTCATGCCTCGGGTCTTCATTGGACGAACACCTCGCTGTGCGCCTGCGCGCGGGTGGCCGTGTCGCCCTTGCGCACGATGCGGGCCCAGACCGTCACCGGCTGGGCGCCCGGGGGGAGGACCCCGGGGACGGCGGGCTCCCTGGGCAGCCCCTTCGTCACCAGCATCTCCCGGCAGTACGTGCCGTCCGGCAGCACGGCGGCGTTGCACGGCGTGCCGGCGGGGATGCCCGCCAGGGGCTCCACCGTGCCGTCGGCGGACAGCTTGAAGTAGGCGCCGGAGGAGGGGTCTCCCGGCACGTGCGTGCTCACGTCCGCCTTCCACGGCGCCGTGCCCGGGGCCAGGTCCGTGGGGAAGGTGGCGGGGCGCTCCACCGCGTCGATGACGAGCTTCGACTTCGAGGCCAGCCGCAGCCGCTGCATGCTGGCGTCGAGCATCATCCGCTTGGCCTGCAACAGCTGCCCGTCATGGACGTCGCGGGATGCGAACACCATGCCTCCCACCGCGCCCGCGGCGGCCAGGGCCAGCACGCCCATGGACACGAGCACCTCGACGAGACTTGCGCCGCGGCGCGCGGCGAGACGTTGCGAGCTCATTCGAAGAACCTCTGGCTCCAGTTGAGCAGCCGGAAGACGAAGCCGTTCTGTCCGTTGACGCGCATCTGCTCCTTCGCCTCGGGGGTGTTCGCCCCGGCCGGGTCGTTCACCGTGTGGCGGGCGATCTTGCTCACGCCCAGGCCGATGACGTGGCTCTGGGACGACGCGCCGCTGCCCTGCTGGAACACCGCCACGCCGCCGAAGTTGGCCACCGTCATGGAGGACAGGCTGCTGACGGCCCCCGTCCCCGACGTCGCCGTGTTGCCCAAATCCAGCGCCCACGTCTTGCCGCTGATGTTGCCCTCGACGGACATCAGGTCGGAGCCGATCTTCCCGTTCGCGGTGGAGAAGTACGCGGTGCGCCCCGCGACGGTGATGGTGCCGTACACGTGCTGCGGCGCGCCGAACGTCAGCGGGAAGGGCGTGGGCTCCTGGAGGATGCCCTGCTGGGTGGCCAGCCCCTTGGCTTCCGAGGCGCTGATGTTGGTGCCGTCCAGCTTGAGGCCCGCGGTGCCCAGCGGCAGCCGGCGCGAGGTGCCCAGGAGCGCCAGGTGCAGCTGGCCCGCGTCGTCGGCCGGCACCCAGTCCACGCCGCCCGTGCCCACCAGGGCCACCAGCTCGCCCTCGTAGTTCTTCAGGGCGCTGCCCGCGGCGATGTCCTGGGGCAGACGCGCCAGCGCCACGTTGGTGGAGAGCGGCCGGCGGTCATTGGTGACGGACTGCGCGTCCAGCCCGGTGAACTTGCACGGCGTGGCGCACGGCGGGTTGGCGCGCGCCACGTTGACGTTCTGGCCGGTGGCGCCGTCCAGCTCCCACAGCTTGCCCTCCATGTCGCCCGTGTACACGCGCGCCGCGCCGCCGGTGTCCGTCAGGACGGTGGGCGCGTGGGGCGGCGTGTTGTCCACCCAGGCCTGGGTGTAGCCGCGCTCCCACTGCCACAGCTTCTGGCCGGTGGCGATGTCGATGGCGAACACCTGCATGCCGAAGGTGGGCGAGCCCTGCGCGCCTGAGCTGCTGGCGCCGACGAAGACGGTGTACGTGGGCTCCAGGCCCTGGCGCACCACGCCCACGGACAGGCCCCGCGTGCCGCCCATCTCCGTGTAGTTGTAGAGGCCCGTCGGGTGGCGGCCCGGGTCGTCCAGGGGCGCCATGACGAAGTGGGCCGTCTCCTCGCGCCACTTCGCCGCCCACTGGGTGCCGCCGGTGTCGCGGTCCGCCAGCTCCACCGGCGCGTGCGGAGGGAAGCTGCCCGCCTGGAAGTGGCTGCCCACCAGGTGCCACAGCAGCACGGGCCTGAGCGGGTTGGTGATGTCGAGCGCGAACAAGTCACGCCCCTTCTGGCCCGCGTTGGCCACCAGCACCGTGTGCCACTCGCGCTTGCCGCTGCCCACGAAGTCCGCGAAGACGTCCAGCACCACCGGCGCGCTGTTGACGGCCGCGGCGTTGCTGCGCAGCCACGGCAGCTGGGTGGCCGGCAGGAAGCTCCACAGCTCCGTGCCCGGCGGGGGCGTGGAGCCGCCGCGGAAGCTGGCGCTCCAGTTCTTGGGGAAGGCCGTGTCCGCGGGGCTGACGTTGGGGAAGGACAGGGTCTCCGCGGGGCCCGCGTAGCGCGCGCCGCCGGACACGTAGAAGGCGTGGAGCTGACCGTCCAGGCCCGCGGCGTACGCCACGGTGGGCCGGGGCGCGACCTGGTCCGGGATGTAGCCGCTGGGCTTCACCACCGCGGGCGAGGAGTGCACGAAGCCACCCAGTCGCGCGCGGTTCTCCGCGTCCTCGTTGTTGCACTGGCTGTCGGTGGGCTCGAGCACGGGGCTGCCCGAGCCGTCGTTGCCGGTGGAGGTGGCGTAGCAGAAGCCGCGCACGCGCTGGAGCATCTGCGCCACCGCGTTGAAGTCGTTGGCCAGCTTCGTCTTGTTGACGGCGGCGGTGCTCTGGCCGAAGTCGGTGCCCGCGAGCTGCTCGGTGAACTGCACCGCCTGCTGCAAGTCACACACCCCGTCGCCCGTGGGCGTGGTGACGAAGTCGAAGCGCGAGGTGCCGTCGGGGTTTACGACCTCGCCCAGCTTGAGCACGTCCACGCAGTTGGGGTTGGGGCCCGAGCCGTAGTTGGAGTTGATGGCGGTGCCGGCCACGTTCTGCGGCTTCCAGCCCACCTGCAGCACGCCGCGCGGCGCGCGCAGGCCGGTGCCCAGGGGCGGGTTCTCCTTCACCTGGCCACCGAAGTAGGTGAACAGGTTGCGCTCGCGCGGGTGGGGCATGACGGTGTCCGCGTCCCACAGCGTGGCCTCATCCAGCGCGCTCTCGCCGGTGGCGAGCGCGTTGCCGCCGACGAGCGAGTGGGCGCGCAGGTGGCCCGGGTAGTAGGGGAACACCCAGTGGGAGCCCTGCGTCGGCAGGTACGTGTCCGCGCCGGGCGGGTAGCCCCTCACCGCGTCGTACGTGGCCGCCATCACCAGCGCGCGCGAGCCGTCGCCGTCACTGCCGTTGGGGTCCTCGAAGGCCACGGGCGCGGACAGGGCGCGCTCGTTGCTCAGGGGCTCCGAGCCCAGGTTGAGCAGCGTGTTGAGCACGATGCGCGTGCCGGGGACGCTCGCCTTGAAGTCGTGGCCGGCGAGGTAGACGATGGTCGCCTTCTTCGGATCATTGTCCTTCTGGTTGAAGGAGAAGAAGTCGTGACCGCGCCGGGCGTCCTGGCCGACGTGGGTGGCGTTGTCGTAGACGTGCTCGTCCTTGTGGCCGTACCAGCTCACCGCGAGCCGCCGCACGCCGTCCTTGTACGTCGCGCGGTAGTTCTCCGTGTGGCCCACCACGTTGTTGAAGCGGAAGTCGCCCATCTGGGAGAAGGGGTCCCCGGCGTTGGGGTAGATGATGCACTGGCCGCGGTTGCGCTCCGTCTGCGCCATGTAGTCCGGGTCCGTGCAGTTGCGGCCGTCCCAGCTCCTGCCGCCGCTGAGCTGGTTGATCTGGAAGCCGGACTGCGCCTGGAAGCGCGAGGAGAGCACGGGCGTGCGGTCCGGCTTGAGCGTCGCCTCGTAGGACCAGATGCTCGCGCACTCGGCGAACAGGCCGTTGCCGCGCTGGTTGGTGAAGTACTCCACGTTGTTGAGGGCGTTCTCGCGCTGGGTGGTGGCGTTGTCGCCGTTGGGCACGTACTCGCGGCGGGCGATGTTTCCGATTTCCCAGTGGGGCGCCCAGAACACCTTGTAGCGGGGCTTCTTGGTGACGGGGTCCACCGCGTTGAGCAGGCCGTTCTTGAAGGTGGCGGTGGAGACCAGGTCCGCGTTGGCGTGGAGCGCGTCGTAGATGAGGCCGGGCTTCTTGCCGTTGAGCGTGCAGCCGGACGTGGTGCCCTCGGGGCAGCCGCCCGCGCCCGGGAAGTCCAGGCCGGCGTTGCGCAGGTAGTCGTCCAGCATGCCGCCCTTCACCAGCGGATCTCCGTCGCCGTTGACGCCGTCGGACAAATCCAACAGGGCGATCTTGGGCGGGACGCGGTTGATGCGGCGGGCCACCGGCGCGGTGAACTCGATGGTGGCCTGGTGCATGCGCACGTGGTGGCAGCCGCTGTTGTTGGTGAAGGTGGCGCAGCCCCGGGCGCAGGTGGTGCGGAACTTCTCCGGGGACAAATCTCCGGAGCCCGAGCGGATGAAGTCGATGGCGTTCTTCGCGTCCTCGGCGGCGATGATGAAGGCGCCGCCCGAGTAGCGCGCGGTGGTGAAGCGCGGGTTGGTGACGGTGTTGTTGAGCGTCACCGCGGTGAAGAAGGGCCGGGCCTGGGTCGCGGTGGTGGTGAAGTTCTCGATGGCGGCGTTGGGATAGACGCCGCTCGAGGGGAAGGGGGTGCCGTAGTTCACCGGCACCACGGGCTGCTCGTTCTCCTTGGTGTTGGTGATGGTGAAGTCGCAGCCGTCGTTCCACCGGGCGTCATTGACGGGCGCCGGCGGGGTGTGACGGTTGGTGGGCACGCACCGGTTGGGGGACGTCTTCTGGTCGTTGATGGCCAGATACACCGTCACCGGGTTGTTGGCGTTGAAGCCGCCCGGCTGGTTCGCCTGGAGGATTCGCCACACCAGGCCGTACGCGGACAGCGAGCCGCAGCCCTGCTGGAAGGTCGCGTTCTCGGGGATGATGAGCGAGCCGCGACTGAAGGTGACGAGGTCCGCCGCGGACGCGGGGAGCGCCAGCAGGACACACATCGCGAGCAGCGCGCGACGCAACAGCAAGGAGGGGGGCCGAGGGCTCATGGGGTGCTCCCACCGGGGGGGTGAGCCGACCCGGGACAGGGTCAGCCTGGCCACCCGACTGCACACCCTGTGCCCGTCTCCGACGCCCGCTTGCTCCCAGTGAGGCGGTGGAAACTTCTCCCCGGCCCTGAACGCTCGGGGGACGAACGGCTATGAAAACTTTGCGACTCCGCAACGGCTTGCGTAGCCAGGCGCCCGGGAATCCCGAGCTACCAGTCGCCCTTGCCCCGCAGGGACTTCTTCTCCGACGTGCGCTTCTTGCCTTCGAGTCTGCGTCGCTTCGCACCGGCGGAGGGGCGCGTGGGGCGGCGCACCTTGGGGACGATGGTGAGCGCCTTCAGGCCCTCGCGCAGGCGCTCCAGGGCCACACCCTTGTTCTGCGTCTGGCTGCGCCGCTCGGTGGCGGAGACGGACAGCTCGGTGGCCGCGTGCGTGAGGCGCACGCCGCTGGCGGTGGTGTTGCGGTGCTGCCCGCCGGGACCGGAGGCGATGAAGTAATCCACCTCGCACGTCTTCAGCAGGGCCTCGTCGTCGAGCGCGAGGGCGTCTCGCGCGGCTTGTCGGCGGGTGGGTGAGGTCGTGGTGGTCATGGCGTCTCTCGAAAGGTAGCCCTCGACGCCGGTCTCTTGCACCGACTGACTCGGCGCCCTCGCGCTCCCGCTCCCGCCCGGGCCGCCCTCGCCCTCCAGGCGGCCGGACAAGCTCTCGGGGTGAGAGGGTGATTGTATCGTTTTGAGAGGGCCAACAGCTCTGGGGAGTCGCGACCCAAGTGATTACAACGGGTTGAGTGTTGGCCCAGGGGTTGCTCTATGGGTGGCCAGACGCGGTAACCCAAGGAGACACGGACATGGCCCTCAAGACCTGGCAGTTGGACGCGGCGCACACGACGGTCGGCTTCATGGTTCGCCACATGGTGGTGGCGAAGGTGCACGGGCGCTTCACGAAGTTCGAGGGGAAGGTCGTGGTGAACGGGGACGACCTGTCGCAGGGCTCGGCGGAGGTGAAGATTGAAGCGGCGAGCATCGACACGGGCGTGGAGCAGCGCGACAACCACCTGCGCTCGCCGGACTTCTTCGACGCGGCGGCGTTCCCCCAGCTCATCTTCCGCAGCAAGCGCGTGCAGGACGCGGGCAAGGGGCACTACCGCGTGGTGGGCGACCTGACGATTCGCGACGTCACGCGCGAGGTGACGCTGGACACGGAGTTCCTCGGGAAGGTGAAGGACCCGTGGGGCAACGAGCGACTGGCCTTCCAGGCGAGCACCAGCATCGAGCGCAAGGAGTTCGGGCTCTCGTGGAACCAGGCGCTGGAGGCAGGCGGGCTCCTGGTGGGTGAGCGTGTCGATATCACCCTGGACGTGCAGGCGGTGGCGGTGGCGGCGGAGCAGGCGGCGTGAAGCGGCATGCGGCGGGGCGCCCGCTGACCCGCAGGTCCGTGACGGGCGGGCTGGTGGTCGGAGCCTCGGGCCTGGTGGGTGGTGGGCTCCTGTCGCGCCCCGCAACGCGGGGCGAGGTTGATGCATCTGAGTTGCAACTCGAAGGGAAAGGGAGGCAGGCGATGATCTACGTTCGGAATGCAGAGGAGAGGGGCCATGCCAACCACGGCTGGCTGGACACGCATCACACGTTCTCGTTCGCGGACTACTACGACGCGGACTTCATGGGGTTCCGCACGTTGAGGGTCATCAACGAGGACACCGTGGCGCCGCAGCGCGGGTTCGGGATGCACCCGCACCGGGACATGGAGATCATCACCTACGTGCTGGGCGGGAAGGTGGAGCACCGCGACAGCATGGGCACCCAGGCGGTCATCCAGCCGGGTGAGGTGCAGCGGATGAGCGCGGGGACGGGCGTGGTGCACAGCGAGATGAACAACTTCTCGGAGCCGCTGCACATGCTGCAGATCTGGATCCTCCCGAAGGAGAAGGGCCTCAAGCCGGGCTACGAGCAGAAGGCGTTCGACGCGAAGGAGCGTCAGGGCCGCTTCCGGGTGGTGGCGTCGCCGGATGGGCGGGAGGGCTCGCTGACGGTGCACCAGGACCTGCTGCTGCACGGAACGCTGTTGGGCAAGGGCGAGTCCGCCGAGTACGCGCTTTCACCGGGGCGTCACGCCTGGGTGCAGGTGGCGCGGGGCTCGGGCACGCTGAACGGCGTGAAGGTGAAGGCGGGTGACGGCGTGGCGGTGTCGTCCGAGGACAAGCTGGTGCTCACCGCCGAGACGCCGGTGGAGGCGCTGCTGTTCGACATGGCCTGAGCGTGTGAGCGCCGGGCGTTCTTGAGTCGCACCCGGGCCGGGTGGCGAGGACCTGGAACAAGGTCCCTGCTCCCCGGCCCTCGTGCGTCCTGGGACTTCAGCGCATGTCGAGCGTGAGGCTGGTCCTGGCCGTGCGCCCGTCCTCGGCGGTGGCGACCACGGTGACGGCCACGGGGATGCGGGCGACGCTCGTCGTGGTGGTGATGAGGATGTTGGCGGACGCCTGGTCACCGGGGACGACGACGGGCTGGGCGGTGATGCGCCGCGAGTCGGACTCCAGGCTGAGCGTCAGCGGGCCGGTGAAGCCCTCGGCGCGCGTGATTTGGACGGGCGTGAGCTCCGACTGTCCGACGAACAGGGTCAGCTGCCGCTGCGCGAGGGCGATGGAGAAGTCGGGCTGGCTGGTGGTGACCGGGAGGACGACGACGTAGAGCTCGGCGCCGGAGACCAGGTCCTTGCCGGAGTCGTTCGCCAGGAGCAGCGTGCGCTGGGCGCCGGTGACGGCGATGTCCTGCGCGACGTTGACGGTGACCACCTGGGTGGTGATGCCCTCACCCTCGGGGACGATGATTTCGGGCGTCATGGTGATGCCCTCGGGCGCGGTCTCCATGTTCACGCGGAGCTCACCGGGCTGGTCGCCCACGCGGTTGAGCGTCACCTCGAACTGGGTGGACTGGCCGGGCTCGAGGCTCACGGCCCAGGGCATGGTGAACTGGAGCCGGTAGTAGGGCGAGTTGCTGTTGCACGAGGCGACGAGCAGACAACCGAGGAGGAAGAGGCTTCGGCGGAGGACGGGCATCATGGGGTGGTTCTCCCGGGAACGGCTCAGCATGAAACCGCCGCCCCCCGTGGAGCAAGCCGCCCGGGTGGACAGCGTGCGCGGAGCGACATCGGCGGCGTGAAGGAAGCAGGACATCCCAACGTCCGGGATTCAGGGGCATTCCTCGGCGAAATGTGGGGGGCGTAGACCTTCGGACGGGCTGGTCCGTTCATGGAGGGGAACGCGCGCGCGGCAGTCCCCCTTTTTCCACGCAGACCCTTCCTCCGGAGTTCGCCATGGACCTTCCGTCCCTGTCGCGGGCCGTGCTGTCGGCCGCGCTCGCCCTCACCCTGTCCTCCACCCCCGCGCTGGCCGAGTCGCTGCCGAAGGCCGCGGTCTCCACGCCTGCTCCCCAGCAGGGCGACGTGGCTCCCAAGGTCCAGGACAAGGTCGACGTGAAGGCGGCCCGGCCCGAAATCGAGGTGGTGTTCGTGCTGGACACGACGGGCTCGATGAGCGGCTTGTTGGAGGGGGCCAAGGCGAAGATCTACTCCATCGCCTCGCGCATCGCGCAGGGCCGGCCCACGCCGCACCTGAAGGTCGGCCTGGTGGCCTACCGGGACGTCGGCGATGACTACGTGACGAAGCGCTTCGACCTGAGCGACGACCTGGACACGGTGTTCGCGAACCTGCGCCGCTTCCAGGCGGGTGGTGGAGGTGACGCGCCGGAGCACGTGGGGCGCGGGCTGGGCGAGGCGGTGTCGAAGCTGTCGTGGAGCCAGGACCGCGCGGTGATGAAGGCCATCTTCCTGGTGGGGGACGCGCCTCCCGCGGCGCGCAACGACGACTGGGACTTCAAGCACTGGGCGCAGCGGGCGCGGGACAAGCACATCGTGGTGAACACGGTGCGGTGCGGCCTGGATGACGAGACGCAGAAGTCGTGGAAGTTCGTGGCGAAGCTGACGGACGGCACCTACGACTCCATCGACCAGTCTGGCGGCATGGTGGCGGTGGCGACGCCGTACGACGCGGAGCTGGCGAAGGTGAGCTCGGAGCTGGCGTCCAAGACGCTCTACACCGGCAAGGCGGCGGTCCAGGCGAAGAACAAGGAGCGGGCCAAGGCGATGGCGGAGCTGGCGCCGGAGGCCGCGTCGGAGCGCATCAGCTACATGCGCAAGACGGCGGAGAAGGGTTCGTCCGGAGCCGCCGCTCCGAGCAGCGCGCCCGTGGCGGTGGAGGGCGCGGTGGACCTGGTGGTCGCGCCGGAGGCGCTCGGGCGGGTGAGCGCCGACGAGCTGCCCGATGAGCTCAAGAGCCTGGATGGCAAGGCGCGCGCGGCGAAGGTGAAGCAGTTGGGCGAGGAGAAGAAGGCGCTGGAGGCGAAGGCCTCCAAGCTGGCCGAGGAGCGCGAGGCGTGGCTCGCGAAGAACCGCTCCGAGAAGGAGGACGCCTTCGACGCCAACGTGATGAAGGGCGTCAAGGCGCAGGCCGCGCGGCACGGCGTGACGTACTGACGGCGACGGCAGGCGACCGGAGCGGGGGGGCTTCGGCGCCTGAGGGGCTCGCGTGTCGGCGGCGTCGGGGCGCCGCTCGATGCGGCCCGAGATGGCGGCTCCTCGCAAGGCCGCTGCTCGCGGCGCCGCGCGATACGAGGTGGCCGGCGGGGTGGCGGCTCCTCGCGGGGACCCTCGCCCCGCTGCTCACTGCGCGGGGCGAGTCGGCGCGTGGGGCTACTCGCGCGTCACGGCCTGGAGGATGGCCTCGCGCCGCCGGTCCAGCAGGCGCAGGGCCAGCGGGAGCGAGGCCCGGTAGATGACCAGGTAGAGCCCCGCGCACAGCGCAATCATCGCCGCGGACTGCCAGGTGGGCCCGTCCTTGCCGGCGAGCTTCAACGTCCAGCCGAAGGGCATGCAGCCGATGCTGGCCGCGACGATGCCGAGCATCGACGCCGTCAGGGGCACCTTGTCGCGCCGCTTGAGGTTCGCGTGGAACTTCACCGGGAAGTACAGCGACAGGAAGTTGCCCGCGGCCAGCAGGATGGGCAGCACGCCCACCACCGCGGCGAGCGCGCACGCGATGTCCACCCACGTGCCGAAGCCGAAGTACACCCGGTAGAACAGCGCCACCAGCACCGCCATCCCGAGCGCCGCCGCCGCCTGCACCCGGTTCTTCGCATGCAGCACCTCCGCCAGGTTCAGCGGCGCCGCGAGGAACGCCGCGAAGCCCTGCCCGTCATAGGCGAACGTGTTCTGCGAGAACGTGGACGCAATCACCACCGCGCCATAGATGCACAAACCGCCCATCAACCACGTGTCCGCGGCCGCGCCCAGCAGGAACACGAACAAGTCCCTTCCGGACAGCAGCTTCAGCAGGATGGCCAGGATGAAGGGCACCGACGCGAGCAGCCGCGCGCGCGGGTTGCGCCACAGGTCCAACGCCTCGCGCGTCACCAGCGTGGAGAAGCGCGTGCGCGTGCGGGCGAACGGGTTGCTGTCCTGCGAGTCCTTCGACTGCGGCCCCGCGCGCCCCGCCTGACGGTGGAAGCGCATGAGCAGCGCGTACGCCACGCCCATGCCCAGCGCCGCGAAGAACAACAGGCCCACCGCCTCCGCCATCGCCACGCGCGGACGGAACCACGCCAGCTGCCCCAGGCCATCCCCGAAGAAGCCCGGAGGCACGCGGCCCAGCGCCACCGCCGCGTTGATGATGAGGCTCATGTCCAGCGCGTCCACGCCCTCGGTGCCCACCGCCGTCAGCCACGACGTGTCGATGGGCGGGATGAACGACGCGGCCACCAGGAAGGCCAGCAGGCCGCCGCCCATGATTTCGGCGCTGCGCTTCTCCCGCAGCACGTTGATGACGGCGTACAGCGCCACCCGGCTCCACGCGGCGCACAAAAGCGCGAACAGCACGTACAGCACCACCGCGAGCCACGGCGCCCACAGCCGGTTGACCGACGCGAAGCCCAGCGCCGCGCCGGTGAGGGGCGCGTAGAACACCAGCGCGCGCGGCTCGAAGAGGCTGGCCACCGTGGAGGCGATGAGCAGCCGGAACGGTGAGATGGGGAAGGCCGCGTAGCGACTCAGCTCCGAGTGGTCATCCACGCCCGCGGACAGCAGCGGCCACGTCACCCAGACGGAGAAGGTGACGAAGCACAGCAGGTTGAGGATGAAGTACGGCCACACGTCGCTCCGGGCCACGGGGCCCAGCCGCATCAACCCGAAGAAGAACAGACCGAAGAACACACCCGGCGCGCTGGACGCCAGGAACGCGCCCACCGCGAGCAGCCGGCTCTTGCCCGGCCCCTGGTTCAGCCCGATGTCGAAGCGCAGCCCCCACAACAACAAGAGGTGCCGGAAGAAGCCCGGGACGGCGGGGCGGCTCATGCCGGCTCCCGCAGCGCGACGACGGGCGCGGGCGCCTCGCCATAGAAGGAGAGGCGCGCGTTGCGCGAGGCCGGCACCGCGATGAGCTTCTCGAACACCGCCTCCAACGAGGGACAGTCATAGCGTCCGAGCAGCGACGACACCGTCCCCTGGTCCAGCATCCGACCGCCCTGGATGATGCCCGCGTGCGTGGCCAGCCGCTCCGCGATTTCCAGCACGTGCGTGGTGAGCAGCAGCGTCACCCCTCGACGGGACAGCTCGCGCAACAGCTCCCGGATGACGCCCGCGGCCAGCACGTCGATGCCCTCGAAGGGCTCGTCGAGCAGCACCAGCTCCGGCGCGTGGATCAACGCCGCGGCGATGGCGAGCCTGCGCCGCATGCCCTTGGAGTACTCGGCGACGAGCGCGCCCGCCTTGTACGTCAGCTCCGTCAGCTCCAGGAGCTCCGCCGCGCGCGAGGCCGCCTCGTCGCCGTCCAGGCCGTACATGCGCGCGCAGAACGTCAGGTACTGCCGGCCGGTGAGCCGCTCGAAGAGGCTCAGCTCCTCGGGCACCACGCCCACCCGGCGCTTGACCTCCATGGGCTTGTGCACCGCGTCCACGCCCAGCATGCGGATGCTGCCCGCGTCGGGGCCGTACACGCCTGTCAGCAGCGCGATGCTGGTGGACTTGCCCGCGCCGTTGGGGCCCAGGTACGCATAGAAGGCCCCCTTCGGAATCTGGAGGTCCAGGCCGTTGAGCGCGGTGAAGGAACCGAAGCGCTTGACGAGTCCGCGCGCGTCGACGGCCAGTTCATCGGAAGGGGAGGGCGTCATGAAGTGGCGCCATCTCACCCGAGCCGGCACCCCGCCGACAACCCCACCCGGGGCCCGGAGGCGTCAGTGCACGAACGTCATCTCCGGCATGCCGACGATCTGCTGCACCGTCTGCCGGACCTTGTCCAGGTCCACGGGCTTGGAGATGTAGCCGGCGGCGCCCACCAGCTCCGCCTCCCACTCGAAGCCGTAGCCCGAGATGATGATGATGGGCAGCCCCCGGGCGCGCGGCATCTTCTTCAGCGCGTCGAGCAACCCCCAGCCGCTCATCACCGGCATTCGCAGGTCCAGCAGCACGGCGGCGGGCATGTCGCCCTCGAGATGATCCAACGCCTCCCGGCCGTTGGCGGCCTGGGCGGTTTGGTAACCCATCTCCTCGAGGGCATCGCAGATGAGCGTGCGGTGACTCGCGTCGTCATCGACGACCAGGATGTGGGACATGGCAGGGCCTCAGAGGGGAGCTGCGGCGTCTCTAACCGCGGGATTCTATGGGCCGCAAGATGGGAACGGCTGCGGGATTCCGGAAGGGGGCACTCGACTTTTCAACAGCCAACCACCCTCGGGGTGCAGCCAGCTTGGGACCCGCGTCACTCGTGCGACTTCTTCGTCACGTCCGCTTCGCCGCGCTCCTGGGTGGTGTCCGTGCGACGCAGGTACGTGTTGTGAGCGTAGCCCTGGCGCGACAGCCGCTGGGATTCGATGGCGTCCGCGACCTTGGTGCACACCTGACTCAAGAGCCGCAAGGACTCCGCCAACAGCTTCTCGGCGTGGTCCTGGGCGTCGGCGTTCTTGATGGTGCTTCGCTCCTTGCGGAACAGCCCTGGCAACCTCATTCCTCCGAATCTAGGAGACCCCGACGCCCCGCGCCACCGCCCCAACGGGGCCCGGGCGCCGCGCGGGCCTCCAGACCGGGCGCCGCCAGGCCCCTTAACGGGATGGACGACCCGGCGAATTTACATTTTTGAGCAGTCGCCGCGGACCTCGCTCGCCCGCACCCCCTGACTGTCGCGTAACCCACGGATATCAAAGGCGCTTAACGAATTTTCAAGAGGGGGGATGACAGCGAGTTAATTGATCCCTACATTGCCCACGTCGCATTGGACGCAAAGGAGCTGCGCATGGCTTACGACGGCGAGCTGGTGAAGATGCAGAACGGTCGCTGGGCGCGGTTCCAGCGGTGCCAGGTGTACCGCCCGGGCGTGGCGGACGCGGGTGAGACCATGTTGCTCATCGCGGTGGAGCTGGAGGAGCGCTACCAGCTCCTGCTCGACGGGGCGGCGGACTCGCTGGCCCAGTACCGCTACCAGGGGGTGCCCGTGCAGGTCCGGTTGGATCCGGAGGCGCAGGCCATCACCCTCCAGCCCGAAGTGGCTCCGTCCGCACCCGCGGTGCACTGACTCCCACGCTCCTCGTGAGCGCGGCGGAGCCGGTTTGACGGATTCACAACACAAGGGGCCTCGCGATTCACATCGCGGGGCCCTTTGAATTTACAGCCTCCGGCGTGACGCGTCAGCGGCCTTCCAGCCAACGCGAGTACGCCCCGAAGTCGTAGCCCCGTCCCAGGAAGTCGCGCACCAGGTCCGCGGCGTCCTCGGAGCCCCCGGGCGCCAGCACCTTGTCGCGGTACCTCCGGGCCGTCTCCACGTCCATCAGCCCGTGCGCCTCGAACGGGGTCAGCAAATCTCGCGCGATGACGAGCGACCAGAGGTACGTGTAGTAGAGCGCGGAGTAGTCCCCGTCGAGCTGGGTGAAGGCCAGGTGGGCGTAGGTGCCGTCCACGGCGCGGAAGGGCAGGTAGCGCTCCTGGAGCGCCAGCACACGCGCGGTGGAGTCGCTGCCGGCGGGGTCCCCGTCGTGCAGGTGGAGGCTGACGGCGGCGTAGAAGAGCTGCTGGCGCACCCACAGCCCCTTGCCGAAGGAGTCCGCGCGGCGCATGCGCGTGATGAGGTCCTCGGGAAGCGGCGCGTCCGTGTCGATGTGCCGCGCGAAGCGCCGCAGCGTCTCCACGCTCCACGCCCACTCCTCCAGCACCTGGGCGGGCGCCTCCACGAAGTCCACCTCCGTGCGCGTGCCGGACAGCCCCGCCCAGCGCGTGCGGCCGCCCAGGAGGTGGTGCAACAGGTGGCCGAACTCGTGGAAGAAGGTGCGCACCTCGGAGTGCTGCAGCAGCGCCGGGCGCGCGCCGGGGCGGGGGAAGTTGCACGTGAGCACGCCCTCCGGCAGCGCCTTGCCCGCGCGGCCCACGGCCAGGTCCCACTGCGCGGCGTGGGTGTACTTGCCCGGGCGCGGGTGCATGTCCAGGTAGAAGCGGCCCAGGAGCACGGGGCCCTCGAGGACGTCGTAGACCTCCACGTCCGGGTGCCACACGGGCGCGTCGACCACGCGCCGGTAGGTGAGCCCGAAGAGGCTGGCGGTGAGGTCCAGCACGCCCTGCTTCACGCGCGTGTATTCGAAGTAGGGCCGCAGCTCGCGCGAGTCGAAGCGGAAGCGCTCGGCGCGCACCCGGTCCTCCAGGAAGGCCTGCTCCCAGGGCTCCACGCGCGTGGCCTCGGGCTCGTCGCGGCGCTTCCTCTCGAGCAGCGCGTCGTACTCCTCGCGCACGCGCCCGGTGACGGTGGTGGACAGCGACTCGATGAAGTCCGCCGCCACGTCCTGGCGCTTCACCATCTTGTCCTCGGCCGCGTACGCCGCCCACGTCGGGTAGCCCAGCAGCGTCGCCAGCGCGTGACGCGCCTGGAGCATGCGCGCGAGCGTCACGAGATTCCGCGGGTGGCCCCGGCGCCGGCCCAGCCGCCACAGCGCCTCGCGCGCGGCCGTGTCCCGCGCGTACGTCATGAAGGGGCCCAGGTCCGACGTGTCCGTGCGCAGCCGCACCCGTCCGTCCGGGCCTGGCGGATGCGCGCGCACATAGTCCTCCGGCAGGCCCGCGAGCGCCGAGGGCGCCACGTCCAGGTGCCGCACGTCCTCGTGGATGTGCCGGCTGAACTCCTGGCCCAGCAGGATGAGCTCCTCCTGCAACTGCCGCACGCGCTCGCGCGTCGTCTCGTCGCGGTCCACCCCCGCGCGCTTGAAGCCGCGCAGCACCCGCGCCATCCAGTGCCGCGTCACCGCGTCCTGTCCCGCGAGCGTCAGCCCCGACAGCGCGTCGTAGACGCGCCGGTCCAGCGAGATGTCCGTGCGCACCCGCTCCACCGCCTGCTCACACCGCTCGGCGGCGGCGCGGAAGGCCGCGTCCGGATGCACGTTGGCGCCGATGCCCGAGCGCCCCACGACGTCATCCAGCAGCGCCATCGCGTCGTCGTACGTGGTGAGCACCTCCTCCTCGGGTGCGGCGCGCATGGCCGGCGCCGTCAGCTTCGCCACCGCCGCGCGCGCCGTCTGGATGTCGCGCCGACATGCCTCCATGAACCGCGTGGGCGTCGACGCGAGCAGCCGCCCCGCGTCGGGCACCAGCAGGGCGCCTCGTGCGTCGCCCGCGCGGACAGGGCCCTGCCGCGACGGGCCCGTACAGCCCGCGAGCAGCAGCGCGATGACGATGACGAACCTGAAACGCAAAGGCCCTCCCGAACCGGCAAGTGTGGAAGCGGAGCGCGCCACCTGGGGGCTAACCCGTACCCGCTTTCGCAAAGAGGACGGATGGGAGTCCAGTTTGTTGCAAAATTTCAGTGAAGACGGAGTCGTGGAGCCAACCCGTGCGGGCCTGAAAAGGGGCCGGCGAGGGCCGCTCAGGGGGTGATTTGGAAGAAGCGGGCGGCGTTGTCGCGGGTGACGCGGCGCACGAGGCGCTCGGACAGGCGGGCCTTGGACAAGAGGTTGGTGACGCGGGCCAGGCCGAGGATGTCGCCCGCGCCGTCGCCGGCGTCGGAGTTGAGCACCAGCCGCTCGCTGCCGAGCCTGCGCACGAGGATGACGGCGCGCTCGGCGACGAGCGCCTCCGGGTGCAGCGTCAGCCCCGCCCAGTGGCCCACCTCCAGGATGGTGCGCACGGTGCGGGCGCTGGCGTGGTCCACCAGCACGCGCGAGGGCAGCACGCCGGACTGGCGCAGCAGCGTGAGGATGCGGCGCGTGTGGCGCTCCTTGTCGCCGAGCGGCGTGTGCACCACGACGCGCAGCTTGAGGCGGCGCGCCAGGGCGAGTTGCTCGAGGAAGGCCTCCTCCTCCTCCTCGCCGCCGGCGTGCAGCCCCGTCTCGCCGAGCGCGACGACGCGGCCGCCCTGGAAGTAGTCGGGCAGGGTGGAGAGGACCTCCGACAGCCCGCGCCGGGGGATGCAGCGCGGGTGGACGCCCAGCGCGGCGTACGCGCGGATGCCCAGCTTCTCCAGCCGGGGGAGCTGCCGCTCGACGATGTCGTCGAAGTGGCGCAAGAGCGCCTTGGACGTGGGCTCCGGGAAGTGGTGCGCGACGACGAGCGCCCGCTCCACCCCGAAGAAGCGCATCGACTCGAGGTCCTGGTCGCTCAGGCTCTCGGGGTGCAGGTGCGCGTCGAAGATGGGGAGGGGCTCGGCCACGGCGTCAATCCTGTCCCAGGGCGACACCCTCGTTGCGAGGATCGCTCGCGGCGAAGCGCAGCCCCGTCTTGGGGTCGACGAAGACGGCCTCCGCGTCGCCCCACTGCTCCACGCGGCGCACCTTGTGGCCCTTGGCCTCCAGCGCCGACAGCGTGGCGGGCTCCAGCCCCCAGCGGTCCACCCACATCTCATCCGGCAGGTACTGGTGATGCACCCGGCCCTCGTTCACCGCGCGCACCACGTCCATGCCGCCGTCCACCACGTTGCTGATGACCTGGATGACGGTGGTGGGGATGGTGGAGCCGCCGGGGCTGCCCACCGCGAGCATCACCTTCTTCGGGTCCTCCTTGGAGAACACCAGCGTGGGGGACATGGAGGACTGGGGCACCTTGCCGGGGTGGACGGCATTGGGCTCGCCGGTGACGAGGCCGTACGCGTTGGGCACGCCGGGCTGGGCCGCGAAGTCGTCCATCTCGTCGTTGAGCAGCACGCCGGTGCCCTTGGCCACCACGCACGAGCCGAAGCTGTAGTTCACCGTGGTGGTGAGCGCCACCGCGTTGCCCTGCTTGTCGACGATGGAGATGTGCGTGGTGTTCTTGCGCTCCGGCTCCGGCGTCAGCGGGGTGGGCTTGTCCGTCAGCGTGGAGCCCTGCTGCGTGCCCGCCGCCTGGGGCAGCAGCGCCAGGCTGGAGGTGGCCTTCTTCGGGTCGATGGAGCCCGCCAGGTCCGCGATGTGTCCCTTGGAGATGAGCCGCTGGGTGGGCACGTCCGCGAAGTCCGGGTCGCCCAGGTACTTGGCCCGGTCCACGTACGCGCGCCTGAGCGCCTCCACGTACAGGTGCACGCTGTCCGGCTCCCGCCAGGTGAAGCCCTGGGGCTTGAGCTGCTCCATGGCGCCCAGGACCTGGAGCACCGCGACGCCGCCCGCGCTCGGCGGCGGCATGGTGAGGATGCGGTGGCCGCGGTAGCTGCCCTCCAGCGCCTGCCGCTCGCGCGTCTTGTACGACGACAAATCCTCCAGCGTGACGATGCCGCCGCCCGCCTTCACCGTGTCGACGATGCCCTTGGCCACGCTGCCCGCGTAGAAGCCCTTCGCGCCGCTCCTCGACACCGCCGTCAGCGTGCGCGCCAGGTCCGTCTGGCGCACCAGGTGGCCCACCGGCGGGATGACGGCCTCGCCCTTCTCGTCCTTCGTCAGGAAGATGCGGCTGGCCTCCGGGTCCTTGCGCAGGCACTCCAGCCGGCCTTCCGCCAGCGCGCGGTAGCGGGGCGTCACCCACAGCCCCTTCTTCGCCGCCTCGATGGCCGGCGCCAGCACCACGGCGCGCGGCAGGGTGCCGTGCTTGTCCAACAGCTCCAGGTAGCCCGCCACCGCGCCCGGCACCGCGACGCTCAAGACGCCGTCCGTGGACAGCCCCGGCACCACCTTGCCGTCCTTGACGAACATGTCGCGCGTGGCCGCCTTGGGCGCCACCTCGCGGAAGTCCAGCACGCGCGTGGTGCCCGTCTTCGCGTCGTGCACCAGCGCGAACCCGCCGCCGCCCACGCCCGAGTGGTAGGGCCCCACGACGGCCGCCACGAAGGCCGCCGCCACCGCCGCGTCCACCGCGTTGCCGCCGCGCTCGAGCATCTTCAGCGCCGCCTCGCTCGCGGGCGGGTACGCCGTGGCCACCGCGCCACCCCGGTACGGCCGCGCCGCCTGGGCCACGCCCGCCACCAGCATCAGCACCACCAGCGCCGCCGCCTCCAGCACCTTCGCGCGCGTGCGCGGGGCCTGCTTCTCGAAGCTCGTGTCGTTCACGGAATCCACCCCTCCTCGGGGCGCAATCAATACCTTGTGGCTGGCATTCGTCGCAGGGGATGTGTTACCCGGCGGACACTCACCCACACCTTGGGGCCGGGACTCGGGGGCGCCTGAGCGACTACACCTCTCCCGGTATGCACGAACTGTCCGCACCGGACCATGATTTCAACTCGGCAACATTTTTCCTCTTGGATTGTTCTCCCAGAGGGAGCATCCTTCCCCCATCATGAGCCGCGAGTGGGGGAGCACATGAGCGCACCGGTCATCCCAGACAAACAGCCCCGACCCGGGTCTGTTCCGCCCTCCGGCCGCGTCACCCTCTTCCTCAAGCCCAGCTTCGGAATCACGGTGAAGAGCAACGCGCTGTGTGTCGCCGTGCAGGCAAAGCCCCGACCCGACAACACCTCGGAGACTTCGGAGCTTCGCCCGGTTGACGACTCGAATCCCGGTCCCTAATCCTCCGCCGCATGACAGCTCTGTCGGCGGTGGTGCTGTGTGCGGGCAAGGGCACGCGGATGAAGTCGAAGAAGGCCAAGGTCCTTCACGCCATCCTCGGAAAGCCCCTGTGTGCGTATCCCCTCAAGCGAGCGCTCGAGCTCGGTGCCACGTCGGTGGTGCCAGTGGTGGGCCATCAGGCGGAGAGCGTGGAGAAGGAGGTCCGCGCCCTGTTCCCCCAGGCGCCCCTCACCTTCGCGCTCCAGCGTGAGCAACGGGGGACGGCGGACGCGGTGCGCTCCGCGGAAGAGGCCCTGAAGGGGTTCTCCGGGCGCGTGCTCATCCTCTACGGGGATGTGCCGTTGCTGCGCAAGGAGACCCTGGCGTCGCTGCTGGCCGCGCACGACGCGGCGGGCGGCGTGCTGGCGATGGTGACGACCGTGCTGGAGGACCCCACCGGTTACGGGCGCGTGCTGCGCGAGGGGGGCCGGGTGACGCGGGTGGTGGAGCAGAAGGACGCCAGCCCCGAGCAGCGCGCGGTGAAGGAGTGCAACGCGGGCATCTACTCCGTCGACGCGGCCTTCCTCTGGAAGGCGCTGGCTGAAATCAAGCCGAACAACGCGCAGGGCGAGTACTACCTCACGGACCTGGTGGAGCTGGCCGCGAAGCAGGGCCCGGTGGGCACCGTCGTGGCGGACGCCACCGAGACGGCGGGCGTGAATGACAAGGTGGAGCTGGCGGCGCGGGCCAAGGTGCTCCAGCGGCGCATCAATGACGCGCACATGCGCGCGGGCGTCACGCTGCACGACCCGGACACCACCTTCATCGAGGAGGACGTGGTGGTGGGCTCGGACTCGGAGGTGGGGCCGGGTGTGTCGCTGACCACGGGCAGCGTCATCGGCGAGGGCGTGGTGATTGGCCCCGGCTGCGTGGTGAGCGCCTCCACGGTGGCGGATGGCTCGGTGCTCAAGCCCTACTCCGTGCTGGAGGAGGCGAAGGTGGGAGTGCGGAACGTCATCGGCCCGTTCGCCCGCCTGCGCCCGGGGACGGAGCTGGCAGAGGACGTGCATCTTGGAAACTTCGTGGAGACGAAGAAGGCGCAGATCGGCAAGGGGAGCAAGGCCAACCACCTGACTTATCTGGGCGACGCCCGGATTGGCGCGGGCTGCAACATCGGCGCGGGCACCATCACCTGTAATTATGACGGGGTGAACAAGAGCCTGACGGAGCTGGGCGACGGGGTCTTCATTGGCTCCGACACGCAGCTGGTGGCGCCGGTGCAGGTGGGGGACGGGGCCTATGTCGGGGCGGGCACCACGGTGACGAAAAACGTGCCGCCTGGGAGCCTCGCTGTGTCACGTGCGCCACAGGTGACGAAGGAAGGTTGGGTGGCCGCGAAGAAGGCGCGTCGCGCGGCCAAGGGTGGTTGAGCCAGGGCGTGGCTCTTGCTTGGGGAGCGGCCGGACAGCCGCTCCCGGAGATGTACGGGTATCCCTCGGTTTGCTCCGGCGGGCGTGGGCGTGAGAGAGAGGTCAGAACATGTGCGGGATTGTTGGTTACGTCGGTGACAAGGAATCGGCTCCCATCCTCGTTTCCGGGCTGAAGAAGCTCGAGTACCGGGGATATGACTCGGCGGGCGTCGCGGTGGTGAACCGCAACGAGCTCAACGTGGTGCGCGCCACGGGCAAGCTGCGCAACCTGGAGAACCGCGTGGTGGCGGACCAGCCGAAGGGGAACATCGGCATCGGTCACACGCGCTGGGCCACGCACGGGCGTCCTTCGGACGAGAACGCGCACCCCCACACGTACAAGAACGTCGCGGTGGTGCACAACGGCATCATCGAGAACCACCTGGCGCTCAAGGAGCAGCTGCGCGCCAAGGGCCATGTCTTCTCCTCGGAGACGGACACGGAGGTCTTCGCCCACCTCATCTCGGACGAGCTGGAGAAGGGCAAGGACCTGCCGGACGCGGTGCGCGGCGCGATTGACCAGGTGAAGGGCACGTACGCGCTGGCGGTGGTGAGCGCGACGGACCCCAACCGCATCGTCGCGACGAAGAACGCGTCGCCCATGGTGCTGGGCCTGAGCGAGGGTCAGAACTTCATCGCCAGCGACGTGCCCGCGGTGCTCGAGCACACGCGCGACATCGTCTACATGGAGGAGGGTGACCTGGCCATCGTCACCGCCGCCAAGGTGGACATCTTCAACCGCCAGGGTCAGCCGGTGAACCGCGCCACCCGCCGCATCGACTGGACGCCGATGATGGCGGAGAAGGGCGGCCACAAGCACTTCATGCACAAGGAGATCTGGGAGCAGCCCCGCGCCGTCGCGGACACGCTGCGCGGCCGGATGCTCCTGTCCGAGGGCGACGTCCACTTCGAGGGCTGGAACCTGACGCCCGAGAAGGTCCGCTCGCTCACGAAGATCACGATCCTGGCGTGCGGCACGTCGTGGCACTCGGGCGTGGCCGGCAAGCACATGATTGAGACGCTGGCGCGGCTGCCGGTCGAGGTGGAGCTGGCGAGCGAGTTCCGCTACCGCGACCCCATCGTCGAGGGCACGCACCTGGCCATCGCCATCAGCCAGTCGGGTGAGACGGCGGACACGCTGGCGGCGTTCAAGGAGGCCAAGGCGCGCGGGGCCACGGCGATGGCCATCTGCAACGTCATTGGCAGCGCGATGACGCGCGAGGCGGAGTTCTCCGTCCTGACGAACGCGGGCCCGGAGATTGGCGTCGCGTCCACCAAGGCGTTCACCACGCAGCTGGTGGCGCTGTACCTGCTGGCGGTGAAGCTGGGCCGCATGCGCGGGACGTTGTCGGTGCAGGCGGCGCAGGAGCACCTGACGCACCTGACCGAGATTCCGAAGATGATCGAGGAAGTGCTCAAGTGCGAGCCCGCCGTGAAGCGCGTGGCGCGTGAGTTCATGAACGCGCAGGACTTCCTCTTCCTCGGCCGTGGCCCCATGCACCCGGTGGCGCTCGAGGGCGCGCTGAAGCTGAAGGAGATCTCCTACATCCACGCGGAGGGCTACGCGGGTGGCGAGATGAAGCACGGCCCGATTGCCCTCATCGACGAGAAGATGCCGGTGGTGGTCATCGCGCCGAAGCAGCCGCACGTGGCCTACGAGAAGATCATCGGCAACGTGGAGGAGGTCCGCGCGCGCGGCGGCAAGGTCATCGCCGTCATCGACGAGGACGACAAGATGGTGGACGGCCTGGCGGACCACGTCATCCGGATTCCGGCGGCGTGCGCGCTGCTGGCTCCGGTGGTGGCCACGATTCCGCTGCAGCTCCTCGCGTACCACGTGGCGGAGATGCGCGGGAACGACGTGGACCAGCCGCGCAACCTGGCCAAGAGCGTGACGGTGGAGTAGCCGTCCCTTTCGCCTCCTGATGCACGCGGAGCCCGGGTTCCCCTCATGGGGGCCCGGGCTCCTGTCGTTCCGGGACTCGGGCCTCCTCCCCGGTGGGCCAGCATGCTGTCGCCCGGAGGAAGTCGCGGGCGCCTCGCGCTTTGATGCCCACACACTTGCGTGGATACAGTCACCGGGTGTCGGACGCCACGCGCACCCAGCCTCCCCTGCATCACCCCGAGCAGGCGCCCGGCGAGGAGCGTCCGGCGGACCTGGCTCCTTGGACGTCTTCTGAAAAGGCGCCTGGCGTCGAGGAGGTGCCCACGCTCGATGAGGAGCTGGCGGAGCTGGCTTCCCAGCCCGAGCCCGACGAGGCGCATGGGGCAGGGCAGGGCGCCCAGCCGGTGCCCCGGACCCTGTCGGTGGTCGAGGCGTTCCGGGTCTCGGACCTCGGCCTCGAAGGAAAGCCTGCTCAGGTGGAGGCGCCCCGCCTCGATGCGGCGAGGAGCGTCGAGCCTGTCCGGGTCTCCGCCCCCGACCCCGACGCGACGCCCGTGTTCGGGACCCAGGGCCTGACGGACTTGTCCTCCTGGGCCGCGCCCGCGCCGGCGTACCTGGGCCGGCCCACGCCTCCGGTGGAGCTGCCCCTGCCAGTCCTCGTCCGGGTGGAGCAGGCCGTGGCCGCGCCCGAGGCGGAGCGCCCCGAGGCCGCCTCGCGGCTCAATGAAGTCCTCGCCCAGCTCGCCCAGGGCGGCGGTGAGCGTCAGGTCGCGGACACCCTGCACCGGCTGCTCGACAGCGGCCGGCTGGAGGGACTGGTCGATGCCCGGGGGCGCTCGTGCCGCGCCGTGGCCGTGGAGGCGCTTCTGTCCCTGGGCTTCCCCTACGCCCTGGAGGTCCAGCCCGAGGACCTCAAGCACCTGCGCGCCAACAATGCCTCCCGCCCCAAGGGGCGCCCCGGCGCGCTCGACTTCGGCCCGGAGGTCCCCGCCCTGGTGCTCGGCGGCGGCCTCTTCGCCCAGATGGTGGAGGAGTTCCTGCGTCCCGGCGTGGTCGAAGGCACGGTGACCTTGCAGGTGGGCCTGAGCGTGCTGGCCATGCTGGCCTTGTGGCTTGCCCCGCCCCGGACTCCCGTGTACCGCCTGGGCCTGGGTCTGTTGGCCCTCGTGTCGGGCTACGGGCTCTTGCTGGCCCTCGGGTCGGCGGGGCATGCCGGGGGGCTGTGGGCGGGTGTGGCAGGCGCGGTGGCCGTCCTCCTGGCTGCCCTCCGCGAGAGCTGACCGGCAGGATTCAACACGGATGTCAGAGGGGTGGACTAGGGTCTACCCATCGCGTACTAAAAGCGCGTTCAGGTGAGCCGGGGTGGCTCGCCAATACAAGGAGCCAAGAGAAATGGCCGTGAATCAGGAGAAGGAAAAGGCGATCGAGCTGGCGATGTCCGCGGTGGAGCGCCAGTTCGGTAAGGGGTCCATCATGCGGCTCGGCAACGACGAGCCGCTGATGCGGGACGTGCAGGCCATTTCGACGGGCTCGATTTCGCTGGATATCGCCCTGGGCGTGGGCGGCGTGCCCAAGGGCCGCATCATCGAGATCTTCGGACCGGAGTCCTCCGGCAAGACGACGCTGTGTCTCCACATCGTCGCCGAGGCGCAGAAGCGCGGCGGCATCTGCGGCTACGTGGACGCCGAGCACGCGCTGGACGTGGGCTACGCGCGCAAGCTGGGCGTGCGCACCGACGACCTGCTCCTGAGCCAGCCGGACACCGGTGAGCAGGCGCTCGAAATCGCGGAGATGCTGGTGCGCTCGGGCGCCATCGACGTGCTGGTGGTGGACTCGGTGGCCGCGCTCGTTCCCAAGGCGGAACTCGAGGGCGAGATGGGCGACGCGCACATGGGTGTGCAGGCCCGTCTGATGAGCCAGGCCCTGCGCAAGCTCACGGGCACCATCTCCAAGAGCCAGACGTGCGTCATCTTCATCAACCAGATCCGCATGAAGATCGGCGTCATGTTCGGCAACCCCGAGACGACCACGGGCGGCAACGCGCTGAAGTTCTACGCGTCGCAGCGTCTGGACATCCGCCGCATCGGCGCCATCAAGAATGGCGAGAACGTGGTGGGCAGCCGCACCCGCGTGAAGGTGGTGAAGAACAAGGTGGCGCCTCCGTTCAAGGAGGTCGAGTTCGACATCATGTACGGCACGGGCATCTCGCGTGAGGGCGACCTCATCGACCTGGCCTCCAACGACAACATCGTGGAGAAGAGCGGCAGCTGGTTCTCGTTCAACGGCGAGCGCATCGGCCAGGGCCGGGAGAACGCGAAGGACTACCTGCGGGAGCACCCGGAGGTGGCGCGCGACATCGAGACCCGCGTGCTGGAGAAGTACGGCATCGCGAAGGGCGCGCCCCTCGCGGCTGCCCCCGCGGAAGAGGCCCCCGCCGAGGGTGCCAGCGAGAAGCGTCAGCGCGTGAAGGCCGTGAAGTAACGCCTTCCCTCGCGGAGCTTCGACAGACGGGGTCGTCCTCCTTCGCGGGGGCGGCCCCGTCGTCGTGTCGGGCCCAAGCATGCGGGGTGAACGGGTGGCCCCTGCCGCCCAGTGCTGACACGACGCGTTGTGTCCGGCGTGTGGCGGGGATGTTGCCGGAGTGATGGACGAGGGCCGTAGACTCCCGGGCGTTTCGTTTCGCTAGCGCTTGCCCCTGGGAGTGTCACCTTGTTCGACCGTCTGAATCGTCGCAGCTTCCTTCAGGCCGTGGTCGCCGTCGCGGCGAGTACCTCATTCGGGTGCTCGGATGATGACGACACGAAGAAGCCCACCGCCGATGCGAAGTACTTCCCGCAGTCGGTCTGCTCGGGAGACCCGAGGCCGGACAGCGTCATCCTGTGGGTGCGCGCGTTGGACCCGGACAACGCGGGCGCGGACGCCCCGGTGCGGCTGGAGGTGTCCACCCGCGCGGAGTTCAGCGACTTCGTGTTCCGGGGCGACTTCACCGCGCTGGCGGCGAACGACCACGCGCTCAAGGTCAAGGTGACGAAGCTGTCGGCGCGCACCACGTACTACTACCGCTTCGTGCTGACGAAGAACGGGACGGAGTACACGACGGCGACGGGCCGCACCCGCACGGCGCCGGCGTCCGGGGCGGACGTGGCGGTGAAGTTCGCCTTCGCCAGCTGCCAGGACTACATCGGCCGTTACTACAACGCGTGGCAGCGGCTGTTGGACCTGGACGAGGACCTGGACTTCATCGTGTTCCTCGGCGACTACATCTACGAGACGACGGGGGACAAGTCCTTCCAGTCGGGCAACACCGAGCGGCGCGTGGTGTTCAGCGAGCAGGACAAGGCGCTGCAGCTGGGCTCGGGTGAGTCGACGTATTACGCGGCCAACGCGCTGTCGAACTACCGCGACCTCTACAAGACGCTGCGCACCGACAAGCTCATCCAGCAGGTGCACGAGCGCTACCCGTTCATCATCATCTGGGACGACCACGAGTTCTCCGACGACAGCTGGGGCTCCAACGCGACGTACCTGGACGGGCGCGCGGTGGAGAACCAGATTGAGCGCAAGCGCAACTCGGAGCGCGCCTTCTTCGAGTACATCCCGCTGGACAACACGGCCTCCGCGGAGGGCGCCATCGACGTGGCGAGCGCGCCGGTGTTCCCGAACACGCGCGTCTACCGGGACTTCGACTTCGGCAAGCACCTGAAGCTGGCGGTGTCCGACTACCGCACCTACCGCCCGGACCACCTCATCCCCGAGGACGCGTACCCGGGCAAGGTGGCGGTGGAGGCGTCGACGCTGGGGTTGGCGCTGCCGGGACTGCCGGCGCCGGTGCAGGCGCTGCTCCAGTCGGAGACGTTCGCGTACACGAGCCTCGACCTGCCGGAGCACGCGATGCAGAAGGCGGTGCTCCAGGGCGCGTACGTGCAGCAGGCGGTGGCGGCGGGCCTCACCCAGGACGCGGCCAACGTGAAGGCCCAGACGTGGGTGTCCGGGAACGTGTCGCTCTTCTACGCCAACCAGGTGCTGACGGCGGTGAACGCGGCGCGCGAGGCCGCGGGACAGCCGCTGATTCCGCTGCTCGCCACGGCGGGCACGCTCCGGGGGCTCGCCTACGTGCACCTGGGCAAGGGCTCGCTCTTCAACATCCAGGGCTCGCGCTACATCGTGGTGAAGCCCATCTACGACTTGTTCTCCGCCCTGCGCTACGCCACCTCGGCGGGGTTGAGCGAGGACGCGCTGGGCGCGACGCAGCAGGCGTGGCTGCAGAACCAGCTCAAGGCGGCGAACACCTGGAAGATTGTCGTCAGCTCCGTGTCGATGACGTCCATGGTGTTCGACCTGTCGGCGAAGACGGACATCCCGGACCCGACGCTGCGCCAGGTCTTCTACTTCAACGCGGACCAGTGGGACGGCTTCCCCGCGAAGAAGCAGGAGCTGCTGGGGTTCATCGCGCAGAACAATGTGAAGAACGCGATGTTCATCTCCGGCGACATCCACGCGTCGTTCGCGTCCGTGGAGGGCGGGGTGCCCGCGCTGACGGCGCCCGCGATTACGTCCGGCTCCATCAAGGAGCTGGCGGGCCTGGCCGTCATCGGCGCGGGCTACGGTCCGGGCAGCGCCGTCTACAAGTACGTCGTCACGGAGCTCAACGAGTCACTGGCCGCGGGCAACCCTGGCATGCGCTACGTGAACGGTGACGCGCACGGCTTCGTGGTGCTGGAGGTGAAGGGCGACGAGGCCCTGGCCGCCTTCCACCTCATCCCCAGCACCGAGGTGACGAAGGACTACTCGGTGCGCGGCGCCGCGGAGCTGCAGGCGCAGTTCACCCGCGTCGACTTCCGCGTGCAGAACGGGGCGATTACGAAGCTCTGAGCCCACGGGCATCGAAGCGCTCCCACGCTCACGCGTGAGAGGACGAGGGCCGCGCCGGGAGCCAGTGGGCTTCTCCCGGTGGCGGCCTTCGCCGCTTTGGTGGGATTGGAAAATTTCCTAGGGACTGGCGTTTTGCGTGAATTAGCCTCCAGGCCTCCGTGTCGTCGCCGGCACGGGGTGACACCTGGCGGATTCACCTGGAAAGGAAGGCAGCACGATGAGCGCTCAGTCCCTGAAGAAGAAGCTGACCCTGAAGAAGGAGACGCTCCGCACGCTCGAGACGGTGGAGCCGTCGCTGCTGGAGGGCGTCGTCGGGGGCGCGGGCCTCGGGTTCGACAACGCCATCACGCTGACCGCCACGCAGGACCCCAACCGCCTCACGCTGAAGACGCGCTGACCTTCCGCGGGGAGTGTCCCGCTCGCCGGAACGGGTTAGAAGTCCGGGCATGGTGACTGGTGTCGTGGCCTCGGACCTGTTGCTCGTTCCGGCGCATCCCGAGCACGTGGACTTCTGGTTGGCGCTGCGCGCCGAGGCCGGGGCCCGGCGCTACGTGGACACGGAGGATGACTCGCGGGAGGTGCTGGTGAAGCGCATCCTGGAGGCGGGCACGCTGGAGGAGCCCCGCGCGAAGGGGTTCCGCTGGTTCGTGCGCCAGGGGGACGCGTGGGTGGGCACGGTGTCCGCGCGGGACGTGTCCCGGGAGCACGGGCGTCTGCAGATTGGCTACATGATGGCGGAGGCGTACCACGGGCGCGGGCTGGGCTCGCGCGCGGTGGGGATGATGCTGGAGCGCCTGTTCACGCTGCCGTTCCTGCATCGGGTGTGGCTGACGACGCTGTCGGAGAACCTGGGCTCCCAGGGGGTGGCGCGCAAGCTGGGCTTCTCGCTGGAGGGGACGATGCGGGGGCACAGCGTCCTGCGGGGGGAGCGCAAGGACCAGCAATTCTGGGGAATGTCGCGCAGTGACTGGGAGGCGCGCCGGCGCGGGTGACGTGCGCTGGGAGCCGTGTGGGGGGCGGGTTATAGAAGCGGCGTCATGCACGCCTACGCCGCTGAGCTGTCGCAGGAATTGGGCCTGAGGCCCGAGCAGGTGGACCGCACCCTGGCGCTGAACGCCGACGGAGCCACCGTCCCCTTCATCGCGCGCTATCGCAAGGAGGTCACCGGAGGGCTGGATGAGGTGCAGATCCAGACCATCCTGGACCGGGCCGGCGAGCGCGCCGAGCTGGACTCGCGCCGCGAGACGATTCTCCGCTCCGTGGAGGAGCAGGGGAAGCTGACGCCGGAGCTGGCGAAGGCGCTGAAGGCGGCGAAGACTCGCACTGAGCTGGAGGACCTCTACCTGCCGTACCGGCCCAAGCGCCGCACGCGCGCGGCGATTGCGAGGGAGCGCGGGCTGGAGCCGCTGGCGGACCTGCTGTGGAAGCAGGACGGACGCAGGGGCGAGGACGCGGACGCGAAGGTGCGGCCGTTCGTCAACGCGGAGAAGGAGGTGCCGGACCTGGCGGCGGCGCTGGCGGGGGCTCGGGACATCTGCGCGGAGCGGGTGAGCGAGGACGCGGGGCTGCGCCGCGAGTCGCGCGAGGTGTGCGCGAAGCGGGGCACGCTGCGCTCGGACGTGGTGCCGGCGAAGAAGGGCGAGCCCACCAAGTTCGAGAACTACTACGGCCATGAGGAGCCGCTGTCGCAGGCCCCGTCTCACCGTGTGCTGGCGCTGCTGCGCGGTGAGGAGGAGGGCGTGTTGAAGGTGCGGCTGAACATGCCGGACGACGAGGTGAAGGCGCTGCTCGCGGGGCGGGTGGTGACGAAGCCGCAGTCGCTGTTCGCCTCGGAGCTGCGCGCGGCGGTGGAGGATGGGTGGGAGCGGCTGATGGGGCCGTCACTGGAGTCGGAGCTGCGCGCGGAGCTGAAGGAGCGCGCGGACAAGGGCGCCATCGGTGTCTTCGGGGAGAACCTGCGGCACCTGTTGTTGACGGCGCCGGCGGGGGCTCGGGCGGTGCTGGCGCTGGACCCGGGGCTGCGCACGGGCATCAAGCTGGCGATGCTCGACAACACGGGGAGCGTGGCGGAGACGCTGACGCTCTACTCGGAGCGCAGCGCGGACGAGCGCGTGCGGGCGGCGAAGCTGTTGTCCGCGGTGGTGCAGAAGCACAAGCCGGAGCTCATCGCGGTGGGCAACGGGACGGGCAGCCGCGAGGCGGAGACCTTCGTTCGCGACACGCTGAAGGCGCTGGGGGTGCAGGTGCCGGTGGTGTCGGTGAGCGAGCAGGGCGCGTCCATCTACTCGGCGTCGGAGGTGGCGCGTGACGAGTTCCCGGAGATGGACGTCAGCCTGCGCGGCGCGGTGTCGATTGGGCGGCGGTTGCAGGACCCGCTGGCGGAGCTGGTGAAGATCGACCCGAAGAGCATCGGCGTGGGGCAGTACCAGCACGACGTGGACCAGGGGTTGTTGAAGAAGAAGCTGGGCGAGGTGGTGGACTCGTGCGTGAACGCGGTGGGCGTGGATGTGAACACCGCGTCGCCGCAACTGCTCGAGCACGTGTCCGGCGTGGGGCCGTCGCTGGCGAAGAAGCTGGTGGCACACCGCGCGTCGAAGGGGCGCTTCACCACGCGGCGGGAGTTGTTGAAGGTGAGCGGGTTGGGGCCGAAGACGTTCGAGCAGGCGGCGGGCTTCCTGCGCGTGCGAGGGCCCGAGCCGCTGGACGCGAGCGCGGTGCACCCGGAGCGGTACGCGGTGGTCGAGCGCATGGCGAAGGACTTGGGCGTGGAGGTGGGGGCGCTGGTGGGCAACGCGTCGCTGGTGCGGAAGATCGACCCCAAGAAGTACCTGGGCCCGGACCTGGGCGAGCTGACGTTGAAGGACATCCTGGCGGAGCTGGAGAAGCCGAGCCGGGACCCGCGTGGAGACTTCTCGGCGCCGACGATGCGTGACGACTTGCGCACGCTGGAGGACGTGAAGGAGGGGATGGTGTTGCAGGGCGTGGTGACGAACGTCACGGCGTTCGGCGCGTTCGTGGACGTGGGCGTGCACCAGGATGGACTGGTGCATGTGTCGCAAATCTCGACGAAGTTCGTGAAGGACCCGTCCGAGGTGGTGAAGGTCGGGGACCGGTTGACGGTGCGCGTGCTCAGCGTGGACTTGCAGCGCAAGCGCCTGGCGTTGTCGGTGCGCGCGGCGCAGGAGGGCGGAGCGGCGCAGCCTTCGGGGCGGCCCTCGGTGGGCGGGGCTTCGGGCGCGGGGCGGATGACGGACCGGGGTGGGGCGGGGGCTCCGCCTCGGCCGGGTGGCGGTGGGAGCGCGCGGCCTGGGGGACAGCAGGGCTCGGGCTCGTCGTCCGGTGGGCAGCGGCCGGGTGGTGGTGGTGGTGACAAGAAGGGCCCGGAGCCGTTCAACAATCCGTTCGCGAAGCTGAAGCGCTGAGCGGCAGACACGTTCGATGGCGCGCATGCTCATGATGCATCCGCGCCATTGGACGCCTCGACGTTTCGAGGCAGACCACTCGAGGGGGCTTCGTGGACCCTCGGGTGTGCCCGGCGAGGATGCAAAGGCATGCTTCGCGCATCGCTCACGCATGAAATCCTCATGATTTGAGGCAAAGGGCGCGGCGGGGGCATCGTTCCCGTAGCCTGCGGGACATGTCTCCCAAGCAAGCAGGACAGTTCTCCCTTGTGATGTTCCTGTACCCAGGGGCCCTGCGCCCGTGGGTCCTTCTGCTCATAGCCCTGGGGTGCGGTGGGGGCCGGAGTGGAGCAGTGTCGCCGTCGTCATCACCACATGCCGACGTGCGGACGAGACCTGATGACCCAGGGCTCGTCGTCGAGATGCGACGGACGGGGTGCGAGGGGATTTGCCCCATCTACCGGCTCACCGTGCACGGAGACGGGCGGGTGGTCTACGACGGCGACTTCCATGTGAAGATCCAAGGCAGACGGGAGTCTCGCCTGACGCCTGCTCAACTGGCGCGATTGAGACGGACGCTCGCCGAGCACGTGAAGCCCGAGGTCATCTACGGAGAGCGCGAGCGGAATTGGTATACGTGCCCGCACGGTGGCATCGACCTCGCGGGAGTGGTGCTCCTGGCGCCGGAGGTCGGGGTGTCCGAGCCCATCTGCTATGTGAATCAGGTCCTCATGAGAGAGTCCCCTTCGTTGGGTGGGGTCGACTACCTGATTGAAGAGATTGTCGGCAGCCACCGCTGGGCAGGGTGCTCTGACGACTGGAAGGGATTCGGCGGGTGTTGACGCCCGTGGGGTGGCCCCGCATTTGCGAATTTGATTCATGCACGTTAACTATATGGATGTATGAACCAACGGCTCGGCCTCCTCCTCGAGTCCTTCCTGGGCCACGTGTCGCACTCGCGTGGCAGGGTGCTCTCGCTCCTCGCGGAGCACGGCGTCACGGCCGACCAGGGCATCCTGCTGCGCCACGTGCACGAGCAGCCGGGCATGCCCTTGTCGACCCTCGCGGAGCGCATGGGGCTGTCCCTGCCTTCAGTAAGTCAGATGGCCGAGCGCCTGGTGAAGCTCGGCTATGTGACGCGGCGCGAGGACCCGGAGGACCGCCGGCGCAAGTCGCTCCAGGTGACGGCCAAGGCGAGCCGCTTTCTCACCGCGTTCAAGAGGGTGCGCGCCGAGGAACTCGCCCTGGGCTCCGCGCGCCTCACGGCGCCCACGAAGCAGCGACTGGTGTCCGCGCTCGAGGCCGCCCTCGCGGAGCTCGAAGGAGAACCCTCATGATGCAGCTGGACCACCTGGCCGTGGACGCGCGCGACGTCGACGCGTCCTCCCAGTTCCTCGCGCGGATTCTGGGCGCAAAGGCCCCCGTCCCCGAGGGCGCCGATGACGACATGCGGCGCATCGACCTGGACCACGGCTGCTTCGTCCTGTTCTCACCCGCGTCCGAGCCGCGTTTCTCGCACGTGGCCTTCCGTGTCGACGCGAAGCGGTTCGCGGAGGTCGTGGAGCGGCTGCGCGCCGAGCGGGTCCCCTTTGGCAACGACCACTTCGACACGGCGAACGGGGAGACGGGAGATCCGCTCGGCGGCGCGGGCCGCGTCTACTTCAACGACCCCAATGGCCACCTGTGGGAGGTGACCTGCTGAGCCCGAGCCCGCGTGCGACCCCCGTCAATCGAGCGGGAACGCGCGCGCTTCCTCGGTGAGCCGCTGGATGCGCGCGAGCCTGCGCGCGTAGCGGTCCGTGCCGTTGCGCGTGTCGAACCGCGTGGCGATGGCCTGGGCCTGCTGACGCATCCACGCGTGCAGCGCCTTCACCTCGTAGCCCCCATCCGCGCGGTGCTCGGGGAAGGACTTCGTCAAGCGCAGGCTCACCACGTCCCGGTCTCCCGCCGCCAGCACGCGCTCCAGCAGGAACGTCGCCGCGACCAGGAAGACGAACCGGTCATTGTGGCTGCCGTGGTCCAGCGTCCACTCCAGGTGCTTCTCCAACAGCGTCAGCCCCCGCGCCAGGTTGCCCGTGAGCGTCAGGAACTCCAGGTGGTCCCCCACCGTGGCCAGGAAGTCGCGGTTCTTCGACGTCAGCGCGTACCCACGCCGGTGCAGCTCCGCCGCGTGCTCCAGCTCACCCAGCTTGAACAGGGGATAGAGCAGCGTGCCCAGCGTCAGGTGCGGAATCTCCGCGCACTTCACCCGCCCGTCCAGGATGGGCTTGGCCTTGCGCAGCGCCTGCTCCCACTCGCCCTTCTCCACGTGGTGGTCCAGCTCGTCGTCCAGCTCACACGCCCGGCAGTCCGTCAGGTGATCCCGGGGCGCCGCGAGCCACGCGTCCCACAGCCGGTCCACCTCCGCCACGTCATCACCCATGTCCCGCGCGGCCTGGTAGCGCAGCTTCAACACCGAGCGCTTGCCCGCGTCCACCTTGGTGAAGCACTGCTCGATGTCGTCCAGCGCGTCGACAATCTGTTTGCGGGAGATGTGCGGGAACTCCTTGATGCGCCCCACCACCCACTTCTGCTTCCAGAGCATCGCCTCCGGGTCGAAGCGCTCCGGGTCCTTCTTCTGCTGCCCCCGGCACCACGCGAAGGCCACCAGCGCCTTGTCCGGATAGCCTCCGAAGGTCGCCGCGTCGATGAGGTCGTCGCGCAGCTCGTAGCCCAGCTGCACGTCGCCGTGCGAGTCGGCCATCCGCACCGCTTCCTCCAACAGCCGCACCTTGCTCTCGCTGGAGCGCTGCCGGCTCGCCCTGTCCCACAGCGCCTGGGCCTCCTCGCGCCAGTCCGTCGACATCAGTGCAGCCCTCCCGAGCTTCCGCCTCCGTCACTCTCGCCGCCGCCACCCGTGCCCAACTGCGCGGAGATGAGCCCCAACAACCCCTGGTTCAGCAGTGTCATCTCCTGCGCGTTCAGCGGGTGCTGCCCGAGCAGCAACGCCTGCACGTAGAGCATCTCCACCGACAGCTTCATCATGTTCCGGTCCGACACCGCCGCCAGCCGCCGCACCACCGGATTGTGCAGGTTGAAGCACAGCTGCACCGGCTCGCCGCCCGCCGCCGCCATGACGCCCTCCAGCACGCTGGCGTACAAATCATCCGACTCGTCGCGGGCCCGCTCGGCGTCGCGCCGGAACGAGCCCTCCTCGTCCGAGCTGTAGAGCGTGGGCACCTCGGCCGGGAAGAACTTCTTCACCGCCACGCCGCAGTGGAACGGCGCCAGCACCTGCTCGGCCGTGCGCAACAGCGGGAACACCGCGTCGCGCTCGTCCATCGTCAGCTCCTCGAAGCTCTGCGGCAAGTCGGACGAGGAGAACGGCTCCACCTGCGCGTCCTGGATGACGTGCGGCAGCTTCTCCAGCAGCGCCGCGTCGTGCGTGTAGGCCGCGTTGATGATGCACAACCCCTGCGCGCCCGCCACCCGCGCCACCTGCCGGAAGCCATCCAGCGTGGACGTGTAGCGCACCACCGGATACGCCCGGCGGTACTCCGAGAGCGTCGTCACGCCCAGCGACGTCTCGAACGGCAGCCAGCCGATGACCAGCCGGTAGAAGTCGTCGTCGTCCAGCGCCAGCGCCTTGACGCTCAACCCGTGCAGGCCGATGAGCCGCTGGAGCGCGCGCGGGTCCTCGTGCGCCAGGTCCATCAGGTACTTGCGCAGCCCCTGTCCCAGCGCCACGCGGGCCTGGGCGAGCGAGTCATCCTCGTAGAACGACTCGCGGCTGGCGGTGGGCCTGAGCGCGTTGGCGTTCACCACGCACTTCACGAAGAAGGCCCAATCCGGCAGCAGGTTCTCCGCGCTCTCCGACAGCAGCATGTGCTTC
The DNA here is from genome assembly GCF_900111765.1 of Myxococcus fulvus. The sequence goes on from NZ_FOIB01000001.1 coordinate 1,664,610, forward strand.
AGGTACACGCGGTGCTTCTGCTTCGCGTTGAAGTGCGGCGACGCCGGCAGCACGAAGGCCACCCCGTCCACGTCCCCCGCCTGGGAGCGCAGCGGGATGCAGTCGATGAAGTCCGTCTCGAAGACCTCGCGCCCGTAGTCGAGCAGCGCCTTGCGACGCTCGGCCGCGCTCGCGTACTCGCGCCGCCATGGCGGTCCGTCCGCGTCCAGACGCTCCACCTCGGCGCCCACCGACAGGTGGATGGGGAAGGGCAGCAGGCCTCCGTAGTGCCGCGCCAGCTGCCGCACCCGCTCCACCGCGAACCACTCCGCCATGTCCGCGCGCGCGACCAGGAACACCTGCGTGCCCGGCTTGTCCAAGGGATGCGCCGACTCCTGGACCGCGTAGGTGCCGTCATGCCGGCCGCGCCACTCCAGCGTCCGTCCGTCCCCGCGTGCCGAGCGCGTCACGAGCAAGAGCTCGTCGCACACCATGAAGCACGACAACAGGCCGATGCCGAACTGGCCGATGAAGTCCTTGCGGCGGGCCTCCAGGGCCTCGCGCTTGGAGGACTCGCCGATGGTGGCCAGGAAGCGGTGGATTTCCTCTTCCGTCAGGCCCACCCCGTCGTCGCTGAAGACCAGGGTGGGGGGGCCTCCGTCCTGCTTCTCCACCAGCTCCAGACGCACGGTGCCGGTGTGGGAGGGCTCCAGGTGCTGGCGGGCCCGGATGGCGTCGGTGGCGTTCTGGAGCAGCTCGCGGAGGTAGACGCCCGGGGAGCTGTACAGATGGTGGGACAGGAGGTCGATGACCCCACGGAGGCTGACTTGGAATCGGTGGTCCACGCTGGGGTCCACCATCCTTCCCGGAGCCCGTCATGTCGACCGTTCTTTCGAGATTGCGGCCTTCGAGCCGCCGGGGCATCTGTCCGCCCCGGGGCAGGCGATGTGCGCAGGCCCTTGATTGGCCGCCTGGACAGTGCCAAGCGGCGGCCCGGCCGGGGTGTGCCCTCGCGGCAACCCGGCGACACGTCGAGACTTTCGACCCGAGAGAGGACAACCATGCGGAACGAGCTCAGGGCAGTCGCGGTGGGTGCGCTGTTGACCTTCGGTGGCACGGCCATGGCGCAGGACGCCGCCACGCCCCCGGCGGCCCCGGCCCCGAAGAAGGCGGACGCGGCGAAGCCCGCGGCCACCAAGGGCAAGGTGGAGGTGACGTGGTGGGGCCACGCGGCCTTCGTGGTGCGCACCCCGGGCGGGGCGGTGATTGCCATCGACCCGTGGCTCACCAACCCCAAGGCGCCCAAGGACGCCGCGCAGCCGGAGGCGCTGGACGCCATCCTCCTCACCCACGGGCACTTCGACCACGTGGGCGAGGCCAAGGCGCTGGCGCAGAAGACGGGCGCCAAGGTGTTCGGCTCGTTCGAGCTGGTGAACCAGCTGGGCCTGCCGGAGACGCAGGCGGTGGGCGCCAACGCGGGCGGGACGTTCCAGGTGAAGGACGTCACGCTGCACCTGGTGGAGGCGGTGCACTCCAGCAGCTACCAGGCGGACCCCAAGGCCCCGGCGCAGTACGCGGGCGCGCCGCTGGGCTACGTGCTGAAGGTCGACAAGGGGCCCACGCTGTACCACGCGGGTGACACGGCGCCGTTCGAGTCCATGTCGCTCATCGCCACCCAGTTCAAGCCCACGGTGGCGATGCTGCCCATCGGCGGGCACTTCACCATGGGGCCCGCGGAGGCGGCGCAGGCGGCGCGGCTGCTGAAGGTGCAGAGCATCGTCCCCATGCACTTCGGCACCTTCCCGCTCCTGCAGGGCACGCCCGATGCGCTGCGTGGCGAGCTCAAGAAGACGCGCCCGGGCACGAAGGTGCTGGAGCTGGAGCCGGGCAAGTCCACGGCGCTGTAGGCCCGGGTCTCCGTCCGGGGTGGGACTCTTCCGGAGCCGTAGAAGTCTGGGTTCTGGAGGGGCTGACTCCGGGCGGTCGAATCTCCCGGAGGCCGGGTGGCGTCGCGAAGGCCCCCTGGGTTACATCCGGCGGACCGTCTCCAGGCGTCCGTCGGCGGGTCCGGGGGTGTTCCGGTGTTGGATTTCAGCAAGGCGGGGTGGTTGACCCCGCTCCTCAACGAAGCGGTCGCGGCCCATCTGGGGTCGCCCGCTCCGGAGGAGAGTGCCTTGCGGCTGGGGCCCGGGCGCGCCCGGGCTCGGGCGTATCTGCGGCGCACCCTGCGCGCCAGCGGGCTGTTGTACGGCACCCCAGCGGACGCGCCCACGGCGCTGGACGCGATGCCGGACAACGAGTTCCAGGCGCGGGCGCTGGAGGACCAGCTCTTCCACGCGGTGCTGCGGACGCTGGCGGCGCTCGCGCTGGAGCTGGCGCGGCAGGTGGGTGCGCCCGAGGGGCGCCGGGTGGAGCAGCTGCTGGTGCTCTTCTCCGTGCTGGGCGGGGAGCTGATGCTGGCGGAGGTGCTGGCGGAGCAGCTGGCCCAGGGCAAGCCGGTGACGAAGCGGCAGGTGGCCAAGGTGGAGGTGGCGCTGCGCAAGCGCGAGCCCACGTTGGCCGGTGACCCCGTGTACGGGCTGGTGCTGCACAACGGCGCGCAGTACGCGGACGCGCAGCTGTTCTGTCGGCAGGCCATCGACTACTTCGCGAGCGGGCGCTTGTCGCGGGAGCAGACGCGGCGGCGGTTGGACTTCGCGTCGAAGCAGAAGGCGCTGCTGGTGGAGGTGTTGACGGGGCTGGCGTGCGTGGACCGGTTGCCGGGGACTCCCGCGCGGCGGGCCATCCTCAAGCAGGTGGAGGACTTGCGGCTGCCGGCGGCGATGGCGTCCGAGCTGAAGGCGGCGGTGAAGCAGTCCTTCGAGCGGCGGCGCTCGGTGCGGGACGTGGTGCGCCAGGTGCGCAGCGTGGACATGCGCCACTTCCTGTTGGAGCAGACGCTGCTGGCGGCGCTGGTGGACGGGCGGCGCACGCGGCGGGAGCGGGCCTTCATCGACACGCTGGCGGACGCGCTGCACGTGTCGAAGGAGGAGCTGCACCGGCTGGAGCTGGAGATGGCGGAGTTCTACGCGCGCCATCGCTCCATCGTGGATGTGTTCACGGTGCGCGACGCGGCCAGCGCCATGGGTGATGACATGGTGGCGGGCATGCAGGAGACGCTGGAGAAGAACTTCTACCGGCTGATGCAGGAGGTCCGCGAGACGGGGGACCTGGCGGTGCTGGTGGCGAAGGTGGCGCGGCGTCAGAAGCTCACGGAGGACGAGCGGCAGCGCATGCGCGCGCAGCTCATCGACGTGGCGAAGGCGATTCCCGCGCTCGCCATCTTCGCGGCGCCCGGTGGGTTGCTGCTGTTGGCGGCGCTGGCCAAGTTGCTGCCGTTCAGTCTGTTGCCCAGCGCGTTCCAGGACGACGACGTCCCCGAGGTGCTCCCCGATGACGCCGAGGACTTCGGCCCGGAGCGCGAGGCGGGGTGAGACGGGAGGTCGGCCGCTTGGATGTCGGCCTGCCCTGGCTCCTGGCGTGAAGGCGCTGCCATCGGCGCCGACGGTCCCCAGCTTCAGTGGGCGGACCGGGCCCGCGTGGCGCCCATTCCCCGCGGGAGGAAGGCCGATGCGCGTCCATCAGCGTGATGTGGAGGTCGGCGTCGCCGGACGCCTGCTCGCGGGGTTCCTCTGCGTGCCCGAGCGGGCGAGCGGCCTGGTGATGCTCGTGGGGGACGAGGAGCTGGCGAAGGACTCCTCCGTGCGCGAGGTGCTGCACGCGGCGGGGCTCGCGACGCTGGGGCTCGACTGGCGCACCGCGGACGAGGAGCAGGCGGAGGACTGGACGGTGCGCGAGGGCGCGCACGTGGAGCTCATCGCGCATCGACTGGAAGTGGCGCGCGACTGGTTGCAGCGTGACGACGTGTTGTCGCTGTTGCCGGTGGGGTTCCTGGGGATGGGGTTGGGCGCGGCCGCGGTGCTGGTGGCGGCGGCGCATCAGCCACAGGGGGTGCAGGCGGTCGTCACGCTGGGGGGAAGGCCGGACAAGGCGGGCTCGGTGGTGGCGGAGGTGCGTGTGCCCACGCTGGTGCTCGGGGCGGGGGAGGACGCGGACCGGGCGATGCTCGCGCGGCGGGTGTTCGATGGATTGGCGCCGGGGATGCGCAAGGGGCTCCAGTTGGTCGAGGGCGCGAGCCGGAGGTTCGAGGAGGCAGCGCCACGGGCGCGCGCGGCGCGCATGGCGGCGGCGTGGTTCTCGGATTGTTTCCGCGCGGTCGCCGGGCCCGGGGTCGTCGAGTGGAGCGAGGGCACCGCGTGACGTGTGTAGGGGGACAAGCTGCGTCGGATTGCGCTCGTGGGGGCCCGCCCCGTTGCGTGAACCGTCCAGGTGCCTCCGCGCAAGCGACGGGATGGACAGGCACGAGTGCGCTCACCGGATGGTTTGGCTGTGGCGCCGCACGACCCGCGCGAACGGGTTCGCGCCTGTCACACGTCGGACGAGCTGAGACGCCGCGACGCCGAGAGGCTGTCTGTGGTTGTTGTTCCAGTCGACGCGCGATGAGGCGATGGCGGACCTGCATGGGCGCATGCGGTTTGAACGGAACGTGCGACGAAACGGAGTGTGCCCATTCGCACGGTGCGCTCGCATCTCCGTGGCTTATCGATGCATCAGGTGATGGGCGATGGCGCTTGTCGCCTCACATGGCGGGCGCCGTGCCCAGGCGTTACTCCGGTGCCGTGACGTGGAGGGAGCAGGGCGTGATGAGGGAGTCGCGAGTCCCATGAATGTGTTCCGGCGCCACTTGGAGTCGTTCGTCCGGGTGGAGCCCGTGCGTCCCGCGCTCGGGGCGGGGCTGCGCGCCGCGCTCGCGGTGGGCCTGCCCATGGTGGTCGCCGCCACCCAGCATCTGCCCGCCGTGACGTGGGTGGGCATGGCCGGCCTCTTCGTCACGCTCGTGGACCGCGGCGGCCCTTATCGCGACAGGGCCGTCACCATGGGCGCGATGACGCTCCTGGGCGCGGTGATGGGGCTCGTCTCCGCGCTGCAGCTCCCCGACTGGGCCGATGTCCTGCTCACCCTCGCCTGGGTGACGGCGTGCGGCTTCGCGCGCTCCTATGGTGACACACCCGGACTGATGGGCGTGGTGCTCGCCAACTACACCGTCGTCTCACTGGCGCTGCCCGCGCAGGGCCTCGCCGACGCGCTGTCCCGCTCCGGGTTGTTCATCCTCGGTGGCCTGTGGGCGATGATGCTCGCGCTGGTGCTCTGGCCGCTGCGCCCCTATCGACCCGCGCGCCTCGCCATCTCCCGCTGCTACCGCGCGCTGGCCTCCCGCGCCGAAGAGGTCGGCCGCTGGCCGCTCGATGGTCCGCCTCCTCCCGTCAATCTGGTGGAGGTGGTCGACTGGGAGTCGCGCGTGCGCATGTCCCTGGAGGACGCGCGAAGCGTGCTGGCCTCCACCCGCCGCAACCGCGCGGGCGAGAGCAACCGGGGCGAGCACCTGCTCGTGTTGCTCGAAGGCGCGGACGCGCTGCTCGCGATGCTGGTCGCGTTGCCGGAGACCCTGGAGCTCGCGCCCCGCGAGCCTCGCTTCCACGCCCTGCGCGCCGAGATCCAGCGAGCGCTCGCGGACCACTCGCGAGACCTCCTGCACATCGCCCGCGCGCTGGAGCAGGAGAAGCACGAACTGGAGCCCTCGGTCTGGAGCACGGACCGCGTCCGGCGCGCGCTCGCGTCCCTGGTCACCGAGGGCGAGTTGCCTGACCCTGCGCGCGCCGCGTACTCACATGCGGAGGCACTGCTGGTCCGCCTGCGGGAGTACTCGGAGGCCTTGCTGGAGGTCGCCAACCACCTGGAGGACGGCGGCCCCGTCGAGTCGGACCTGCCCATGGGGCCGCATCCCGCGTCCGCGCGCAGCCGTCCCTTGCTCGAACCCCTGCGCGATAACTGGGGCACCGACTCCGTCATCTTCCGCCACGCGCTTCGCCTGGGCATCACCGCCGCGCTCGCCACCGCGCTCGTGCGTGGACTCGGGCTGAATCACGGCTACTGGGTCATCATCACCGTCATCGTCGTGCTCCAGCCCTACTCGGGGATGACCTTCGAGCGTGGCGTGCAGCGCGCCGCGGGCACGCTGCTCGGCGGCGCGCTGGCGGCGGGATTGGTGGCGCTCGTGAGGGACCCGGTGGTGCTGCTCGGCGCCATCATGGCGTTCTTCGCCGTGGCCATCGCCGTGAAGCCGATGAGCCTCGCCGCCTTCCAGGTGCTGCTCGCACCCGCGCTGGTGCTGCTCGCGGAGATTCAGACCGGAGACTGGGAGCTGGCCGGAGTGCGCGTCATCAACACGCTGCTCGGCGGCGTGCTGGCCCTGGTGGGCGCGTGGCTCTTGTGGCCCAGCCCCGAGCACTCGCGCTTCCCGGAGGAGGTCGCCAACGCGTTGCGCGCCGACCGCGACTATCTCCTGAGCGTGGCCTCCGCGCGCTCGGACGAAGAGCCCCAGGTGCGCGAGGCGCGGCGCAAGCTGGGCCTCCAGTTGCTGTCCGCGGAGGCCTCCTTCCAGCGGCTGCTCTCCGAGTGGCGCGGCTCCTCGCGACAGCTCGAACCCGCCATGGCGCTGCTCGCGTATGCGCGGCGCTTCGGCTCCGCCGTGACGGCGCTGGCCGCCAGTCGGCAGGGACGCAAGGACCTGGCGCCCGTCATCGGCTACGCGGGAAACGTGCTCGAGGACCTGGCGCTCGCCGTGGAGCACCGCCGCGCACCGTCTCCGCTGCCCAGGTCCGCGGCGCAGGAGAGCCTGGACGTGCTCTCCCGCACCCAGATGGACCGGCTGGTGCGTCAGCTCACCGTGCTTCACAAGGCCACGGTGCGCGCGGCGCCTCAGCTCACGGGTTGAACCCTTGAATCAGGTCCGCTCGATGCGCGCCAGCAGCCGGCGCAGGTCCTCGTTGACGCTCGCGTACTGCGTGACGCCCTGCTCAGCCTGGAGCTGCTTGCGCAGGTCCGGCAGCGACGTCTCGCGGACCTTCTTCGCCGCGTCTTGCGAGCCGTCCACCAGCCACCCCATGGCGAGGATGAGCGCCAGGCGCACCTCGGTGTCGCGCTCGGACAGTTTCGCCGCGAGCGCCGGCGCGTGCTCCGCCGAGCCCGAGCGCCCCACCTCCAGCGCGGCGCGCTCCAGCATCGGCTTGGTCGCCTTGTCCATGCGCTGCACCCAGCAGCCCGCGTTGCCCGTGCACGCCTGCCCCGCCTCCAGCAGCGCCGCGTGCGCGGTGATCTCCTCCGCGCGCTTCTTGCCCAGCCCCGCCGCGTCCTCGCAGCCTTCCTCCTGCGTGGCCTTGCAGTCCGCCGCGGTGCGCGCCGGCTCACCGGTGGCCAGCTTCTGCAGGAGGGGCTGCTCGCGCGCGTCACCCAGCATCGCCAGCCCCTTCACCGCCACCTCGCGCGCGTACCAGTCGCCGGTGCCCGCGGCCTTCTCCAGCGCGGGCAGCGCGTCGCGGCCGCCCAGGCGCACCAGCGCCTTCACGTACGCGTCGCGCACCGTGGGGTCCGTCTCCAGCACCAGCGTCGTCAGCGGCTTGACCGCCTCGGTCGCGCGCAGGCGGCCCAGCGCATCCGCCGCCTGCATCCGCACCAGCGACTGGATCTGCACATCCGAGTGCGAGAACGACAGCAGCTTGAGCAGCGGCTCCACCGCGCGCTTCTCGCGCAAGTCTCCGAGCACCGTCGCCGCCTTCATCGGATAGCTGGCCGGGTTGACGCCGTTCGTCTTCGCCCACGCGAGCAGCTCCGCGTCACGCCCCTCCAGCGCGGGCAGCAGCGCGTCCGCCGCGGGCTGGCCCAACTGGAACAGCGCGAAGCTGCTCTCCACGTAGAAGGACTTGCCCTTGCGCTCCTTGGTCAGCATCCGGATGAGCGCCGGCGCCGCGCGGCCGTCACCGATGTGCCCCAGCGCCTCGATGGCCTTCTTGTTGAGGAACGGCTCCACGCCCTCGTCCGTCGCCAGGACGATGAGCGGCTCCACCGCCTCCTTCGCCTTCATGCTCCCCAGGACTTGAATGGCCTCGATGCGCGCGTACGTGTCCTTGGCCCTCAACAGCGGCACCAGCGCGGGCACGGCGCGCACGTCGCCGATGGCGCCCAGCGCCGTCACCATCGCCTTGTTCGCCAGCTGCGAGGACATGTCACCCGCGGCCGGGTCGATGGCCGCCGACAGCGCCTCCACCGACGAGGCGTGGTGCACGTCCCCAATCGCGCGGGCCAGCGCCGCCTTCACCTCGGGCTTGCGCTCTTGCGAGAGCGCCTCGTGCAGCATGGGCAGGAAGCTCTCGTTGACCTTGGTCTTCGTCCGCATCGCCTCGATGAGGCGCACCCGGTCCTCCGCTCGCCGCGTCTGCTGGAGCGTCCCGGCCCAGTAGTCGGGCGTGTTCGGGTCCGACTTACAGGCGACAAAACAGAGAACAGCGGCAACACACCACGCTGCGAGGGGGCGGCTCATCGAGGCTCCTGGGCGTCGTCTGCGGGGTTGTCCTGTCGGGAGTCGTAAACCTCCTGTCACGAAGGAAGCAAACCACCCAGGTCACCTGGGGTACGCTGGTCAACGACATGTCCGACGACACTCACAAGGCGCCGCGCCCGGGCTACACCCGACGGACCTACCTGCTCGACCGGGAATTCCAGCTCAAGTACATCCTTCTGCTGGCTGGCATCGGTGCGGGCAGCGTGGCGGTGTTCGGAGCCCTGGCGTACCGGCTCCACGCCTCCTCGGTGGACTCAGGCGTGGGGGCGGGTGACTCCATCATGTGGCTCACCGTGCTGGGCTCGGTGGGACTGGGGGCGCTCCTGGGCCTGTTCGGCCTGCTCTTCACCCACCGGGTGGCGGGCCCCGTCCACGTGATGAGCCTGTATGTCGCCGCGCTGGCCGCCGGGCGCTATCCCCGGCTGCGGCCCCTGCGCAAGAAGGACGAATTGAAGCGCTTCTTCGACCGCTTCAGCGAGGCGGTGGACCGCATCCGCCAGCGCGAGGCGGACGAGGCACACGCCCTGGAGGGGGCCCTGGCCGCGTTGAAGCCCGTGGCCACCACCCCCGAGGCGCGCGAGGCGCTGGAAACCCTGTCCGCGCTGTGCACGCGCAAGCGTCAAGCAGTGGACAATCCCACCGCGAGCACCTTCAAGTCCGTGGCTTGAAGCCTGCCCCGAAAAGAGCCCGAACAACATGAGCAGACCCCGCATCGTCTTCATGGGCACGCCGGATTTCGCCGTGTCATCGCTCGAAGCCTGTTTCGATTTGGGCGACGTGGTCGCCGTCGTCACCCAGCCGGACAAGCCCAAGGGGCGCGGCAACACCGTGACGGCGCCGCCGGTGAAGGAGCTGGCCGTCGCGCGCGGCGTGCCTGTGTTCCAGCCCGCCAAGCTGCGCACGCCCCCGTTCGTCGAGGAGCTGCGCCGCTTCTCGCCGGATGTCTGCGTGGTGACGGCCTACGGCCGCATCCTCCCCAAGGACATCCTGGAGCTGCCGCCCAAGGGCTGCGTCAACGTGCACGGCTCGCTGCTCCCGCGCTTCCGGGGCGCCGCGCCCATCCAGTGGTCCATCGCGCACGGGGACACGGAGACGGGCGTGTCGCTGATGGTGATGGACGAGGGCCTGGACACCGGCCCCGTGCTCGCGATGAAGCGCCTGCCCATCGGCCCCGAGGACACGAGCGCGACCATGTACCCGAAGCTGGCCGCGCTGGGCGGCGAGGTGCTGCGCGAGTTCCTGCCGGCGTACCTGAGCGGGGCGCTGAAGCCGGTGCCCCAGCCCTCGGAGGGCGTGGTGCTGGCGCCCATCATCGAGAAGGAGGAGGGGAAGCTGGACTTCACCCGTCCCGCCATCGCGCTGGAGCGCAGGCTGCGTGCCTTCACGCCGTGGCCCGGGGCGTTCACGTCGATGGGCGGCAAGCTGGTGAAGGTGCACCGCGTGAAGGTGGCGCAAGGGAAGGGTGCGCCGGGAACGGTGTTGTCCGCGGGCGCGGAGGGCATCGAGGTGGCGTGCGGCGAGGGCTCGCTCGTGCTGCTGGACATCCAGTTGGAAGGCAAGCGGGTGATGAAGGCGGCGGAGTTCCTCACGGGCCACAAGCTGGCCGTGGGCAGCCAGCCGTTCGGCACCTAGTCGATGGCCACGACGAGACGGACTCTTTCGAGTACAGGCGCATGGGTATGAGACTGCTGGTGTTGCACGGGCCGAACTTGAACCTGCTCGGTGTCCGCGAGGGCGGGCGCGGGCTGTCGGACCTGGATGCCGCGCTGAAGGCGCGCGCGAAGTCGCTGGGGATGGAGCTGACCGTCCTCCAGTCCAACCACGAGGGCGTGCTGCTGGACGCGCTCGCCGCCCATCGCGAGAAGGTGGACGGCGTCCTCGTCAATCCGGCGGGCCTGTTCGGCTCGTACGCGCTCAAGGAGGGGTTGGAGTTGGTCGGACTGCCCGCCATCGAGGTCATGCTGCGGCCGCCCGCGCGCGAGTCCGTGGTGGCCGAGGCGTGTGTCCTCCAGGTGCACGGGGCCGGCGGCTTCGAGCCGTACCTGGAGGCGCTGGAGACCTTCGCCAGTGGCGTCTTCACGCCCGGGAGCGCGAGCAAGACGCTCGACGGTGACGACGACGATGACATCGTCCAGTCCCCGAGGAAGTCGAAATCGAAGAGCACGCCCGAGCCCAAGGGCGGCAAGACGCTGGGCCGCAAGCCGTCCCCCGCGAAGGAGGCCGCGCCCGAGTCGAAGGGCGGCAAGACGCTGGGGCGGGGGACGAAGTCCGCCTCGGTGACGACGGACCTGCTCACGCGGGCGCTCGTGCACCAGAAGATCTCCGACCGGCTCGCGGGCCGGCTCACCGCCGCGGAGCTGGCCTCCTGGGCGCGCTCCCGCTATGAGGCCCTCCAGCGCGGACTGCCCGCGGAGCAGGGCCAGCGGGCCGTGCTCGAGGAGCAGCTCCAGCGCCTCACGCTGTCCCACCTTCCCTCGACGCGGCTCTCCGATGAGCAGCTCGTGGACCTGATGACCCGGCTCGACGAAGGATGAATCCCCGCGCACTCGCCATCCTCGTGCTGGCGCGCGTCCGCGCAACGGACGCCTACCTCAACGTGGTGCTGGACACGATGCTGTCCGAGTCACCCCCCAAGGACCCGCGCGACGCGGGCCTCGCCACGGAGCTGACCTACGGCGCCACCCGCCGGCAGCTCGCGCTCGACTACGCCATCACCCGCTTCGCCGACCGCAAGCTGGACGCCATGGAGGACCGCGTGCTCGCGGCCCTGCGCATCGGCGCGTACCAAATCTTCCACACCCGCGTGCCCGCGCGCGCCGCGGTGGCGGAGACGGTGCAGGCGCTCAAGGAGGTCGGCCTCACCCGCGCGGCGGGCTTCACCAACGCCATCCTGCGCAAGCTCGCGGAGCTGCCCTCGCCGCCCCTGCCGTCGGCGTCCGACGTGGCCCACCACCTGTCCGTGCGCGAGAGTCATCCGCAGTGGCTGGTGGAGCGCTGGCTGCGCCAGTTCGGCCGCGAGCGCGCCGAGGCCATGCTGGTGGCCGACAACCAGTCCCCGCCCGTCGTCATCCGCGCCAACACCTCCAAGGTGACGCGCGACGCGCTGCTCGCCCAGCTCCAGGAGGTGGGCGTCGAGGCGAAGGCCGCCACCGTGTCGCCCGTGGGCATCATCCTGCCGCCGGTGGGCCGCGTGGAGGACGTCTACGGCTACTCGGAGGGGCTGTGGCAGGTGCAGGACGAGGCCGCCCAGCTCGTCGGCGTGTACGGCGCCATCCCCGCGTCCGCGCGGGTGCTGGACGCGTGCGCGGCCCCGGGTGGCAAGTCCTGTCACCTGGCGCAGGAGCACGACGTCGTCGCGGTGGACCTGCACGCCCACAAGCTGCGCAAGATTGACGGCGAGGCGAAGCGCCTGGGCCTCACGTCGCGCTTGAAGGCCTACGCGCACGACGCCGCGGAGCCGTTCCCGGAGGCGTGGGGCGAGTTCCACGCGATGCTGGTGGACGCGCCGTGCTCGGGGCTGGGCACGCTGCGCCGTCACCCGGAGCTGCGCTACCGCCGCAAGGAGGAGGACCTCTCGCGGCTGGCCACGCTGCAGCGGCGCATCCTGGAGAACTGCCAGGAGTCGGTGCCGGCGGGCGGGCTGCTCGTCTACGCGGTGTGCACCATGGAGCCGCAGGAGGGGCAGGACCAGGTGGAGATGTTCCTGCGCAGCCACCCGGAGTGGACGGCGGAGCCGCCCGTGTTGCCGGGCCTCAAGCTGCCGCTCACCCAGGCCTACTTGAGGACGCTGCCGGGTCCGGAGGGCTTCGACGGGTTCTTCGCCGCGCGCCTCCGGAAGCTCTACTGAAGAACGCTCAGGCCTCCTCGGTGGCGGGCAGGTTCGCCGCCGCCTTGAAGGCCTCCAGCACCGCCGCCGAGGCGCGGTCCAGGTACTTGCCCTTGCGGATGAGCAGGCCGATGGGCCGCGACACGGGCCCCTCCGCGAAGGGCTTGGCCACCAGCGAGCCGCCCTTCACCTCGCCCTGCGCGGTGGACACCGGGAGGATGGCCACGCCCAGGCCCATTTCCACCGCCCGCTTGATGGTCTCCACGTTGTCCATCTCCATCACCGGGTTGATGTCGATGTTCTTCTCGCGGAAGAGCCTGTCCAACGCCTTGCGCGTGGGCGCCTCGCGGTCGAACGCGATGAAGGGCACGCCCGACAGCGCCGTGAGGCTCACCTTCGCCTTGGAGGCGAACGCGTGGCCCGGCGCGCACACGACGGCCAGCTTGTCGTCGCGGAAGGGCAGGATGTCCACGCCCGCGCGCGGCTGCGGATACGCCACGATTCCAATCTCCGCCGCGCCCAGAATCACGTCGTCGTAGACTTGGTCGTTGCGGCGGTAGTTCAGCCGCATGTTGACCTTGGGGTGCGCCTTGAGCAGCTGCTTCTGCACCGCGTTGAGCTCGTGCAGACCCACCGAGTAGATGGTGGACACGGTGCTCGTGCCGGCCACCTCCGTCGCCTGCTCGCGAATCTCCTGCTCCACCTCCGCGAAGCGGGCCAGAATCTCCTTGCAGCCGCGGAACAGCCGCTCACCCGCCGGCGTCGGCGTCACCTGCCGGGCGCTGCGCGACAAGAGCTTCTGCTCGTAGCGGTTCTCCAGCGCGCGAATCTGCTGGCTCACCGCCGACTGCGTGACGTGGTTGAGCTGCGCGGCTCGCGAGAAGGAGCCGGTCTCCACCACATCACAGAACATTTTCAGGGACTCGAGCTGCATGGCCGCTCCCTACTCCCGAACCTAATGGCCTGGCCACTATTAATTAGTCAGCCTACGTCACACCGCCAAATGAGCTAACCCTTCAAGTCGGCCGGCTGTCGGGCGAAAGAAGGACGAGGGCCCCGGAGGGCTGGTGCTCACGGCGCTTCGGGCGGGACGGGCGGGCGACGACGCACCAGGACGAACAGGGCGCTGCCCAGGGCGACGAGGGCGCCGCCCGCGAGGCTCTGGAAGCGGCCCAGCTCGTGCGTGGCCTGCTGGAGCAGCTCGCACTCGGGTCCGGACAGCCCCGTGCACTCCAGCGTCCCGAACAGCCCCCGCAGGCCCGCGGCGAAGAGGCCCAGGCCCCCGAGGAGCAGACCTCCGGCCAGGCCCAAGGCGGCGGCGCGCGGCAGCGAGGGCTTGGGGGGCGGCGGCGGAGCGGAGGGCATGGTGGGTGGGTAGCTATAGCCGTGAGCGGCGGGCGGGCTCAACGGGCGAGGGGCAGGCCGCGTATGCTCGCGCACCATGCGAATCCTCTACGGTGTCGTCGGCGAAGGCATGGGCCATGCGACGCGCTCGCGCGTGCTCCTCGAGGAGCTCACGAAGAAGCACGAGGTCCACATCGTCGTCTCCGGGCGGGCCCAGGACTACCTGGCCAAGCGCTTCCAGAACGTGCACGGCATCTGGGGGCTGACCCTGGCGTACGAGGGCAACTCGGTGAAGAAGTGGCAGACGGTGTTGCAGAACCTCACCGGCGCGGTGAAGGGCTGGCCGCAGAACGTGCGCCAGTACTTCGAGCTGGTGGACGACTTCAAGCCGGACGTCGTCGTCAGTGACTTCGAGTCCTTCAGCTACCTGTTCGCGCGCACGCACCGGTTGCCCGTCATCAGCGTGGACAACATGCAGGTCATCAACCGCTGTCAGCACGAGCCGTCGCTCCTGGCCGGGTACGAGGACAGCTTCGAGACCTCGCGCGCCATCGTGAAGGCGAAGCTGCCGGGCGCCTTCCACTACCTGGTGACGACGTTCTTCTACCCGCCGACGCGCAAGCGTCGCACCACGCTGGCCCCGTCGATTCTCCGGCCCGAAATCATCGAGGCGAAGTCGGAGCCCGGTGAGCACCTGCTCGTGTACCAGACGTCCACCACCAACACCGCGCTGCCGGACATCCTCAAGGCCGCGGGCATCCCCTGCCGGGTGTACGGGCTGCGTCGGGATATCACCGAGGACCTGGTGGACGGCAACCTCACGTACCGGCCCTTCAGCGAGAAGGGCTTCATCGACGACTTGCGCACCTCCCGCGGCGTGGTCGCCAGCGGCGGCTTCACGCTGATGAGCGAGGCCGTCTACCTGCATAAGCCCGTGCTGAGCATCCCGCTGGAGGGCCAGTTCGAGCAGATCATCAACGCCTTGTACCTGGAGAAGCTGGGGTACGGGATGTACGTGAAGACGCTGACGGTGGACGCGCTCAAGGAGTTCCTGTCGCGCGTGCCGCGCTGCCAGCAGGCGCTCCAGGGCTACGAGCAGGAGGGCAACACGAAGATGCTCACCGCGCTCGAGGAGCAGCTCGCCCTGGCGTACGAGCACCGGGGCCACTGGGCCATGGAGATGGCCCAGGACTGACGCCCGGCGCGCCCCTCGGGTCAGTGCAGGGGCACGTCGTGGTTGTTGTTGCGCTCCGCGGCCCTGCGCGACAGCTCGGTGAGCCAGGAGCGGGTGAGGGGCGTCTCGCTGTCGACGCCCCGGTGGGCATCCTGGCTGCTGCTCTGCGGGAGCAGCCGGTTGGCCCAGGCGAGCAGGGCCGCGGTGAGCCCGGGCGCGAGCGCTCGGCCCACCGCGCCCAGCTTCGCGGCCGCGCCCACCACCACCTCCGCGTCGCCCCGCCGGCAGCCGTCCAGGATGAGGCGCGCGGAGCGCTCGGCGCTGACGGAGAGGCCTGGCAGCGAGTCGCTGATGGAGAACCACGCGTACTCCGCCTCGTGCTGGCCCTTGAAGCGCGCGTTGAGCGGGCTGCCGGTGCGCATGAGCCCCGGGCACACGGTGGTGACCAGGATGCCGTCCTGGCGCAGCTCCGCGCGCAGTCCATCCGACAGGCCCACCAGCGCGAACTTGCTCGCGGAGTAGGGCAACAGGTGCGGCACGCTGATCTTGCCGCCCACGGAGGCGATGTTGACGATGCGCCCCTCGCGCCGCTGCTTCATCGCGGGCAGCACGGCGAGCGTCGTGTACAGGGGACCCCACAGGTGCGTGTCCACCGCGTCCTCGAAGTCCTCCACCGTCATGGACTCCATCGGCCCCACCTGGATGGTGCCCGCGTTGTTGATGAGCACGTCCACCGCGCCCCAGTGCTCCAGCACCGCGCTCACCATCGCCTCCACCTGCACGGAGTCCCGCACGTCGCACGGCAGCGCGAGCACCTCGCCGCCCTCGCGCTCCAGCTCCTCGAGCGCCCGCTCCAGCGACTGCGTGTCCCGACCGCACAGCGCCACGCGCGCGCCCTCGCGCACCAGCTGGCGACAGAGCACCAGCCCCAGCCCGCGCGAGCCTCCGGTGACGAGCACCGTGCGCCCCTCGAATGAATAGCGCGGGCGTTTGAGGAGCCCGCGCAGCCCCAGCGCCGCGCCGATGCCGGCCGCCGCCAGCGTGCCGGGGGTGAAGCGCGCCGCCGTCCTCTTCTTGCGCCAGTCCGCCATGAGGTGACCTCCAGGAGTCAGGGCGCGGGAGCCGCGGCCGAGGTGTCGTACTGGGTGAAGCGCTCGAGCAGCGGGCGCACGCGCCGGGCCGCGCCCTGGCCGCACAGGTGGTGGCGCAGCCGTCCGTCCGCGTCGAAGACGAGCCACGCGGGCGTCTGCTTCACGCCGTACGCGCGGGCCATGGAGCCGTCATCCACGGCGATGGGGTAGACGAGCCCGTGCTCACGCGCGAAGGCCTCCACCGCGTTGGTGTCGCGCAGCTCGCGGGCGGAGTGGGTGACGTCCACGCCGATGACCTTCAGCCCGCGTGGACCGAACTCCGCGAGGAAGCGCTGGAGGGAGGCGAAGTCGTTGGCGTCCGCGTCCTCGGCCAGGGAGAAGAAGTGGAGGAGCACCGGCAGCTCGTCCAGCTCCGAGACGTGGACGGGCGCGTTGATCCACCCGCCATCCGGGTCCAACAGGGTGAGGGGAATGTCATGCGTGGGCATACGGGCTCCCGCGAAAGGGGCTGGGACTCCAGGGACGCTCCTCAAGCTATGCATCCGTCAACGCCCGCCCGGACCCGGGTACCGGCCGCCTGCCCGGAGCAGAACGTCCGGAGCGGCTGTCGCTGGACGGCAGGCCCCCCGAGAGGGCAGACAGTCGCTCTCATGCGCATCCCCGATTTCAAGCTGGAGCGGTACTTCGCGCGCTGGGAGTTCGCCGCGCCCTACACGCTGTGCTCCTCCGACATCGAGGGCTGGAGGATGAAGGAGCTGCTGGCGCTCGCCGATCCGGACGCGCTGGGGCGCTGGGAGGCGCTCACGCTCGGCTACACGGAGGCCCCGGGGCTGCCCGCGCTGCGCGACGAAATCGCCAGGCTCTACCCGGGCCTGTCGCCGGACGAGGTGCTCACATTCGCGGGCGCCGAGGAGGCGGTGTTCATCCTGATGAACGTGCTCCTGGGCGCAGGCGACCACGCCGTCGTCACCTGGCCGGGCTACCAGTCGTTGTACGAGGTGGCGCGCGCCACCGGCGCCGACGTGACGCTGCTGCCCTTGCGCGAGGAGGACGGCTGGGCGTTCGATGTGGAGGCGCTTCGCCGCGCGCTCACGCCGAGCACGAAGCTGGTGGTGGTGAACTTCCCCCACAACCCCACCGGCGCGCTGCCGGACCGGGCCACGTTCCAGGCGCTGTGCGCGCTGTGCGACGAGCGCGGCATCCACCTGCTCTCCGACGAGGTGTACCGGCTCCTGGAGCACGACGCGTCGGCACTGCTGCCCGCCGCCGTGTCGCTGTCGCCGCGCGCCTTCAGCCTGGGCGTCATGTCCAAGGCCTTCGGCCTCGCCGGGCTGCGGGTGGGGTGGCTCGCCTGCCGCGACGTGGACGTGCTGCGCCGGTGCATGGCGTACAAGGACTACACGACCATCTGCAACAGCGCCCCCAGCGAGGTGCTCTCCCTCATCGCCCTGCGCGCGAAGGAGCGCGTGCTGGCGCGGAGCCGCGCGCTGCTCGCCTCGAACCTGGCCCTGCTGGACGCCTTCTTCGCGCGCCACGCGGACACGTTCCACTGGGTGCGTCCGCGCGCCGGCAGCGTCGCCTTCCCACGGCTGCTGCGCGAGGAGCCCGTGGCCCGCTTCACCGACGCGCTCGTCCAGCGCGAGGGCGTGCTGCTGCTCCCCGGTGACGTCTATGACTTCCCAGGCAATCACTTTCGCCTGGGCCTGGGCCGCACCAGCCTGCCCGAAGCCTTGTCACGCCTGGAGCGCTTCGTCTCCGACACCCGGTGAGACACCACACGTGTGACAGAGGGCGACGCGTTGCGTCAGGTTTTGCGTCGGGTTCACGGTTTCCGTGTTCTCGACCTTTTACACCCTGAGACTCTAGAGTGGACGCTCCCCTGTCCGGTCCCCCACCCGACGGGCAGCTCCCCCACTCCGAGCCGGAGGCGTTCCACGATGAAGAAGCTGATGGGTACGGCGGTTGCCGCAGCAACGCTGTTGTTCGGTACGCAGGCCTTCGCGACCGACTACACGCTGTGGATTCACGGACGCAACGGTGGAACCACGCAGGCGGGCAACTACGCCGACTTCAGCTACTGGGGGCCGGCCAACACCGCGGCGGGCGTGAACAAGAAGGCGGTGAACTGGAACGGCAAGGAGCGCATCGGCGGGCAGAACGCGCGCATCCGCGACGCGCTCGACTGCTTCTGCACGGGTGACAACTGGTGCTACATCGCCGTGCACAGCGCGGGTGATTTGCAGATTGGCTATGCGCTCGCCATGTATGGGACGAGCCAGCGCACCAAGAAGAACGCGTCGCCCAACGCGAGCGGCGTGTGTGGCAACAAGGATGGCACCACCCAGTCGGGCTGGAACATCCGCTCGGTGCGCGTGGCGTCCGGCGCCGGCGGCGGCAGCGAGCTGGCGGACCTGGGTGAGTGGGCGGTGAGCGAGCCGCTGGTGAGCGACCTGGTCACCACCACGGCGCGCACGATGTACAACCACAACGTCACGGCGGACGTGAAGTTCTACATGTACGCGGCGTCCAAGGGCACGCTGTACTCGGGGCTCCTGCCGGGCCAGGACGACGAGGCGGTGGCGTACCACTCGACGGGCGGCGTGTCGGGCAACGCCGGCAGCTCGCTGTGCAACCCCGGTGACTGGTTCTGCGGCGGCACGCTGACCACGGGCACGGGGAAGACGAGCAACGGCCTGGCCAAGTGGCTCAACCACGACGTGAAGCTGCGGGACGACGGCGAGTCGTTCAATCACTACGCCAACGGGAGCTGGGGCGGCATCGTCGCCAAGGTTCGCGAGGCCGTCGTGGCGGAAGCGAAGTAGGGCCGGCTGCCGCGAAGCACGCATGATGCCCGCCCGCCCTGAGTCCGCTCGTGTCTCCCTCCCGCGCCGTCTGGGGTGGGGCTTCGTGGTGATTGCGTTGGCCCTCGGGGGCGCGGCGTGGTGGCGATGGAGCGTGAGGTCCGGCCAGGGGGACGCGGGCGTGGCGTCCGCCTCCTCGCAAGCCGCCTGGAGGGGCTCGCCGGCCGGCCCTGGGGCCAGGATGGAGCGCATCGGTGACGGCGTGGGGTTGGCGCAGGGGCCGTCGCCGAATGCCCAGGGCACGCACGTGTCGGTGGTGAACCTGGAGCAGCGCGAGCGCCTGGCCCGGCGGGAGATGTGGGCCGAGCGACTGGCGCGGGCGAAGGAGACGCTGGAGTCGTACGTGGCCTCCACGCGTTATCCGCCGCAGTCCCGCTCCATCCGCGACCATCCGGATCAGGTGGTGCTCGCCGAGCCGGAGCGCACGCGTCCGCTGAGCCGTGAGCACACCGACGTGCAGCTGCGGCTCAAGCAGGACCGGGTGTTCGTGGTGGGCGACGAGGTGGTGCTCTTCTCCGTCTCGTGCGAGGACGCGCACCGCGCGCCGAGGCCGTGCGAGGTGCTGTCCGCCACCGCGCGCGAGGCCGACCACATGCCGGGCGCGGGGGGCATGCCCGCGGTGCCGGTGGCCTTCACGGATGACGGCGCGGCGGGTGACGCGCTCGCGGGGGATGGCGTCTTCACGGGGCGCTTCCAGCCGTCGAAGCAGGGCTTCCCGCTGTACTCGGGCACGCTGCGCGTGGACGCGCAGGTGCGCTCGGGGCGCGCGGAGGGGTCGGCGTTCCTGGACATCCTCTACACGCCGACGCCGCCCGCGGTGCTCACGGGCAAGGTGCGCGAGGTGGTGGAGGATGGCTCGCTGTCGCTGTATCTGGGCATCGAGGTGCGCAAGGCGGGGCGGTACGTCGTCGCGGGTCGTCTGGACGACGAGCGCGGCGAGCCCTTCGCGCACGTGTCCTTCAACGAGGAGCTGAAGGAGGGCGCGCGGGAGGTGAAGCTGAGCGTCTTCGGCAAGCTCGTGCTCGACGACGCGCCCACGTTCCCGCTGCAGCTGCGCGACGTGGAGGGCTTCCTGCTCAAGGAGTCCGGAGACCCGGACCGCGAGCTGATGGCCACGCAGCGCGGCTATCTGCACACCACCCAGGTGTATCCGTCGTCCGTGTTCTCTCCCTCGGAATGGCAGGGTGAGCAGCGCCTGCGCTACATCGACGAGTACCAGCGCCAGGTGGACGAGGCCCAGCGGCAGTACGACTCCACCTTCGAGGGGCCGAGCGAGAAGCGGCCTTGAGGTAGGGACGGGCCCGCCGCGCGCGGGCAGGCGTCGCCAGCGGCCCGGCTTGCTCGCGACCGCGCGTGATGCGCCGGTTCGCGAGCGTCAGGTCGAGGTCGTCTCCGGGGCGCGCTCGGAGGCGGAAGGCTCGCCCGGGAGGTCAGCCTGGGCCACCGCGGGCTCGACGAAGACCGACGGCTCCGTGAGCGACGCCACCTGCTGGGAGAGCGCCTCGGCCGAGGCCTCGGTGACGACGCCCGGCGAGGAGAACGAATCGAGCGACGTCGCCGTGTCGACGGGCTGCGCGTCCGGCTGGAGCTCCACCGACTCCGCCACCACGTCCACGCCCTGCGCGCTCATCGCCGCGCTGACGGGCACGCTGGCCGCCGCCGGGTTCGCCGCGAGCGAGCCCATGACGCTCGCGAGCGCCGCGTCCCCCGGGCCGATGTCCTCCGGCACCATGTCGCCCAGGTCATCCAGGTCCGCGAGGAACTCGTTCGGCCCCGCCGGACGCACCGACGCGTCCATCCACTCCGCGGCCGCGTACTGCGCCGAGGACGGGCCGTCCAACGCGCGCCCCGCATCCAGGCCGTCCGCGCCGCCCACCGCGTCCTCGAACGCGTCCATGTGCAGGTCGAGCGCCGGGTGCACAGGTCCCCACGCGTTGCCCGGCGGGTCCAGCATGGAGAGCAGATCCTCCGGCGCATCCACGCTGGGCGAGGACGTGTCCAGGTTCTGCAGCTCCCACGCGGCCTCGTCCGGCGACAGGATGTCCGAGGCGTCCGGCACGCTCGCGCCCCCACGACGGGACGACGGCCCCACCGCGTTCCCGGAGTCGCGAGGCGCGCCCAGCGAGGAGGGAAGCTGCGAGCCCAGGCGCTGCGCGTAGCGGGGCGCGGCGGACTCGAAGGAGCTCTCCCCGGAGAAGACGCGCAGGGCGGCGTGGTCAAGCTCGCGCGCGTCGCCGGAATCCACGTCGTCGGCGCCCAGCGAGGCGAGGAGCGCGTCGGCGCCGTCCGCGCCGTCCACCTGGAAGTCGCTCTCGTCGGAGAACCCCCGGCGCACCTTCTCCACGGCCTCGAGCGACTCGCTGGGCCTGGTGGGCCCCACGGAGCCCACGTCCGCGTCCAGCGACGTGCGCCGCAGGGACGACAGGATGCTCGAGGACAGTCGGCGGATGGATGTCATCTGTCACCTCCCGGGACGCACGACGGGCTGCATCCGTATTGTCGGTTCTCCCACGGAGAAGTTGCCAGGGGACGGGGGGAGGGCCCCCATCACCTGTGGGGTACACCCCCCTGGGGCTGGTCAACAATCGCGAGCCTCGGGCGCTTGCAACGTCCGCCAGCGAACGAGTGCGGGGCGCGTGCCGAGGTCCCCTGGCACTCGGGTCCCAGCCGTCACACAAAGAGAGATATCCGTAGTGGGTGCCCACCTGGGGATGGGCGCTGGCCTCCCGCTTGCTGGGGGAGGGCCCGAGGAGGCGGTGTCATGCTGCGTTTCGAGAGCGCGGGACAGACCCATATCGGTCGCCGGCCCCACAACGAGGACTCCTACTGTGTCCTGCCGGAGCTGGGGTTGTACGTCGTGGCGGACGGGCTGGGTGGGCAGGAAGGTGGCGAGGTCGCCAGTCGCTGTGTGGTGGATACCTTCGCGGGCCTGGGCCAGCGATGGGAGCGGGAGCACGAGGCGGCGTGGCCGGAGGTGGCCGACCCCCGGCGCACGCGCGAGGAGAACCTGTTGGCGGCGTGCTCACAGCTCGCCCAGGCCAACCTGCGGGCTCAGCGCGTGGGCCGCCTGGCGGAGATGGCCTCCACGGTGGTGGCGCTCGCGGTGGGGCGGGACGGCGCGGCGGTGGTGCACGTCGGCGACAGCCGCCTGTACCGCTTGCGGGGGGGGCAGCTGGAGCCGCTCACCCGGGACCACTCGTTCATCGAGGAGCTGCGCGACGTGGGCATGGAGCCCCCGGGCGGCGCCTCCAACTGGCGGCACCTCATCACCCGGGCGCTGGGCACCGACAACGCGGAGCCCACGCTCCAGCGGCTCCACGCCCAGTCCGGAGACGTCTTCCTCCTGTGCTCGGATGGTCTCTACGAGCCGCTGGGCCTGGAGGGGCTGACTCGCAGGCTGTGTCTGTCCTCGGCCCGTGAGGTCTGCGACGCACTGGTGGCGGATGCCTTCGAGGCGGGGGGCAAGGACAACATCACCGCCGTCGTCCTGCGGGTCGCCGACGCGTGAGAACACGTCAGTGAAGGTGGGAGGGTCAACCGGGGGCTCCCGGGTCATCCTCGCCTTACTGCGAAATCCCCGGATGTTGCGGTAGGGTGGGCCCTCCCGGTGGTGCTCCCATCCGGGGCCTTCCCCCTCTCGTCCGACATCGCAGCGCATGACGCACAGCCTCGCCGCTCGTCTGACCGCCGCCATCACGCTGGTCATCCTGGTCCTCACCGCGCTGTGCGTGACGTTCACGGGCGTCGTGCTGCGCTCCCGGATGGACACGGAGCTGGCGCATTCCCTCACCCAGGACGAGTCCGCCTGGAGCCGGCTGGTGGCCCAGGAGGGCCGCACGCTGCGGGTCCTGCTGCGCAGCGCCGCGGCGAACGCCCGGCTGCGGGAGTTGTTGTCCGGGCCCACGTTGGATGCCGCCGCGCTCCAGGCCTTCGCCAAGGAGCAGCAGGCGCTGGTGTCGGTGGAGCTCCTGCTCATCACCCGGCCCGAGGGTGAGCTGGTCGCGGGCTCGTACGCGGGCGCGCTGCCCGCGCTCGCGGGGATGGTGAAGTCCGGCACGCCGGGCGTGCTCTTCGTGGGCGAGACGCCGTACTGGGCGGTGTCCCGGCCGGTGGAGGTGGACGGACGCGGCGTGGGGCACCTGGTGCTCGGCAGCCGGTTCGACGACGCGCCGCTGAAGGACTTGCGCAACCAGCGGGGCGTGGAGCTGGTGCTGCATGCGGGCACGCGGTTGGTGGCGCGCTCCGTCGACACGGTGTCGCCGGAGGCGTTGCTGGCGGCGGTGGACGCGGCGGCGGAGGGGGAGGGGCGGGTGGAGGTGGAGGACGTGAGCTTCCGCGTGGCGCGTCAGCCGGTGGGCGCGGGGCTGGAGTTGGTGCTCGCGCGGGACGAGAGCACGGAGGCGTCGCGCTTCACCACGGCGGTGGTGCTCATCGTCGGGTTGGGGTTGTTCACGGCGCTGGCGGCTGGCGGCATCATCTTCCTGTTGGTGCGGCGGATGACGGGCCCCTTGAGGGAGCTGACGGCGGCGGCGGCGCGGGTGGTGGCGGAGGGCGACTTCCGGGGCACGCTGGAGGTGCACTCGCGGGATGAGATTGGACAGCTGGCGTCGTCCTTCGCGGAGATGATGGTGCAGCTGCGCTCGTTGCTGATGGCGCTGAAGGGCTCGGCGGAGCAGCTGGAGTCCGCGGCGTCGCAGCTCACCGAGTCCGCGACGGTGCAGAACGAGGCGGTGTCCCAGCAGGCGGTGGCGCTGCACGAGACGCAGCTGGCGGCGCAGCAGCTCCAGGAGAGCTCGCGCGCGGCGGCGAAGCGGGTGGAGACGATTCAGCGCGAGGCGGAGAAGGCGAGCGGCTTCGGTCAGGCGGGCGAGGCGGCGGTGTCCGGCAGCGTGGGCGGGCTCACGCACATCCGCTCGCACGTGGAGCAGATTGGCCGCACCATCTCCGAGCTGCATCAGCGCACGCGGCTGGTGGGCGACATCACCCGCACGGTGAAGGACCTGGCGGACCAGTCCAACGTGCTGGCGCTCAACGCGTCCATCGAGGCGGCGCGCAGCGGGGACCAGGGTCGGGCGTTCTCGGTGGTGGCTCGCAACATGCGTTCGCTGGCGGACCAGTCTGCGGGCGCGACGACGCGCGTGCAGGGCATCCTGGGCGACATCGGTCGGGCCATCTCGGACGCGGTGCGCATCAGCGAGGGCGGGGCGCGCGAGGTGGAGGGCGGCCTGGAGCAGGTGCGCGCGGCGGGAGAGAGCCTGCGCTCGCTGGCGGGCATCATCCAGAGCAATGGTCAGACGGTGAAGAGCATCTCGGACGCCGTGCGCCAGCAGGACGCGGGCATCGCGGAGTTGTTCGCCGCGCTGAGCTCCATGGCGGACGTGGCGGACCAGATTGTCGACCGCATGGCGGAGAGTGAGCAGGCCGCCATCCAGCTCTCCGCTGCTTCGGGCGAGCTGTCCGCCATCGTCGGCCGCTACCAGATTTGAGCGGCCCGTTGGGTGGGCCCCTCGTGAGTGGACGAGGGGCCGAGGCGCGGGCGCTTCAGCCCAGCTCGCCGCCGTCGATGGCGTGCGCGGCGCCGGTGATGGCTCCCGCGGCGTCCGAGGCGAGGAACAGGCACAGCGCGGCCACCTCCTCCGGCTGGACGATGCGGCCCATGGCGTTCATCGACGCGAGCGCCTCGCGCGCCTGCTCCCCGCTGCGGCCCGTCGTCTGCGTAATCGCCGCCGTGGCGTTGGAGAACATGTCCGTCTCCACCCAGCCCGGGTTCACCGCGTTCACGGTGATGTTCTTCTTGGCGTACTCCACCGCGAGCGCGCGCGTCAGGCCCAGGAGGGCGTGCTTGGAGGCGCAGTACGCGGACGTGTACTTCATGCCCCGCACCGCGGCCATGGAGCCGATGTTGATGACGCGGCCGCCGCCCTCCTTGGCCATCGCGGGCATCAGCTCCCGACAGAGGATGAAGGGCGCCGTCACGTTGATGGCCATCACCTTCGCCAAATCCTCCGTGCGCGTCTTGGTGAGCGGCGCGGACACGGTGATGCCCGCGTTGTTCACCAGCACCCGGGGCGTGCCCTCCGCGAGGATGGTCTTCGTCGCGGCCATCAGCGCCTCCTCGCTCGCCACGTCCACGACGAGCGGCCGGACGCCCTCTCCGCCCTCCTTCGCGAGCGCCTCGAGTGCGTCCGCCGCGCGGGCCAGGGCCCAGACGCGATAGCCCTCGCGAGCGAAGGACAGCGCCACGGCGCGGCCGATGCCCCGGCTCGCACCCGTCACCACCACGGTCTTCTGGGTCGTCGTCATGGCGCGCGAGCCTAGCGCCCCAGCGTCGACAAGGGGGCACGTCTTCACCTCCGTTTCGCAGCCCGTCAGTGCCAACAAGCCCGCCGCCCGTTTGACGCTCCCCGAGGCGGGCACTAGGACGGCGCCATGGCACGTGCGGACATCACGGACTTGTTCCGGCTCGACGACCTGCTGTCCCCCGAGGAGAAGGCCGCGCGCGACACCGTGGCCGCCTTCGTGGACCGCGAGGTGCTCCCCATCATCGGCGGACACTTCCGCGACGGCACCTTCCCCCTCCACCTCATCCCCCAGCTCGCGGAGATGGGCGTGCTGGGAGCGAGTCTGCACGGCCACGGCTGCGCGGGGATGAACACCGTCAGCTACGGCCTCATCCTCCAGGAGCTGGAGCGCGGCGACTCGGGGCTGCGCTCCTTCGCGTCCGTGCAGGGCTCGCTGTGCATGTTCCCCATCCACGCGTACGGCAGCGACGAGCAGAAGGAGCGCTTCCTGCCGGCCATGGCGCGAGGCCAGGCCATCGGCTGCTTCGGCCTCACGGAGCCCGACTTCGGCTCCAACCCGGGCGGCATGCGCACCCGCGCGCGCAAGGACGGCGACGACTACGTCCTCAACGGCACCAAGACGTGGATTACCAACGGCGCCATCGCCGACGTGGCCATCGTCTGGGCGAAGACGGACGACGGCGGCCCCGAGTCCGTCCGCGGCTTCCTCGTGGAGAAGGGCATGCCGGGCTTCAGCGCGCGGGACATCCCCGGCAAGTTCTCCCTGCGCGCGTCGATTACCAGCGAGCTGTCCTTCCAGGACGTGCGAGTCCCCGCGCGCAACGTGCTGCCCGGTGTGGTGGGCCTGCGCGGTCCGCTGTCGTGTCTCAACAACGCGCGGCTGGGCATCGCCTTCGCCGTCACCGGGGCGGCCATTGCCTGCTTCGAGGGGGCTCGCGAGTACGCGCTGTCACGCGCGTCGTTCCACGGCAAGCCGGTGGCCGGCTACCAGCTCACGCAGGAGAAGCTGGCGGACATGCTCCAGGACATCGTCAAGGCGCAGCTGGTGGGCCTGCGCGTGGCGCGGCTCAAGGACGAGGGCAAGGTGACGCCCGTCATGGTGAGCCTGGCCAAGCGCAACAACGTGAAGAGCGCGCTGGAGATTGCCCGCGTCGCGCGGAGCATCTACGGCGCCAATGGCATCACCGACGCGTACCCGCCCGTGCGCCACATGCTGAATCTCGAATCAGTGTTCACCTACGAGGGCACCCACGAGGTGCACACGCTGGTGCTGGGCAAGGCCATCACCGGCCTCGACGCGTTCGACTGAAAGGCCTCCGCGCCGGGCGCCTCCCCTCGACCGTTGGGAAGAGGGGAGGGCCTCGTGCGCTTCGCAGGGGCCTGACGTCAGCCCTGGTTCTCGCCGCCCTCGGGCTTGGGCGTCTCGGCGGACGCCTCGGCGGGGGCAACCTCGGTGGAAGCCTCGGCCTCGGAGCCGCCCTCGGTCTCGGACTCGTCGGAGACCTCGGGCGCGGTGCCAGCGGCCTCCGCCGCCTGCTGCGCCTTGAGCTCCTCGTCGTTCATGAAGCCGATGGGGCTGTCCTTCCGGTTGAGGAAGCGCACCGCCTTCTTCGAGAGCGCGAACATCTGCTCGGCCGCCGCGGCCGGCACCAGCGCGTGCTCGATTTGAGCGGGGTCCGGACGCTCCACCACGCCGAGCTCGCCGTCCTCCAGCCGCTTGGCCTGCTCCGGCGTCAGCTCCATCCGGCGCAGCTTGCCCTTGCGGGTCATGAAGTAGAACGCCGTCTCGCCCGGCTCCTGCGCCACCTGCGAGCCCATCACCAGCTCGCGCAGCGCCTTGTCCAGCTCCACCTGGCGCTTGGACTCCGCGCGCTGGTAGGCCTTGGAGCCCGGCATGGGGGGCAGCTTCGGGATGGGCCGCTCGGGCGGAGCGGAGGAGGCCGGACGGCCGTGCTGGGGCGCGCCGCCGCCGCTCGGACGGAACGCGCCACCGCCGCCACCGCCGCTGGGACGGAACGAGCCGCCGCCACCGGGACGACCGCCACCCGGCCTGCCACCGCCGCCACCGGGACGACCGCCACCCTCGCGGGGAGGCCGCTCCTCACTCCGCGCCGGAGGACCACCGGATGTCCGGTTGTCATCACGTCGGGGTGGGGGACGGTTTCCGCCTGGACGTCCGCCGTCCTGGGACGAGGGCCTCCGGGCTTCCGCCTGGCTGGCCGCCGTATCAGCCTTCTTGGACTGTTCCTCGGTGACGAGGCCCGCCTTCAACAACTTGTCGCGCAGGTTCTGCATGAGATGGGCGTTCTATCCCTTGCACGGCCGCACGCAAGCCGCAGCTTGCCGCTCCTGTACGCGCCACGTAACTTGCCGCCCCCGTGGTACCCCCTCCGGAGGAGTCGTGAGCCGTTCCAAGAAGTCCGCCTTCATCCTCGCCGTGGCACTGGCGGCCTCGGGCTGCTCGGACCCGGTCGACAAGGCGGCCAAGGCCCGCATCTTCTCCCCCGAGGACCCGCCCAAGGTGGTGGCCTCGGCCCAGCAGAAGCTGCCCCCGGAGGATGTCGCGGACAACCCGCAGGTGGCGCGCCGCATCCTCGGTATGGACGCCGCCGAGGTGACCGAGCGGCTGGGGCCCCACCGCTACCAGGCCACCCTCGGCTACGAGTGGACCTCCGCCGAGTCCAACCCGGTGAAGCTCACCGAGACGCGCACCTTCCGCGCGGGCCCGGGCGGGGTCAGCGGGGACTTCCACGGCGTGCTGGAGAACTCCAGGGACCAGGGCCTGGAGGTGATGCGCATCGCGGGGCAGGTGTTCGCCCGCAACCGGTATGGCCCGTTCCGCCAGCGTCTGCGCGACCGCGGCATGGCCGAGCGCACCCGCGCGGAGCTGACCGGCGCCATCCGCGACTTCGACAGCCTGTTCCAGGGGCGGCTCAAGCTGTCGCCCCAGGGCACCGTCACCTATGAGGGGCGCACGGCGTGGCGCTACCAGGTGACGCTGGCCCCGGCCTCGGAAGGGGATGCGTCCCGGCCGCTGCCGGCGCTCCTGCAGCCCAAGAACGGGGCGGACGAGACGACGCGCCGCCGGGGGAACTTCTTCGCCCACCGGCTGCCGCGCTCGCTGGACGGCGAGGTGCTGGTGGACGCGGCCACCTCGGTGGTGCTCAAGGCGCGGCTGGACGGGCGCATCGGCGTGCCGTCGGACAAGACGCCCGAGGCGGCGGAGCTGCGCATGACGCTGGAGGCGGCCCTGTCCGAGGTGGGCAAGGACCAGAAGCTGGCGCCGCCCGAGAGCTTCCTGCCCGACGCGGACAAGCCGCAGGGTATCGCCGACGCGTTGGACCGCTTCGGCATCGAGCGCGCCAAGCCCGAGGGCGCCAAGGGGTCGACGGCCGGTGAGGCTCCGCCGGAGCCCGAGGACGAGGGCGGCGGCGAGTAGGCCGGTGCGGGGCGTCCCCGTGGCGCCCGTGGGATGGCCCAGGCGTGGAGGCGGGTGACGTCTCCGCCTGGGCCCGGTTCGAGGGGCGCGACGCGCCCGGACAATCGCGTCATGGGCCCCCTCGTCCCAACGGTCTCGACGTCCGCCCGCCTGCCCTGACGGCCTCGCCCGGACGCCCGCGTCAGGACGACTCGGAAGGACCTCAACCCCCTGTTTTCACACGGGGTCCCCCGTGGCGTGTGGCTTGCTCTCCCGCACGGCCATGCGTCGTCTCCACCCCCTCCTGGCCTGTCTCTGCGGGCTGCTCGCGTCCCGCGTCCAGGCGCAGCCCCCCGCGCGGAGCCTGGGCGTCACCGTGTTCCCGGTGGGGGCGTACGTCCTGTCGGACACGGAGGGCGGCCGCGAGGCGGGCTACAGCGCGGGACTGGCCTGGAGCTATCGCCGGGAGGCGTCCCTGCTGGAGGTGGGCGGCCACGTGGCCTCCAGCCGCCAGCTCACCGAGGCGACGCCCATGTCCCTGCGAATCACGCCCCCGGGGCCCCGCCGGGTCCGTCCCTACCTGGGCCTGGGGCTGAGCCTGATGGTGGCCCACGCGCTCAGAGAGGAGGGGGCGACGCGCTCCCTCCAACTGGGGGCCGAGCTGTGCGGGGGCTTCGACGTGGAGCTGGGCGGCGGGCTCTTCCTCTCCGCCGAGGCCCGCTACCAGAACTTCTCCGCCACCGGGTCCCCCTTCGCTGGGGAGCGACAGGCGCTCTCGTCCGGATTCCTGGGGCTGGGAATGCACCTGTAGCACCCGTGCGCTACAGGGCGGGCCCAACCTGTTGGAAGAAAATTTGCGCCAACTCTTGCGTCCTCTACAATCCTCGTCGGTTGCGGCCCAGACGCGTCCGACATGCTCGGAAGTTCAGTGGGCTGTACAGCAAGGGAGCGGAGATGGAGCGCAAGGTCGGGAGTAGTACGGTGACGGCCAAGGAGGTCAAGGCGGCGTTGGAGAAGACGCGCACGCTGTCGGCCGAGGAGGAGAAGGTGCTGCGCATGCGGCACGGCGCTGACGCTTCCAGCACGCGGGCCCCGCTGCCGCGCGCCGCCGGGGACAACGAGGAGCTGGGCGACGAGCTGCTCTTCATCGAGATGCAGCTGATGAAGGCCATGCGCGCTCGCGCCGCGGCCAAGACGCCCGCCACGAAGGCGGCGGCGCCCGCCGCGCCCCGTGCTCGCGAGACGGCCGCCAACCCGACGAAGGACAAGATTGTCCGGGCGCTGCGCAAGAAGAAGTAGTCGCCCGAGCAGTCACCACTACCGGTTGAGGATGGCCACGAGGCGCTCTCCCGCCTCGGGCAGCGCCAGCGGCGTGCCCGAGATTTCCGTGGCCAGTCCCTCCGCGTCATCGGTTCCACCCCGCGCGTACAGCCCCTTGAGCCAGGCGGCGGCGGGCGGGTTCCTCCAGAAGTCCTCGTTGAAGCGCTCGGTGAGCCGCGCGGTGAGCCGGGCCTCCAGCGCCCACGCTCGCAGGTAGTGCGCCACGTAGAGCTGCGGGTCCACGTCGGCCAGGAAGAAGCCGGGATGGGGCTCGGCGAAGAGGGCGCGGCGCTGGCCGTCGGCGTACTCGTCCGCGCGCTCGGTGGACGCGCCCTTGCGGCTCAGGGACAGCTCGTAGGACAGCTTCGCGCAGTGGCGCCGCAGCACGGCCAGGGCCTGGAAGGCGGCCAGCCTCGCGGTGTCGCGCGCGAGCACCGGGCCCAGGCCCAGGTAGCGCTTGAGCCACTCGGGGGACAAGAGCAGTCGCTCGAACACGGCGGCGTGGGCCTCCGTGATTCCCGCGTCGCCCAGGCGGCGCAGCTCCATGGGCAGCGTCGCGGACACGTGCGCGCGGTGCTGCGCGTGGCCCAGCTCGTGGAGCAGGCTGCCCAGCGCGTCCAGTCCGCCGCGCGGCTGGAGCACCAGGCGGATGTCGTCCGGCACGCGCACGGTGACGACGAAGGGGCGCGAGGACTTGCCGGGGCGGTCCTCCTCGTCCAGCCGGATGCGGCCGTCCGCGTGCGGCGTGAAGCCCCACTCCATCAGCCAGCGCACCACGGCGGGCCACGCGTCCTCGCGGCGCAGGTGCTCGTCCATCCAGGGCGCCAGGAGCGCGGCCTGCACGTCGTGTCGGCGCGCGTCGCCACCGGGCAGGGGCCTGAGCAGCGGGTCCACCTTCTTGAGCACGTACGCGAGCACGTCGCGGTACGCGTCCTCGGTGCGCCGGAGCGTCTCGTCCGCGGCCTTGGCGAGGTCGGCGTAGGGGATGCCGGTGACGTCCTGGCGCAGCGCGGGGTAGTCGGTGGCGCCCAGGCGCTCGGCGGCGTGGAGGGCGGCCTCGCGGCGGTCTGCGTAGGCGCCGCGCTGCTCCCAGAGGAAGTTGCCCACGGCGCGCTCCAGGCCGGCGCGGCGCGCGCGGCGGGGCTCACGGGGGAGGCGGCCGAGGGCCTCCGCGAAGCCGTACATCTGGTCGTCGACGGTGAGCACCGTCTTGCCCTCCAGGTCGGCCATGGCCCGGGCGGCGCGGGCGGCGAGCGACTCCTCGACGTGGGTGGCCACCAGCTCACGCAACAGCTGGATGCGGCGCACCGCGAGGGGGTCCTCCTTGGCACGGGCCTTGGCGAGCGCCTCGTTGGCGGCGATGAAGGTGTCCGGCGAGGACAGCTCGGGGAAGGATGCGTGGAGGCTGGGAGGCTCGGAGGAGAGCCCCGCGCCGTGGCGATACTGAAGCGTGGCCAGCTCGGCGAGGAAGTCGTCCAGCCGCGTACGCACCGAGTGAAGGGGGCGATCCATGGGGCCGCGCAAGCTACCAGGGGACGTGCTCGCCCGGGGGAACAGGTGAGGGACCCTGGTCGCTCGTGGACCCAACGGGTGGGCCTTGTGGCGGGGCGCGCCTTTCTGTAGCGAGCGGAAGGGAAGTGAGGTGCCGCGAGTGAAGCGTCGGACATTCCGGGTGGAGGGCGCGGGGCGCGCCGTGGCGGAGGCGGTGGCTGGGGAGCTGGGGCTGCCCGAGGAGCAGGCGAGGGCACTGGTGGACGTGGGCGCCGTGTACGTGGGCGGCAAGCGCTGCCGCGACGCGAAGCTGCGGCTGACGTCCGGGCAGGTGGTGGCGGTGGTGCTGGAGGAGGGCGGGACGAGCTCGCTGGCCCAGGCGCCGGAGGCCCCGACGTTCCGGGTGCTGCACGAGGACGCGGAGGTGCTCGCGGTGGACAAGCCGGCGGGGCTCCCCGCGCAGCCCACGGAGGCGCGCGTGGGGGGCAACCTGGTGGACCAGGTGAGCCGGTACCTGGGACGCGAGGCGGGGCTGGTGCACCGGCTGGACCGCGAGACGTCGGGCGTGACGGTGTTCGGCAAGTCGACGCGGGCGACGTCCGCGCTGGCGGCGGAGTTTCGCGAGGGGCGCGCGCGCAAGCGCTACGTGGCGGCCACGGGGCCGGGCCTGCCCGAGTCGGGGAAGGTGGACCTGCCGTTGTCGAAGGACCCGTCGCGTCCGGGGCGGTGGCGGGCGAGCCGGGCCGCCAATGGGGTGCCCGCGCTGACGTACTTCCGCACGCTGTACGCCGGGCCGGAGTTCTGCGTGGTGGAGCTGCTGCCGCACACGGGTCGCACGCATCAACTTCGCGCGCACCTGACGGCGCTGGGGGCGCCGATTCTGGGGGACTCGCGCTATGGCGGCGCGGCGAGGGCGGCGGGGACGGAGGCGGCGCGCTGTCTGTTGCATGCGCACGCGCTGGAGCTGGCTCATCCGGACACGGGGCGGACGCTCGCGGTGGAGGCGCCGGTGCCCGAGGACCTGCTGCGCTTCTTCACCCTCGCGGGCGTCGCGGTGCCGAGCGGCGCGGTGCCCGAGAAGTAGCGCGCTTCAGGCCACGCAGGTGAAGTCCCGGCCCTCGACCCAGCCCAGGTGGGCCAGGTCCTGACGGAGCTCCTCGCGGGCCCAGCGCACGCCGACGCAGACGAGGAGCGGCTCCTGTCCCGGAGGCCCCAGCTCCTCGGGGCCCACGACGGGAATCCCGTTGAGCCGGGTGCCCTTCTTGCGCGGATGCACATCGATGTAGCGCCGCACCTCCACGCCGTGCTCACGGAGGAGGCGCGTCATCAGCTTGCCGCTCGGGCCCGAGCCCCAGAGCGTGCAGGCGCGGGCCTTCGCGAGGGGGCCGCGGCGGGCCACCAGGTAGCGGGCCTTGGTCCACATCAGCCTCTCGAGGCCATAGCGCGGGTCCGTCCGCGTCAGCCGCGCGTCGCTGTCGCGCCAGCGCAGGAGGACCTCGGGCAGGTTCTTGAGGGCGTGCCCCTGCTCGAGCAGCTCCAGCCAGAGGGCGTAGTCCTCGGGGAAGTCCCCGTCCCGCCAGGCGCCGGTGGACGTCAGCGCCTCGCGGCGCAGGCAGACGGACGGGTGGCACAGGGGGCTCTCGATGAAGCGGGCGTGGAAGAGCTGCTCGGGGGAGGTCAGGCTGTTGATCCACCGCGCATAGGACTGGAGGGAGGGGCTCACGGGGTGGTCGTCCCGGAACAGCTCCACGGCGGTGCCCACGCCGGCGAGCCCGGGCTCCGCCTCCAGGGCGTGGATGCTGACCTCGAGGCGACGGGGCAGGGCCTCGTCGTCGGCGTCCATCCGGGCGACGTAGGGAGAGGTGGCTTGCTGGAGGGCCAGGTGGAGCGCGGAGACGAGGCCCCGGCCCTGTCCGGTGAGGACCTCCACGCGCGAGTCCCGGGCGGCCAGGGCCTCCAGGACGGCGCGGGTGGCGTCGGTGGAGCCGTCGTCGATGGCCAACAGCCGGAGGTCCTGGAGGGTGCCGTCGAGCAGGCTCCGGGCGGCGCGGGCCACGGTGGCCTCGGCATTTCGAGCGGGAAGAAGGACGGTGACAACCGGGATGGCCATCGTTGTGTAGACTGCCGCACCCATGGGTGGCGTGAGAAACGGCAAGGGCACCGGAACGCCGGAGCCCGCGGCCGTCCGACAGGAGGTGCCGCGAGCCGGCACGCTCGCCGTCGGGTCGACGGATGATGCGGCGGAAGGGGTGGCTCGCCACTTCCGGGCCGCCGCGCGCTGGCTGCGCGAGGGCTCCGCCGCCCGTGCGTTCGAGGAGCTGGCGACCGCCCGCCGCACCCTGCCGATGACGCCGCGTCTGGCCGCCGCGCTGGTGCGCTTCGGGCGACTGGCGGGGGCTGAGACTGTTGCCATCGGGTTGCTGGAGGCCGTGCCGCCCACCGAGTCCGCCGAGGTCCGGCTCGCCGTGCGCCGACAGCTCGCGCGACTGTTGCGCAAGACGGGGCAGGGGACTCGCGCGGTGGCGGTGCTCGATGCGCTGACGTGGGAGTTCCCGGACGAGCGCCGTGCGCGGCGGGTCCTGGAGGCGCTCCGCGCGAAGAGCACGAAGCCGGCCGCCGCGCCCGTGGGGAGCGTGCTGGAGAAGCTGCCGACGAAGAAGTCGGGCGCGCAGGGCGTGTCCATCTGGGAGGAGGACGAGGTCGACTACCACGCGGCGACGGTGGTCGACACCTCGGGCGTGGCTCCGAAGGTGACGCCGGTGGCGCCGCCGCGCTCGCTCACGATGGAGTTGTCGCGGGTGGAGTTCCAGGTGGAGGGACCGCCCCTGGGATTGGAGACGTCCGTGGCTCCGACCACGGTGGAGACCGGGGCCGCTCGGCTGCCGGACGTCGAGCCTCGCGGCAGTACGTCTTCGTCCGTGGGTGATGGTTCCGTGCCGTGGGATGTGACTCCGATGGATTCGGAGGCGCACGCGCGGGTCTCGGCGGAGGTCGAGGGTGGGTCGCGTGAGGGGACGGAGCGCGAGCGGGCTTCGGAGGGAGAGGACGCGACGACTCGTGAGCTGACGGATGTGGCGGCCACGCCGCTCGCCACCACGGAACCGAGTGTGAGCCGGACCGATGCGCTGGCCCTGCCGCTTGGCGATGAAGCTCGCGAGGAGTTGAGCGCGAGCGTCGAGGTGAGCGCGACCTCGGAGCCCGGGAGCGCGACGCAGGACCGCCAGGTGGATGCGGCTCCCGGTGATTCGGCGAGTGCGACCTCCCTGGTCGGCGGCGTGACGGCCGCTGATGGCATGGATACGCCGCTCGGTGACGCGTCGACGGGTGCAAGCGCGACGACCGCTGACAGCGCGGACGCGGCCCCCAGGAACACGACTGCCGCCGATGAGGTGAGGGCTGACGCTGCTGATTCGAGTGTGGCGGGCAGCGAGCGAACGGACGCGTCCTCTGGTGGTTTGTCGGGGGCGACTGTCGCGAGTGGGCAGGACGTTGGCCGAGCGGTGACACCTGTCGATGACTCGTCGTCCGCGGTTTCGACGGTCGGGACCGAGGCGAACACCCGCCGCGCGAGTGACACCTCTGGAGATGTGCCGAGGGCTTCTTCCTCGGACGGACGTGAGGTCGTCGCTGGCGGAGCGGATGTGCCTGCCAGCGGTTCGTCGAGCGCGGCCCCTGCTGCCCCGCGGACCTCCCCCTCGGCCGAGAATCCGACGGAGCTGCTTCGCGAGCGGGGTTCCCACGGGGCGTCAGGTTCGAGGTCTCTCGACCCGAACGCTCCTGCCGTCATCGGTGGGGACTGGTCTCAGGATGACTCCTCGACGGATGCCGCCGAGGGTGCCGCGCGTCCCTTGCTGGAGGTTCCACCCTCCGAGACGGACCTGCCCGCGAAGACCCTGGTCGAGATGCCAGCGGTCCGCCTGGGCGACCTGTCGGTTCCGTGGAACGACGCTCCCTCGGAGCGAGCATTGCTTCCCCGGTCCCTGGCTCCGGGCAGGCCCACGCCGTCGAAGGGAAGCCCGGCGGTGTCGGCGCCTCCCGTCCTGCAGCCCGTGGGGACGGAGTCCTCTTCGAGGAGCGCTGGCCCCACTCGAATCGAGGACGCTCCGCGTTCGGAGACGACGGAGGTTCCGCTCGCGGACCTGCTGGCGGCACTCGGGCGCGCATCCGCGGGCGGCGAGAGCGCGGGGCGAGCCGCGCCTGCTCCGGTGGGAAACAGCGGTCCCACGGCGCCGCCGCGCTCGGGACGCCCTGGCTCGGGTGAGCACGTCCACGGAGAGGACACGGAGGAGTGGGCGCACTCCCAGAAGCTGGAGGCCCAGTTCATCGCGCGTCGTGCGTGGAAGGAGCTGGCCCAGCTGTACCTGAAGCGAGCGGACCGGGCGAAGGACCCGGCGATGCGCGCGGAGGCGCTGACGCGACTCGCGGAGGTGATGGAGACCGAGCTCCAGGACCCCGCGGGCGCCGCGCGCATGTACGGGGAGATCGTCGAGCTGACGGGGGACCGCGTCGCGCTTCGTGAGCAGGTGCGGCTGTTGGCCTCTCGTGATGATGCCTCGCTGGTCCGGCGCGCGCTCGACGAGGCCATCCAGCGAGCGCGAACCGGGCGGGCGCGTGCGACGGCGCTGCTGACGCGAGGCGAGCGCTGGCTCCACATGGGCGAGCTCCAGAAGGCCCGCGCGGACTTCGAGGCGGCGGAGGCGCTGGTGCCGGGGATGGTGCCCGCGCTGGCGGGGCTGCTGCTCTGTGTCGAGGGCGAGGAGCGACTCTCGCTGGCGTCCCGGCTGCGGACGGTGCTCGCGGGATTGCAGCGTCGGACGCCCGACCGGGCCGAGGCGCTGCGGGTGCTCGCGCGCACCGCCGAGGAGCAGTTGCTTGATTCGCAGCTGGCGCAGTGGGCGTGGAGTGAAGTGCTCGCCGAGAACCCCGAGAGCGAGCAGGCTCGGGAGCGGCTCTTGTGGCTCGCGCGCGAGTTGGGAGACTCGGCGTCCCTGGGGCAGCTCCTGCGCGCGCAGATTGCTCGGGAGTCACGAGGCCCCGCGGCGCGACAGGCGCGGCTCGAACTGGTGGCCACGTTGGAGGCCGCCGGGGACATGGAGGCCGCGCTGGGGGAGCTTCGCCAGGCGGTGCGCTTCGAGCCGGGGCACAAGGAGGCGTGGCTCCTGCTCGTGGAGCGGTTGTGGGCGCGTGGCAACCAGGGCGAGGCGGCCTGGGCGCTGGAGCATGCGGCCACCGCGACGGAGGACGAACTCGAGCGCGAGCAGACGTGGGACCGGTTGGCGCGTTTGTGGCGCGAGTCGCTCGGCAATGCGGAGCGGGCGCAGGTCTATGCGCGGCGCGCGGAAGGGTTGAGGCTGGCGCGTGAGGAGCGGGAAGCGGCGCTGCCGCCGCCCGAGCCGCCTCGCAGCGCGACGCCTCGTCGCGAGTCCAGTGGGCCGAGGTCTCCCTTGGCTCCCTCTCCGGCGAAGTCGACGGCGCTCGTGGCGGCGGGCGGAGACCTGTCCGAGGAGATCACCTCGAGCTCCGACCCCAATGTCCCTGCGGGACCGGGGGGCGTCGAGGCGACGAGCACCGCGCCTCTTCGCGGTGACAGGGCGACGGGTCCATCGGCGAGTGGTGTGTCTGGGGCCTCCGCTTCGCGCGCCGAGCCGCATGCGGGCGCACAGGGTCTGCGAGGAGAGAGGTCCGCACTTCCCCCGGGGGCGAGCAGCCCGAGTGCCAGGGAGGAGAAGGGCGCACCAGGCAATGTCGCGACGCCGTCGAGTGCGAACAGCCCGGGCCCGCGAGCTGGGAAGGCCGCGCCGCCCGCCGACGCTTCATCTCCGCGCACGGAGCGGGCTCCTCCGGCCACCAGCGCGCCTCGTACGGAGAAAGCTCCTTCATCCGCGGGTGCCGCGCCCAGCAACGCGCCTCGTGCGGAGAAGCCCGTTGCGTCCGCGGAAGTCGCGCCCGGCAACGCCTCGGCTCCTCGTGCGGAGAGGGCTCTTCCACCCAGCAGTGGTGTGCCCGCCAGCGCGTCTCGTACGGAGAAGGGTTCAGCACCCGGCAATGCATCTCGCCCGGAGAAGCCTGTTCCCTCCGCGGGTGCAGTACCCGGCGGAGCGCCTCGCAATGAGAGGTCCGTTCCATCTACAGGCGCCGCGCCCGGCAATGCATCGCGCGCGGAGAAGCCCGCGTCCTCAGCAGGTTCCGCACCCGGTAATGCATCGCGCGCGGAGAAGCCCGCTGCGTCTACGGGGGCCGTACCCGGCAACGCACCTCGCACGGAGAATCCTGCTGCGTCTACGGGAGCCGTACCTGGTAACGCATCCCGCGCGGAGAAGCCTGCTGCATCCGCAGGTGCATCAGCCGGCAATGCACCTCGTCCGGAGAAGCCTGCTGCGTCAGTAGATGCAGCACCCGGCAACGCAGCTCGTGCGGAGAAGCCTGCTGCGTCCGCAGGCGCAGCACCCGGTAATGCATCTCGCGCGGACAAGCCTGCTGCGTCCGCAGGTGCAGTACCGGGTAATGCATCTCGCGCGGAAAGGCCTGCTGCGTTCGCGGGTGCAGCAGCCGGCAATGCACCTCGCGCGGAGAAGCCGGCCGCGTCCGCAGGTGCAGCACCCGGCAACGCACCTCGCACGGAGAAGCCCGCGCCCGCCGTCCTCGACGCGCCCGGCAACGCATCTCGCGGAGAGAACCCCGCGCCCCGCGCAGTGAAGCCCGCGCCCCCCGGCGCACGCACCGAGAAGCCCTCGCCCCCAGTCCTCGCTCGCGTGGACAAGCCCGCGCACCGTGAGGACAGTCTCGCCGCGCTCGGTCCGGAGCTGGAGCGTCCCGCTCCCTCGGGCTCCACGGTCGTCTTCGGCGAGAACGCCCCCGCGCCTCGCGCGGACCCACCGCCCCGCGCCCCCCGAGGCGAGAAGCCGCGTCCTCCGAGCCCCGCGCGTCCCCCGGAGCCCCAGCCGCGAGGTGGCAAGGCCATCGACCTCATGACCGGCGGCGCCATGGACCTCGACGCCCCGGCCGTGCCGGAGACACGCATCATCTCCTGGGAAGCCCCGCCGGGCCGCATGGACCCCGTGCGTCGCGTCCACCGCCCCAACCGCCCCGAGGGCACCGCCGCCGGCCCCGCGCCGGGCCGCACCTTCATCGCGAAGCCCCCCCCGCCCGCCGCCCCGCTCGTCGGCGCCGCCGAGACGCGCGAGAACCCCATCGTCGTCCCCGTGCCCGCCCCCGCCTCGGACACCGAGCCCGAGGTCTTCCGCCAGCTCCGCGAGCGCCCGCTCGACACCGCCACCTACGAGCAGCTCGCCGACTTCTTCGACACCCGAGGCGACGCCCCGCGCGCCGTCCTCATGCGCGAAATCGTCGAGGCCCTC
The DNA here is from genome assembly GCF_900111765.1 of Myxococcus fulvus. Next base: position 1,703,271 of record NZ_FOIB01000001.1, read on the forward strand.
GCCGGTCGCGAAACGCCCGCGCCCCGCCTCCAGCGCCCACCCCTCACCGGCGACGAGCGCGCGGGCCTGCGCCACCCGGGCCTGCGCACCACCTCGGGCGAGCTGCTCGCCTGCGCCGGTATCGCCCTGTGCCGCCTGTTCCCCGCACAGGGGCGCGCCGCGGACGCCTCCGAGCCCCTGCGCGCCGTCGCCGGTCCCGGCGCGCCCGCCGTCCTCGACGCGCTCCACACCTCCGCGCGCATCCTCGCGATGAACCTGCCGGAGCTCGTGCTCGCCGACGACGACGGCCCGCCCTTCACCGCTGTCCACACCGACAAGCCGCGTCTGCTCGTGGGCCGCGCCGCCATCCGCCAGCCCCTGCCCGCCGCGGAGCTGCGCTTCCACGCCGGCCGCGCCCTCCTGTCCCTCTCCCCGGACCTGCTCGCCCTGCGCGCGCTCAAGGGCGCCCAGCTCCTGCGCGCCCTCGCCCTGCTCTCCACCGTCCTCAAGGACCCCAAGGACTCCAGCGCCGACGCGCGGCTCGTGCGCGACTCGCTGTCCCCGCGCGCCCTGGAGCGCACCCTGGAGCTGCTCGAGCCCGGCACCCGCGACTTCAACGCCTCCGCCCTCGCGGACGCCGCGCGCGACTCCGCCAACCGCGCGGGCCTGGTGGCCTGCGGCGGCGTGGGCCCCGCCGTCACGGTGATTCGCTCCCGCCGCTCCCAGGACTCGGAGCTGGTGGAGCTGCTGCGCTTCGCCGCGTCCGAGCGCTACCTCGCGCTGCGCGACGCCTCGCGCTGAAGCCTCAGTTCACCTGCAGGCGGATGGTGAGCGCCAGCATCCGGCTCTTCTCCCCACCCAGCTCGTGCCGGTACGCGATGTCCAGCCCGCCGCCCTGCTCGGTCATGAAGCCCAGGCCCGTGCTCAGCCGCGACGTGCGCGTGAAGCCGTCATACGAATAGCCGGCACGAATCGGCACCTGCATCCCCATCAGGTACTCCAACCCGCCCGCGTACGTGAGCGTCGTCTTGTCGTCCGTCTCGAAGTCCGCGCGCACGTCACCGGCCAGCGTCAACATCCCCGACATGATGCCGATGTGGCCCGTGTAGTAGCGCGACAGCTCCACGTTGTCGGTGTTGATGAGGTTGTGCCCCGACACGCCGGCCACGAACGACTGCGACAGCCGCATCAGCACGCCCGTGTCCACTGTCACCGAGTTGGCATATCGCCCCATGCCGCTCATGCGCAGGTAGCGCGCCACGCCACCAATCAGGATGCCCGGGGTCAGCGGGAACCCCACGCCCAGCGAGCTCAGATGCGCGCTGGTGCGAGCGCCGCCCCGGCCCAGGCTGACCCAGTGGTAGTCCACCCCCATGGCCAGCTTGCTGGTGGCCCCGTCGATGACGGAGATGCCGAGCATGCCCTCCTTGAGCGCCGTGTCCCACGCGCCCGTGCCCTCGAAGCGGTAGGCCGGAAACAGCGCCATGGCGGCGGGGTTGCCCAACACCGCCTCCGTGCCCAACCCCAAGGCCCGGTACGCGCCCCCCATGCCATAGGCGCGCGCGCTCATGATGTCCCTCAGGTCCTCGGAGGGCTGGGCGGAAGCGGCGGTGGAGACACACACGGCCCACAACAGGACGACGGAACGGAGCGACATGGGATGGCCATCCTAACCAGCTTGATGGGGGGGAAGGGCGCCAATAGATTCGCTGCCCTCATGTCCGCCAACACACCGAAGGCAGAGTCCCTCATCCGCAAGTGTGTCATCCCGGCAGCCGGGCTGGGCACGCGTTTCCTGCCGGCCACCAAGTCGGTGCCCAAGGAGATGCTCCCCATCGTCGACACGCCCACCCTCCAGTACATCGTGGAGGAGGCCGTGTCCGCCGGCATCGAGGATGTCGTCCTCATCAATGGCCGAGGCAAGGGCGCCATCGAGGACCACTTCGACATCGGCTTCGAGCTGGAGACCACCCTGCGCGCCCGCGGCAAGACGGCGGACGCCGACAAGCTGCGCGCCATCGCGGAGCTGGTGCGCGTGGTCAGCATCCGCCAGAAGGAGCCCAAGGGCCTGGGCCACGCGGTGCTCTGCGCCAAGAGCGCCATCGGCGATGAGCCCTTCGGCGTCCTCCTGGGCGACGACATGATTGACGCCGAGGAGCCGGGCATCCGCCAGCTCGCCCGCGTGTTCCGCAAGTACAACCAGGCCGTCATCGCGCTGATGGAAGTGCCCGACGACGAGACGCACATGTACGGCATCGCCGCGGGCACCGACCTGGGCGACGGCGTCATCCGCATCGACCGCGTGGTGGAGAAGCCCAAGAAGGGCACCGCCCCCTCCAACCTCGCCGTCATCGGCCGCTATGTCCTGCCGCCGGAGATCTTCCCCATCCTGGAGAAGCAGACTCCCGGGGTCGGCGGGGAAATCCAGCTCACCGACGGACTCGCCACGCTGCAGCAGTCGCACGGTCTCTTGGGCTACAAATTCAAGGGTCAGCGCTATGACGCGGGCGACAAGGTGGGGTACCTCAAGGCGAACATCGCCTACGCGCTCAAGCGCCCCGAGCTCCGGGGCGGGCTGCTCGAGTACATGCGTGAGGTCGTGAAGACGGAGAAGCCGTGAAGCGCATCGTCGCACTCGTCGCAGTCCTGCTGTCCTTCACCGCTTTCGCCTACGTGCTGCCCGGGGGCTCCATCCTCCGGCGCATGGTGACCGAGCGCGACGAACTCAAGCTGTCCGGGCTGCGCGTGGAGGGCTCCTTGACCTTCCATGGTCCCGCGGTGAAGGAGGCCGGCTCCGCGCTGGGCGCGGCGACGGACCGTCCCGACGTGCAGGGGGACGGCGTGCTGTACCTGCGCATGCCGGGGCGCTGCCGCTTCGAGGCGTCCGTGCCGGACGGCAACTCGCGCTCCACCGTGGTGCAGGTGGCGGGGCGTCGCCGGCTGGAGGGCAACGAGATTGCGTCCCTGTCGGTGCTCGTCGCGCAGGTGTGCCCGCTGTTCGCCGCGGGCGGCGGCCCGGTGCAGCAGCTCAAGGAGTCGGTGCAGCAGTACCTGCAGGGGCTGGGCGTCGACACGACGCGCACGGGCCTGGCGCGCTTCAGCGGCGAAGTGACGTACGTGCTCGGCGAGCAGGGCGAGAACCGTCCCCAGTTCTGGGTGTACAAGGACTCGTTCCGCCCCGCGCGGCTGCGCTACACGGACGCGGCGAAGGTGGCGTGGGACGTGCGCTTCCTCGACTACAACTCGCCCGCGGTGGGTGAGGCCATGCCGCGCACCATCGAGGTGTGGCGTGGAGACCAGCGCGCCGTGCGCTTCACCGCGTTGAAGGGCGACACCCGGGCCACCGTGCCCGACAAGCTCTTCACGCCCTGAACCCGGCGTCGTGATGCTCGAAGGGCCTCGCCCGAGACGGGAGGCCTGCCGCACCGGACGTGGGCGGCACCACCGCGTCGCTCGGCGGGTGGGCCGCGGCTTCGGCGGCTGCTTCACCCGCTTCGCACCGCGTGCCGGACTTCGCGGTGAACCTCCTCTCGAGACGGGACGCGTCGGGACATTCCCGGCCCTCGCTCCTCGACGAGGCCATGTGGCTCATTGCGTCAGGAGCAAGGCACGGTCATTGCTGTGTTTCAGGGGCAGGAGGCTGCCATGAGACCACTCCGCCGCACCTGCTTCGCGCTGGGAATCTCATTCGTCGTCAGCGGCTGTGCCACCACGCTGTACAAACCCAATCAAGTCAGCGCGCCGCTCTTGAGGGAAGAGGGGGAGCTGAAAGGGACGCTCGGCAACAACAACCTCCAGGTGGCCTGGTCCCCGCGCGCGGGCGTGGGCTTGCTGGCCCAGGGCTATTACGAGCGGTACGCGGAAGGGGAGCGCCGCGCGAGCGGCGTGCTCGGTGAAGTGGGCGGCGGCCTCTACGGCACCTTCCTGGGCAACGCCGTGTGGGAAGCCTACGGCGGTCTGGGCTATGGCCAGTCCACCGCGAGCGACCGGGTGGACGCGAACAGCGCCCCGCCCCGCGACGTCGGCTTCACGGCCCGCGCCGTGCGCGCCTTCATCCAACCGAACCTGGGCTACGTCACGCCCTACTTCGAGCTCGCGGGCTCGGTGCGCATGTCCGCGCTGAAGTACGTCTCGCTCGACGCGAACGGCTACACCGCGGAGGAGCGCACGCGCGAGTTCCTCGTGGCCGACGACGTGACGGGACCCGTGTGGCTCTTCGCCGAGCCCGCCCTGACGGTGAAGGGCGGCTACAAGTGGGTGAAGCTCTACGCCCAGCGCACGTGGGCGCTGAAGCTGGGCGGCGAGCCGCTTCCGCATGAGCGGGACAGCACGGTGGTGGGGCTCAGCGTGAACGTGGCCCATTGGTACGACGACTTCCAGTGGGGCTCCCGCTGAGCAGGAGCCCCGCGGCGCCACGGGGGCACCGCGGGGCTTGCTGTCCCTCCCAGGGATGACGCGTCACTGCGCGGCGCGAGGGCGGGGCCGGGTGTTGCTCCCGACTCGCTTGCGACGTCCGGTGGCGCGTTGAAGAGTTGCGCCCGTCCGGTCGCAGTCCGCCGGCCCACCGACGGAGGAACGCACATGAAGGTCTATGGCCATCCGCTGAGCACCTGTACTCGCACGGTCCTCGCCACGCTGGCGGAGAAGGGGCATGAGGCGGAGCTCGTGCTCGTCGACCTGACGAAGGGCGAGCACAAGTCGCCGGCGCATTTCGCGCGGCATCCGTTCGGCGTCATCCCGTCGTTCGAGGACGATGACGGCTTCGTGCTCTACGAGTCGCGCGCCATCATCCGCTACCTGGACCGTCAGCTGTCGGGCCCGTCGCTCACGCCCGCGGCGCCGAAGGCCTACGGGTTGATGGAGCAGTACCTCAGCGTGGAGCAGTGCTACTTCTCGCCCGCGGCCTTCAAGGTGTCGTGGGAGCGGCTCTTCAAGCCGCACATGGGCGGCGGCCCGGTGGACGAGGCCCGCGTGGTGGAGGGGCGTCAGGGCGTGGCGAAGGTGTTCGCCATCCTCGACCCGGTGCTGGCGAAGCAGCCGTTCCTCGCGGGTGACAGCTTCTCGCTCGCGGAGGTGGCGTGGCTGCCGCATCTGACGTTCTTCCTCACCTTCGACGAGGAGAAGGCCCTGCTGGCCGAGCACAAGCACGTGGCCGCATGGTGGGAGCGCATCAGTGGCCGCCCCGCGTGGCGCAAGGTGACCGGCGCGTAGCGAGCGGCCTCGGTGGGCGTGCTCGCACGTGAGCGCGGCCCCGTGTGCCTCGCGCGGTGAGGTGCCGCGCGCGGCTCTGCATCGATCTCCACCACCGTGGACGGATGCGCGTCGCGCCAGGTGCCTCGCGCGTGGTGGTGGGGCGTTGGCGGGAGACCGCCACCTCGTGGACGGATGCGCGTCGCGCCAGGTGCCTCGCGCGTGGTGGTGGGGCGTTGGCGGGAGACCGCCACCTCGCGCGGGCGAGGTCCCACGCTCGACACGAGCATCGTGCTGGGCGTGGTGTTGATGGGAGACCACGACCTCTCGGGTTCAGCCTGCTACGCACCCGAGGTGCGCTGGGCGACCTCGGAGTCATCTCGGGGCGCCTCGTCCGCGGGCGCGGGACGCCACATGAACCACTGCGGCGGGCCGCCGTCGAAGCAGGGCTCGGTGCGCTGCAGGTCGAAGCCGAAGCCCTGGTACCAGTCGCGATTGGAGGCCTTGGCCGTCTCCAGGAAGCACGGGGCGCGGGTCTCCTCCGCCAGCGCCAGCCCCGCGCGCATCAGCCGCGCGCCCACGCCCTTGCCCTGGTGCGCCGGGTCCACGGCGATGGTGGCCAGGTACCAGTGGGGCGGCGTGTGCGGGTGGTATCGCTCCAGCCTCGCCAGCGCCTGGAGGGCCAGCCGCGCGCGTCGCGGGAAGAACCGCAGTCCGGCCCAGACCGTGGGCAGGAAGACGGCCTGCCGCCCGAGTGACTGGGGGAAGCCGCCCGGCCTCAACCACGCCGCCACGCCCGTGAGCTGCCCGTCCTCGACGGTGGCATGCACCACGCCGTGCGCGAGGCAGTCCTCCACGGTAGCCCGATAGAACTCGGCTGACACCCGCGCCCGGCGCTCGGAGGGCCCGGGGAAGAGCTCCGCGAGGAACGGGTAGTCATCGAAGGCGCGCGCGCACATCGGGCCCACCTGTCCCAACAGCTCCGGCCTCAGGCTCTCGATGCTCACGCTCATGCGTCAGGAACTGTAGTCCGGGCTCACCATGCGCGGGTCCGTCATCCCGCTCGTGCCGTCCGCCTGCTCTCGACCGAGGCGCCTCCGCGGTGCGCCGTCCCTGGAGCAAGCCTCACCACCCAGGGTCTCAGCCGAGCACCAGGTGTCACGCTCGCCTTCATGCCAGCCAGGTCGCGGGCAAACCGACCGGGCTTCACGTCCAAGCCCTCGCGTCATGTGTGCCATGGCTGGGGCGGAGAGTCGTTCTATGGTGCAACCCGATGGGTGTTCGACCACGGTATGACGGGGGCCAGCCCACCCCCGGGTCGGTGCGATGCAGTGAGAGAGGCGGACGACTCCGTGGGCTGGCGCTCGCGCTCGTCCTGACGTCGTCGACGGCGTGGGCCCAGGCGCCTCGGAGCGCCACCCTCCGGGAGTTCCATCACACGTCGTGGACCCAGAAGGACGGCGCGCCCGCCGGAGTCTGGGTCATGGCGCAGACGCGCGATGGCTGGCTGTGGTTGGGGACGGCGTCGGGGCTGTATCGCTTCGACGGTGTCCACTTCGAGCGCCATGACCTCCTGCCCGCCGGGAGCATCGCGTCGCGCTCCGTGGGTGTGCTGCGCGCCATGCGCAACGGTGACCTCTGGGTCGGCTACTCCTTCGGCGGCGCGAGTGTCCTCGATGCCCGCGGTGAGGTGCGCCACTTCTCCCCGGGCGGGCTGCCCGAGGGCAAGCCCGTGGAGTCCTTCGACGAGGATGGCGAGGGGCGTCCCTGGGCCATCACGCCCCAGGGCGTTCATGTCTTCGAGCAAGGCGTCTGGTCGAGCGTGGACGCTCGCTGGGGGCTGCCCGAGGACGAATGGTCCGACAGCCTCCTGGACGTGAGCGGCGCGTTGTGGATGGTGGGCTCGAGCAGCGTGTATGTGCTGCGCCCGGGGACCCGTCGCTTCGAGCGCGTGGAGTTCGACGGTCCTCCCGTGCTGGCCTTGTTCGAGGGCCACGATGGGAGTCTCTGGCGGTACGACGAGCGGGGCGCCAGTCCTCTTCGGGGCCCTGGGTTTCCGGTCCCCTCTCCCCGGGGGCCGGCCGATGCGTGGAGCGGCCACTCGTTGATTTCGCTCTTCGACAGGGATGGCTCCTGCTGGATGGTCGGGTGTCCGCAAGGCGGTGTCTGCCGGGTCGCGAAGCCCTTCGAAGAGGGGCGGTTCCTCCGGCGCACCGATACGACCGACGTCTTCGGCGCCCGCGAGGGGCTCTCGTCGGACGCGGCCATGACGCTGTTCCAGGACCGCGAGGGCACCATCTGGGTCGGCACCCAGCTCGGGTTGGACCGCTTCCGGCGCAATGACGTCGCCACCCTGCGCTTCCCCACGCTGACGAGCTACTTCGCGCTCGTGGCGGACCGTCAGGGCCGGATGTGGTCGGGGTCCGCGACGCGAGCGGGGAACAACGACTTCTGGTGGCGGTTGGGGGAGGCCCCGGTCCGTGTTCCGGGCATCGAAGGGGAGATGACCGCCACCTTCCTGGATTCGGACGGGCGCCTCCTCTTGGGCGGCTCGGCGGGCTTCTGGCGCTTCGACCCGGAGACCGGTCGGGTGGAGACGCTCTCGCGTCCCGAGCAGGAGCAGGGGCAGCGCATCCAGGCCATCGTGCGCGACGCGGAGGGCCGGCTGTGGGTGTCCTTCCGCGCCTCGACGGTGTACCGCCTGGATGGGGACACCTGGACGCCGAAGGGGGGCCTCGCCGCGCTGCCGGACCTGCCGCCCGCGCGCGCGGTGCTGGATGCTCGGGGCCACCTGTGGTTCGGCTACAGCACCAACCAGGTGTTCATCCTCGAGGGTGCGCACGTGCGCGCCTTCAACGAGGAGCACGGCCTGCGCACCGGAACCGTGACGGCCATCCTCCCCGGAGAGCCCGCGCTGGTGGGCGGCGCGCTGGGGCTGGCCGCGTTCGACGGCGCGCGCTTCCGGATGCTGAAGGCGACGCACGCCGAGGTGCTGACGGGCCTCACCGGCTTGTTGAAGACGGAGGACGGGGCGCTGTGGCTCAACGGCCATGCGGGCGGTGCGCGCATCGCCGCGGAGGACCTGCGCCGGGCGCTGGCGGAGCCGGACTTCGTGATGCCCGTCGAGCGCTTCGACATGAACGACGGCATGCCCGGCGGCGCGCAGCAGATACGTCCGTTGCCCACGCTGGTGCGGGGAGGAGACGGGCGGCTCTGGTTCGCCGCCGTCAACGGGCTGGGCTGGATGGACCCGAGCCGCATCGAGCGCAACGCCCTGCCCCCGCCCGTCATGATTCGCTCCGTGTCCTCCGGCGAGACGTCGTACGCGGGCACGACGCGATTGGAGCTGCCGCCCCGCACGCGCGAGCTGCGCATCGCCTACACGGCGCTGAGCCTGGGGATGCCGGAGCGGGTCACCTTCCGCTACCGGCTCGAAGGCGTGGATGACGGCTGGAAGGACGCGGGCCCCCGGCGCGAGGCGACGTACACCAACCTGGGGCCGGGCCACTATCGCTTCCAGGTGATGGCGGCCAACGAGGACGGCGTCTGGAACGAGCAGGGCGCGTCGCTCGAGCTCGACCTCGCGCCGACCTTCTTCCAGACGCGCGCGTTCACCGTGCTGTGTGTCGTCGGGGGGCTGGGGCTCGCGTGGCTCCTGTACGCGCTGCGGATGTGGCGGGTGACGCAGCGGCTGCGATTGCGTCTGGAGGAACGCCACGCGGAGCGCGAGCGCATCGCCCGGGAGCTGCACGACACGCTGCTGCAGGGCATCCAGGGGCTCGTGCTCAACGTGCACGTGGTGACGTCGAGCCTGCCGGACGGGGAGGCTCGGCTCGGGCTCGAGTCCGCGTTGGACCGCGCGGACTCCGTGCTGACGGAGGGGAGAGACCGGGTGAGCTCCCTGCGGGACACCTCCGCGAGCAAGGACGACCTGGCCCAAGCCTTCACGTCCCTGGCGCGGGAGCTCGACCAGCGGGACGGACCTCGGCTGCGCATGGTGGTGCGGGGCGAGGCGCGCACGCTGGAACCCCTGGTCGCGGACGAGCTCTATCGCATCGGCCGCGAGGCCATCGGCAACGCGTTCGTGCACTCCCGCGCGCGCGAGGTCGAGGTCAGCCTGCTGTTCGAGCACCCCGAGCTGCGGCTGTGTGTGCGCGACGACGGCCGAGGTATCGACGTGGCCACGCTGGAGCGGGGCGGGCGCGCCGGGCACTGGGGCTTGCGCGGCATGCGCGAGCGCGCCGAGAAGGTCGGCGGACGGCTCGACATCATCAGCGGCGAGGGACGCGGGACCGAGGTCCATGTCGTGGTGCAGGCCCAGCGCGCCTATCTGCGCCGGCCGCTGGAGGGTCTGCGGCGGCTGGTGCCTCGGCTCGGTCGGCGCTGAGGTCTCCTGGCTGGAGTCGGACGGCTCGCACGCCCGGACGGGTGGTGGGCGAGCACGCGCCGTCTCCGGACGGACCACGTCCCTCGGGACGCCCATGTCAGACAGCCCTGGCACTGTGGACCCCGGTAGCAGGACGGATGGGGCAGGGGCGGTGGGTCGAAGGGAGCGCCATGGAACAGCGACCGTTGTGGGACGAGCCGACGGCGGACGACGCGGAGGAAGCCTCCACCAGGGGTTCCATCCCGTTGCGTACCTTGGGTGCGAGACGTCGCCGGGAACTGTCCCAACCGGAACAGGCCGCTACAGTGGCGTTCGCAGTGAGCGAGCACCCTCCCGTCCTGGCCTCCGTCGCCGTGGCCCGCCCCGTCCGGGGTGAATTCACCTACTCCGTGCCGGAGGCCCTCCTGGGGAACCTGGCCCCGGGGCAGCGCGTGCTCGTGCCCTTCGGCCGAGGCACTGCGCTCGGCTTCTACCTGGGCCCCTCCACCGTGACGCTGGGCGAGAAGGTCCGGCTCAAGCCCATCCAGCGCGTGCTGGAGGACTCGCCGTCCCTGCCCAAGGACCTCATCGCGCTCTTGCGCTTCGCGGCCGAGCACTACCGCTACCCGCTGGGCGAGGTCATCCGCGGCGCGCTGCCTCCGGGGTTGTCCAAGCCCGTGGACGGCAAGGAGGCCCAGCCGGATGTGCAGCAATTCGCGGTGGCGCTCGTCAACGAGGTGCCCGCGGCGCTCGCGCGCGCGCATGCCCAGTCCGCCGCGCTCGCGTACCTCCTGGCCGTGGGCGGCAGCGCCCCGCTGGAGGAGGTGAGCCACGCGATTCCCGGCGCGCGCGCGCACCTCAAGAGCCTGGCCACCAAGGGCCTGGTGCGCATCGAGGAGAAGAAGCTGGAGGCGGGCGTGAAGGAGGGGCTGATTCAAGGCCGCCCCGACCGCCTCACGCCCGAGCAGGCCGCCGCCGGAGAGCAGCTGCGCGGAGCCCTGGACGCAGGCGCGTTCCAGCCCTTCCTCCTGCACGGCGTGACGGGCAGCGGCAAGACGGAGGTGTACCTGCGCGCGGCCGAGCACGCGCTGTCCCTGGGCAAGAGCAGCCTCATCCTCGTGCCCGAAATCGCGCTGACGCCGCAGCTGGTGGGCCGCTTCCGCAGCCGCTTCGGCGCGGAGGTGGCGGTGCTGCACTCGGCGCTGAAGGACCGCGAGCGGCTGTTCCACTGGCAGGCCCTGCGTCGGGGTGAGGTGAAGATTGCCGTGGGTGTGCGCTCGGCGGTGTTCGCCCCGGTGGAGAACCTGGGGCTCATCGTCGTGGACGAGGAGCACGACCCGTCCTTCAAGCAGGACGACAGCCTGCGCTACCAGGCGCGCGATTTGGCCGTCGTGCGAGGCAAGCAGGCCAGCGCGGTGGTGGTGTTGGGCTCGGCCACGCCGGCGCTGGAGACGCTGGAGAACGTCAAGCGCGGACGCTATCGGCTGCTCGAGCTGAAGCGGCGGGTGGATGACCGGCCCATGCCCACCATCGAGCTGGTGGACCTGCGTCAGGAGCGCCCCCGCGAGGGCATCGTGACGGAGGAGGCGCCCATCCTGAGCCCGCCGCTGTTGCAGGCCATGGAGGAGACGCTCGCGAAGGGCCAGCAGGTCATCCTGTTCCTGAACCGCCGGGGCCACAGCACGGTGCTCCTGTGCGAGGTGTGCGGCCTGTCGCTCAAGTGCACCTCGTGCGACGTGTGCCTGACGCACCACCGCTCGCAGAACCGGGTGGTGTGCCACTACTGCGGGCTGACGATGCCCGTGCCCGAGCGGTGCCTGGAGTGCACGGGCCCCATCCTGAAGCTGGGCATCGGCACGGAGCGGGTGGAGGCGGAGGTCGTCGAGCGCATCCCGAACGCGCGGGTGGCGCGGTTGGACCGGGACTCGGCGACCAGCGCGGAGCGACTGACAGAGCTGCTCGCCTCGTTCGCCCGCCGGGAGCTGGACGTGCTGGTGGGCACGCAGATGGTGGCCAAGGGGCACGACTTCCCGGGCGTGACGCTGGTGTGTGTCGTCATGGCGGACACCTCCCTGGCCATTCCTGATTTCCGAGCCGCCGAGCGGACCTTCCACCTGTTGACCCAGGTGGCGGGGCGGGCGGGGCGGGGCAAGGACCCGGGGCGGGTGCTGGTGCAGACCTACAACCCGGACGCGGAGCCGGTGAAGCGGGTGCTGGCGCACGACTTCGACGGGTTCGCCCAGCAGGAGCTGGAGTGGCGCAAGGCGTTGGCGTACCCGCCCTTCGCGCGGATGGCCTCGATTCGACTGGAGGGGGAGCACCCGGAGCAGGTGGCCAGCGTGGCCCGGCACCTGGGGAACCTCGTCTCCCGGAACATGCCCCCGGCCTCGGCGGGGGTGCGGCTGTTGGGGCCGGCGGTGGCGCCCATCGCCAAAATCCGGGGGAAGACGCGCTGGCAGCTGCTCTTGAAGGGGCCGACACATGTGGCGCTCGCCCCGCTGCTCGCCAGGGTGGAGACGGCCCTGGCCGACGTTCCTTCGGCGGTGAAGGTCGTCCTCGACGTGGATCCGGGGGCCATGCTGTAGACTCGGTGCCCCCCCATGGGCGCACCGGTCCTCCTCGTCCACGACGACATCGCCACCATCGCCGCAGTGCGGCGTCTGCTCACCCGTGAGGGGCACGAGGTCATCCTCGCGACCTCCGCCGCGGATGCGCTCATCGCCTACGGGCATCACCTGCCGGCGCTCATCGTGCTGGCTCCCGGCGTGGAGAGCGGCCGGGGGCGGTTGGTGCTGGAGGAGTTGCTCCAGCATCCGGACGGCAAGGTGGCCCGGGTGCTGCTCTTGGGCGAGCCCATCGCGGGGTTCAGTGCGCCGGTGGCGCCGCTGCCGCTGGATGGGACGAGCTTCGTGGAGTTGGTGGATTCGCTCATCCGCGCGCCGTCGGCGGCGGACGCGTGGCATGTCCTGGAGAACCGGAGCCTGCCGGGCATGCCCGAGGCGACGGGGGCCGAGGACGCGGAGACGTGGCACGCCACGGCGCCCGGGTCGGCGGTGGGTGGGGACCCGACGCTGGCGAACGCCCTGTTCGGAGACCTGGCGCCGCTGCACCAGACGGACTGGGAGCTGGCGGCGATGACGCGCGAGGAGCGCAGCGAGCACGAGGAGCAATCCCGGCGCGCGCCGCTCGATGTGCAGTCGACGCTGGAGAAGGTGCAGCAAGAGGAGGAGGCCGCGGTGCTGGCCTCGGCGCAGACCGCGTTGGCGGGAGGCGGCGAGGACTGGGGCGCGGCGGTGGCGGGGGAGGGAGCGTTCGACGAGAGCGCGCTGCCCGCGGACGAGGTGTTCCGAGGCGAGGGGGAGTCCGTGGGCCCGGGCGATGGCGCGGCGGGACCCGAGGCGGCTGCACGGGCGTGGGAGGGCGAGGCGCCGGAGACCGAGAGCGCCGCGTGGGCCGAGCAGGGGACGGAGGGTGGGTACGGCGACGGCGCATGGTCGGACGGTGGCGGCGAGCCAGGCGCCGAGGCGACGGGTGGGCACGGCGCGAGGGCGGACGAGGGCAGCGAACCGAGCAGCAACGCCTGGGCCGAGCAAGGCGCCGACGCCGCTGGTGAGCACGACGCTGCGTGGTCGGAGGGTGGCAACGAGCCGGGTTCCGAAGCGACGGGCGAGCAGACCAACGCCGCAGGGTCGGACGGCATCAGCGAGCACGGGACGGCAACCGAGCCCGGTGACGCCGCCGCATGGACCGAGCAGGAAACGGCATCCGCTGCGAATCCGGAGGACGCCCACGGTCCGCAGACCTGGTTCGACGACGCGGCGGAACAGGGCACGCCTTCGGGCGCGGACGCCTATGGTGGCGATGCACTGCCGGGTGGTGCCCCGGAACACGGGTCCGCACGGGGCCTGGACTCCGCGAGCACGAACGACGGCACGGATTGGACGGGTGTCGCCCCCGAGCAAGGTGAGGCGTCGGATGCCTACGGCGCCGATGCGTGGGGTGCACCGCCGACCGACCCGACAGCAGGCGCGGCTCGTGCCGGAAGAGATACCAGCGTGTACGGCGCCGCACCGTGGACGGGAGCCGTCACCGACGAGCGCGGTGACCTCCTGGGCGAGGACGCTGACGATGCGTCCATCGGCGACGAGTGGACGAGCGAACCCCCTGAACAGGGTGCGTTCGATGCCACGTCACCCCAGTCCGCGGATGCCAGCTTCACGGACGCCACGACGACGCCCACTGACGCGCAAGCGGATGACGGGCAACACCCCTACGGCGCGGATGCGCCTCCGTCGGAGGGAACTGACACGGCCTACGGCGTGTCTCCGGGCTCCGACGCGATGGTGCAGGGCGCGGTGGACGACACGTTCTCCGAAGGCTTCGCGCCCCCCGCGCCAGACGCCGGGAACACGAGCGGCGCCGCAGGCGGTCCCGCGACCGTGCTGTATGGCGTGAGTGTGCCTGACCCGGGGGCCGTATCCGCGGAGTGGTCCGCCGAGTCCTCGGGTGGTGACGAAGCCCCATTGCCGGTGGGCAAGCTCGCCTGGACGGAGGAGCCCGTCTCCGCTGCCGCCAGGTCGACGCAACTCGGTGAAGAAGGCTTCTTCGACGTCGACGCTCCCGCGCCACAAGGCGATGCGCTCTCGGCGGCCGAGGCGGAACTGGCCGCGATGCGCGACGCCGAGCAACGCGTACCCGAGCCGGTCGACGCGGCTGCCTGGACCGAACTGCCGCCCGACCCCGAGGTCGAGAACGCCGCGAAGGGCTTCACGACGTCGGATGAACCGACCCTGCCCGCCCACGTCGACGCGAGCGTGGACGCACCTTCCACCGAGGCCTCCTCCGAGGAACCTGGCGAAGAAGAGCGCTTGCCCGCTTCGCCGTGGGATGTGTTGGAGGCGGACCTCCAAGCCAAGGTCCGAGCCGAGGACGAAGACCCCACGAGCTCGCCCCCCGAGTCCTCCAACCGCCAGGTGGGCGAGGACTGGTTCGACTCCGAGTCTGACGAGAAGCAGTCGCCTCCGGCGGCCACGGCATCGAGCGGCAGCGACCTCGAGGCGTCCGCGCCCGACGCTCGAGCGGGCACGACGGAGGCAGTGCACCCGGAGACGCCCGGTGATGCGCCGGAGTCGGCCGAGTCCACGAATTCCTCCTCTGTTCCGGGAGCCGACCTCGGAGACCCGGAGCCCGGGAACGACGACGATTGGACCAGTGCCAGGGCGGACGCCCCGGCATCCGGCGCGGCGGTGAGCTGGGGGACGGCGGGAGCCAACGCCGACACCTCGATGGCGGACGTCGCCGCGGGCTGGGCAGACACGGCCGAGTCCTCCGACCCCACCGCGCCAGCCGTCGAGTCACCCGAAGAGCCCGAGGCTTCCTCCGGCTGGTTCGACGCGGAGCCCGAGCTGCCTGCTTCGACGCGGCCCTCCGCGAGCGAAGGGTGGTTCGACGCCGACACGGAGTCCCCGGATGCGACCGCGAGGACCACCTCGCTCGACGAATCCGCGCCGAGCGAGCCCTCCGTCGGAACAGCGCCGGAGCAGACCACGGAAGCGGTGTCGGCGAGCATCGTGGACGACCCGACGCTGCGCGCGCGCTGGGAGGAGTTCGAGCGCCAGTTGGAGGAAGCGCACGAGCGGGTCCACGCGCTGAAGGCGGCGTTGGATGAGGAGACCGCGCTTCGCCAGGAGACCGAACGACAGGCCCAGGAGGCCCGCGAGCTGAGCGAGTCCCTGCG
Organism: Myxococcus fulvus; assembly: GCF_900111765.1. The sequence continues at coordinate 1,718,543 of NZ_FOIB01000001.1, forward strand.
CACCATCCTGGACCGCGAAGCCGCGCTGCGCGTGGAGGCGGAGGCCGCGCGAGACCGACAGACGGAGCAGCTCCAGTCGCTCCAGACGCGGCTCGAGGTCCTCGAGGAGGAGCACTCCCGGGACGCGACGTTGCTGGCGGAGGTGGACCAGCAGTTCCAGGAAGCCCGAGCGAGAGAAGACGAGAACGCGGCGGCGCTCGCGCGGGAGGAGCGTGCGCGGAGAGAACTCGAGGCCGAGCTGGAGATGGCTCGCCAGCGTGAGTCCGAGCAGGGCGTGCGCAGTGGCTCGGAGGTGGAGACCCTGCGCACGGAGCTCGCGAAGCTCCAGGCGCGACTGGTGGAGGCGGAGGCGCTCGCGGAAGCCGAGACGCGCGCACGGGCCTCCGTGGACGAGGCCGCGAAGGCGACGCTCGGACGCATCGAGTCGCGAGAGCAGGACTTCGTCGAGCTGCGCGCGTTGTTGGAGACCTCGACGTCGGAGGCGCGCGAGCAGGCGAAGCAGTCGGCCGAGGCCCTGTCGCGCGCGGAGGCGGAGGTCCGCGAGGCGCTCATCGCGCGGGACGATGCGCAGGAGCGCGCCGACCGTGAGTCGCTCGACCGAGCGGAGACGCAGGCCCGGCTCGCGGAGCTGGAGGCGAAGCTCGCGGAGTCTGAAACGCGAGAGGCCGCGTCGGCGCAGGCGATGAGGGAGATCGAGCTCCGCATCGAGGACGAGGCCGCGGGTCGGGTCGACGCGGAGGTGCGAGCCGAGGCGGAGGTCCGCGCGAGGCAGGCGCTCGAAGCGCGAGTGAAGGCCGCGGAAGTGGCGCTCGTCGAAGCGGAGGCGAGGGCGGGCGCGGAGGCCCTGGCCCGTGCGGAGGCAGAGGCCCGAGCGGAAGCGGCGGACGCGGCCCGGCTCGAATCGGATTCTCGAGCGAGGGCGGAGTCGCGAGCTCGCGCGGAAGCGGAAGCCCAGGCGGAGCTGGAGTCGCGGGCGCGGAGCGAAGCCGAGGCGCGAGCGGAGGCGGAGACCAAGGCACGCGAGGAGGCGGAGGCTCGCGCCAGGGCCGAGGTCCAGGCGCTCACCCAACTGGAGACCCAGGCCTCGTCCGAGGCGCGGGAGCGCTTCGCGCAGGAGGCCCAGGCGCGCGAGGAGGCGGAAGCCCGAGCAGAGGCCCAGGAGCAAGCTCTCGCCGAGGCCGAAGCGAAGGCCGAGGCCGAGACGAAGCTTCGTGAAGAGGCCGAAGCCAGAGCCGAGGCGGAAGCCAAGGCGCGAGAGGAAGCCGAGGCGCGAGCGGAGTTCGAGGAGAAGCAGCGCGAGGAAGCCGCCGCACGCGCCGAGTCCGAGGCGAAGCTCCGCGAACAGGCGGAAGCGAGAGCCGAGTCCGAAGCGAAGCAGCGCAAGGACCTCGAGGCCCGAGCGAAGGCCGAGGAGAAGCAGCGCAAGGAACTCGAAGCGCGCGCGAAGACCGAGGAGAAGCAGCGCAAGGAACTCGAAGCGCGCGCGAAGGCCGAGGAGAAACAGCGCAAGGAACTCGAAGCCCGAGTGAAGGCCGAGGAAGCACAGCGCAAGGAACTCGAAGCCCGAACAAAGGCCGAGGAAGCACAGCGCAAGGAACTCGAAGCCCGAGTGAAGGCCGAGGAAGCACAGCGCAAGGAGCTCGAGGCCCGAGCGAAGGCCGAGGAATCACAGCGCAAGGAACTCGAGGCCCGAGCGAAGGTCGAGGAATCACAGCGCAAGGAGGCCGAGGCCCGCGCGGAGATAGAGGAGTCGCAGCGCAAGGACGCGGAGGCGCGAGCCGAGTCCGAAGCGAAGCAGCGCCAGGACGCCGAAGCGCGAGCGGAAGCCGAGGCAAGACAGCGCGCGGAACTCGAGGCCCGAATCGAAGCCGAGGTGAAGCGGCGAGAGGACGCCGAAGCCGAGGCCGCGTTCGAGGTGGAGCTGCGCGAGGAGGCCGAGGCCCGTATCGAAGCCGAGGCGAAGCATCGCGAGCAAACCGAAGCCGAGACGAAGCAGGCCCAGGCGCTCGCCGAGTCGGAGGCCCGTCTGCGCGCCGAAGCCGAGGCCCGGGCGGACACGGACGCGAAGCAGCGAGTCGTCGCGGAGACGCGCGCGGAAGCAGAAGCCCGGCAGCGAGCGGAGGCGGACGCGCGAGCCGCCGCCGAGGCCGAGGTCCGCGCGGACGCCGAGGCCCGCGCCCGAAAGGCGGAGCAGGCCCTGGTCGACGCGGAAGCGCGAGCCAAGACAGAAGGCCGTCACCGCACCGCCCTGGAAGTGCGCCTGGAGGCGGAAGCCCGTCAGCGCGCCGCCGTGGAGACGCGCATCGAGGAGCAGGCCCAGGCGTTGAGCGCGGCCGAGGCCCGCTCCGCCCAGCTCCAGGGGCAGCTCGAGCAGACGGACGCGGAGCTCGCCCGACTGCGCACGGATCACGAGGAGGCCCGCGCGGCCCTGGAGTCGCTGCGCGAGGAGAAGGCCCGCCTGGAGAAGGACTCCGCGGAGGAGCGCGCCCGCGCCGAGCGGGAGCGCCTGGAACTCGAGGAGCGGGGACGTCGCGAGGCCGAGGAGGCCGCCGCGCAGGCCAGAGCGGCGCTGCTCCCCCTGGAGGCACCTCCGGGACGTCCGGAGCTCGCGGTGTCACGCAGCGGCAGTGTCACGCAGGAAGGTCTCGCCCGACTGGTGCTCCGGCTCTGCGAGGCGCGCATGGAGGTGCGCCTGGAGCTGAAGGTGATGAACGCGCTGCGCGTGCTGTGGCTGCGAGATGGCCTGCTCGTGGGCGCCGTCTCGTCGGCTCCTGGTGAGTCGCTCATCGACCGCGCCCGAGCGGATGGCCTCATCGACGCGCGGCAGGAAGGCGAGCTGCGGCTGGTGCGCAGCGCCACCACCGGCGCGCTGCTCGACGCGCTCCGGGGACGTGGCTACCTGCGCGAGTCCGAGTCCGTGCCCCTGGTCCAGCGCTACACGGAGCAGGTCTTCCTCGACGCCCTCTCCGAGCCCTCCACGCTGTACCGCCTGGTCCAGGAGCCGGTGCCACACGAGGTGGCGCTCGCCGCCGCCACCCGGCCGCCCCTGTTCCTCCTGGCCGAGTCCCTGCGCAACACGCTGACCGCCGAGTCCCTGCTCGAGGCCGCCGGCAGCCTGCGCGCCCGCGTCACCCGCGGCGACCTGCACCTCGCGCCCGACGACTTCGGCCTGCCCGCCAGGGACTTGCAGCTGCTCTCCCAGGTGGACGGCGAGCACACGCTGGAGGCGCTGCTGCTCGGTGCGGGGCTTCCCCAGGACTCGGCGCTCAAGGCCCTCTCGGTGGCGAGGACGCTGGGCCTCATCACCCTCCAGCCCGCGAACACGGAGGACTCGGACGAGCTGCCTCCCGAACTGGACGTGCGTCGGCTGGAGTCCAAGTTCGAGGAGATCCAGGACGCGGACTACTTCACCGTGCTGGGGCTGGCGCGCACGGCGGGCGGCGAGGAGGTCAAGCGGGCCTTCGAGCTGCTCACCGCCGAGTTCCACCCCCTGCGTTTCGCGGGTCATCCGGACCCGGCGCTCCAGCACCGCGCGCAGCAGATTCGCAGCGTGTTGTCCGAGGCGGCCCAGGCCCTGGGGGATGACCGACTGCGCGCCGAGTACGCACGGAGCCTGCTCGACTGACGTGGGGTGGACGTCCCTGTCAGGGGCGGGCGGGCGGTGGCCGGAGCGGGGTTGCCCGTCCGCGCGGGGGGCGTTAAGACGGCCTGCATGGTTCGTGAAATCCTCATCTGGCCCGACCCCATCCTGAAGCAGAAGGCCAAGCCGGTGACGAAGGTGGACGACTCGGTCCGCGCGCTGGTGAAGGACATGTTCGAGACGATGTACGCCGCTGACGGCGTGGGGCTCGCCGCGCCGCAGGTGGGCGTGCTCCAGCGCGTCATCGTCCTGGACACCACGCCCCGCCAGCCCGAGTCCAAGCCCCTGGCGATGATCAACCCCGAAATCGTCACCCTGGAGGGCGAGACGACCTACACCGAGGGTTGCCTCTCCATCCCCGGCGAGTCGGAGGACGTGGACCGCGCCGCCGTCGTCACGGTGAAGTACCTGGACGTGGACGGCAACGAGCAGACGCTGCGCTGTGACGAGCTGCTCGCCATCGCCGTGCAGCACGAGACGGACCACCTGAACGGCACGGTGTTCGTGGACCACGTCTCCACGCTGAAGCGCGAGTTCATCCGCAAGCGGATGAAGCGCCTCAAGGCTTCGCGCGAGAACGAGCTGGGCGCTTCGCGGTAGCCGTCTTCTTCACGCGAGCCGGGGCCGGGGACTTCTCCGGCTCGGCCACGCGCGCATCGACGCCCTTCTTCGGGCACAGCTCCGCCACGACGCAGCGAGCGCACTCGGGCGAGCGGGCGAAGCACGTGCGTCGTCCGTGCCACACCAGGAGCTGGTGACCCATCATCCAGCGCTCCGGAGGCAGGACGGCCTGCATGTCGGCCTCCACCTTGTCGGGGTCCTCCTGGGGGGTGAAGCCGAGGCGGTAGGCGAGCCGCTTGACGTGCGTGTCCACGGGGAAGGCGTTGTCGCCGCCCAGGTGGATGCACACCACGCCCGCCGTCTTGCGGCCCACGCCGGGGAGCTCCGCCAGCGTGTCACGTTCGAGTGGCACCTTGCCGCCGTGTTTCTCGGCGAGGATTTTCGCCGCCGCGACGATGTTCTTCGCCTTGGCGCGGTACAGGCCGCAGGTGCGGATGAACGGCTCCACGTCGGTCGGTTTGGCCTGGGCGTACGCCTGGGTGTCGGGGAAGTGTTGGAAGAGGGCGGGCGTCACCATGTTGACGCGCTTGTCGGTGCATTGGGCGGAGAGCATCACCGCCACGAGCAACTGCAGGGGGGATTGGTAGTCCAGTTCGATGCGAGCGTCGGGCATGGAGGCTTCCAGTCGCTCCATGACCTTCACCGCGCGCTCGCGCTTCGCCGCCGCTGTCTCACGTCCGGGCACGCGGCCGTTGTATGTCACCCTTGCCGGACCCCCAAGCACCGGCTGTGTCCACACTCGGGAGAACCATGAAGCCCATCGACTTTCGCTCCGACACCGTCACGAAGCCCACCGCGGCGATGCGGCGAGCCATCGCCGAGGCGGAGGTCGGCGACGACGTCTACGGCGAGGACCCCACGGTGCTGCGCCTGGAGGCGAAGGTGGCCGAGCGGCTCGGCCTGGAGGCGGCGCTGTTCGTGCCCTCTGGCACGCAGGCCAACCAGCTGGCCATCGGCGCGCACTGCCGGCAGGGGGACGAGGTGCTGACCGAGGCGGGCAGTCACATCCTGCACTACGAGGGCGGCGCGGTGCCGGCGCTGTGGGGCGTGCAGCCGCAGCCTTTGCCGGGCGAGTGGGGTGTGTTGACGCCGGAGGTGGTGGCGGCGGCGGTGCGCGAGGACAACATCCACAACCCGCGCACGCGGTTGCTGTCGCTGGAGAACACGCACAACCGGGGCGGTGGCGCGGTGTGGTCCGTGGAGCGCTTCGCCCAGGTGGTGAAGGTGGCGCGTGACGCGGGGCTGGCGGTGCACCTGGATGGCGCGCGGTTGTTCAACGCGGAGGTGGCGGCGGGCGTCCCCGCGTCGTCGTGGGCGAAGCTGACGGACACGACGGCGGTGTGCTTCTCGAAGGGGTTGGGGGCGCCGGTGGGCTCGGCGCTGGTGGGACGGGCGGACCTCATCCGGGAGGCGCGCCGGCTGCGCAAGCGGTTGGGAGGCGGCATGCGTCAGGCGGGCATCCTCGCGGCCGCGGCGCTGTACGGGCTGGAGCACCACGTGGAGCGGCTCGCGGAGGACCACGCGAACGCGCGTCGCCTCGCGGCGGGGCTCGCGGAGGTGCCGGGCGTGAAGGTGGACGTGAAGCGGGTGGAGACGAACATGGTCTTCGCCGAGTTCGCACGTCCGGCCCGGGACATGGTGCCGCTGTTGAGCACCCAGGGCGTGTTGACGAACCCCGCGGGCGGCCCGCACACGGTGCGCCTGGTGACGCACCTGGATGTATCCGCCGCGGACATCGACGAGGCCGTGGCCCGCGTGCGTCGCGCACTGAAGTAGCGCGGGAGCGCCACGCCCGGAGGCGCGAGATGAACCGTGGAGGGCGACACCGCGGAATGCATCCGCCACGGGCATCGACAAGCGCATGGCGCGTGTGCGTCGCGCGCTGAAGTAGCGTGGGATCGCCGCGCCCGGCGGCGCGAGATGAACCGTGGAGGGCGACACCTTCGAACGTGTTCGCCACGGGCATCGACAAGCGCATGGCGCGAGCGCACGCCACGCGCTGAAGTGGAGCGTGAGTGGTGCGCCCGGAGGCGCGAGATGAACCGTGGAGGGCGACACCTCGGAACGCACCCGCCACGGGCATCGAGGCACGGCCATGGCGCGAGCGCACGTCACGCGCTGAAGTGGAGCGTGAGTGGTGCGCCCGGCGGCACGAGACGAACCGCGGAGGGCGACAGCTCGGAACGCATCCGCCACGGGCCTCGATTGGGTCATGGCGCGGGCGCACGTCGCGCGCTGAAGTGGAGCATGAGGGGTGCGATCGGCGGTGCGAGATGAACCGTGGAGGGTGACACCACGAACTCGTCCGCCACGGGCATTGAGACACGGCCATGGCGCGAGCGCACGTCGCGCGCTGAAGTAGAACGTGAATGGTGCGCCCGGAGGCGCGAGATGAACCGCGGAGGGCGACACCTCGAACTCGTCCGCCACGGGCATCGAGTCAAGGTCATGGCGTGCGTGCGTCGCACGCTGAAGTATCGCGTGAGCGCCTGGCAGCACGAGATGTGCCGTGAGGGTGACACCGCGGAGCACGTCCGCCACCGGCATCGACAAGGCGATTGCCTACGTCCACCGCGCGCCGAGATCATGCCCATCTCGTTTCACTTCGATGCGACGGGTTGCCGTCATCGTGGATACGGCAACGGCGCCCCCGTGCCGGCAGGCGCCGCCGGGCAGCCTGGGCGTTCAAGTCGGGAGCACGTCGCGCGGTGCCCGCGGGACGCAGTGCCAGGGAGCAGGGCCCTCGACGACGTCTCCCCGGCAACGCCTCGTGTGTGCCCGGGAGCGCAACGCGGATGCGGGCTCAGCGCCAGCGGAGGGAGCCCCTCGGGCAAGCTCCCTTGCCTGCTCCACCGGGGGGCGGGGTGGGCATGCCGCACGGCAGGGGCGTGGTACGCTCGCCGGGCCGTGCGTCGACTCCCCCTCCTCGCCTTCGTCGGTCTCTGCGCCTGCTCCTCGACCCGGTCGGAGCAGAAGATGAGCTTTGACGAGGTCTACGACACCTCGGAGTACGTCGACACCGAGCCCTCGCCCGTGGTCCCCCGCGAGCCCCAGCCCGCCCCCGCGCGGACGCTCTCGCGCGTGGCCTCGCCGGAGCCCTCGGAGGAACTGCAGGGCGCCCTCAACACGTTCGCGCAGCGGGCCCGAGCCCACCGGCGCCAGGTGGCCCGGGGTGGCCCGATGCCGCTGGGACAGGTGCAGGGCTGGGAGGTGATGAACGGCGTCCTCGACGCCTTCCTGGAGCGCGCCCTGGAGCGCACGGACGCCCGCGACGTGGCGAAGGCCCGCGGCGTCCTGGAGACCGAGCTGGAGCAGGACGGCAGGACGTACGGCGACATGCCGGGCGCGCTGGCGGAGGCGGTGGTGCTGAGGGTGGGGCGGCTCGCGGTCCGCATGGCGGAGCTGCGTCGACTCGAGCATCCGGAGAACGCGGATGGCCTGCCCCGGCTGGCCTGGCCCGTGGACCCGGTCACCATCACCAGCGTCTTCGGTCAGCGCTGGCACCCCATCCGGGGCGAGCAGCGCCGACACCTTGGCGTGGACCTGGCGGCGAAGCAGGGACAGATCATCTACACCGCCGCGAAGGGCGTGGTGCTGCGCGCGGGCTGGAACGGCGACCATGGCCTCCAGGTGGAGGTCCAGCATGAGGGCCGCTGGCTCACCCGCTACAGCCACCTGTCCCGCGTGCTGGTGGAGCCCGGCGAGATATTGGATCCAGGCCACGCCGTGGGGCTCGCCGGTGAGACGGGGCTCGCCACGGGCGTGCACCTGCACTTCGAGCTGTGGAAGGACGGCGAGGTGGTGGACCCGCTGGATGCGCTCGAGGACGCGGGTGACGAGCGCCCTCGCGCGCCGCCCATGGCACGCGGCGCGACGGGCTCTTGAGGCCCGCAACGCATCAGGGGCGCCACCCACGAAGGTAGCGCCCCTGAGGAGGAGCCCGGCCCAGCGCGAGTCCCGGGGACTCCGCGGGCTGGACCGGGGTGGAGTCGGCTCACAGCGAGTTCTTGAGCTCCTTGGCCGGGCGGAAGCCGATGGTCTTCGACGCCTTGAGCTTCATCATCTCGTTCGTCTGGGGGTTGCGAATCTTGCGCGCCTTGCGGGAGCGCACGGACCACGTGCCGAATCCGGGGTAGCTGAAGCGCGCATCCTTCTTCACGGCCTTGCCGATGTTCGTGAAGACGATGTCGAGGATCTGCGCCGCCGACTTCTTGGTGAGACGTGTCTGCGCCGCCACCACCTCGACGAGCTCTGCCTTGGTCATTACGCCCCTCCGTCCTGCGTTGTCTGGCCTTGAATGCGCGAAAGCCAACCGGTGGTAACAAATCGTTCTTTTCCCTGTCAATGCTGACCGCGTTCCGAGGCCGGAAAATCGGCCTCCGGACGAAAAGTTGGCTCGATGAAACACCGGGCGTAGACAGAGTGGGGAATCCACGTCGGAGACACCGACACACCCCGTGGAAATCACATGCCAGAAGCATCCTGGCTGATCGTGATTGGAAGAAAGTCTTTGAGATTCCGATCGTTTGGCGTGTGTGGCTGATCGCGTCCGGGCGGGGTGGGCGGGAATGCGGTAGGCTGTCGCCCTCTCGTGCGTTTCCGAACGTTTCCGACCGTCGTGATCCTGGCGCTGGGCGCCTGCCGGAGTCCGGGCCCCTCGGCCCAGGCCCCCGCCGTCGTCTCCAGGCTGGAGACGGGCCGGACGGAGGTCTGGGTGGACGACACGGCCCCAGAAGCAGGGGACGGCACGCGTGGGAAACCGTGGTCCTCCCTGGCCGAGGCCCTGGGGCGGCCAGGGGTGCTGACGGTGCACCTGGCGGCGGGGGAGTACCGGGGGAGCTTCACCTTGCCCGAAGGCGTCCGGCTGGAGGGCGAGGGGCCCGCCACTGTGCTGGTGGCGGAGGGCTCGGAGGCCGTGGTGCTGCGCGCCGATGGATCCGAGGAGCAGGTCCAGCCCCCGGTCCTCGTCACGTCGAGCCCGAAATCACGAAGCGCCTCGGGCGCTGATCATCCCCTCGTCCCCGAGCAGGGCGTGGCACTCCTTCGCAACCTGTCCATCCGAGGAGGTGCCTGGGGCGTGGAGGTGTCGCGTGGCCGGCAGGTGCGCGCGGAGAAGGTGTCCTTCGCCGGGCAACGTCGAGGCGGCGTCCAGGTCCGCGCCGGCCGATTCGACGCGGAGTCCTCACGCTTCGAGGCGAGCGTGCCGGAGACCGTGGGCGTGGTGCTGGAGGCCCCGCCGGAAGCCTCGGTGGCTCCCGTGTCGCCGAGGACCACGCGCCTCCGGGACATCCATTTCACGGGGCCCTTCCGCCGGGCCGTGCGTGTTCGCGGCGCGGAGGCCTCCGCCATGTTGGAGGAGGTCGTCATCTCGGGCGCGGTATCGGCCCTGGGGATGGATGGCGGTCACGCGGAGGTGCGGCGCTCGTCGGCCCAGGCGGGAACAGGCGCGGCGTTCTCGGTGGTGGAGGGGACCCTGGTGCTGCGGGAGGTGAGTGTGGCGGGCCACGAGCTCGCGCTCTCCGTCATGCATTCACCCCGGCTCGAGGTCCGCGGCTTCCAGTCCGTGGGCGCCGAGCGCGCGGGGCTCGCCGTGGTCGCCTCGCGAAACGTGCTGTTGGAGGACGTGGTGGTGCGCGGCAGCGGCAGCCACGGCGCGCTCCAGCTCACGGGCTCGCAGGTGGAGGTGCGGCGACTGCGTGTGGAGACCGCGGAGGAGTATGGGGTGCTCGCGGTGGGAGGTCGCCTGCGGCTGCGAGATGCCATCGTGTCGCGCGTGCACTCGTCAGACGGCATCACGGGGGATGCCCTGCACCTGCGCCAGGTCATCGCGGACGTGGAGGGAGTGGTGGTGCGGGGCGCCTCGGGCACCTGCGTGCTGGCGACGCAGAGCGCACGGGTGTCGCTGCGTGACGCGGACCTTGAACGCTGTGGTCAGACCGCGTTGCTCGCGGACACGCTCGCGACGCTCGATGCCCGGAGCGTGGAGGTCCGCGACAGCGCGCGGACGGCACTGTCGGCCACGGGCGACGGTGTCCTCCGAGTGGACGTCCTCCGCTCGACGAAGAGCCGTCAGGGCCTCGTCGGGGCCGAGTGCACCGGGTCCACGCGAATCCACCTGGGACGCGTGGACAGCGAAGACACGCGCGGCACCGAGCTGCCTTGCGTGAAGCGAACGGTCGAGCCCGCACCGGAACCGCGCTGAGCCAAGGACACGCGGCGCCTCAGGCGGGAGGCGGAGGCTCGGCGGCGGAGCCGAGCGGCGTGGCATGCTTCTCGAGCCACTCGCGCATGACGGGATAGACCTCCGTGGGCGCGCCCTTGCCGAACACGAGGTCTCCGTGGCCGTAGTCCATCGCGTCGCCGTGGTCCTTGCCGAACACGTGGAGGGTGCGGTCCGGAGCGGTGACGAGGGCGAACTGGCTCTCCACGTTCTCCGCGGTGGCGAGCCGGTCCGCGCTTCCGCCCATGACGAGGATGGGCAGCTGGAGCCCGGCGATACCCGCGCGCCAGTCGCGGGTGCGGTCGAACGAGCGGAACGCGTCGTGCTCGATCCAATCCTGGAACTGGAGCAGCACCTTGCGGCTCATCGACGACATCATGTTGGCGTACACCTGCCGCTGGATGCGCGGAGGGATGTGCAGCGGATTCACCACCAGGTCGGACAGGGGCAGCGTCACGTAGCCCAGGAACGGCGCCAGGCTCGCACTCATCCACTCCTGCCGGAAGCGGGCCGGCCACGCGGCGCGCACGCCGAGCGAGATGAGCGTGCGCAGGAACGGCTCGGACTTGAAGTGCACGGGCGCGCCCAGCGTGAGCAGCCCCGCGAGCTTCGCGCCCTCCGGCCCCTGGGCCAGCCCATAACCGACGAGCCCCCCCAGCGAGTGCCCCAACCAGAACGCCCGCTTCGCGCCCGTCTCCTTCAGCGCCAGCTCCAGCAGCGCGGGCCCGTCCTGCAGGATGTGGTCGTCGATGGTGAAGTCGGTGTACCGCCGCCCTCGCGGTGGCAGGCGTGAGTGCCCGGTGCCCCGCCACTCCACGCTGAAGCAGTCGAAGCCCGCCTCGGCCAGGTAGTGGGCCACGGAGTAGGGGGGCTCGAAGTCGAACGTGAACCGGTTCGCCGCCAGCCCATGGCACAGGAGCACCGGCTCCTCGAAGCGCCTCACCGGCGCGCGCCGGACATGGACCGCCACCTCCCACCCATCCGCGCACCGGGCCTTGAAGGCCTGGGGAAGGGGCGTCCGCAGACGGTACCACCGCCGGACCAGCGCCACCCAGAGGACATTGCCCAGCACCACGACGAGGGCAGCGACCAGCACCCACACGACCCAGCGCCCGTCTGCCATCGCGCCTGCTCTCCTTGCCGACCCCTGGGTCTGACGGTTCCTCGAATAAAACCCTGCTAAGGTTCGTTCTCCGGCCGTCCTGCTGCCAGGAACTCATGGGCATCAGAGGAAGTCGAGGGATCGATGAAGTTACGGAAACTGATGTTCGTGCTGCCGAACCTCTTCACTGTCACGTCCATCTTCTGTGGCTTCTATGCCATCACGCTGTGCGCGGGCGAGGCGGAGCCGGTCCACCTCTACCAGGCCGCGTTGGCCATCTTCTTCGCGATGTTCTTCGACGGGTTCGACGGCCGCGTCGCCCGGCTGACGAAGACGCAGAGCGACTTCGGTGTCCAGCTGGACAGTCTGGCGGACGTCGTCTCCTTCGGGGCGGCTCCCGCGCTGCTGGTCTACAAGTGGGCGCTGGCGCCCCTGGGCTTCGCGGGGCTGTTCATCTCGTTCGCGTTCGCCGCGTGCGGCGCGCTGCGGCTGGCGCGCTTCAACGTGCTGGCGGCGCGCAATCCTCACGGGGGTGGCGGGAGCTTCTTCGTGGGCCTGCCCATCCCGATTGCCGCGGGCATGCTCGTCTCGGTCATCATCTCCCATCACGTGGCCTCGCAGGGTGAGCCTCTTCGCGAGTCGGCCTACGTCCCGGTGGCGGTCGCGGTGGCGGGCCTGTCGCTGCTCATGGTGTCGACGGTGCGCTACCGCACCTTCAAGGACACCCGCCCCAACCGGAAGAGCGCGGCCGTGTTCATGCTGATGGTGGCGGCCGGTGTGGCCATCGCGACGCAGTATCATCCCGCCTGGTTGCTGGTGGCCTGCTGTGGCGCCTACCTCGCGCTCGGGTTGGTGGAGTCCGCGGTGCAGGTGCGCACGCACCTGGCCGCGCGCAAGCTCGCCGCGGGTTCCGCGGCCGTCGCTGGCGTCATCGATGACGAGGACGACGACGAGGAGTCCGAGGACGGCGAAGGTCCCCGCAACAACGGACCCGCCTTCCTCTGAGCTGAAGCCCCCAGGCCGTCGCCGGGCAGCACGCCCTGCCTGGCCCGCCCGGAAACGTCCGGACCGCTCGCCAACCAGGGTCTGGGTGGAGTTGAGCCGACACCCGCCCGGCTTCCCGCCTGGAGGGCGGAGCCTGAAGACGCATCCGTCCGTGCCGAGGCCCTCGCGTGTCGCTAGGATGCGCGCCCCATGCGGGTCGAATTGCTGTGCACGGGTGACGAGCTGGTCACCGGCCTCATCACGGACACGAACAGCACCTACCTGGAGGCCCGGCTCTTCGACCTGGGCGTGAAGGTGGAGCGGGTGGTGCTCGTGGGGGACGTCCGGCCGGACATCACCCAGACGCTGCTCGAGGCCGCCGCGCGAGCGGATGTCGTGGTGGTCTCCGGAGGGCTGGGCCCCACGGCGGACGACTTCACCCTGGAGTGCGCCGCGGCCGCCGCGGGTGTCCCGTTGGAGGAGGACGCCCGGGTCCTGGAGTGGCTGCGCGAGCGCTACGCGGCGCGTGGCGTTCCCATCAATCCCAGCGCGCTGCGCATGGCGCGAATCCCCCGTGGCTCCGAGCCGGTGCGCAATCCCGCCGGCTCCGCGCCGCTCGTCGTGCTCACACTGGGGCGCTGTCGCCTGTTCTTCCTGCCCGGGGTGCCGCGCGAGTACCGCGCCCTGCTGGACAACGAGGTGCTGCCGCGCATCCGCGCCGAGCTGGAGTCGAGGCCGGGCCGTCTGTTCCGGGCCTTCCGGCTGCTTCGCACCGTGGGCATCCCCGAGTCCGAGCTGGACCTGGCCGTGGCGCCGCTGGCGCCCAGCCACCCCCGGGTGGTGTTCGGCTTCCGCACGCATGCGCCGGAGAATCACCTCAAGCTGATGGCGGAGGCGCCCACTCAGGCCGAGGCCGACCAGGCCCTGGCCGCGGTGGAGGCCGAGTGTCGTCGCGTGCTGGGGCGACATGTCTTCGCCGCGGACGGTGAGGAGTACGCGCCCGCGCTGCTGTCGGCGCTGGGGCGTGCCGGGGCCACGCTGGCCACGGCGGAGAGCTGCACGGGAGGACTCATCGCCCAGCGGCTGACGGCGGTGCCGGGTTCGAGCACCGTCTTCATCGGAGGCGCGGTGGTCTACTCGGAGAAGATGAAGACCGCCTGGGTGGGTGTCCCCACCGAAGTGCTCGAGCGTCATACCGCGGTCTCCACTCCGACGGCCGTGGCCATGGCCGAGGGCGTGCGTGCCGCCTGCGGCGCCACATACGGCCTGGCGGTGACGGGGTACGCGGGGCCCGGAGGAGGGACTCCCGAAGACCCGGTGGGCACCGTGTATTGCGCGCTCGCGGGACCGGGGTTCGCCACGCGGTGTGAGCGCATGTCCTTTTCTGGAGACAGGGAGCGCGTGCGCCTCTTCGCTGCCTCCCACACCCTGGAGATGCTGCGGCAGCACCTGCTGACCGCCGCCCAATCATGAGTCGCTCCAAGTCCAAGCGCCCCGCGCCGTCCACGCCCGAGCCCCAGGCTGCGCCTGGGATCGAGCCCGCCGCCACCGCGCCCGTGGAACCCGCCGCTCCCGCCGTCGCCGAAGGGATGGTCGCGCCCGTGGGCAGTGGAAGCACGGTCGGCGCCGTCCTTCGCGTGTGGTTCGCGGCCTACCGGGTGGAGGTGCTGTTGTTCCTGGTGGCGTTCGTCGTGCTCGCCAGCTTCAGCTCGCAGCGCTTCCTGCGCCAGAGCGCCGCGCCGCACTTCATCTACCAGGCGCAGGGGTGGCTGGAGGGGCGGCTGGACGTGGACCCCCAGGTGCTCCCGAACCTGGAGGACTGGGCCTGTGTGCGGCAGGTGAATGGCCAGAAGGTCCGCTGCGAGGGCCGGCCGCTGCCGGATGACCGCTGGTTCGTGAGCTTCCCGTCGTTCCCCGCCGTGGCGATGCTTCCCTTCGTCGCGCTGCACGGGTACCAGTTCAACGACACCTCCTTCGGCGTCATCGTCGGCGCGCTGGCGGTGGCGCTGTTCTACTCGTTGCTGCGCTTCCTCGCCCGGGAAGGGGAGACGGCGCGCACCCGCGATGAGAACGTCGTGCTCGCGCTGACGCTCGCCTTCGGGACGTTGTTCTTCTACTGCGCCATCCGTGGCGAGGTGTGGTTCAGCGCCGAGGTCATGGGCGTGGCCCTCACCTGTCTCTACGTGCGCAATGCGCTGCGGGCCCGTCGTCCTGTCCTGGCGGGTGTGTTCTTCTCCATGGCGACGCTCACGCGCACGCCGTTGTTCTTCGCGGGGCTCTTCTTCGTGCTGGAGGCCCTGTGTCCGGGCCCCGAGCCTCGCTTGCAGCAGCTCAAGGAGCTGGGCCGCCACTGGAAGCAGGCCGCGAGGAAGGTGGGCCTGTTCGCCCTGGGGGCCGCGCCCCTGGGCCTGCTCGCCGCCGGCTACAACGTGTATCGCTTCGGCCGCTTGAGCGAGTTCGGCCACGCCTATCTCTTCAACAACCGCGTCAACGTGGACATCGACCGGTGGGGCCTCTTCCACTGGGAATACCTGGGGCGCAACCTGGAGGCCGCCTTCCTCAAGTGGCCCTCCCTGTCGCTGTCGCCGCTCAAGCTCGGGTATGACCCGCGCGGGCTCACGCTGCTTCTGACGCTGCCGCTGCTCGTCTTCCTGCTGGTGCCGAAGCTGCGGCCTCGGCTGCACTGGCCCCTGTGGCTCACCGTGGCCGTGTGCGCGCTGCCCGGTCTGTTCTACCAGAACACGGGCTACATGCAGTTCGGCTTCCGCTTCAGCCTCGACTACACGCCCTACCTCCTTTTGCTCTTCGCCATCGGTGGTTGGTCGCTCCGCCAGCGCGTGGTGATGGGCACGTTGGTGCTGGGCGTGCTGGTGAACTTCTGGGGCGCCGTGGCCTTCCGTGGCTACACGGAGCTTGTCCGGAACTGGTAGGGCGTTGCCTCCCGAGGGGTTGAAACCCCCGGGGCGGGCGCGCAGATAGAGAAGAGCCATGGAACCTCCCACCGGACAGCCCCCCGCCGGCAAGCGCTGGCACACTCGCGAGGACAGCGGCATCCGCCTCGATGCCGCCCTGCGCTGGTGGCATGACGACGAGCCCATCGAGCACCCGAAAATCATCGAACTCTTCAACGCCTCTCTCATCCTGGACGACGAGGGTCGCTACCAACTGCGCATCGGGCAGGACTGGTGCTACGTGCAGGTCGAGGACGCCGCGTACGAGGTCCGGACCGTGGACGTCACGCCGGACGCGCGTGTGTCCATCCGCTTGAGTGACCGCACCGCCGAGGCCCTGGAGCTCGACTCGCTCCAGCTGGACGGCTTGGGCGTCCTGACGTGTCGGGTGAAGCAGGGGCGGGCCAAGGCGCGCTTCTCGCGAGATGGCCAGTACCAGTTCGGGGCGCTGTTGGAGCCCGGCCCGGACGGCGGGCTGGTGGTGCGCGCCGGAGAGCGCCAGCACCCGGTGGCGCTCTCCCTGGAGTCGTTGACCGGCTCCGTCTAGGCAGCGGCTTCCACGGCGGGCGAGGGGCAGGGGAGCGGCGGTGTCCCCGCGAGCTCCCGGGCCAACGCCTCCATCGTGTCGGAGTGCTCACGCAGCCACTCCGCGGCGCGCTCCCTTCCCTGGCCGATGCGCTCGCCTCGGAGGCTGAAGTGGCTGCCGGACTTATCGATGAGTCCCGTGGCCACGCCAAGGTCCAGCACCTCCCCGGCGCGGTGGATGCCGCTGCCGTACAACAGGTCGAACTCCGCCTCCTGGAAGGGCGGGGCCAGCTTGTTCTTCACCACCTTCACCCGGGCCCGCGAGCCCACCACGGCGTCTCCCTCCTTGAGGTTGCCCGTGCGCCGAATCTCCATGCGCACCGAGGAATAGAACTTCAGCGCGTTCCCTCCGGTGGTGGTCTCGGGGTTGCCGAACATCACGCCAATCTTCATCCGAATCTGGTTGATGAAGACGATGCAGCATCCCGAGCGGCTCACCGCGCCCGTGAGCTTGCGCAGGGCCTGGCTCATCAGCCGCGCCTGCACGCCCATGTGCGCGTCGCCCATCTCGCCCTCGATTTCCGCGCGAGGCACCAGCGCCGCCACCGAGTCCACGACGATGAGGTCCACCGCTCCCGAGCGCACGAGCTGCTCGGTGATTTCCAGCGCCTGCTCACCAGTGTCCGGCTGGGACACCAGCAGCTCCTCCACCCGCACCCCCAGCTTGCGCGCGTAGGAGATGTCGAGCGCATGCTCCGCGTCGATGAACGCCGCCACGCCGCCGGCGGCCTGGACCTGCGCAATCGCATGCAGCGTGAGCGTCGTCTTTCCGGACGACTCGTTGCCGAACACCTCCACCACGCGGCCCCGGGGATAGCCGCCCACGCCGAGCGCCCGGTCCAGCCCCACCGAACCGGACGGAATCACCGCGACCTTGTGCTCCTGCGTGTCCCCACCCAACGTCATCACCGAGCCACGTCCGAACTGCTTCTCGATGGACGCCACCGCCGCCGCCACTGCCTTCAGCTTCTCCGTCAGCTTGCTCATCGACTCCCTCGCCGCCCTGTCCTTGAGTCCGTGCTGCGCCCTGTCGCCCCGGAACGAGACGCCCGACGCATCGGTGCGGGGGGAGAGCAATGGGCGTGCCGCGAGGTACTCCCTGTGAACACATGAAGAGAGGCGTCCGTGAGGGACTGCGGGCGTCTCGCAGGGTGGAAGGTGAGCCCTCCTCAGGATTTCCGGGGTGAGCGAGGGGCTGTCCGGCTGCCTGGTGAATTCACGGCGCTTTGCGTTGAAGTTTGGAGGGGGCGGCATGACCTTTCGCTCGTGAAAACCCAACGCGAAGACATGCCCCATGTGGTCATCCTCGGCGGCGGGTTCGCCGGGCTTCGGGCCGCGCAGCAGCTCGCCAAGGCGCCGGTCCGTCTCACCCTGGTGGACCGGCACAACCACCACCTCTTCCAGCCGCTGCTGTACCAGGTGGCCACGGCGACGCTGAGCCCCAGCGAGATTGCCGCGCCGCTGCGGGCCCTGCTCGGACCCCAGGGCGTCGCGGTGGTGCTGGCGGACGTGACGGGCGTCGACACCGCGGGGAAGCGGGTGCTGCTCTCGGATGGAGAGCTGAAGTACGACTACCTCGTCATCGCGACGGGGGCGACACACTCGTACTTCGGCAATGACCAGTGGGCGCGCCATGCCCCGGGTCTGAAGTCCATCGAGGACGCGGTGGAGATTCGACGTCGGGTCCTGCTGGCGTACGAGCTGGCCGAGCGTGAGACGGACCCTCGCATGCGCAAGGCCCTGCTCAACTTCGTCATCATCGGCGCGGGACCCACGGGCGTGGAGATGGCGGGCTCGCTGGCGGAAATCAGCCGCAAGTCCCTGTCGGGTGACTTCAAGAACATCGACCCGCGGGATGCGCGCATCATCCTCATCGAGGGCCTGGGCAAGGTCCTGCCCGTCTATCCGGACGACCTGACGGACAAGGCGCGGCGCACGCTGGAGAAGCTCGGCGTGGAGGTCCGCACGGGTGCCCGGGTGACGAACATCGACGAGACGGGCGTCTACATCGGCACGGAGTTCATCGCGGCCCGCACCGTGATTTGGGCCGCCGGTGTCGCCGCCTCGCCGGTGGCACGCTCGCTCGGCGTTCCGCTGGACCGCGCGGGGCGGGTACACGTGACGCCCCAGTTGACCGTCCCTGGTCTCGAGGACGTCTTCGTCGTGGGCGATCTGGCCTCGATCAACCAGGAGGACGGCACGCCCGTGCCGGGGCTCGCGCCCGCCGCGATGCAGGAGGGCAAGCACGCTGCGTCCAACATCCTTCGCCGCCTGCGCGGGGAGCCCATGGTGCCCTTCAAGTACTGGGACAGGGGCTCCTACGCGGTGATTGGCCGAGGCCACGCGGTGGGCATCGCCTTCCGGCGCTTCAAACAGACAGGGTTTCCCGCGTGGGGCGCCTGGCTGTTCATCCACCTGATGTTCCTCATCGGCTTCAGGAGCAAGCTGGCGGTGATGCTCAACTGGGCCTACTCCTATCTGACCTTCGGCAAGTCGGCCCGAATCATCACCGGCCCCGCGCCCAGGTTGGATCAGCTCACGCTCGTGGCCTCGTCGCCGGACGGGAAGGGGGCTCCCACGGATGACACGGAGGGCGCGTCGCGCCTCGTCTCTTCCTCGAATGAGCTGGCTCCGCCGTCCCCCCACTGAGGCGTGACGCCTCGGCCACCGGGAAGAGGTCCGTCAGCGGGCGGTCTCCACCGCCCGCCCGTGCCTGAACGATGGGGAAGGGTGCCTCCCTGCGTGTTCGAGTGCAACCAGCCTCGTCGGTCCAGCGCCCTGCAGTCGATGGCGAGCCGCATGTCCACGTCCTCGATGCGTCCGTGGTCCTCCAGGTCCGCGCGAGTCAGGGCGAGCTTCAGGAGCCGGTCATGGGCTCGCGCTGACAGCCCATGGCGTCGCACCGCCAGCTCCAGCATCCGCTCGGCGCCGGCGCTCAGGACGCAGTGGCGCCGCAGGAGGTGGGACGGGAGCTGCGCGTTGCAGTGCACGCTCGGCTCGTCCCGGTACCGCTCACGCTGACGTTGTCTCGCGGCCTCCACGCGCTCCCGATGGTGGCGACTGGAGGGCTCCTTCGTCTCCGCGCGCGCCAGGTGGTGGTACTCCACCGGCCGGGTCTGCAAGGTGATGTCGACGCGGTCCAACAGCGGGCCACTGACGCGGGCGTGGTAGTCGAACACGCGATGCTCCGGACACGTGCAGGTGTGTCCCGGCACGTTGAAGTAGCCGCAAGGGCAGGGGTTCATCGCCGCCACCAGCATCACCTGACACGGATAGCTGATGTTCTGGTTGGCGCGCGCCAGGTGGATGATTCCTTCCTCCAGTGGCTGTCGCAGCACTTCCAGCACGTTGCGGCGGAACTCCGGGAGCTCGTCGAGGAACAGGACGCCGTGGTGCGCCAGCGACAGCTCTCCAGGCCGGGCCATGGGGCCACCTCCCACGAGCCCCGCGTCGGAGAGCGTGTGGTGGGGCGCGCGGAACGGACGCTCGCGCACCAGGGCGTGGCCTTCGTTGAGCAGCCCCAACACCGAGTAGACCTTCGTCACCTCGAGCGACTCGGCGAAGGTCATCGCCGGAAGGATGCCCGGCAGCCTCCGCGCCAGCATCGTCTTGCCTGAGCCTGGGGGGCCGCACATCAACACGTTGTGTCCACCCGCCGCGGCCAGCTCCAACGCCAGCTTGAGGTCGGGTTGTCCTCGCACGTCCGCCATGTCCGGCTCCGCGCGCCCACGACCCACCGGATGCGAGACACCCTGGCGTGAGAAGGGAGGGATGACGCGCGTCCCGGTGAGGTGGTCCACGGCCTCTCGCAGGCTCGTCACGGGCAACACGCTCAATCCCTCGACGAGCGCGGCCTCGGCCGCGTTGGCCGCGGGCACCATGACACCCTCGAAGCCCTTGTCCCGCGCCGCCACCGCGAGCGGCAGCACGCCCTTGATGGGCTTGAGCGTGCCGTCGAGCGACAACTCACCCCCGAAGAGACAACGCCCCAGGGGCGCCTCCTCAAGCAGCTTCGCCGCCGCGAGGACTCCCAACGCGATGGGCAGCTCGAAGGCCACGCCGTCCTTGCGCAAGTCCGCCGGAGCCAGATTCACCGTGACGCGCTTCTGCGGCAGCTCGAAACCCGTGTTCTTCAGCGCGGAGACCACTCGCACCTTCGACTCACGCACCGCGCCTTCCGGTAGCCCCACCACGTTGAAGTAGGGGAGGCCGAGTGCCATGTCGACCTCGCACTCCACCACCACCGCGTCGATGCCCATCAACGCCCCCGACCGCACCCTCGCCAGCATCCATCCCCCTCCCGCATCGCCCGTCTCCGCGAGGAGCAACCCGCGTACCGGCGGCTCTCCGAGGAGAAGCCCCTGGAGAGCCAATCCCCTGGGGCGGATGCCTGTCCCATCCCCAGGAACGTCAGGGTTCCATGCTCACTGGATAAGTGAAGGGGCCTCTAGCCAGGGCGGGTGCGCCTTGGGTAGCTTGGCGGGGAGTTGGGGAACGCAGGGGGAATGACGCAAATGGGGTCGCAGGAGATTCAGCGGCGTCGTCCGGTCCGTATCCGCCGGGCAGACATGAAGCGGGGTCAGCGGATGAAGGTCGCCTTCGCGATGTTCCGCTTCTGCCTCTACGGCATGGTGGGCATCAGCTCGGAGATCTTCTTCTACAACCTGGTGCGCGTATCCCGGGACGTGCCCGTCCTCGGCTCGCTCTTCCAGTTCCAGTGGCGAGTGGATGACCGCCTGGGGCTCAACGCCATCTGGGACACGCCCGCCGTCACCGCCTACGGGCAATGCTCGCTGTGGATGTTCTTCATCTACGCCATCGCCTGCTTCTTCTTCGTGGAGCCCGTCTTCCGCTGGATGCTCTACCAGCACGCCAGCCTCCGGGCCGCCGTCTACGGCGTGGGCATCCTGCTGTTCGAGGGCTTCAGCGGCCTGGTCCTGGAGCGACTCACCGGCTACCGCATCTGGTACTACGGCGACGCGGGCGCCATCATGGGGCAGATGACGTCGCTCTACATCCTGCCCATCTGGATGGTGACCGGCCTCATCGCCGAGTTCATCTACAGGGAGCTGATGGACCCGGACCTCATGGCAGCCTTGGAGTCGCCGCTACCGGCCACGCCCGAGGAGACCGAGGCCTCCTTCCAGCTGATGCGGTAGGTGCAGGCGTGGCCGTCATAACCTGACGGCTCCACGCGCACTTCCTGGGCGCCGGCCACCCGCAGGCCGGCGTGGATGATGCCCGCCGTGAAGTCCGGGTAGTCGCCCACCTCGTTCATCCACAGCTCGAACTGGGTGGGAGTGAGCTCCACCAGCTTCGACTCGGTGTAGTTGTTGCCCGCCCGGAAGTTCTGCGTGGCCCGCATGAGCGTCCGGCGAGGTCCCAGCACCCGCAGGAGCGACAGCACCGCGCGGCCGAGCATCGTCTCGCGGAAGCCCTCGATGTAGGCCTCACCGAGCTTCCAGGTCCCCTGGGCGACGGCCTCCTGGGGGAACAGCTCCTCCGCGGCGATGCGCAGGAACGCCATCCAGGAGGTGAAGGAGTAGGCGGGACGCAGCTTCTGGTCCACGTCGAGCCCCGCCTGCTTCAGCCGCTGCTTGCAGGCAGGCGTCAGCCGCCCGTGCAACGCGCGCAGGAAGAGGGCTTCGATGGTCTGTTCAAAGACGAGAAGCTCGTCGGCCATGAGGAGTGGACTCTAGCCGACGAGCTTCTGATTGTGAACCGCGACTCCAACCCGGAGCGTAGGCTCCGGGAGGGAGATGTCAGGGCGTGGGGGCGGGCGCCGGAGTGCCGGTGTCCACCTGCGTGCCCTGGATGATGGCGTTCGACGGCAGCTCCGTCGCCATGCCGAGCACCTTCGCGCCGGCCGCCTTCGCGCCGTCCAGGGCCGCGATGAGCCGCCCGTAGTTGGTCGCGTCGTCCGCCATGAAGAAGACGACCTTCTCGTCCGCCTTCTTCGCCGCCAGCATGCGCTTGAGGCGGTTGATGTAGTCCGAGGCCGGGACCTTCTCCGTGTTGATGGAGTAGCTGCCATCCTTGTCCAGCAGGACCACCAGCTGCTGGTTGTCTGGATTCTCAGGAGGAGGCTCGTTCTCCACCTCCGTGTCCGGCACGCGCACCAGGATGTCCTTCTCCAGGAGGGGCGTGACGACCATGAAGATGATGAGGAGCACCAGCACCACGTCCACCAGCGGCGTGACGTTGATCTCCGAGTTGGGCGCCGACTGCGGCTTCACCCACTGGCGCTGCTTGTGGCCGGCCATTACTTCTTCTCCTCGACGCCGAGCGCGATCTGCTTCGCCTTGGCCTTGCGGGCCACGTCTAGCACCCTGCGCACGTCGCCCACGTTCACCGTGTTGTCACCCTTGAGCAGGATCTTCTTGCCCGGGTCCTTCACCAGCTCCTCCGCGATGCGGTCCTGGAGGGCCTGCTCGTCCACCTGGTCATTCTCCACGAACACCTTCTTGTCCGGGGTGATGGAGACGTAGAGAGGGTCCGAGTCCTTGCCCTTCTCTTTTTCGATCTCGGTGGCCTTGGGCAGCTCCACGGACTTGCCGCGCTGGAGCATGGGGGTGACGACCATGAAGATGATGAGGAGCACCAGCACCACGTCCACCAGCGGCGTGACGTTGATCTCGCTCTTGATGCCCCCCTTGGGGCCAGCTGACATTCCCATGCGTGTAACCTGCTTCCTGGTGGTGGAAGCCCGCCGTCCCGGGTGGCGTCGCGGGCTCCGGATGTCCTGGAGCCGCGTTCACGCCGGGAGGCGGGCCTCGGGTCGTCCCCGGGCTCGCCGGTGACTGCTCAGGCCGCGTGCGAGGAGTGCGCGCCGCCGCCCAGGTGCCGGGCGACCACGTCGAGGAACTCGTTGGAGGACTCGCTGATGTCCACCGCGCGAGCATCCACCCAGCCCTGCAGGAAGTTGTAGGCCATCACGGCGGGGATCGCCACGAGCAGACCGAAGGCCGTGGTGATGAGCGCCTCGGCGATACCGGCCGAGATGGTGCCCAGACCGCCGGAGCCGGCCGCCGCCATGAGCTGGAAGGCGTTGACGATACCCATCGTCGTGCCGAGCAGACCGACGAAGGGGGCCGTCGAACCGACCGTGGCCAGCAGGCCCAGGCCGCGCTTCATGCTCTGCACCTCACGCTGCGCCTGACGCTCGAGCGCGCGGGCCACGGACTCCACCGCCACGTCCTTGTTGTTGGGGCTGATGCGGTAGGCGGTCAGGCCGGAGTTGATCACCCGACCCAGGTGGCCCACGTCCTTGCCCAGGTTCGTGTTGGCCGCGGTGGTCAGGTCGCCCTTCGCCAGGATGGCACCCATCTTGGCGGCGAAGTTGCGGCTGTCGGACCGGGTCTTGCGGAAGACGATCATCCGCTCCGCCATCACGACCAGCGACGCCACCGACATGATGGCCAGGGTGAAGATGATCATACGGGCGAAGGTGCCCGTGTGGTGCCAGATATCGATGAGAGTGAATTGCATGGCTTGGTTGAGCGCTCCTCCTCACGAGCGCGGGGTGGTCGGCGGTGCTTCTCTACGGCGCGCCCGGATCAGCGCGGCAGCTTCAGATTCAGGGTGAAGGTGTAATCCACCTGGACCGGACGGCCCTGGAACGTGACGGGCTTGTAACGTGACGACGTCAGGGCGTCCATGACGGCCTGTTCCATGTGGGGCAGGGGCTTGATGATTCGGCAGCGCTCCACACGGCCTTCCACGGTGATGACGCACTTGACGATCATCGTGCCCTGCACGCGAGACTCGAGCGCCTCGCGGGTGTACTCGGGCTGCGGGCCCGAGACCTTCTCCGGACGGGTCATGCCCGCACCGAACGGCAGCACTTCCGTCCCCGTCCCACCCAGCTGCCCACCGACCACGCCGCCGATCACACCACCGACGACGCCGCCCACGACACCACCGGCGACACCACCCTCGACGCCGCCCTCGACCGCCTCTTCAGAGGGCTCCTCGGCGGCCTCTTCGGGCTGCTCGGTCGGCTCGACCTCCTTGGGGACCTCTTTCGGGATCTCCTTGGGCTGGACGATGGTGTCGGGCTTCTTGGGCTTCTTCGGGGTCGTCTTCGGCTTGGAGGTCGCCGCCGGGGGAGGGGGCGGCGGCGGAGGAGGCGGCGGGGCCATGGTGGCCTTCAGCGTCACCTCGATCTCCTTCTCCTCCTCGACCGGCGGCCTCGTCGAAAGAACGTAGGCCACCACGAACAGTGCCACGTGCAGGATCACCGAGATGGTGGTTCCCACACCGAACCGCGCTTTGGGCGCCTGACCGCGGTCAAGGACTGAATCAAACATGTACTAGACTCCTCTTCACCAGTGGACACCCACCACGCCACCCCCGGCTGAAAGGGCGCGCCACCATACAGAAACGCGTTCCGGGTTCAAGTGAGCAAGGTCAAGGGTAACTGACGTGATCGCGCAATTGCCCCACTGGTTACCAAAAAGCAACGGTCTATTGACAACTGCTCGACCTCGGATATTTTCCCCAGTCATTTTCGGTTGCAGCCCACCTTGGAGGGGTCTGGTATGCACTTGAACCGAGTGCTCCGGGAAACCGGAGTTGTCCTGGCCGCAGGTCTGCTTTATGGATCGGCGGCTTTCGCGCAGTCGAGCACGATGATCGGAACGATCATCGACGCTCAGAGTCGGCAGCCTGTTCCTGACGTGGTGGTAACCGCGACCTCGCCCAACCTTCAGGGTGAGCAGACCGTGGTTTCCGACGCACAGGGCAACTACCGTATTCCCCAGCTTCCGCCTGGTGTTTACACCCTGCGGTTCGAGAAGGAGCAGTTCAAGCCCTACGCCCGGTCGGACGTGCAGCTGCGTCTGAACCGCACCATCCGCGTCAACGTCGAGCTGCTCCCCGAGTCCCTCGGTGAGGTGGTGGAGATCGTCGGCGCGCCGCCGACCATCGACGTGGGCTCCACGACCACGGGCGTCAACGTGGATCAGGAGTTCATCAAGCGCATCGCGGTCGCCCGTCCGGGTGGCAAGAGCGGCGCGGCTCGCTCGTTCGAGTCCCTGGCCGAGCTGGCGCCTGGCGCCCAGAACGACCAGTACGGTGTCTCCATCAACGGCGCGACCTCGCCTGAGAACGGCTACGTGGTGGACGGTCTGTCCACGAACGACCCGGCCTACGGCGTGAACGCGAGCCCGATGAGCATCGAGTTCGTGCAGGACGTGAACATCATCACCGGCGGTTACCTGCCGGAGTTCGGTCGCTCCACGGGCGGTGTCATCAACGCGGTGACGCGGTCGGGCTCCAACGAGTTCCACGGTTCCGTGTTCGCCAACTGGACGCCCGGCACGTTCGAGGGTACCCGCAAGACGATCCGGTCTGAAGGCTCGGTCATCAGCGGCCTCAACGAGCTGAAGAACATGGGCGACTTCGGCGCCACCCTCGGTGGTCCGATCCTCAAGGACAAGCTGTGGTTCTTCGCCGGTTTCGCGCCGTCCTTCACGCGCTACCAGCACACCCGCACGCTCAACGCCATCCGCCTGGACGCCTCTGGCAACACGGTCACGGATGACACGGGCTTCACGGTCGTCGACCCCATCGCGGGCTCGGATCGTCAGTACTACGCTGACTCCCGGACCGTGCAGTACATGGGTAAGTTGACCTACCTCGTCAACCAGGACCACACGGTCTCGCTCGCCCTCAACGGCACGCCGACGACCACGGGTGGCATGGGCAAGCTGTCCATCAACCCGCAGTCCGGTGGTCTGCCGGGCGCGATCTTCTCCCGTCCGGGCGACTTCGCCTTCACGGAGACGAACGCGAACGCCACGTCCGTCGCCCTGAAGTACGGCGGCGCGTTCATGGACAAGAAGATCCTCGTCGATGCGACCGCTGGCTGGTTCCACCAGACGGCGTCCACCCTGCCGGCGGATGGCAGCAAGCTGGGCTCCTCCGAGGGCCTCGCGGGCTACTCCCGCTTCCAGTACATCAGCGAGCGGTCCCTGGCGGACCTCGAGGCCCTGCCCGCCGGGCAGGAGGGCGCCTGCGCCCCGTTCGAGACGGTCGATGAGGACGGCAACCCCGTCTCCATCAACCGCTGCCCCGTCATCGGCTACACGGTCGGTGGCCCGGGCTACATGAACGACTCGAAGCTGGATCGCTACCAGTTCAACGCGAAGGCCACGTACCTGCTCAACGCGCTCGGCACCCACGTGCTGAAGGCCGGCGCGGACGCGGAGTTCCTGTCCTACGACCAGCTCAAGGCGTACGGCGGTGGCGTGTACTTCCGTGAGGCGGCCCCGTACGCGGGCGCGCTGCTCAACGGCCAGCCCTACTCCGGCGGCGCGGTGCAGGACTACCGTCGCTACGGCTACCAGGCCTCGCCCGACAGCCCCATCACCCAGCTGACCCAGCAGTCGAAGACCACCAGCACCACGGTCGGTGGCTTCCTGCAGGACTCCTGGTCCATCGCCAACCGCGTCACGCTGAACCTCGGCGTGCGCTACGACGTGCAGGCGATGTACGGCGGTGACGGCGAGCTGGCGCTCATCATGGGCAACCAGTGGTCGCCCCGCCTCGGCGCCATCGTCGACCCGTTCGCCAACGGCCGCACCAAGTTCTTCGTGAACTTCGCTCGCTACTACGAGCAGGTTCCGCTGAACATGCTCGACCGCGCGTTCCCGGGTGAGCGCCGCTACGAGGCCCGCCGCGCGCTGGCGTCGGAGACCCAGGCCGGCTGCGATCCCACGGATCGCACGAGCCAGCAGACGGAGTGCCGTGACCCGGCCTACGTCCTCGCCCAGCCCGAGAGCGTTCGCAACCCGAACCGCCTCTACACGGGTGGCAAGGTCGAGAACGAGCCGATCGACCCGGACATCAAGCCCCAGTCGTCCAACGAGCTGGTGGTCGGCGCCGAGTACGAGCTCATCGCCAACACCCGCGTGGGCGCCAGCTACACGCACCGCAACATGAGCATGGTCATCGAGGACATGAGCCGCGATGACGGTGCGTCGTACTTCCTCGGCAACCCGGGCAGCGGCTTCGCCAAGGAGTTCCCGAAGCCGGAGCGTAACTACGACAACGTCACGGTCTACCTGAACCGTACGTTCTCGGATGGTTGGCTCGCCGCGGCGAACTACACCTGGTCCCGCCTGAACGGTAACTACCCCGGTCTGTTCCGTCCGGAGACCGCTCAGCTCGACCCGAACATCCTGTCGGACTTCGACCTCGTCAGCCTCCTGGCCAACCGCACGGGTCCGCTGCCGTTCGACCGTACGCACCAGATCAAGGTGTTCGGCGCGAAGGAGTTCAACTTCACGAACGAGCTGTCCGCCAGCCTGGGTCTGTCCTACCGCGGCAACTCCGGCTCGCCGATCAACTACTTCGGCGCGCACGCGCTCTACGGCGCGGACGAGTCCTTCGTCCTCCCCCGTGGCGCGGGTGGTCGTACGCCCTGGCTGAACGTCATTGACTCCAACATCGGCGTCAACTACCGCGTCAGCAAGGACAGCGTCATCTCCGTGACCCTGGACGTGTTCAACCTGTTCAACTTCCAGGGCGTCAGCACGGTCGACCAGACGTACACCCTGCTCTCCGTGCAGCCCATCCCGGGCGGCAAGCCGTCCGACCTCCCTGGCAACGTCCAGTGGCAGGCTGGCGAGGAGCGCGACGAGCCGTTCGGCACGGTCGACAACGACGTCAACCCCAACTTCAAGAACCCGACCAGCTACCAGCCGCCGCGCCAGATGCGCCTTGGTGTCCGGTACACGTTCTAGTCACTGGCCATTCACGGAACCAGGATTTCAAGTCACATGACCAAGAACATCTTCAATGCGGCAATGGTCCTTGTTGGCACGGCGGGTCTGCTGACGGGTTGCAACTTCGACCAGCCCGAGGCTCCCTGCTTCGTGCAGGACAGCGCGAGCTGGGCGACCCGGTATGACCCCATCGACGACCCCGTCGATGCCAACGGCGCTGGGTGCGAGCTCAGGGCTCCGATCGCTGAGCTGGTGGGTGTCTACAAGTTCTCCGACCCGGATGACTTGAGCAACTCGCTGCTCACCCTGCGTCCTCAGGGCGTGGCGTCCATCGCGAACCGCGACCCGGGTCCGACGACGGATCAGACGGCGCTCGGCCGGTTCGACATCGAGCCGGACGCGGATGAGTTCTGCACGGCGGAGACGCTCTCGGTGGCCTCGGTCAACGCCGCGGCGACCCAGACGGCTCCGGCGACGACCATCAGCTACGAGTTCAGCAACATCCAGGTGTACGCGGCGCCGTCGACGCCGGGTACGCAGCTGCGCGGGCAGGTGAAGTACACCCGCAACGGCTGCACCTCGAACTACGCCATCCGTTCGATGTGGCCGGCCGTTGCTTGCAACCCGACCAACCCGAACTCGTGCGCGGAGAACCCGAACGTGAACCCGGACTTCGCCACCGAGTGCCTCACGGTGAGCACGAACCCGACCACGGGCGCCGTCACGGCGTACTGCGTGCCGTCGAAGCCGGTCCCGTCGTTCAAGTAGTCATCCATCGCTGAACAGCGCCACCCACCCGGGTGGCGCCTCGCGGCCCCGGCAGCCCTCCTCAGGGAGTGGATTGTCGGGGCCGCGGTGTTTGGAGGCAGTACCCACTGGAGGCACATGGAGGGCCGTTACTCACTCATCCACCACGTCCGCTCGCTGTTGGACGACGAAGAGGGCACCCTCTACAAGGAGGCGCCCTTCCGCGTGGCGCTCTGCTACCCGAGCCCCTACCACGTGGGCATGAGCTCGCTGGGCTTCCAGGCCATCTACCGGGAAGTCCACCAGCACCCCGGTGCCACCGCCGAGCGCGTCTTCCTCCCGGATGACGTGGAGGCGTTCAAGAAGACGCGCACGCCGCTGTTCACCTGGGAGTCCCAGGCCCCGGTCTCCAGCTTCCAGATGCTGGCGTTCTCCGTCGCGTACGAGCTGGAGCTGACGGGGTTCTTCTCGCTGCTGGAGCTGGCTGGGATGCCCGTGCTGGCGGAGGAGCGCCGCGATGGCCGTCATCCGCTGGTGGTGGCGGGGGGGCCCCTGACGTTCTCCAACCCGGATCCGCTGGAGCCCTTCGTCGACGTGCTCGTCCAGGGCGAGTCCGAGGAGCTGATCCACGTGCTGGTGGAGGCCGCGGCCTCCATGGAGCGCGAGGCGCTGTTGGATCATCTCGCGCGCATCCCAGGTTTCCGGGTGCCGGGCAGGGGAGGGGCGCGCTACCACGTGGCCCGGGCGACGGACTCGCGGCTGCCCGCCCGCTCGCAGATCATCACGCCGCACACGGAGCTGCGCTCGATGTTCCTCATCGAGCCGGAGCGGGGCTGCTCGCGGGGGTGCCATTACTGCGTCATGCGGCGCACCACCAACGGGGGCATGCGGACGGTGCCGCCCGAGCGGGTGCTGTCGCTCATCCCGGAGCACGCGAAGCGGGTGGGGCTGGTGGGCGCGGCGGTGACGGACCACCCGCGCATCGTCGAGCTGCTGCGCACCCTCGTGGACTCGGGGCGCGAGGTGGGCGTGTCGTCGCTCCGGGCGGACCGGCTGACGCAGGAACTGGTGGATCAACTCCGCCGGGGCGGGGCGACGAACCTGACGGTGGCGGCGGACGGGGCCTCGCAGCGGATGCGAGACATGGTGGACCGCAAGCACTCCGAGGAACAGATTGTGCGCGCGGCCGGGTATGCCCGGACCGCCGGCATGAAGCAGCTCAAGGTGTACAACGTCGTGGGGCTTCCGTTCGAGGACGAGACGGACATCGACGAGTTGATCCGCTTCACGGCGGAGCTGTCGCGCATCCTTCCCGTGGCGCTGGGCGTGGCGCCCTTCGTGGCCAAGCGGAACACGCCGCTGGACGGCGCGCCCTTCGCGGGCATCCGTGAGGTGGAGAACCGGCTGGAGCGGCTGCGCAAGGGCCTGCGGGGGCGCGCGGAGGTGCGTCCCACGTCCGCGCGCTGGGCCTGGGTGGAGTACATGCTGGCCCAGTGTGGTCCCGAGGGTGGCCTGGCGGCGATGGATGCCTGGCGGGCGGGCGGCGGCTTCTCCGCGTGGAAGAAGGCCTTCGAGGCGAGGGGCTGTGAGCCCTATCTCGCGCGTCGGGTGGAGGATGGGCGGCGCAATCCCACCCTCTGGCCCACGGTTCCGAAGGTGGCACCCTCGCCGTCGGCCGCGTGACGGCGGGCGTACGAGGGCCATGCATTGTGGGCCCGGGTTCCGCTAGAAGACCGCATGCGCCGATGGCCGGCGCCCAGGGGCAGCGGAGAACCAGGTGAGCACGCAGCGCGTGGACAAGGCTTGGCAGCAGAAGGGTCTCAAGGAGTTCTCGACGGAGGCCCTGCTCGGGACGCTCGGCCACTACGGCATCCCGGTGACGGAGGAGGACTTCCGGAAGCTGTCGGAGTCGACCTTCCCGTTGGGCATCGCCCAGCAGTGGAAGTCGAAGTGGAAGGGCACCGGGCCCTTCAAGGATTTCGTCGTCGCGGCTCCCGTGGAGCTGTGGCGTCGCTGGCTGCCGGACCGCGTGGCGCCGCATGAGATGACGGACACGTTGGCGTCGCTCATGAAGTCGCTGCTGGAGCTGCTCAACGGCAAGACGGATGCGCCCGTGAGCGCGGCCTTCGAGCGGATGACCAGCCTGCGCGCGCGGCTGCCCGTCGATGACAAGGGCCTGCCCCAGGAGCGCTTCATGCAGGAGGCGCTGGCGCCATTCTCCGAGAAGGACGCGGAGCTGTTCGACCGCCTCGCGGAGCTGCTCGCGCGCTCGGGCCACGTGAATCACGCGGAGTCCTTCGCGGAGATGGAGGAGTTCTTCCTCCCGGACCGCAAGGGCATCTCGCGCGCGATGGTGCGCGCCGCCAAGGGCGAGAAGGACGAGGCGGCGACGGACCTGGTCAAGCTGTCCGAGGACACGAGCCGCTCCGCGATTGCCCGCATCCTGGCCGTCGACGGTCTCATCCACCTCCAGACGCACGGCGTGGCCGCCACGGCCGCCCGGACGCTGCTGGCGTGGGCGGAGGAGAACAAGGACCTGCACCTCGCGCTGGACCTCATGCCGCGCCTGGAGCACATCTACAAGGCGCAGAACGACCGCGTGAACCTGCTGGACCTGATGCGCATCTCCGAGCGGCTCAACGAGGAGCATGACCGCATCCACCCCGGCCACAACCGTCACCGCCACGGGTAGTGAGCGTGGCTTCCGGCACGGCGCGCGGGCCATGGTTCGCGACGCCGTGCCCGAGTCGCTGGCTCGCGGCGGAGTCCGACCGGCTCCCTCTGCTCAGCGCTGTCATCACCAAGGGCAGCGGGCTCGAAACGCGGGCTGCGCTCGTGTGGATGTCTCGACGCGGAGCATGACCGGCACCACGGGGTCACCGCCGTTGCGGGGAGTGGGCTCGCCAGTCGCAGTGCCCGTGTTGATGTCTCGACGCGGAGCATGACTGGCTCCACGGGGGCCCCGCCGATACAGGGAGTGGGCTCGCGAGGCGTCCTGCCCGAGCCGAGGGTTCGAGGAGGAGCATGCCCAACTCCATCGGCTCCCCGCTGTTGCCGCCAGGGCTGAGGCTCGCGAGGCGGCCGCGAACCTGCGGCGGAGCAGGGCCGTGAACATCCTGGTCGGCGTCGTTGCCGCCGCACGTCGTGAGCTTCGCTGTTTGCGCGGCTCGAAGGCGGCGACGTTCTCTCAGCGAGAGACTCGCGAGCGCGCTCTCACTCGGACGTACCCGTTCCGCTGCTCGCGGAGGCCTCCGTGGACTTGCGGCGCCGCGCCCGCTTCTTCGTCGCGGGCTTCGCGTCCGCCGTCTTCACCGTGACCATGTCCCCGAGCTCGGCCTGCTTCGTGGGCATGGCCGTCGCTCCCTGGGGCTCGGGCGCCGCGGACTCCTCCTGGGCTCGCAGCGGCGTCGAGCGCCTCAGGGGAATCTTGAGCACGTTGGGCACGCCCTCGACGACGTCTCGCGTGGAGACCACCGCGCCCACCGTCGTGTAGCGGATGGCGCCCGTCTGGGTGAAGGCGTGCTTGAGCGGGTACTCCTTCGCGCGCGGGAGGAACCAGTCGCGCGCCGCGCGCAGCGGCAACACGTGCATCTCCCCCTGCGAGAGGAACACGTACACCAGCAGGTCCGCGCCGCTGTAGAGGAAGCAGCCGGGAGTGTCCTTCTCCAGGTTGGACACCAGCTCGAAGAAGTACCGCTTCCGGGTGGCGTTGCGGTCCCCCTTCACCTCGATGCCGCGCACCTCACCCGAGGGCAGCTCCCACAGCAGGTCCACGCCCCGATGCTGGAAGCGCGGGTCCGACTGCACGTCGTGCACGCGCGAACCCGGCTCCGTTTCCAGCAACCACGCCCTCGCGTGCTGGACGGCGCGGTCCGCGGCGCCCTGCACGCCCTTCATGCTGAAGCTGCGCGCCATGTGCTACCGGCGCAGCTCGACGCCCGTCGCCACCAGCTGCACCTCGCGCGGCTTGCCGTCCGCGCCGCGCGGGACGATGGCGCCCTCGGCCTCGTAGTGCGCCGCGTGGCCCTCGCTCAGCTCGGCCACCTTCACCACGCCCTCCACGCGTGCCTGCGAGCCCGCCGAGTCCAGCGGCACGAAGAAGCCGTAGTCCTTGAACGTCACGCGCACGCCCGGGCCCTTGGCCTGCCCCTCGGGGGCGAGCTCCATCCAGCAGCCCTTCTTCTCACACGCCTTGCGCACCGTGCCCTCGAGCCGCACCGTCTTCCCGTCGTGGGCCTGGGGCTTGGAGAGCAGCTCTGCGAGCTTCACCTCGGAGGCGCCCTTGAGGGCCTCGCCGCGGGTGAGCTTCCAGCTGTCGTCCTTCGCGGCCTCCGGCTTGGGCGCGGTCGCGGCCTTGTCGGCCGGGTGGTGACAGTCGGCGGCGGCCGCGGCCTTGTCAGCCGTCTTTCCCTTGGCGGGCGTCTTGTCGCCAGCGAAGGCCACCAGGGGAACAGCGACCAGCAGCATCAGGGACGTGCGGAGCGAGTTCATGACCTGCCCGCTTAGTCAAAACTCGTTGCCCCGGCAAGGCGGCGCCCGTACTAGAGTGGGACTCCCGCACACCCTGGGGCGCGCAGCCCATGAAGGTCTTCCTCCCTCCTCGCAACCGCCGGCTCGGCACGGTGGACTACCTGGGCCTCATCGGTCTGGCGGGGCTGCTCGTCGCCCGCTTCATCCCGATAGCGAAGCTCATCCCGTTCTGGGGCTGCGTGCTGCGCGAGCGGACGGGCTGGCCCTGCCTCGGCTGCGGCCTCACCCGCGTGGCGGACCGCGTGGCCCACTTCAACTTCGTGGGCGCGTGGGAGGCCAACCCCCTGGGCACCGTGGCCGCCGTGCTGTTCGCGCTCGCGGCCGTGGCCATGGTGGTGCACCTGGTGTTCGCGGTCCCCATTCCTGAAATCCAGCTCTCGCTCCGGGAGTGGAAGGCGTTCCAGGTGGTGATGCCCGTCATCGTCCTGGTGAATTACGCCTACGTGGTGGTGAAGACGCGCTTCCCCCACCTGCTGCTATAGCGTGGGGTCGTGACTCTCGCGCTCGTCCTGCTGGGCTACCTCGCCGGCTCCATCCCCTTCGGTGTCCTGCTGACGCGGTGGTTTCGCGGCGTGGACGTGCGCCAGAGCGGCAGCGGCAACATCGGCGCCACCAACGTCACCCGCGTCGCGGGCAAGAAGCTGGGCGCGGTGGTGCTGGTGCTCGACGCGGTGAAGGGCGCGCTGCCGGTGGCGCTCGCGCTGCGACTGGTGCCGGAACTGCCCGGGGTGCACGTGCTGGTGGCCCTCGCCGCCGTGCTGGGACATGTCTTCCCGGTGTGGCTGAAGCTGCACGGGGGCAAGGGCGTGGCCACCGCGCTGGGGGTGCTGGTGGTGCTGGTGCCCCAGGCGGCGCTGGCTGCGGGGCTCGTCTTCATCACCATCTTCGCGGTGTGGCGCGTCAGCTCGCTGGGCTCGCTCGCGGCGGGGGCGACGGCGGTGGGCACGTCCGCCCTCACCGCCCGCGCGCCCGAGTACGCCGGCCTCTCAGCGGTCCTCTTCGCCCTCATGCTGTGGACGCACCGCAGCAACATCCACCGGCTCATGCGACGCACGGAGCGGCGCTTCTGAGTCCTCTCCGCCACCGCCCGAGGGCCGGTAGCCGAGCAGCGTGCAGTCGATGGGGCCGTTCATCAGGTCGCGCCGCGCCGACGGACGCGCGTGGAAGGCGCTCTCGAAGGCGGGGTTGCCGCTGAGCACCCAGACGCGCCAGCCGGGCACGCGCAAGGACTCGCCCAGCTTGTAATAGAAGCTCTTCATGCCCTTCTGTCCGCCCGTGCCGATGCGGTCTCCATAGGGCGGATTGGTGAGGATGAGGCCACTGGACGCAGGGAGCGGCGGCAGCTTCGTCGCGTCGCCCTCGACCAGGGTGATCTCCTCGGACAGCCGGGCCGCGCGCACGTTGCGCTGGGCGGCATCGAGGGCCTCCGGGTCCTTGTCGAAGCCCCAGAGCGGGACCTCCACCTTGCGCTCGTCGCGCCGAGCATCCGCGCGCATGTCCGCGAGCAGCTCCTTCGCCCGCGTCCCCAGCTCCGGCCAGCGCTCCACGGCGAAGTCGCGGTTGAGGCCGGGCGCGCGCCGACGGGCCATCATGCCCGCTTCAATCAGCAGCGTGCCCGAGCCGCACATCGGGTCCACCAGCGCCTCGTCGCCCGTGTAGCGCGCGGCGCGCAGGATGGCGGCGGCCAGCGTCTCCTTGAGGGGCGCCACGGTGGGGCGCACGCGGTAGCCCCGGCGGTGCAGCGGCTCGCCGCACAGGTCCAACGAGAGCGACAGCGTGTCCCGCGACAGGTGCGCCACCACGCTCACGTCCGGGTTCTTCGTGTCCACGTCCGGCCGCGTGCCCACCACGTCACGCATGCGGTCGACGATGGCGTCCTTCACCTTCAGGGCGACGAAGCCCGAGTGGCTGTGCTCGCTGTCCTTCAGCGTCGCGTCCACGGCGAACGTCGTGGTGGGCCTCAGGTGCTCCTCCCACGGGACGCCGCGGGCGGCGTCGTACAGGCCCTGCGCGCCGCGGGCCTCGAAGGTGCCCAGCGGGTAGAGTACGCGCATGGAGATGCGGGACCAGAGACAGACCTTCAGCGCCTCGTCGAGCGAGGCCATGAAGCGCACACCGCCACGGTCCTGGCGGATGCGGCGCGCGCCGAGCTCCTTGAGCTCGTCGGCGAGCAGGTCCTCGGTGCCTCGGGTCGTGGTGGCGAATAGGGCGATGCGTTCAGCCATGGGACACCGCCCATAGACGACCTGCGCCTGCTTGGGAACCCCATAGACGCCTCACGTGCCCACCACCTCGTAGATGGCGAAGGTGGCCCCCTCCTGCTCGGCGCTGGCCTCCTTCGCCTTCCGGAAGTCCTCCGACTGGAAATAGCTCCGCATCGCCTCCTTGTCCCGCCAGCGCGTCACCAGCAGCAGCTCCGGCGAGCGCTCGAACGAGCGCAGCACTTCCAGCCCCAGGAACCCCTCGTGCGCGTCCACCCTGCGCGCGCGCTCCTGGAAGCGGGCGACCAGGCGCTCGGCGTCCTCGGGCGCGGCGCGGAAGCGGGAGATGGCGACAATCATGGGCACTCACCTGGAACACGTCGGGGCGGGCTGGGGACTCCCGCGCGTGGAGGAGAAACGGACAGGGGGCGCCCGGACCGAAGCCGGACACCCCCTGGGAGAACCACGGTGAGCCGCGAGGGGACTACATCGCGCCCGCGCCCGGCATGTCGCCCACCCCTCGGATGAGCACCTCGCGGGGCTTGGCGCCATCGGCGGCGCCGACGACTCCGTCACGCTCCATGCGCTCAATCATGCGCGCGGCGCGGTTGTAGCCGATGCGCATCTTGCGCTGGAGCATGGAGATGGAGACGGCGCGCATCTCGCTGACCGTGGCGAGGGCCTGGTCGTACAGCTCGTCGGACAGCTCGTCCTCCTCGCCGCCGGACTCCACGTCCTCGTCGCGGGGCTTGAGGATGGACTCGTCGAAGACGGGCTTGCCCTGGGCCTTGAGGTGGTCGACCGCCTTCTTGATTTCCTGCTCCGACACGAAGGCGCCGTGCACACGCTGCAGGTGCGCGCTCGTGGGCGGCATGATGAGCATGTCGCCCATGCCCAGCAGCGCCTCGGCGCCCACCGTGCCCAGAATCGTCATGGAGTCCGGCTTGGAGCGGAGCATGAAGCTGATGCGCGTGGGGAAGTTCGCCTTGATGATGCCGGTGACGACGTCCGTGGAGGGACGCTGCGTCGCGACCATCAGGTGGATGCCGGCCGCGCGAGCCATCTGCGCCAGGCGCGCCACGTACGTCTCCACCTCGCGGCTGGCGACCATCATGAGGTCGGCCAGCTCGTCGATGATGACCACGATGTAGGGCAGCTTCTTGAGCTCCTTCTTCTCCGGCTTGGACGCGGCGGCGTCCAGCGGCGCGCCCGCGTCGTCGTCCTCGGGCTCGGCCTCCACCTCGGGCACTTCCGGGGCGGCCTCGTCCTCGGAGGACACCAGCGCCTCGCGCAGGTCCTCCAGGTCCTCGCGCGGCGCGGCCACGCCCAGCCCGTCGGACGCCTGGGCCGCGGGCTTGGGCTCGCCGCCCTCCAGGTCCACCACCAGCACCTTCTTGGGCTTGGACTTCTTGGGCGCGGGCTCGGCGGCGGCGAGCACCTCCTTCACCTCGGAGGCGGAGCTCTCCACCAGCTTGTTGTAGCCGGCGATGTTGCGCACGCCCGCCTCGGACAGCATCTGATAGCGGCGCTCCATCTCCTCCACGGCCCAGCGCAGCGCGAGCGCCGCCTTCTTCGGGTCCGTCACCACGGGCAGGAGCAGGTGCGGGATGCCCTCGTACACGGAGAGCTCCAGCATCTTCGGGTCCACCATGATGAAGCGGACCTCCTCCGGCGTGGACTTCAGGAGGATGCTCATGATCATCGAGTTGACGGCCACCGACTTGCCGGAGCCGGTGGTGCCGGCGATGAGCAGGTGCGGCGCCTTGGCCAGGTCGAAGACGTACGGCATGCCCTCGATGTCCTTGCCCACGCACATGGTCAGCTTGCTGGGGCCCTTGAGGAACGCGTCCTGCTCGGCGATCTCCTTGAGGTAGACCGTTTCGCGGTCCTTGTTCGGCACCTCGATGCCCACCACGCCCTTGCCGGGGATGGGGGCGACGATGCGCACGCGCATCGCCTCCATGGCCATGGCCAGGTCGTCGGCGAGCGCTGCAATCTTGCTCACCTTGATGCCGGGGCCCGGCAGGAACTCGTACATGGTGACGACGGGGCCGGGGCGGATCTCCACCACCTCGCCGACGATGCCGAAGTCGGCCAGCTTCGCGCGCAGCTTCTCCGCCGTGGACAGGAACGCGTCCTTGTCCAGCTCCGAGCGCTCCTTCTTGTCGTACTCGAGCACGTCGAGCGGCGGCAGCGAGAAGCTCTTGCGGTCACCCACGAACTCGAACTGGTCCTGGGTCTTCTTGACGGTGGGCTTGGGCGGCGCCTTGGGCTCCACGATGAGCGGCATGCGCGCCAACGCGGACGCGGCCGGCGCGGGCTGGGGTGCCGCGGCCTGCGGAGGCTGGGGCAGGGAGATGACGGGCGCGGGCGCCGGGGCCACGGGCTCGGTGGACTCGGGCAGCGCGGCGATGGGCGCGGCGGGGCCGGTGACGATGTTCGGCGTCTTGCGGCGGCCGCGCGGGGGCTCGACGCCCTCGGGGACGATGGGGGGCGCGGAGTGGGGCTGGGGCGCCAGGAAGGACGCGGCCCAGGCCGGGTCCGCGCCGGGGGCGGGGCGCTTCTCCGCGATGCGCGGCAGCATCCGCTCAGCGGGCACGGGCGGCGAGGACGTGGGCGGCAGCGAGTCCGTGTCCTCGGGCAGGGGCAGGGCCTTGCGCGTCTGCTTGTCCAGCTTCTCCTTCTCGCGGGCCTCCTTGAGGGCCACCTTCGCGGCGGCGGCCTGCTCCTTCTCGTTCTGACGGGCCAGACGCACGGCCTCCTCGGCCATGGCCTCCGCTTCGGCGGCCTCGGCCTCCTCGGCGGCGCGCTCGGCCTCGGCGAGCTCCTCCTCGTCGGCTTCAATCTGCGCGAGGAAGGCGGCCTCCTCGAGCTTCTCCTCGGCGGCGCGCTCCTGGCGGGCCTTGTAGGCCACCTTCTGCTGCTCCCAGAAGGCCTCGGCGGACTCGGAGACGCGGCGGCCCAGCACGCACAGTCCGGCCCACACCAGCGAGCACAGCTTGAAGAACGTGTACTGGGTGCCGACGATGAGCGCCGCGGCGCTGATGGCGGTGACGAGGATGACGGTGCCGACGGTGGAGAACAGCCCCTCCATGACGCCGCCCAGGCTTGCGCCCAGCGCGCCACCGGGTGGGTGTGCCCAGCCCTTGTCGCCGGCGAAGATGAGCTGCGCCAGCACGGCCACGCTCGCCGTCAGCAGCACGAGGCTGACGATTTGCGGCCCGCGCTTGCGCTCGCGGCTGCCCACGAAGAGCACCATCGCGGCGTAGACGCCTCCGATGGGCGCCAGGTAGGCGCACACGCCGAGCATCCCCCGCAGGGTCTCCGCGATGAGGTGGCCCATGGGGCCCACCGCGTTGCGGAAGCCTGGTCCGACCCGGTCATGGGCGTCGAACGTGGCCACCGACAACAATGACAGCAGGGACGCCGCCAGCAGGAAGACACCGGTGATGGCTCGGGCCGTCGTGCCGTCGCCGCCGTCGACCCCCGCCTTGCGCCGTTTGTCCGCGAGCGCCTTGCGACGCGTCGCGATCTCCTGCCGGGACAGCACTGCCTTCTCCGCCCGACCCTTCTTCGCCGTCATGACCTTCTTCCCTCTGCGCGTCTCAGCCGCGTAGCGGGCTGTAGCAATGCCCGCGACGAGTGTAGGGAGGGAGGGGGTCCGGTCAATTTTCCGGCTGCCGGACAGGAGGCCTACATTTCGGCTGCGCGTTGCACCAGAGGGGGTATGGTGCCGCCACGATTTCCTGGAGGTACATCGCCATGGCAGACAACGACAAGCCGTCCTCGAGCGAGGAGGAGTACTTCGCCCGCGAGGAGATTGAGAAGAAGCGCAAGCTGGCGCTCCAGCAGGCCGCCGACACGGCCCAGGCCCAGCGCGACGAGCTCAAGAAGCTCCACTGGATGAAGTGCCCCAAGTGCGGCATGGACCTGCAGACGCTCAAGCAGGGCAAGGTCGAACTGGAGACGTGCTTCAACTGCGGCGGTGTCTTCCTGGACGCCGGCGAGATGGACCAGATGTTGGTGCAGCACGGGCACGAGGGTGGCGGCAAGGTGATGGGCGCCATCCTGAACCTCTTCAAGAAGAAGTAGACCCGAGGTCCCGGGGAGGTCTGTGGGCATGGCCCTCACGCTCGAGCAGGTGCGACACGTGGCCACGCTGGCGCGGCTGGCGCTGACTCCTGAAGAGGAGCAGCGCATGGCCACGCAGCTGTCGGCGGTGTTGGACGCGGTGGCGCAATTGCAGACCCTGGATGTGGGGGACGTGGAGCCCACCTCGCACGCCACGCTCACGGCCTCGCTGCTTCGCGAGGACGTGACGCGGCCCTCCCTGCCGCCGGAGAAGGTGCTGGCCAACGCCCCGGCGAAGTCGGGGACCTCCTTCGCGGTGCCGAAAATCATCGAATAGCCGGAGGGGTTCCACGTCATGCAGCTGACGGACCTGACGATGCTGGAGCTCGCGCGGAAGCTGGACGCGGGCGAGGTGTCCTCCGTGGAGGCCACCCGTGCGTGCCTGGCGCGCATCCAACAGGTGGACCCGCGGATTCGCGCCTTCCTGCGCGTGGATGAGCAGGGCGCGCTGGCGGCCGCGGAGGCGAGTGACGCCCGCAGGCGCGCGGGCACCCCGGCGAGCCCGCTGGACGGCGTGCCGGTGGGGCTCAAGGACCTGTTCCTCACCGAGGGCGTCGAGACGACCGCCGGCTCGCGTGTGCTGGAGGGCTTCGTGCCGCCGCTGGACGCGACGGTGGTGCGGCTCCTGAAGGAGGCGGGGCTGCCGCTGGTCGGCAAGCTGAACCTGGATGAGTTCGCGATGGGCTCCTCGAACGAGTCCAGCGCGTACCACCCCACGCACAACCCCTGGGACGTGACGCGCACGCCGGGAGGCTCCTCGGGAGGCTCGGCGGCGGCGGTGGCGGCGCGCGAGGTGTTCGGCGCGCTGGGCACGGACACGGGCGGGTCCATCCGTCAGCCCGCGGCCTTCACCAACACGGTGGGGCTCAAGCCCACGTACGGGCGGGTGTCCCGCTACGGCGTCATCGCGTATGCGTCGTCGCTGGACCAGCCGGGGCCCATGACGCGCACGGTGTCGGACGCGGCGGCGCTGCTGCAGGTCATCGCGCGGCACGACCCGCTGGACGCGACGAGCGCGCCGGCGAAGACGCCGGACTATTCGGCGGAGCTGGAGAGCGGGGTGCGCGGGCTGAAGCTGGGCGTGCCGCGCGAGTACTTCGCGGAAGGGATGGACCCGGAGGTGGAGGCCTCCGTCCGCGCCGCGCTGGCCGAGTACGAGCGGCTGGGCGCGACGCTGGTGGACGTGTCGCTGCCGCATACGCAGTACGCGCTGGCGACGTACTACCTCATCGCGCCCGCCGAGGCGTCCAGCAACCTGGCGCGCTACGACGGCATCCGCTACGGCCTGCGCGCGAAGGACGCGCGGGGGCTCAAGGAACTGTACGCGCAGACGCGCGAGCGGGGCTTCGGGCCGGAGGTGAAGCGCCGCATCATGCTGGGCACGTACGCGCTGTCCGCCGGCTACTACGACGCCTACTACCTGCGCGCGCAGAAGGTCCGCACGCTCATCCGCGAGGACTTCACGCGCGCCTTCAAGGACGTGGACGCGCTGGTGGCCCCCATCTCTCCCGTGGCGCCGTTCAAGCTGGGGGAGAAGGTGGACGACCCGCTGTCCATGTACCTGATGGATGTCTACACGCTGCCCTGCAACCTGGCGGGCATCCCTGGCCTGTCGGTGCCCTGCGGCTTCACGAAGGCGGGGCTGCCGGTGGGGTTGCAGGTGCTGGGGCGGGCCTTCGACGAGGCCCTGCTGTTGCGCATCGCTCGGGCCTTCGAGCGTGAGCACGACTTCTTCCGCCGCCTCGCGCCTGTCGAGGCGTAGGGCCGCTTGGTGACACCGCCATGCCCGTGAGCGATTTCCAGCCCGTCATCGGCCTCGAGGTCCACGCGCAGCTCCTCACGCAGTCCAAGATTTTCTGTGGCTGCTCCACCGCGTTCGGCGCCGAGCCCAATCGCAACACCTGCCCGGTGTGCCTGGGCATGCCCGGCGTGCTGCCCGTGCTCAACGAGCGCGTGGTGGACTTCGCCATCCGCGCGGGGCTCGCGTTGGAGTGCCGCATCAACGCGAAGAGCGTGTGGAGCCGGAAGAACTACTTCTATCCGGACCTGCCCAAGGGCTACCAGATCACGCAGTACGACCTGCCCATCTGCGAGTTCGGGCGCCTGGCCATCGAGACGCAGCAGGGTGAGAAGGTCATCCGCGTCCGCCGCATCCACATGGAGGAGGACGCGGGCAAGAGCGTGCACGATGGGAGTGGCGGGCAGAGCCTGGTGGACCTGAACCGGGCGGGCGTGCCGCTGATTGAGATTGTCAGCGACCCGGACCTGCGCGACGCGGACGAGGCGGTGGAGTACCTCAAGGCGCTGCGCGACATCCTCGTGTACCTGGGCGTCAACGACGGCAACCTGGAGGAGGGCAGCTTCCGCTGCGACGCCAACGTGTCGGTGATGCCCAAGGGCTCCGACACGTTCGGTCAGCGCTGCGAGCTGAAGAACCTCAACTCGTTCCGCTTCGTGAAGCAGGCCATCGAGTACGAGATTGCCCGGCAGGTGGATGTCATCGAGTCCGGCGGGAAGGTGGACCAGGAGACGCGGCTGTGGGACCCCAACAAGGGTGTCTCGCGCTCCATGCGTAGCAAGGAGGACGCGCACGACTACCGGTACTTCCCGGAGCCGGACCTGCCGCCGCTGCACGTGACGACGGAGGTCGTCGAGGCGGTGGGTAGGTCACTGCCCGAGCTGCCGCGCGCGAAGGTCCAGCGCTTCGTGAGCCAGTACGGGCTGCCCGCGTATGACGCGCGCCTCCTCACCACGGAGCGCCCGCTCGCGGACTTCTTCGAGGCGTGTGCCCAGCGCTACCCGGACGCGAAGAAGCTCTCCAACTGGTTCCAGGGCGAGCTGCTGCGGTTGCTCAAGGAGTCGGGCACCACGGTGGGCGAGGTGCGCTTCACGCCCGCGCAGCTCGCGGAGCTGCTGACCCTGGTGGACCAGGGCACGGTGTCCGGCAACGCGGGCAAGGACGTGCTCGGGGAGATGTTCCGCACGGGCCGCGCGCCCGCGGACATCGTCGCGGAGAAGGGCCTGGCGCAGGTGAGCGACACGGGCGCCATCGAGGCGGTGGTGGACGACATCCTCGCGAAGAACCTGGGCGAGGTGGAGAAGTACCGCGCGGGCAAGAAGCAGGTGTTCGGCTTCTTCGTGGGGCAGGTGATGCGCGCCATGAAGGGCAAGGGCAACCCCGCGCTCGTCAACGACCTGCTGAAGAAGAAGCTCGGCGACTGATTACGCGGGGCACGCGGGGACGAGCGCGTGAAGGACTTCATCGGCGCGTGAAGGCTCCGCTCGTGCGAGGACGCGTGTCGCGCCTTCGCTCGTGCGCTCGACGATGAGCGAGGGTGCCTCGAAGCGCTGGTCGAACAGCTCCCCCGAGAGCTGCGCCGTCACGGTGTAGCGGACGTGACGCAGGGCCGGCAGTTGCCCGAGGAGTCCCTCGTCGAGTGAGCGCTCATCCCATGCTCCTGGATGCGCGGAGGGATGCGCAACCACCTGTGCGCGCCAGGCGTCCAGGTACTGCGCGCAGGGCACGAACCAGGGCTCCTTCGACGTTCGCGGCCGGGCGGCGCCGTCGTAGCCGAGCAGTGTCCCCAGTCTGCCGAAGGGGGTGGCGACGAGCGTCAGGTCCTCGGGGCGACCGGGGCTCAGGCGCAGGGTGTCCTCGCTCGAAGGCAGGAGGTTCACCTTGCGCGCCGTGGCCACGCGGACACCCTCGGGTGAGAAGGTGTGGCTGGTGTTGAAGATGCGCGCGCCCCGGGGCTCGAACTCCGGACCCTGGGTGAGCAATCGATTGTCCGGGAGGAACGCGCTGCCCGCGACGACCCACAGGCCGAAGTCCCGGGCGATGGCGGAGAAGGTCTCGTGCATCACGCGGTGCACTCGGGACGCGAGCGTGGCGTGCAGGCACTCCACCATCGTCGGCGGGTGGAACTCCTTCCACGTGCGCCACACGTCCCACCACTCAGCGCGCGCCACCCGTCGCAGCGCGCCTCTCACCGTCGTGTGGCGATGCACCCGCTGCACGTGGCCCAGCAGCTCCAGCGGCGCGCCCACCCACTCGGGCCATACAGCGAGGGCGGGATGGCGCGGACGACCTGCCTCATCGCGGGTCCGCAGGCGGTCCACCTGCTCGGCGAGCGCGCGGTGTCTCGCGGTGAAGGCGGAGGCGGAGGCGTAGTCCTCCAGCGAGATTCGCGGCTGGAGGGCGAACAGTTCCACATGCGTGGGCAGGCGTGCTTCGTCCACGAGTGCATCCAATGCCCGGTGGGACGCGCGCGTCGGACACCGGGCGGTGAGGGACTACTTGATGAGCCCGTTCTCGCGCAGGCGCTGCTGCAGGAAGGCGCCGGCGGTGATGGGCCCGTGGCGGGCGGGGTTCTCCGGCGTCTGGGTGCAGGGCAGGGGCTCCAGCACGCAGTCGGAGTAGGGGTGCACGAAGAAGGGCAGCGAGTAGCGGACGGTGTCCTCGTCCGCGCTCTTGGGGTTCACCACCCGGTGCGTGGTGGCGGGGATGACCTCGTTCGTCACGCGGCTGAGCATGTCGCCCGAGTCCACGACGATCTGCCCTCGCAGCGTATCCACCGGCAGCCACTCGCCATCGCGCGTGAGCAGCTCCAGCCCGGACGCGGTGCCCTCGCACAGCAGGGTGATGAGGTTGATGTCCTCGTGCTCGGCGGCGCGCACGCCTCCGGGGATGAAGCGCTCCTTCAGCGGAGGGTAGTGGATGAGGCGCAGCACGGAGTTCCCATCCGTGGCCATGCTGCTGAACGTGTCGCGTGCCACCCCGAAGAACTCGGCCAGGGCGTGGAGCATCACGCTCGCGGCGCCGTCCAGCTCGCGGAAGAGGGCGAGCGTGTGCTCGCGGAACGAGGGGACCTCGCCGGGCCATACGTTGGCGCCGTAGTGATTCAGGTACGGGTGGCCTTCGGGCAGCTCGCGGCCCACGTGCCAGAACTCCTTCAGGTCCCCCACCTTGCGGTCCTTCGCGTGCTCCTTGCCGAAGCCCGTGTAGCCGCGCTGGCCGGCGAGCTCCGGCACCGCGTAGCGCGTCTTCACGTCCTCGGGGAGCTGGAAGAGCTTCTCGATGTCCGAGTAGGTGCGGCGGATGAGGCCATCGTCGATGCCATGTCCCACCACGGAGACGAAGCCGAACTCACGCAGACCCTCGCCGAAGACTTGGACGAAGCGGGCTCGCTCGGTGGGAGTGCCGGTGCGGTAGTGGGACAGGTCGATGAGGGGGATGCGGCGTGAGGTTCCGGACATGGGCGCCGCACTCTAATCGAGCGTGATGGATTGTCGGCA
This sequence comes from Myxococcus fulvus, assembly GCF_900111765.1. The sequence goes on from NZ_FOIB01000001.1 coordinate 1,763,279, forward strand.
CCTTCAGCGTCCGCCGGAGGACCGTCTCCTGGCACCGCGGCGCGAGAGCCCACTTCGCCAGCCGACATCACCGGAGGCCGGCAGTGGCCCCGCCTGGACGTGAATGTCCAGATTAGCTGGGCAGGCCCGGGGGAGTGGCATGGCCCAGGAGAGCAGCGCTGATGCGTGCGAGGCGTGCGGCCACCGACATGGGTCGGCGTCGTCATGCTCGACGCTGGTCCGAGCCGAAGGCGAGAGCGTGCCCTCCCGGCCCCGCTGCGTGCCGGTGGAGGTGGACCCGCTGGTGGGCACGAAGCTGGGGAGCTTCCGGTTGGTGCGTCGGCTGGGCCGCGGGGGCATGGGCGCGGTGTACCTGGGCGAGCACGTGTCCATCGGCAGCCGGGTGGCGGTGAAGGTGCTGCACGAGCACCTGGCGACGTATCCGGAGTTGGTGCAGCGCTTCCACGCGGAGGCTCGGGCCGTGAATGTCATCGGCCACGAGAACATCGTCAGCATCTTCGACCTGAACGCGGGGCCGCCCAGGCCGTACCTCATCATGGAGTATCTGGATGGGGCGCCCTTGTCCGCGTGGGTCGGCTCGCCGCTGCCAGCGCCCGCGGTGGTGTCGGTGCTCTCGCAGGTGTGCGACGCGCTCCAGGCCGCGCACCTGAGCGGCATCGTCCATCGCGACCTGAAGCCGGACAATGTCTTCCTGGTGCGGCGCGGGCGGGGCACGCCGTTCGTGAAGGTGCTCGACTTCGGCATCGCGAAGCTGGCGGACGCGAACATGCCGCAGACCCACGCGGGCATCATCGTGGGCACGCCCGAGTACATGGCGCCCGAGCAGTCCCTGAGCCGACGGGTGGACGGTCGCGCGGACCTGTATGCGCTGGGGGTGATTGCGTATCAGCTGGTGACGGGGCGGCTGCCGTTCGAGGACGAGGGGCTGACGGCGCAGTTGGTGGCGCATCAGATGCGGGCGCCGCCGCCGCCCCGGTCCGTGCACGCGGCCGTGCCCGTGTCGTTGGAGCGGGTCATCCTCCGCGCGCTCGCGAAGACACCGGAGGAGCGGTACGCGACGGCGGCCATCCTTCGCGCGGCGCTGGAGGGGGCGCTGGCCGAGGAACTCCATGTCCGGTCGCGGCAGGTCCGTCCCGTGGAGCCCGCTGTTCGAGCCCGGAGTGTTCCCGCACCCGTGGCGGGTCCGGGGCCCGTGGCGGGCGAGGGGAGGAACGCGCTTCCCGTGCCGGTGATGCTGGAGACGGACCTGCCCGAGCCCGTGTCGAACGGAAGTGTGGCGCCGCGACAGGCCCGGCCCGTGGAGGGCGTGAAGCCGCCTGGGGCCCGGCCCGTGGAGGGGGCACGGTCCGAGGAGGCTCGTCCCTCGCCGCCGGGACTCGTGCACACGGCGGGCGAGGTGTCGACGTCGGGAGGCCCACGTCCGTCGCCTCGCGCTCAGGTGTCGCAGCCTGTGGATGCGAGGGTGGCGAGTGCGGGCGCACGTCCGTCTCCGTCGGTGCCCGCTCACTCGCCGATGGGAGCGATGCCACCGGGGTCGCGGCCGTCTCCGCCCGTGCCCGTTCAATCGCCGATGGGAGCGACGCCACCGGGGCCGCGTCCATCTCCGCCCGTGCCGGTTCAATCACCGATGGGAGCGACGCCACCGGGGCCGCGTCCATCTCCCCCCGTGCCCGTTCAATCGTCGCTGGGGGCCATGCCACTGGGGGCGCGTCCGTCGCCGTCCGTGCCCGTTCAATCATCGCTGGGAGCGATGCCATCGGGGTCGCGTCCGTCGCCGGTTCAGTCTCCGATAGGAGCGATGCCTCCAGGGGCTGGGGCCGGACGTCCTGCGCCGATGCAGGCTCGACCGTCCGTCGAGGCGCGACCGGAGGAGGCTCGACGTCCTTCGCCGTCTCCGGCGGGACAGGCTCGACCGTCCATCGATGAGAAGTCTGCGGAGCCTCGAAGCCCCGCTCCGTCGCAGGAGGGGCACGCTCGACCGTCCGTCGATGAGAAGCCAGCGGAGGCGCGTCGACCTTCGCCATTGCCTCACGGACAGGCTCGACCGGCCATCGACGCGAAGCCGGCGGCGGAGGCTCGTCGTCCTTCCCCGCCAGGGATGGCTCGTCCACGCACCGACGAGATGCCGGCGGAGGCTCGTCGACCGTCGTCCCCGGGCAGCCCACCCCGGGTGTCCGATGTCCCGCTCACCGGGCGCCCGTCATCCGACAGCCGCGATGCTCCGATGCCCGCCACACCGAACCACAGCGCGCCGGCTGCTCCGCTGTCGTCCGGACGGAGCATGCCTCCCGTCCCCACGCCGAAGGGTGTCGCATCGGAGGACTCCGTCGCGCCCTGGTCCCCGGTTGCGAACCTCGCATCCCGGAACTGGGGGGCCGCCGTCCAGAACGCCTCGGGCGCTTCACCTCCGGTCCTCCACCCCGCCGTCGACGGAGCCCATCCCAGCAGCCCCAGCGAAGTCTCGCAGGCCGCCCGGCCGCGCACGGTGGAGCTCCCCGTTCGCGTCGTGCTGCGCCCGGGCGAGACGCCGGTCTGGCTGACCGCGTCCGACCTGTCTCGCGGTGGATTGTTCCTGCGCAGCGACGGCCTGCTGCCACCGCTGTTCGCGCGACTGCCGCTCGTGCTGGAGCTGGAGTCAGGCCCGCAGTCCGTCGTCTGCGAGGTGGTGCGCCACGTGCCCGCGGAGCAGGCCCAGGTCTGGGGGATGCCCACCGGCTTCGGCGTCCAGTTCGTCGAGGCCACCCTGGCCCTCAAGTCCTCCGTGGACGCGCTCCTGCGCGCGGGTCCTGGCAGACGGGTGGCACCGCCCGCCTCCTCGCCCACGGATGACAAGGAGGCCGCCCACGTGCTGGAGGCCTACCGGGCCCGCTTGACGGGGGACCACTACGCCGTGCTGGCCGTCCCCCCCGACCTGGACATGGGCTCCCTGCGCCGATGCACCCGCGAGGCCCGGGGCACCCTGGAGTCACTGCGACAGCGCCCCCTGTCCTCCTCGCAGTCCCTGCTGCTCGACTCGGTGCTCACCCGGCTGCACGAAGCGGGGGAGGTGCTGGGCACCGTGACGCAGCGGGCGCTGTACGACGCCTGGCGGGGCAACCACCGGGGCGTCGCGCGCTGCCTGGAGGCAGGGCTCACGTCCGAGCAGCTCGAGTCCCTCCGCCGCGAGTTCCTCACCCGGCGGCCCCAGTCCGCGGGCATGGCGCGCGTGCACTACCTGTCCGGCTCCGCCCTGGAGCGCGAGGGCCAGCTCGCCCGCGCCCTGGAGACCTATGAGCGGGGCCTCGCCCTGGACCCCCTGGAGTCGAGCCTCCACCACCGCTACCGCAGCGTCCGTCGCGCGCTGGACGCCCGGGGCACCGCCGCCGAGCCCTCGAACGAGAGGGCCCGGTCTCCCTGAGGGAAACCGGGCCCGGTGCCGCCAGCTCGGGAGGGGAGCTACCCGCCGGCCGCCGCGACGCAGGCGGCGCTCAGCCCCGCGGTCCGCTGGAAGCAGGCGCTGAACTGGTCCACCCACTCCATCTCGCTGCCCGCCCGACAATCGGGCAGGCCCTGGATGCAGTCCGCCAGCGCGCTCAGCTGATCCTTGTCGCTGTCCGAACAGGCCTCGAGCGCGTCCTCGCACCGGTCCTGATCGAAGTCGTTGCCCTCCATGCCCGTGTCCGTCCCACAGGCCTCCACCTTGTCGCTCAGCGCCCGGTTCGCGTCCGCCAGGGCATCGCAGGCGTTGTCGTCCCCTCCACAGCCGACGCCGAACAAAAGGGTGCCGGCGGCCATCAGGCCGTACATGAGTTTCTTCATTGTGGAATTCCCCCCGGGGGTTGATGGTAGGACGGTGTGAGGCCGGGCTTTTTCGGCCGGACCATCAGGTAGGGGCGCCTGGGAGCGGGGGCAATCTGCACCGCCGGACGAGATGATCCAGCATCCGTCTTGACTCCCCAGGACATCTCCCGTAAATCCGGCCGTCCTTTGCGCTAGGGCGGCCCGTCCGTCCGAAATGCGCGGCCGATTCCACGGGTTGACCCAACCCGAAGCTGACAGGGGTTAGACGATGTACGCAGTGATTCGCACGGGCGGAAAGCAGTATCGCGTCGCCGAGGGCGATGTCCTCCGGATCGAGAAGATCGCCGGCGACATCGGAGCCGAGGTGTCCTTCTCCGAGATTCTCCTGCTGGGCGGTACGGACAGCCCGAAGGTGGGCCGGCCGACGGTCTCCGGCGCTCGCGTCGTGGGCAAGGTCCTGGCCCAGGACAAGCACCGCCGCGTCCTCCACTTCCGCAAGGAGAAGGAGGGTTGGACCCGTCGCCGTGGCCACCGTCAGCCGTACACCGAGGTGAAGGTCACCTCCATCTCCGGCTAGTCCGGACGGTTTCACCTCAACTTCAGGAGCAAGGTGTCATGGCCCATAAAAAAGGTCAGGGTTCTTCGCGCAACGGTCGCGATTCCAATCCGCAGTACCGCGGCGTGAAGGTGTACGGAGGCCAGGAGGTCTCGGCCGGCAGCATCCTGGTTCGCCAGGTCGGCACCGTCATCCACGCTGGCGCGAACGTGAAGCTCGGTCGCGACTACACCCTCTACTCGGTGGTGGACGGCGTGGTGAAGTACGAGCGCCTGGGCCGCGACCGCAAGAAGGTCTCGGTCTACCCGGCCGCTGAGCAGCCCAGCGCCTGACGGTTTCCCGGTCCCATTGAGGGCCGGTCGCCGCGCGGCATCCACGAGCGGGTCGCTTCTCCCGTCCCCGCGCCTTCTGGCGCACAGGACGTGAGGCGGCCCGCTCTGCGTTTTTCAGGAGAGCTTTCATGAAGTTCGTCGACGAGGTCCGCATCTTCGTGAAGGCGGGCGATGGCGGTAACGGCTGTGTGTCCTTCCGCCGTGAGAAGTTCATCGAGCGCGGGGGTCCCAACGGCGGTGACGGCGGCAACGGTGGCTCCGTCATCTTCGTGGCGGATCCGCAGCTGACCACGCTGCTCGACTACCGCTACCAGCAGCACCACCGCGCGAAGAGCGGCGAGCACGGCATGGGCAACGACTGTAACGGTCGTGCCGCGGAGGACATGATCCTCAAGGTGCCGGTGGGCACGCTGGTGAAGGACCACGCCACGGAGGAGCTGCTGGTGGACCTGAGCCAGCCGGGGCAGGTCTGGGAGGCGGCGAAGGGCGGGCGGGGCGGCCTGGGCAACATGAACTTCGCGACCTCGACGCGGCAGACGCCGCGCTTCGCCCAGGACGGGACGAAGGGCGAGGAGTTCACGCTGCGGCTGGAGCTGAAGCTGCTGGCGGACGTGGGCCTGCTGGGCTTCCCCAACGCGGGCAAGAGCACGTTCATCTCGCGGGTGAGCCGGGCTCGGCCGAAGATCGCCGACTACCCGTTCACCACGCTGGCCCCCAACCTGGGCATGGTCCAGTACAAGGACCACCTGTCGTTCGTGATGGCGGACATCCCCGGCATCATCGAGGGCGCCAGCGAGGGCGTGGGCCTGGGACACCAGTTCCTGCGGCACGTGGAGCGGTGCAAGGTGTTGATCCACCTCATCGACATGGGCGCGGAGGGTGAGGGGCGCGAGCCGCTGCACGACTTCGACGTGCTCAACCGGGAGCTGGAGAAGTACAGCGAGGAGCTGTCGGGGCGGCCCCAGGTCGTCGCGGCGAACAAGCAGGACCTGCCGGACGCGCAGGAGCGGCTGGGGCCCTTCACCGAGGCCCTGCGTGAGCGCGGCATCCGCGTGTTCCCGGTGTCGTGCGCCACGGGTGAGGGGATGCAGGCGCTGATGGACGCGGTGGCGGAGGTGCTGTTCACCGGTCGCACCGACAAGATCCATGTGGAGGCGCCGCCTCGGGCCAAGGGCGCGAAGAAGTCCGGGGCCTCCGTGGCCAAGGCGACCATCGCGGCGGTGCGCGAGGCGTTCTCGGGCGACGAGTCCCGGAGCACGAAGAAGGCCGCGGCGAAGGGCGCGAAGGCTCCGGCGAAGAAGGCCGCCAGCGCGAAGAAGAAGCCGGCCACGAAGAGCGCGAAGGCTCCGGCGAAGAAGGCCGTCAGCGCGAAGAAGAAGCCGGCCACGAAGAGCGTGAAGGCTCCGGTGCGGAAGCCCGCGGCGAAGAGCACGAAGGCCGCAGCGAAGAAGGCCCCGGCGAAGAAGTCGGCCGCGAAGAAGGCTCCGGCGAAGAAGCCGGCCGGCAAGAAGGCTCCGGCGAAGAAGTCGGGCGGGAGGCGCTGATCCGATGTCCGGTGGTGGCCCTCGCTACGAGCGCTTCGAGAAGGACAAGCTGGAGCCCGAGCAGTTCCTCCTCGACGTGCGCAAGGAGAAGATCGACCGCGTCGTCAGTCAGCGCACGCGCAACTTCACGGTGGTCCTGGACCGGCTGGAGGACAGCTTCAACATGGCCGCGGTGCTGCGCACCTGCGAGTCCATGGGCGTCCAGGAGGTGCACGTCGTCATCAACCCCGAAGCCCCCTTCCTGCCGAACTCGAGGGTGGCCCAGGGCTGTGACAAGTGGCTGGACGTGAAGCTGTACAAGTCCTTCGCCGAGTGTCGCGAGCACCTGAAGTCGCGGGGCTTCCAACTGTACGCCTCGGCCATCCGCGAGGGCGCCACCAGCCTCTACTCGCTGCGCTTCGACCAGAAGGTGGCCATCGTCCTCGGCAACGAGCGCTACGGTGTCAGTGACGACGTGCTCAACGCCGTGGACGGCACCTTCTGGGTTCCGATGAAGGGCTTCAGTCAGAGCCTCAACATCTCCGCGGCCGCCTCGGCGTGTGTCAGCCGGGCGATTGCCTGGCGGGACGAGCACCTGGAAGGCGGCTCGGGGGACCTGCCGCCCGAGGAGGCGCAGGCCCTGCGCGAGCGCTTCTACGTGCTGGCCATCAAACAGAGGAAGCGGCTCTTCAAGAAGCAGCCATGAATGCCGGCCCCCCGGGGCGCGTCGGTATGGGGTAGATGGACGCCGGGGGCCTACCTGCCCTCCTGGAGACGCACGCCATGTTCCTGGAAACCCTGCTCGCCACGCTCCTGTCCGCGCAAGCCGTGCCGCAGTCCTCCGCTCCCGCCCCGGCCGCCACGGTGGCCCAGGGAGCCCCGGCGGGCGCTGGAAAGCCCCTGGTGACCCCGTCCGAGGCGGCGAAGACTCCGGCGCCCTCCGGCGTGAATCCGGCCGCTCCCGCGCAGGCGCCGGGCAAGCCGGCCACGACGCCCGCGCCGGCCGCCGAGACGAAGCCCGCGGCCAAGCCGATGACGCCCGAGGTGAAGACGCTCGTCGACCGGATGCAGGCGTTCTACGAGAAGACGGGCGACTTCCGGGCGAGCTTCAAGCAGGACTACAAGTACAAGACCTTCCGCCGGACGCAGTCGTCCGAGGGCGTGGTCACGTACAAGAAGCCGGGGCTGATGCGGTGGGAGTACCAGACGCCCTCCGCGCGCACCTTCGTGCTGGCTGGCAACAAGGTCTACGCGTACGACCCCGCGGCCCAGTCGCTCACGGTGGCCAGCGTGGACACCAGCCAACTGTCCGCGTCGGTGACATTCCTCTTCGGCCAGGGGCGGCTCGCGGACGAGTTCGCCATCACCAAGGGGGCCTGCAAGGACTGCAAGGGCACGCTCTTGGTGTTGAACCCGCTGAAGGAGGAGCCGCGCTTCAAGCAGGTCCGGCTGGAGGTGGACCCGGCGTCGGCCCAGGTGCTGAAGAGCACGGTGGTGGACCCGGATGGCAGCGAGAACACCATCTCCTTCGTGAACCTGAAGACGAACGTGGGCCTGGCCGCGGACAGCTTCAAGCTGGATGTCCCGGACGACACGCGCGTGGATGACTTCACCAAGCAGAAGAAGCAGTAACCTGCGCGGCGTGCGCGGCGCGTTCCTGCTCTGGCTGTGTCTGGGTGTGGTGGGCTCGGGATGTCACCGGGAGGTGGCATCCGGCCCGTCTTCGCGGACCGAGGGGCTGGTGGGCCGCACGTTGCCGCTGTTGGCCTCGCCCGCGCTGAGGCTCACGGTGGCGGGGAAGCTGGGGACGCGGACGGTGCCCGTCGTCCTGGACGTGGCGCGGCCCCTGTCGATGGTCTCCCAGGAGTGCTTCGAGGGCGGAATCCCTCCGCCCGAGGGCACGGTGCGCGCACCCGAAATCGCTGGGGGCTTTCGTGCCTGGCCGGTGGTGCCGTTGCCCGCGCTCACGGTGAGCGGCGCCCTGGTGCCGCTGCGCACGGCGGGCGTGTCCGGGGAGAAGCCCTGCTCGGTGACGCTGGGCTCGGACGTGCTGGAGCCCTACGCGCTCACGGTGGACCCCTTGCGTCGCGAGGTGACCTTCACGGCCTCGCGCTCGCGGGAGATGTATGTGGCGGAGACCTCCGCGTCGGATGCTGCGCGGGAGGTCCACCGCGTGGAGTTGAGCCGCGAGCCCGTGGGGGACTGGCCGCTCCTGGCCGCTCGGGTGGCGCAGGGTGAGTCGGAGCTCACGGGGCCGTTCGTGTTGTCGACGCGGGAGCCCTTCTCGCGCATCGCGCTGGGGCCCGCGGAGGCGCAGGGGCTGCAGCCCCTGGAGACGGCGGCGAACCTGCCGCCACGGACCTTCGCGGTGGACTCGGTGGACGTGGCGGAGGGCGTGGGCGTGCGGCCCCTCGTCGTCGAGGCGGCGGGGCGATGGGATTCGCCGAGCAGCCTCGGTCGACTGGGCCCGGATGTCTGGGGGCGCTTCACCGCGACGCTGGACGCGAAGGGTGGGGTGCTGGTGCTGCGCAGGCCCCGGGTGCTCGCGGCCGAGGCTTCAGAGCCGAGGGGCGTCGAGGCACTTGGTCCGGGTGATGCGGAGAGCGTGGGGCGGACGCGGGGCGCCTCTCCCGAGTCGGGCATCACGTCGGCAGGTGGCACTCGCGTGGAGACGTCCGGAACGACGGTGGCGGGAGGGAGCGCTTCGTCGAAGGGTGCTCGGCCCGACGGCCTCTCCACGCCGACGGCAGGGCCCGCAGCCGCGTTGGAGGGCACGCGTAACGCCGCCCCTGCTGTCACGAAGCCTGGGCCGGCGGCCACATCGGCGGAGGCTTCTCGGGCGGCCTCCACGCCGAAGCAAGGGGGCGTGTCGGATGGCTCTCGCACCACGCCTCTGCCGGCGTCGACGCCTGGGGTGGGGATGTCATCGGTAAATGGCTCTCGGGCGGCCTCGGCCTCCACCTCGACGGACGGCTCTCGCTCCACACCTCTGCCAGCGTCGACGCCTGGGGCAGGGGCTTCCGCATCAGATGCCTCGCGGAGCCTCTCGCCCCCGGCGCCAGGTCCTGCTGCTGGGACCTCGGGGCAAGGCGCCGCGCCCGGAGCACCGTCTGCACAGCTGTCACCGCGCCAGCGTTGCTCGGATGCACACGGTGTCTTCAGCGAGGAGGCCTGTTACGGGCTCCACGTGCGCCGCGAGCCGGACGGGACGGTCTCCGTGGTCGGCGCGGTGTTCCGAGACCTCCCCGAGGGAGGCCGGGTGCACCTGGAGCCCGTGGGCGCGGAGGGACAGCGGCTGGAGTCAGGCTGTGCGGTGGGCCTGAGCTTCCCGGCCACCAGCCGAGGTCTCACGACGCAGCACCGTCTTCCCTGGCCGTCCCTGGCGCAGTCGTTGCCCGCGTGCCACGCGGCGCTCACGCAGGCGAAGGACTTCCGGCTGTCCCTGTACGAGGAGGCACGTCAGCCCGAGTGCCCCACGGCGTGCGCCTTCGTCACCGAGACGGCCTCGCGCCGCACGGTGTGCGAGTGTCAGCCCACGCCGCTCGGAGAAGGCGTCGCGGCCCCGTCCCGCAAGAAGACCTCGCGCGAGCCACCGCCCGAAGAGCGTGAGCTGGAGCCCGAGGACCCTCGGTAGCGCTCGCCTGACACGGAGTCGATGCACCCCGTGCCCCTGCTCGTGCGAGCAGAAGTGGTCCGTCGAAGGTGCAGGTCGCGGGGGGCCGAGGAGCCACGCTCCTTCCAGGCACTCACCCCAGACAGCCAGACTCCCGGGCCACGTCGCGAAAGGCGCGCGGCCCGGGATTCTTCACGTCTACTCCAGCCGCGTCACCGGCCGGGGCGCGGGCACCACCGGCACGGGGGCCGGGTGCGCGTCACGCGCCACGTGCTGACGCTGCTTCGGGTCCGGCCGCTCCACCACGCGCGCCACCAGGTCGTAGTCGTGCGCCTCCGTCACCTCCACGGTGACGAGCTCACCCGGATACGCCAGGCCGTCGTTGATGTAGACCAGACCGTCGATCTCCGGCGCCTGCCCCTGGTGACGACCCACCAGCAGGTGCTCCGTCTCCGGCGCCGGGCCCTCCACCAGGACCTCCAGCCGCTTGCCCACGAGCTTCTTGTTCTGCTCGCGGTTGATGCGCTTCTGGATGGCCATCACCTCGCGCCACCGGCGCTCGATGATCTTCTGCGGCACCTTGTCCGGCAGGTCGAACGCCGCCGTGCCCTCCTCGTCGGAGTACTGGAAGACGCCCAGGCGCTCGAAGCGCTGCGTCTTCACGAACTCCTTCAACATCTCGAAGTCCTCCTCCGTCTCGCCCGGCAGGCCCACGATGAGCGACGTGCGCATCACCAGCCCCGGCACGCGCTCACGCAGCTTGGTGAGCAGCCCCTTGAGGAACTCCGAGTTGCGGCCACGCTTCATCGACAGGAGCAGCTTGTCGCTGACGTGCTGCACCGGCATGTCCAGGTAGCGGGCAATCTTCGGCTCCGCCGCCATCACCTCGATGAGCTCGTCCGGGAACACGCGCGGGTAGGCGTAGTGCAGGCGGATCCACCGCACGTCCACCTTCACCAGCGCCTTGAGCAGGTCATGCAGCTTCGGGCGGCCAGGCAAATCATGCCCGAACGCGGTCAGGTCCTGCGCGACCAGGTTCAGCTCCTGCACGCCGCTGTCCGCCAGCCGCTGCGCCTCGATGACGATGTCCTCGATGGTCCGCGAGCGCTGCCCGCCGCGCAGCGTGGGGATGATGCAGAACGCGCAGGCGTTGTCACAGCCCTCGGACACCTTGAGGTACGCCGTGTACTTCGGCATCGAGTTGATGCGCGGCGTGTCGGCGTCGTGGATGTAGTCGGGGTCCGGAATCACCTGACGCGGTGACGCCTCGGCCGCCAGCAGGTCGCCAATCTGGGCGTACGCGCTGGTGCCCAGGAAGTGGTCCACCTCCGGCATCTCCTTCGCCAGCTCCTCGCCGTAGCGCTGGGACAGACAGCCCGTCACCACCAGCGTGCTGCAGCTCCCCGACTTCTTCAGCTCGGCCATCTCCAGGATGGAGTCCACCGACTCCTGCTTGGCCGGACCGATGAAGGCGCACGTGTTGACGACGATGACCTGCGCCTCGGAGGCCTCCTGCACCAGCGTGTAGCCGCGGTGCTTCAGCGTGCCGAGCATCACCTCGGAGTCCACCCGGTTCTTCGGGCAGCCGAGGGTCATCATGTACAGGCTCTTGGTGGTTTCCACTGCGGTCTACCTGCTTCCCAGTTCGGTTCGCGTGAAGTGGTCCCCACTCCAAACGAAGTTCATCATCGCGCCGTTCGAGTAACGGATGGTCAGCCCGTCCTCTTCGTCCAGCTCCACCGAGGACGCGCGCCCCAGCGCGCAGGTGGCGGCCGGCCACTCGAGCACCCGCCGCGCCGTCTTCCCCGTCACGAGGTAGAGCCCCAACCGCAGCTCCGTCTCGGCGTCGCATTGACCCGCGACGGCATATGGATTCTTCCCAGAGAGCACCGTCACGAAGGACAGCTCGCCTGTCAGGCTGAGGGACTCGGGGACGTTCACGTTCACCGACTTGGCGTCCACGGGCTTGCCTACCACCAGTTCGCGCAGCGACTCAGGAGACAGCTCCTCGTCCCCCTGCGCCCAGGCCGGGTAGCTGAGCAGGTCCCACCCCAGCCAGCCGGTGGCCGCGGGCTCCAGCGCCGTCACGGCCTCGGGCGGCTTGAGCTTGAGCGCCTTGCGAGGCTCGTCCGGCAGCCGCAGCGCCTCGCCCACCATGGTGCCGCTCTGGCAGTTGGAGACGGGCACGCCCTTGCCCTCGCCGTCCTGGTCCTCGTAGGTGATGCACACGTCCATCACCATCGGGTCGATGGAGGGGAAGCGCGGCAGCGCGCGCACCGGCACCGCCGCCACCAGCGACAGCGTGGTGCCCCGGCGCTCCACCGCTCCGTTCACCTTCTGCTGGGCGAACTCCGGCGTCCCGCTGCTGGCGCCCGAGTCCCGCTTGCCGTCGAACCCGAAGCGCCACGTGTAGCCCGTCGTCAGCGGGCCCGTGTCCGGGAAGTAGATGGACAGCGTGACGGTGTCGCCCGCGAGCAGCTGGTCGTCCTTGGCGTCCACGCCCACGTAGAGCGTGTCCTTGCGGAAGCCCACCTTGGCGGTGAACGACGCGCTGGCGCCGGACACGTCCGTGGACTTGAGCGTCAGCGGCGAGGCGAAGCCCTTCAGGCCGCCCTGCAGCTTCGGCGGCTTGGCCATGTTGGGCACCAGCTTGGACGGCCGGGGCGGGGGGAGGGCTTCGTCCTGCGCGGAGGCAATGGCCGGGACACAGAGCAGACAGCAGAGGGACAGGGCAGCGACTCGCATGGCTTCTATCAATCGCGGAAGTTGGTGAACTGCATGTCCAGCTTCAGTCGGTCCTGCTCCTTGCGGAACAGGGCGATGGCGGCCTGGAGGTCGTCCCGGTTCTTCCCGGTGACTCGCAGCTGGTCGGCCTGGATGGAGCCCTGCACCTTCATCTTCGAATCCTTGAGGAGCTTCACCAGCTCCTTGGACTTCTCCACCGGGATGCCCTGCTGGAGCTTGATGACCTGCTTCACGTTGTGCAGGCCCGTCTTCTCGATGTCGCCGTAGTCGAGCGCGTTCAAGCTGATGTTGCGCTTGGCCAGCTTCGCCAGCAGGACGACCTTGGCGGCCTTGACGTGGTCCTCGCTGTTGGCCTTCACCGTGATGGCCGTGTTGTCCGGGGCGATGACTACGTCCGCCTGCGCACCCTGGAAGTCATAGCGGGTGCTGAGCTCCTTCTTGGTCTGGTTGACCGCGTTGTCGAGCTCGGCGATGTCGATTTTCGAGACGACGTCGAACGAGGGCATGGGCAACAGCGGCGCTTAACACACCTACACCCTGACGACCATGGGCACCACCAGGGGGCGCTTGGAGCTGTACAGCCGGAACGCACGGCGCACCACCCGGGTGAGCTCTTCTCGCACCAGGGCGTCGTCGCCCCGCAGCTGGACGGACAGCTCCTCGAAGAGCGCCCGGGCCTCCTGGGCCACCCGGGGCAGCAGCACCTGTTCATCCAGTGACAACCCCTGGCCGGACAGCTGGGGGCCGCCCACCAGATGCTGGGTGCCCCGCTGGAGGACGACGACCGCGGCCACCAGCCCCGTCTCCGACAGGCGGACCCGCTCGTGGAGTGTGTCCGACGTCACCATGCCGCCTCCGAAGCGGTCCTTGAAGATGCGGCCGGAGGGCACGCTCCCGGTGAACCGGCCCCGGCCCTCCTCGAAGCCCACGACGTCGCCGTCCTGGGCCAGGAGGCACTGCGCGGGCTCCAGGCCGGCCTCGCGGGCGGTGGCCAGATGTCGGTGCAGGTGGCGGCCCTCGCCGTGGACGGGGATGAAGTGGCTGGGGCGCACCAGCTCCAGCACGCGCTGCTGCTGGGGACGGCTGGCGTGGCCGGACACGTGGACGCCGGGCTCCACCTGGGCGTACACGACCTTCGCGCCCCGCCAGTGCAGCTGGTCGATCAACGCCCCCACGCCGCGCTCGTTGCCCGGGATGGGGCGGGAGCTGAGGACCACCAGGTCTCCGGGGCCCACCTTCAGCGGACCGTCACCGGAGGCGAGCTGCGACAGGCCCGCGCGCGGCTCTCCCTGCGCGCCGGTGGTGAGCACGAGCACGCGCTGCGCGGGGAGCAGCGGCACCGTGTCCAGGTGGACGAAGAGCGAGTCGGGCACGTCCAGGTAGCCCAGCTGCCGCGCCATCTCCACGTTGCGCTGCATGCTGCGGCCCTGCAGGGCCACCTTGCGTCCCAGCTTCTCGGCGAGCGCCAGGAGGTGCCGCACGCGGTGCAGGTTGGAGGAGAACAGGGCCACGACGATGCGGCCGGTGGCGCCCTGGAACAGGCGCTCGAAGGTCTGCTCCACCACGCGCTCGCTGCCGGTCTCCTCCGTGAGCTCGGAGTTGGTGGAGTCCGACAAGAGGCACAGCACGCCCTCCTCGCCGGCCTCGCCCCAGCGCTCCAAATCCGTGCGCAGCCCGTCGATGGGGTCCGGGTCCAGCTTGAAGTCGCCGGTGTGGATGAAGGTGCCTTCGGGCGTGCGGATGATGAAGCCCACCGCGTCCGGCACGGTGTGCGTGACGCGGCTGGCCTCCACCTTGAACATGGTGCCGACGTTGAACGGCTCGCGCGGCTCGATTTCGCGCAGGTCCGCCTCCACGCCCAGCTCGTTCAGCCGGTGGCGCGCCATGGCCAGCGTGAAGCGCGTGCCGTACACGGGCACGTTCACCTCGCCCAGCAGGTAGGGCAGCGCGCCCAGGTGGTCCTCGTGGCCGTGCGTGAGCACCACGCCCTTGAGGCAGGCGGCGTTCTGCTTCAGGTGGGTGAAGTCCGGGATGATGATGTCGACGCCGGGCATCCCCTCGGAGGGGAACATCAGGCCCGCGTCGATGAGCAGCATCTCCCCGTTGCAGGCGATGACCAGGGAGTTGAGGCCGATTTCGCCCAGGCCGCCCAGGGGAATGACTTGAAGCATTGGGAGGAGTCTAAGGACTCATCCCGCCTCGCGCGGTGGAAAGTTGCGCCGTGACGTCCTGGGAGGCGTCCGCGGACCCCCGCGGCGAACCTGGACGGCGGGCGGCCTAGGAGAGGCGGATGGGCAGGCCGCAGCCGCAGGGCGACGCGGGACGGGCGGTGGCGCTGGTGCCGAAGATGTTCGGGAGGCGCAGCCAGGGCTTCTGGGGGACGCCGCTCCAGGGCTCCAGCTTCGAGTGAGGCGTCCAGGGCCTGAGCGGCAGCCTCGGGAACGGGCGAGGGGGCTGCCCGGAGAGCCGGATGGGGAGCCCCGCGCCCTCCAGCCTGTACCCATCGAACCTGTCCCGGCGAGTGGTCGAGGGAGCCTCCGTCTTCGGTGACGCGGGCCGGGGCGCCGGGGGGGTGGACTTCGAGGCGGCCGGGCGTGGACCTGGCCTGGCGGCGGACTTCGACGGCTTGTCGATGCTCATGACGCAATCCCCCATCGCGTGCGGTGCCTTCGTGAAAAGGCTTGCATGGGGAGTATCGGTCGAGGCCGGCGTGAAGGTGCTTGGGGTGGGTTTTCGAGGGCTGGCTTTTCAGGGACGTGACACAGGGCCGGTGCTCATCCAGTCCCGGACGCGGCGGGCCTCGGCGGTCCAGAGGTCCGGCGTGGCCTCGTAGAAGCCCAGGGCCTGCTGGGCGAGCGAGCGCGCGCGGGAGGACTCGGCGGCGCCGAGGGCGCGGGCGAGAGCGAAGCGGGTGGCGGCCAGGTCCTCTCCGAGGCCCGGCATGGTGGCCCGCAGGGAGAGGGCTCGCTCCAGCGTGGCGCGGGCCTCGCGGGTGCGTCCCAGCGCGAGCTGCGCCAGGCCGAGCGTGGTCAGCGGCGCGGCCTGGTCGGGGTGGTTCTTCTGGAAGGCCTCGTAGGCGTTCACGCTGCTGCGGGCCAGCTCCACCGCGTCGCGCGTGCGTCCCTCGCTCAACGCGAGCTGGGCCAGGAGCGCCCAGTCGGCCGCGGTCTCCGGATGCGTGGCGCCGTGGGTCTTCAGGTCCAGCGCGAGGGCGCGCTCCCGCAGCGGACGTGCCTCCGCGAAGCGCCCGAGTGATTCCAATGCGGTGGCGAGATTGTTGAGGGGATAGCTGAGCGTCGCGCTGTCGGGACCCATGGCGCGCTCTTCCAGCGTGATGGCCTGGCGCAGGTAGGGCAGGGCCTCGTCGAAGCGGCGGCGGAGCGTCAGGTGATAGCCGACGGCGTTGGCGGCCAGGGCCGTCTGGGGATGGTCGGGCCCCATCACCACCTTCGTGAGGTCGAGCACGCGGTGGAGCAGCTTCGAGGTGCGCTCCGTCTCGTCGGTGCGGGAGAGGGCGGAGGCTTGATTGCGCAGGGACTCGAGCGTGAGCAGGTGCTCGGGGCCGTGCGCTTGTTCGCGCAGGGCCGCCGAGCGTCCGAAGGCCTCCGCGGCCTCGGCGTACTGGCCGCGGAAGAACGCGTTGCGCGCGAGGCTCGTGTGGAGCAGGGCCTCCAGCTCCGGGGCGCTTCCCGCGCGCTCGATGCTGGCGCGGGCCTGCGCGACGCCCCACTCCTCGAGCTCGGGAGAGCGTGAGAGGGTGGTGACCCAGCGGGCGGCGGCGCGCGCGGCGACCTCGTCATGGCGCGTGGCCTGCGCGAGGAGCAGGGCCTCTCGCAGCGCCTTCTGCGCGCGCGCTTCGTCTCCGAGCACCAGGCCCAGGCGTCCTTCCAGCTCCAGGGCCTCCGCGAGCACGGGGCGGTAGCCGAGCGAGCGGGACTGGACGAGCAGCGCCTGGAGCTCCGTGTTGGCCTGCTCGTAGCGGCCCGCGTCCACCAGGGCGGTGGTGCGGTCCAGTCCGGCGCGGAGGCGCTCCACGCGCTGGCGTTGCTCGCTCGACTCGGGGAGGCCCAGGCGCAGGGCGTCCACGTTCGCGCAGTCGTCGATGGAGGGCAGCCGCTGGGCGGCGTCGAGCGCGGTGGCGAAGGAGGCTTCGTCCGTCTGCGCGAGCACGCCCACCACGGCGTCGAGCGTCGAGCGGCGCCGCTCCAGGCAGGCCATGCGCAGCGACAGCACCGCGTCGGATTGATGGCCGTGCACGCGGGTGGCCTCGCAGGCCTCCAGGTGCATGCGCGTCCAATCGCGGGCGAAGGCATCCAGGCTCTGCGTCACGCGGGACAACAGCTCGGGGGCCTGGGGCTTGTGGGTGGCGGAGAAGGCCTTGTTCAGCGCGTCCCTGCGCGAGGCGTCCCAGATGCCCGTCAATCGCGCCCCGGCCTCCAGACAAGGTGCGTGACGGCGATTGCCCACCCACCACGCGACGCCGATGGCGCCGTAGAGCACGAGCACGCCGGCGGCCATGATGCCCCGGCGTCGCCAGATGACGGACGGGTCCTTGCTCAGCTCCGCGAGCAGGGCCTCCATGGAGGGGTAGCGGGCGTCGGGGGTGGGCGCGAGTCCCCGGCTGATGGCGCGCAGCAACCACGCGGGGACGCGGCTGCCTCGCGGAGGTGGGCGCACGTTGCCGGCGAGTGACTCGCGCAGGTAGACGCTGGCGGCCTTGCCCTCGAAGGGGAGCTGCCCGTAGAGGGCCTCGTAGAGCGAGGCGCAGAAGCTGAACTGGTCTCCGCGCGCGTCGGTGCGTCCGTCCTCGTGCTGCTCGGGCGGCATGTACGCGGGCGTGCCCATGACCAGGCCCGCCTCGGTGAGCGGGGACTCCAGGAGGTCTTCGCGTCGAAGGGCGAGCTGGGAGGGCGCGGTGGGGCGCCCTTCCTCGGCGGCCTCCTGGTCCGCGCTGTTGCGAGCCAGTCCGAAGTCCGTCACCTGGGCGCGGCCATCGCGGCTGACGAGCACGTTGGCGGGCTTGAAGTCACGGTGGACGAGGCCCGCGGCGTGCGCGGCGGCGAGCCCCTTGCCGGCTTGTCGGAAGAGGTCGAGGACGTCGCGCCAGGAGTGGTCGGTGGCGCGCAGCCAGTGGCGCAGGGACACGCCGTCGACCAGCTCCATGGCGATGAAGACGCGACCGGCGAAGGTGCCCGCGTCGTAGACGGAGACGACGTTGGGGTGGGAGAGGCGGGCCATGGCCTGGGCCTCTCGCAGCAGGCGCGTCGCGCCGTCGGCGCGGACCACGGTGTTGGCGCTCGGGTGGAGCAGCTTGATGGCGACCCGGCGGTGCAGGTCCGGGTCATAGGCGTTGTAGACGACGCCCATGCCGCCCGAGCCCAGCTTGTCGAGGATGTGATAGCGGCCGACGAGCGTCCGCGAGGGCGCCTCGATGGACGGCGGCTCCGTCGATGGGCGAGGCACCCGCTGACTGTTGCCAGGGGGCGGCGCGACCTGGGTGCCCGCGCCGAATGGAGGGCGGGGCGGAGGAGCGACCTGGGTGCCCTCGACGACGGGAGTGCGTGGCGGAGGCGCGACCTGCGTGCCCACGCCGTAGGGCGATAGTGGGGCGCCCTCGCTGGATGGGACCAAGGGCGCCGCGCCTGTCTCCAATGCAGGGGGCGTTGGAGGAACAGAGGTGCTCGCACCGGCCATCGGCCGCGAGGGTGGTGGCCCGGAGGTATTCGCACCGGCAAGCGGGCGCGAGGGAGGCGGGGGGACGGAGGTGCTTGCACCGCCCAGTGCCCGAGAGGAAGGCGGAGGAGCAGAGGCGCTCGTGCCCAGCGGTGGCCGCGATGACGGCGGAGGCACGGGGCTGCTTGCTCCGACCAGTGGTCGAGAGGGCGGCGCGGAAGGGTCTTCACCGACCGGTGGCCGCGATGGATTCGCGGGTGGCTGCCCCGGTGGCGCAGCGGAGGCTGGGAGCGCAGGGGTGGGGGCGTTCGCCCCGAGGGGACCTGCTGGCGGCGTGGGTGAACGTCCCGCATTCGCGGATGACGCTGGGGCCGATGTGGCTGCCACGTTCGTCCCGAGGGGACCCGCTGGTGCCGTAGGTGAACGTCCAGCCGTCATGGATGACGTTGGAGCCGATGTGGCCGCCACGTTCGTCCCGAGGGGACCCGGTGGAGCCGCGGCCGAACGCCCCTCATTCGCGGATGAGGCTGGAGACGAGGTGACGGGACTGCTCGCGCCGACCGGAGGGCGCGACGGTGGCGCGGACGGATGTCCCGTGTTCACGGGCACCTTCGGCGCCGGCGAAATCTGGGTCCCCGCCTCCGCGACTGCGGGGAGCTCCAGCAACGTCTTCGGCCCTTCCAGGCGCCGGGGCACCGGCGCAATCAGCGTCCCCGCGTCCGGCGCGGCCTCCTCGGGATGAGAGCTCGAACTGTCCACCTCCGAGCCCAGGCCCCCCTTCCGAGCGGCGCGCAGTGGCTCCGTGGGCGGGTCGAAATCCCCCACCCTCGCCATCAACGCGGCGCGCGGCAGGGCCAGCTCCGTGGCGTCCTCCTGCTGCGGCGTGACGCGATGTGCCGCGCTGCCGGGCGGTGTCAGCCTGGTCAGGATCGTCGCGCACGCACGGCATCCCTCCGCATGACGCCGCAGGCGCTGTGCCTCCGCGACGGAGAGCACACCGCTGACCAGTGCTTGCGCGGTCTTCTCGTCGAAGCAGGACACCCCTCGGATGTAACCCCACACGGCGGGTACATGAGAAGGGGGCCCGGGCTCGTGACTCCCAATGGGCCACACAAGGTCCGGACACAGCGCGTTCTCACCTGATGGGAAGCCTGTCTGTCCTTTCGACCCCACCCCCGGATGCCGCGGCGCGGCGAGCCGACCCCGCGCCGCCCGGGAGGCTCATCGGGGGATGAGAGCGATTGAGTCCAGGTACACCGCCGCCTGGTCTCCTCCCGAGTCATCCTGGATGTAGAGGTCCTGCATCACGCCCGACGAGGCCCCCAGCGCATCGAGCGAGAGCGTGACCTTGCGCCACTCGCCCGCGACCAGTGGCCCGCCCAGCGCCTCGTCCAACCGCTGACTCCCGAGCACGTTGACGCCGTCATGCAGCACGACGCGCACCCCCTGACCGCCCGTGGTTCCACCATGGACCCACAACTCCAGGGCCTGGTACCCAGACAGGTCCACGCCCGAGTGGTGGAGCATCAACCCCGCCCACGTGTCGGGCTCGAAGCGGATGGACGCCGAGCCGGAGTGGACCGTGGTCGTCTCATCCAGCGAGTGCTCCGCCCAGCTCCAATCCGCGAAGCCGCCCTCCAGGGCATCGGAGTAGATGCTCATGCCCGCGGTCGGCTCCGGCTCCGTGCGGCCGTCCATCAGCGCGAGCCCCTGCGACAGCGTCACCGTGAGCGCGCTCCGCGTGCGGAGGTAGTCCAGGATGCTCGCGAAGTGGGATGTCTTGTATTGCGTGTCGCGGGTCGGCGTTCCGTCCACGAACTCGTGGAAGACGAGGATGAGCCAGCTCTTCTCAGCGAGGGCCTGGTCAATCCAGCCGCGCACCGTGGCGACGGAGACGCCGCGCGCCACGTCATTGCCACGCAGCTCGTACACGATGGTGTCGCGGAAGTTGCGGCCCGCGTTCACCGTGCGACTGCTGGCGTAGTACTGCCGGATGGAGGCGAGCACGGTGGCGTCGTAGGCCCCATAGGGGATGATGAAGTCCGGCACCGCGCTCTGGCCCAGCGTCCCCACCAGCCAGTCACGGGAGTCCCTCAGCTCGGCGACGAGCTCGGTGGGTGACAGCGTGGTGAGGTCCGGGTGCGTGAGGGTATGGCTGGCGATGCCATTGCCCTCGGCGATGAGCGTCTGGACTTGGGCGGTGCTCATGTAACCACCCCAGCCCTGGGCGAGCGCCTGGGTGATGATTCCATACGTCGCGGGAATCCCTCGCGCATTCAGCGCGGGCCGCGCCTTGGTGTACTGGGTGGCCCAGCCGTCATCCAGGGTGATGGTGACCATTCCCTGCGCGAAGGGCTCGGCCGCGAACGCGGACGTCGTCAACAGCACCAGCAGCGCGGCAAACCCTCGCATCGTCTCGAAACCCTTCGCCATGGACAGCCCCCCGGGGCAGTTCGCCGCATGCGGCGCGAGGCGCGCGATAGCAGAGGACTTCCACACAGGGCAACCCGAGGCCCTCGACACGTTCACCGGTGGATGCGCATCGCGCTCGCGGGGCGATGAGGACTCGCTCCGTCACACGTATCGAGAAGTGAGGTTTTGGCGTCGAGGGAGTCCTTTCCGACTTCATGAGACGGTCATGTTTCATCGGGGCTTTCATTCGAGCGACCACACCCTTAGTGCGCGTGCCTGGAGCCAGGGTCGAGGTTCATCGACGTGCTCCGCATGTGACTTCAACGGGAGACTTCATGAAGAGGCCGGAGTGGAGCGTGACCGCCACGAGTTGGCTGGTCATGGGTTTGTTCATCGGTGTGGGCACGGGCTGTTCGGGAGGCGAAGGGGCCTCGCGGGAGCCCGGGGTCGAAGCGGCATCCAGTCCGCTCCAGACGGGGCCGGACCTCGTCATCCGCGAGCTGCGGGTCCCCGCGAGCGTGCGTCGGGGTCAGGACTTCAACGCCACGGTGACGGTGTGCAACCAGGGCAGCGTGCCGGTCAGCGGCGTGCGGACCCGGCTCTTCATGTCCGTGGATGACGTGCTGACTCCCAGCGGCCCCCAGGCTCCACCGCCGGACCAGCTGCCCGTGGGGGACTTCTCCCTGTCGCAGACGCTCACGCCAGGCGCCTGTGTGTCGCGCGAGGTCTCGCTGTCCTCCTCGCTGCCTCCGTTGGCCCAGCAGGACGGCGCCTACTACGTGGGTGCCATCGTGGACGACCCGTCCTCCATCCAGGAGCTGCGGGAGGACAACAACAGCGCGGTCCAGCGCATCGGCGTGGGCAATCTCCCGGACCTGGTCATCACGGAGCTTCGCGCGCCCGTCAGCGTGATGGCGCAGCAGATGTTCGAGGTCCAGGCCCGCGTGTGCAACCAGGGCACGACGGCCTCCGCCAGCACGCGGGTGAGCTTCCTCCTCTCCGTGGACGATGTGCTGACGCCTTCGGGGCCCGGCGCGCCTCCGCAGGACCAGGTCGTGGTGGGCTCGCTGCAGCTCCCCTGGTTGGAGCCGGGGCAGTGCCTTGCTCGCTTCTCGCAGGTCGGCTCGTGGCTGCCGCCGTCGGGAAATGGCCAGGGGCGGTATGTCCTGGGCGCCATCGTGGACGACCCGGCCTCCGTGCAGGAGCTGCGTGAGGACAACAACACCCACGCGAGCACCGTCATCGGCGTGGGCAGTCGCGCGGACCTGGTGGTCCGTGAGCTGTCGTCTCCCGCGAGCTTCACGCCCGGGCAGTCCACTCCCGTCCGCGTGACGGTGTGCAACCAGGGCACGCAGTCCAGTGGCTGGGCGCGGTTCGGGTTGTACCTGTCGCTCGATGACGTGCTGACGCCGATGACGCCTCCCGGGCCTGCGCCGGTGGAGCAGGTGCAGGTGGGCATGGGCTCGTTCCCGTCGCTCGCGCCCGGTCAGTGCCTCACGCGCGAGGAGAATGTCTGGCCCACGTTCCCGCCCGCGCCCACGGAGGCCACCGCGCTCTACCTGGGCGCCATCGTGGATGACGCGAGCGAGGTGCTGGAGCTGCGCGAGGACAACAACGCCTTCGTGAAGGGCCTGGTCGGTCTGGGGCATCGTCCGGACCTCGTCGTCACGGACGTGCAGGTGCCGCCCTCGCTGTCCCAGAGCCAGTCCTTCCAGGCGACGGTGACGGTGTGCAACCAGGGCACGCAGTCCAGCAACCCGGTGCGCGCGCAGCTCTACCTCTCCACGACGCCGACGCTGTCGCCCATGCCGTCGGGCCCCGCGCCCCTGCCGCCGAACCAGTCGCCGGTGGGCGAGGTCCAGGTGTCCTCGCTGGTGCCAGGACAGTGCGCGACGCGCTCTCTGACGGGCTGGCCCATGGTGCCGCCGGGTGCGACGGGCCCGGGCCCCTTCTACGTGGGCGCCGCGGTGGATGACGTGAACCAGGTGCTGGAGCTGCGCGAGGACAACAACACCTTCGTGAAGGGGCTGGTCGGCGTGGGCAACGGGCCGGACCTGGTCATCACCGCGATGACCGCGCCGCCGAGCCTCGCCTCGGGTCAGCCGTTCCAGGCGACGGTGACGGTGTGCAACCAGGGCACCCAGCCGAGCAACCCCGCTCGCGCGCAGGTCTACCTGTCGATGGACACGACCCTGACGCGGATGACGCCGTGGCCCGGCCCGTCGATGCCGCTGGACCAGACGCCGCAGGGTGAAATCTCCGTGCCCTCGCTGAGCCCGGGCGCGTGCCTGGTGCGCGAAGGGGCGATGCCGGGCGCCGTCATCCCGCCGGATGGAACGGGTGATGGGGCGTACTACCTGGGCGCCATCGTGGACGACCCTGCCTCCGTGCAGGAGCTGCGCGAGGACAACAACGCCTTCATCCTGGGACGGGTGGGCGTGGGCCTCATGCCGGACCTGGTCGTCACGGCGCTGGGCTCGCCCGAGAGCCTGCCGACCTCGGGGCCCACCACCGTGACGGTGACGATGTGCAACCAGGGCACCCGCCCCAGCAACTCGACGCAGGCGCAGCTCTTCGTGTCCTCGGACGCGGTGCTCTCGCCCATGTCGTCGAGCCCTGGCCCCGCGCCCATGGACCAGGTCCCGGTGGGCTCCGTCTCCGTGCCTTCGCTCGGCGCGGGCCAGTGCACCACGCGCTCCATCCAGGTGTGGGCCTCCATTCCTCCGGACTCGCAAGGGGATGGCGTGTTCTTCCTGGGCGCCATCGTGGATGAGCCGGCGTCCGTGCAGGAGCTGCGCGAGGACAACAACAGCTTCGTGAAGCGCGTGGGCGTCGGTCAGCGCCCGGACCTGGTCATCACCGCGATGACCGCGCCCCGGAGCGTGGGGGTGAGCCTGCCGCTCGCCTTGTCCGTGAATGTCTGCAACCGGGGCACCCTGTCGAGCCCGCCGTCCACTGCGCGCGTCTATCTGTCGACGGATGCCGTGCTGACGACCACCCTGCCGTCCGCGCCTCCCGCCCTGGACCAGGTGATGCTCGGGAGCGTGGATGTCCCGGCGCTCGCCATCGGGCAGTGCCTCTCCCGCTCGCTCACGCCGAACGCCTGGCTGCCGCCGGAAGCGCAGGGCGACGGTGCCTACTACCTGGGCGCCATCGTCGACGAGACGAACTCCGTGCAGGAGCTGCGTGAGGACAACAACGTCTTCATCCACGGACTCCTCGGCGTGGGCAGCCGCTCCGACCTGGTCGTCACCGCGATGACCGCGCCGGCCAGCGCGCAGAATGGCCAGTCCCTGTCTGTCACCGTGACGGTCTGCAACCACGGGACGATGCCCAGCCCCACGTCGAGCGTCCGCCTCCTGCTGTCGGTCGATGACCAGCTCTCCGCGTCGCCGCTGCCCTCGGAGGAGCAGCAGCCGCTCGGCAACGTGGACGTGCCCGCCCTGGCGGTGAACCAGTGCCTGCAGCGCAGCGCCACCGTGTCGGCGACCGTGCCGCCGGGCCTGCAGGGCTGGGTCTTCCACCTGGGGGCCATCGTCGACGCCGCGTCGCAGGTGCAGGAGCTGCGCGAGGACAACAACACCTTCGTCCACGGGCTCATCGGTATCGGCGCCAGGCCGGACCTCGTCGTGTCCTCGCTGACGGGGCCGGTGTCGGCCATCTCCGGCAGCCGCATCTCCGCGACGGTGCGGGTGTGCAACCAGGGGACGACGGCGAGCGCCTCGAGCACGGTGACGTTCGTGGTCTCGTTGGACACGAGCCTCGCCCCGGAGGCGCCCGTGCTCCCGGGGGGCGCGCCGCCGCTGGACCAGGTGCCCATGGGAGGCGCGAACATCCCCAGCCTGGCCCCGGGAGCCTGCATCACGCAGTCGGTGCCCAACCTGCAGGTGAGCCTGCCCCCGGATGCGCAGGGCGCGCCCGGTGCCCGGTTCCTCGGCGCCTACGTGGACTCGTTCCTGGCGCAGCAGGAGCTGCGCGAGGACAACAACACGCGCACCACCCCGCTGACGGTGACGAACTAGCGTGAGGGCGGAGGGGACGGGGCCGTCGAGCCCGTCCCCTCGCTGCCTTCAGCTCCCCAGCGGAGGCTCGGTGGGCGCGCGTGAAATCCACGCGGCGATGAACACGTCCAGCTCGCCTCGCAGCACGTCCTTCACGCGCGGCGTGCCGGCGCCGGTGCGAGGGTCCTCCACCCGGGCGCTGCGTCCCAGGTAGTAGCGGCGCGCCTCATCCGTGCTGCCGCCCTGGCCCGCCACCACGCGCGCGGCGATGTCCTTGAGCTCCTCCAGCTCGCCCGCGCCGGTGAGCGTGAGCACGCGCCCGGTGGACTCGTCCTTCACCGTCACCTCGGTGCGCACGCGCTGGAGGTAGGCGCCCTCGTGGCTCTTCACCGGGCGGCCCAGCACCTCCAGGAGCTCCAGCTCCTCCTCGGAGAGCGCACCGCCCCGGTGCACGCGGACGTACGCGCGCTGGCGCTTCTCGTCCTCCAGGCGTCGGTGCATGCCCGCCTCTCCCGCGAGGAACCCGTACGCACCCGGGCCGGCGATGCGCACCACGACGCGCGAGGGCTCGTCCGCCTCGGCCACCGCCACCGCCTCGTAGCCCCGGCGCTGCGCCCACCCCAGGTACATGGTGGCCAGCTCCTGCACCCACACGGCCTGCGTCTCCGCCGAGTCGCTCGCGCAGATGTCCACCAGCGCCTCGGTGTCCTGCTGCGAGGCGCCCGAGGCATGGAGCGCTTCGGCCATCTGCATCTCGCGCGCGACCTCTTCCACCTGCCGCGCCGCGGAGCCCAGCTGCACCTCGTTCTTCGCCTCGCGCACCAGCCGGCGGGCGAACAGGCACGCCGCCTCCAGCCGCTCCATCTCGTTGAGGTGGGCCTCCACCAGGCGGAAGGCGCGGATGACGTCCGCCGCGTGCGTGGGGTCGTCCCAGAGGTTGGGGGCCTGCGTCTCCGTGAGCAGGGCCGTCCTGCGCTCCTCCAGCTCCGGCCGTCCGGAGGACGCCGCCAGCGCGCGCGCCTTGCCCACCAGCCGGTCCATCTCCACCAGCAGCGACTTGCGGTCCAAGCGCCGCTTCACCGGGGCCGCGCGCGCGGAGGGCAGGAGCAGCTGCGCGGTGGGCGACGGCGGCGGAGCGGCGGGCTCGGCCACGGCCACCACCCGGTCCCCCGCGCGTGCCTCCACGCGCACCGGCGTGCCCGGAGGCAGCGGCTTGCGAGCAATCTCCACCGCGAGGGCCGCGGTGAGCGTCTTCTCGATTTCACGCTGCAGGTAGCGCGCGCCGAACTGCGGCGAGTACCCGCGCTCGACGAGGATGTCGACCACCTCGGGCGTCACCTCCACGTCCAGCGAGCGCGCGCGGATGCCCTCGCGCTCCAGCACGCGGCCTACCTCGCGCTGGGCAATCTTGCGGATGTCCACCTTGGACAGCGGCTGGAAGTGACAGATGGCGTCGAAGCGGTTGAGGAACTCCGGGCGGAAGGACTCGCCGATGCGCCGGTCCACCTCCGTCACCATCTCCTCCGCGCGCCGCGTGCCCGCGAAGCCCATGGCGGGCTCCCGGTACACCTCCGCGCCCACGTTGGACGTGGCGACGATGAGCGTGTTGTTGCACGACACCACCTCGCCCGCGCCGTTGACGAACGTGCCCTCGTCGAAGAGCTGGAGGTAGCGGTCATGCACGCTGCGCGCGGCCTTCTCGAACTCGTCCAGCAGCAGCACGGAGAACACCTTGCCGTCGAGCAGCGCCGTCAGCTCGCCGCGCCGGGTCTCCAGCGCCGGCGCCCAGGACGCGCCGAAGGGCACGCTCTCGTCGCCGTCGTTCGGGTAGTCCGCCATGTTCAGGCGCACCAGTCTGTCCGCCGAGCCGAAGAGGTACTCGGCCAGGAGCTTCGCGAGCTGCGTCTTGCCCACGCCCGTGGGGCCCGCGAACAGGAACACGCCCAGCGGCCGGCGGGGGTCGTTCAACCCCGCCTTGAGCAGCGCCACCGAGCGCAGCACCGCCGCCACCGCGTCCGTCTGTCCCAGGAGCCGCTCGCCGAAGAAGCGCTCGGTTTCCTCCAGGTCCAGTGGCATCGCGTCGTCCACCACGAAGCGCGGCAGGCGCGTGGCGGCGCAGAATCGGGTGAGCACGTCCTCGGGACCCACGTGGTCCTTGGCCGCGCCCGCGGCCTCCGCCGCCGTCTCCTTGAGCAGCTCGATGGCCTTGCGCGGCATGCGCTGCGCGAGCAGGAACTTGGACGACAGCCGCAGCGCGAGGTCACACGCCGCCGGGTCGATGGGCAGCCGCAGCTCACGCTCGAGCTCCTCCGCCACCCGTCCCAACACCCAGCGCGCCTTCTCCAGCGGAGGCTCGTGCAGGGGCAGCAGGTGGAGCCGCTCGGCGAGCGCCTCGTCGGAGCGCAGGAGCTCCTGGACGCGCTTGGGCTCGGTCTCGAAGATGAACCGCATGCCGCTGGTGCGCAGCGCCCGCACGGCGACGGGCGCCAGGGGGCCTCCCAGCGCCACGGGCAGGTCACGGATGTAGACGATGGGACAGGCCTGCCGGGCGAGGCGGGCCAGCAGCTCCTCGAAGCTCTCCGCCGCCTGTCGCTGGGTGGAGCGCGCGAGGATGTTGGCGATGGACACCTCCACCAGCCGGGCCTGCGCCAGCTCCGCGTCCACGCGGCCCTCGGCGATGCGCCGGGCCACCTCCTGCACGAGCGCGCTCTTGCCCACGCCGGGGTCGCCGGCCAGCAGGGGGTGCTTGCCACCGCGCGTCAGCAACCCGAGGACCTCCGTCACCGCGGCGTCCACGCCATGGGCGGCCGGCAGCCGGCCCTCGCGGGCCAACGCGGTCAGGTCCCGGTCGATGAGTCGCTCCTGGTCCTCGCTCTTCCTCGTCGCCATGTCTCGTCAACCGCCCCCTCGCCGGAGCACGCACTCTAACCGCTGAACCGTCGAGGTGAGCGCGCAATCCCGGCGAGCGGCCGGAAGAAGCCCCGGTGAGCGCGGGGCTGGGCGGACGCGACGTGCGCGTCAGGGATACGGAGAGGGCGCCGGCATGCCACCGGGCTGTGCGGCGGGGATGGCTCGGAGGTACTCGTAGATGGCCCTCAGGTCCGCGTCCCGCATCTTCGCGAAGATGGGCCAGGGCATCACCTGGAGCAGCGCGCCGTCCGGCGTCCGGCCCGTGCGCATGACCGTCAAGAAGGCCTCGTAGGTGAGGCCCGCGGGCAGGCCCTGGGCATCCGGGGTGATGTTGCGTGAGACGATGGTCGGGCCGAACGCCCGCCCTCCCGCCAGGAAGTTCGCTGTGTTGACCTGCTCGGGTTGTCCCTGGAACGGGTCTCCCCCGGCCGCGAAGGGTGGGTTGGTGTGGCAGTCATTGCAGCCCCCCTGGGCGTTGACGATGTAGCTGCCCAGGCCCACGAGGTTGCGGTCCAGGCCCGCGAGGTTGAGGGCCACCGGGGAGATGACCAGGCCCTTCTCGATGCGCTCCTGGTCCTCCAGCCCCACCGTTGTCTGGTTCTGTTGGTTCTGCGGGTCCGACGAGGAGCCGCAGCCCCCCCACAACCCTCCCATGAGCGCGAGGGCGACCCAGCCTGCGCCCCACCGTCCCATCCCGGAATCCTTCATGTGTGTACTTCCTTTCCTCGCGCCGACGGTGCCGGCTGGGAAGGAGGCTAAGGATGAGGGGGCTCGGGGCGGGACTGTCCTGGAGGATGGCGCAGCGGAAGTCGGAGGACTCGAACCCCAAGCCGGAAGGCCGGCTCGCACCCGGTAGCAGCGGGGCCTGGCGCCATCGCCAGTCCAACTTCCAAGGAGACAGATCGGAGCAGGGTGGAGTCGAACCACGAGCCCCGAAGGGCCCTCCCGATTTCCAGCCGGGCGGCCGGCCACCCGGCCTGCATGCTCCAAGACACAGCGGAAGACAGGGGACTCGAACCCCGAGCGCGTCATGCACCCGCACCGTTTTCGAAACGGGCCGCCAGCCTCTGGCGTCGGTCTTCCAGGAAGATGTGCCGGCAGCGGTGCTCCCGCCTGCCGGCGCGCGGGGAGCATTCCTCCGGGCGGGAGGTCCACCTCTGGCGGACCTCCTCATCCCCCGTCACCCGTGTGGGCGGGGACGAAGGGGAAGGAGGCCCGCCTCTGGCGGACCTCCTTCACTCGGGGGAGCTCAGGACTCCAGCTCGCCATGCCAGTACGCCACGTCCCTGAGGAACTTGGCCCACGACATGGGCATGCCCTTGTCGAAGACGAACGACAGGTGCAGGGTGTCCGGCAGCTTCTTGGGCTTCACCGGGGCGCAGCGCAGCGCCATCTTCGCGTGCTCCGGCGTCCGGTTGCCCTTCTTCTGGTTGCAGGGCACGCATGCGATGACGACGTTGTCCCAGGTGGTGCGGCCACCCTGCGCCCGGGGCACCACGTGGTCATACGTGGCCTCCGCGCGAGACACCTTCAGGCCGCAGTACTGGCAGCGGCAGTGGTCTCGCACGTAGACGTTCTCCCGGCTGAACTTCACGCCCTTGGGGCCCTTGCGCAGGCCGCGGAAGAACCGGATGACGGACGGCATGCGAATCTCCACCGTCACCGAGCGCACGAAGCGGTCCTCGTACTCCTCGACCACCTCGACCTTGCCCTGGAAGATGAGCATGACGGCGCGCTGCCAGGGAATCCGCGCGACGGGCTCGAAGGACTGACTGAGAACCAGCGTCTCCATGACGCAACGCCTTTCGTTTGTATCCGCGGCGAGAGTCGAACTCGCACTGGGCCGGGTTTGAGCCGGCGGCCTCTCCCGTTTGGGCTACGCGGACGGACTTCGGGAGCTCCTGCTGACCTGCGACTGCACACGACGACGACAGTGCCGGCGGCGGGAGTCGAACCCGCAACCTCCAGGTTCTCGACCTGGCACCTCTACCTATTGGGCTACACCGGCAAGACTTCGAGGACACAGTGCACGCCCCGGGAATCGAACCCGGCGGGAACGGTGTGTGGGACCGTCGCCGTCTCCAGCTGGCTCGGCGTGCGTAAGACGAGTTGCGGAGCAGGGAGTCGAACCCTGGAGGCCGGGCTTATGAGGCCCAGTGGGGCACCGACCCCACACCGCAGAAAGAGGTGAAAACCACGTGAAGCCCCCGGCAGGATTCGAACCTGCGACCTTGCGCTTAGGACGCGCGTGCTCTGGTTCCGCTGAGCTACGGGAGCGAGAGGAGAGACAGTGCCCCTGGCAGGGATTGAACCTGCGGCCTCACGGTTCGGAACCGTGCGCTCTCATCCACTGAGCTACAAGGGCAAGAAGTGGAACCGCCGGGACTCGAACCCGGACCGCTCGGGTGCAAACCGAGTGCTCTCCCATTGAGCTACGGACCCATGCTGACTGCATGAAACAGTGCCCCCGGTCGGGTTCGAACCGACAACCGCCGGTTTACGAAACCGGTGCTGCTACCAGTTGAGCTACAGGGGCGAAACGAAACAGGCCGCCGAGGAGTTGAACCCCGCCCGCTCGGATTTGGAGTCCAAGCTGCTCCCGGAGCGCGGCCTATGAAGGTGAAGCAGTGCTGCGAGTGCCGACCCTCGGAATCGAACCGAGTCCTCCCGCTCTTCAGACGGGCGCGCGGACCACCTACGCCAGGTCGGCAGATGTGAAGCTCCCCGAATGAAGCTCTGTGCGAACTCGTTCTCTGTTTTTCTCGAGAGAACTCGAACTCTCTGAGCGGTAGAAAGGCGAGTGATATTCAGGGGTTTGAGACTGGGGCTTGCGGTTGTCCTTCAATCGGGGCCCGATGGGGGCCGCGAAC
The DNA here is from genome assembly GCF_900111765.1 of Myxococcus fulvus. The sequence goes on from NZ_FOIB01000001.1 coordinate 1,793,694, forward strand.
TTCGGCAGGGAGCTGGCCCTCAGAAGAGGGGCATGGAGAGAACCGGAGGCAGGCTTTGCACCTGCACCTGCGGAGTCAGAGTCCGCCATCCTTGCTGGTTAGACGACCCCGGTATGAGTACCTCCGGAGGGATTCGAACCCTCGCCGTCCGCTTAAGAGGCGGATGCTCTTCCAATGAGCTACGGAGGCAGATTGCTTGCCGCCCCGGATGCTGGCGGGCGGCATGACATTCACCACGACGATTCAGTTGTCAGAGAGCTTGATGCTGTCGGGTGCGGGGCTCGAGCCTGGACTTCTCACGTGCGACCGCGTGCCCTGTCGGGCTCGGGCGCTACAGGCCCGCGCGTTTTCCCGGGCGCTCGATGTTTCGGAAGGAGAGGGGGCCAGAAAGCCGAGAGGCCGGGTCCCCTGGATGGGAGCCCGGCCTCTGCGTGGCTTGGCGCGCCAGTGAAGGAGCGCGAGCGTCAGCAGGGGACGGGCGGATGGGCGCCAAGCCGGTCGAATCCCACGAGGGACTTCGAGGCGACGCTCACAAGGGAGCCGGAGGCGGCGTTGAACTGGGTCCAGAGGCTGTTGCGAGTGCTGCGCTTCATCGGGTTCGTCCGCATCGTCAACGTCATCATGGTCGCCGCTCCTTTCAGGGAGACTCTACGGCGGGTGATTTTCGTTCCTGACACGGCCCGATTATTTTGAGCTTCACGGCCGTGGCTCATGTGCCAGTGGTGGGCGGTGGCCCCTGTGCAAAGGATGCCGCCCCATGGTGGGTCGGACTCACCGAGCACCCCAGCTCGCGGCTGACCATGACGGCCAGCTCCGCGAGGGTTGCGTCCGGCTGTGCATCCACGACGAAGATTGCCTTGGAGGAAGCCTCCCTCCACCCGCGGATGTCTCCCGAGTGCTCGGCGACGAGGTGGCCCTTGCCCAGCTCTCCGACGGAGGGGGCGTCACGACCGACGATGACCAGCCGATTCTGCACCGCCTCGGCGACTTCGAGGAGGCCTGCCTGCGCAGCATGGACGAGGCGGGCATCGCCCATGCATTCCTGCCCCTGACTGCGCCGGGCATCCAGCGCATCGTCGACCCGAGAAAGGCCGCCACGCAGGCCCGGCTCGAGAACGACTTCCTGGCGGAGCGGATCGCGGCGCATCCCGAAAAGAAACCGCCGTCGTGTCAGGGACGAGGAGCTCCCGCCGTAGATTCCCCCTGAAAGGAGCGGTGACCATGACGACGGTGATGAAGCGGACGAGCCCGACGAAGTTCAGCTATCGCAGCCACCTCTGGACACAGCTCGACGCCGCCTCCCTTTCGCATGTGAGCGCCGCCTCGATTTCCAATATCGGTTTCGGCCTCCTCCACGGCCATCCGCCCGTACCCTGCTGACGCTCGCGCTCCGGATTCCAAGCGCCAAGCCATGCAGAGGCCGGGCTCCCATCCAGGGGACCCGGCCTCTCGGCTTTCAGGGCCCCCCTCTCCCGGGGACGTAGAGCGTTAGGGGAGACGCGCGGGCCTGTAGAGCCCGAGCCCGACAGGGCCCGCTGGGTTCAACTCCCAGCGTCCCCATGCAACACCCGCGTGGCCGCTGGCCGCGCACCGCAATCCCAGACGTCTGCTTCACGGGGTATGGCTCTAAGGAAGAGTGCTCGTCTGATAAGCGAGCGGTCCCGGTTCGATTCCGGGTACCCCGACATCATGTTGGCCGAAGGCGAATGGTGAGCCACCGGGATGTGACCCCGGCGAAGAGGGTTCGATTCCCTCCGGTCAACCTGGAGAGTCCGCAGGTCTCCGACAACTGAATCATCGGCGTGAATGACAGCCGCCCGCCAGCATGCGGGGCGGCAAGCCATCTGCCTCCGTAGCTCATTGGAAGAGCATCCGCCTCTTAAGCGGACGGCGAGGATTCGAATCCCTCCGGAGGTACTCGCAAGGTAAACGCAGCACATTTCCCGGTAGCTCAATGGCGGAGCAGGCGGCTGTTAACCGCAAGGATGAGGGTTCGAGTCCCTCCTGGGAAGCTGATTGAAAGCGCCTGCAAACCGGCAGTGCCCTTTCGGTTAACACGAGCCTCGCGATGAATATCGCGGGGCCTTCGTGCTTAAGCCCCTGAATTACAAGGGTTTTCACCCCACGACGATTCAGAGGACACTCTCTACGCGCTGCGACTGAGAACGCGATTGCCCATCCATTCGGCCGCGGATTGGGCTTTCTGGGGCTCTCTCTCGTCCAATTTGGGGAGAGAACAACCGAGAGCGGTTAACAGGTGCTGTTAACCGTTGGGGCGCCGGTTAACACAATTTCCTGCAAGTCTCACTTCTCCGCTCTAGGGTTTCCAGGGCGGCCGCTCTCTGCTTTCTGTTTTCGACCCTTACATGCTTTGCAGGCTTCCAAGGAGGAGTCGCAAGGCGGTTACGGGGTCCCGGCTGGAGACGACCTTCAAGAAACGCGGGTCTTCGAGCCACTTGAGCGCGGAGGGCACAGGATTGCAGGGCCGCGCAGCAACGCTTGAGGCACCAGAAACTAGCAGCAGATAAGCCTTGAGCCACACTGGGCGGCAGAAGTGGGTTGGCTGGCAAGCGTCGCGCTCTCGTGATCGCTATGCCGGCCGTCTCTCTTCCGGCGATCCTGGCTCACGCGATCCAAACGCCGCGCCTTTTCAAGATCGTCTCCACCAACAGGTGCCGGTGCCCATCCTCGCCCACTCCGTAGGCCACCAGGGCCGAGACGTTCTGCACCGTGCGCGCCCACCTCGCGCCCAGGAAGGTGGCATCCAGGTACACGTAGGGGAAGGCCTGGGTGAGAGGCTGGGTTCGCAAGCCCTCCACCTTCTCTTCGAGGGACTTCGTCACCCGGCTCACCGTCGAGCGCGAAACCTCCTCGCCCATGAGAGCCCGTGTGACTCTGCCCATCTTCCTCGTGGAGACACCCTGCACGTACGCGCTGGTTATCGCCTCGTCGAGTTCCTCGCTGCGCCGCTTGTAGCGTCCCAGCACGGCCTCCGCGGAGCCGCTCGCCCTCGTCCGGGGCACCGCCACCTCCAGGTGCCCCATGGACGTCAGCAAGCCTCGCAGGTAGCTGCCGTTGCGCTGGTCCTTGCGCCCCGCCACCTGCTGCCAGCGCCCGGCTCCCACAAGGCCTCGAATCTCCTCCTCCAGCAGCATCTCCAGCGTCATCCGGATGGCTCCCAGGAACAGGGCTCGCACGTCTGTGCGCACCTCCTCGTGCGAGGGCGCAACAAAGCCTGTATCTTCCACGGCGGGGAACTCCTCGGCTCCCCTGCCAGGGGGAGACCGTCTCGGTTGGTTTCTCCGAGGAGCTTCCCTCTTTCCCGCTCAGCCCTGTTCGCCGACTACACACTTATAGGGACACGACCCACCAGGTGTACCTACGCGCCCGGCGCCGCCATCCCGAGCGCTGGAGTCGCGGCACTCGTGACTGGACGCCGGTAGGCTCCGTACGTCTCAACCCCACTCCCAACCTCACCCCACTTCCGCAGGAGGTGCGGTCCGTCGGCTGAACCCTCTCACACGACAATTACCTTGACGCTCACCGCGAGGAGGTCATGCGCCGACTGGCACTGAAGCTGGAGGCGGACCTACCGGACATCGAGGCGTTGGTCCTGGATGGCACGGGCTTCCCCAAGAAGGGCAAGCATTCGGTGGGCGTGGCCCGGCAGTACTCGGGCACTCTGGGCCGGACAACTGCCAGGTGGCGGTCAGCCTTCATCTGGCGGCCGAGCTCGAGTCCGCGACGAACGCAGGGACGATGTCCACTTCGGCGTTCTCGTCCTCGGTTGCTGCATCATGATCCTGCGTCGCCTCTGCCCTGACATTTGTTAGAGGCTGTAAATCTTCGCCCCTGCCTCAAGAGCCATGCTCGTGTCCGCTGCACCGCTTTGAAAACGTTCTTGCGCTTTGCGGTCACCCAACTGGCTTCAAGGATAGAACTTCGCCTCGATCTCGCTTTTTCTGGCTTTCGAGAACTTCGGAAATCCAAGCCGATGCAAATCCCTCCAAAGATCTTTCTTCAAGGGGAGGACACTAGAAGATTTCCACTCCTCGATGAGCCACACAGCCTCAATGAGATGCACACCAGAAAGCAATGATATCGCCTTGTCTGCCTCTTCCGCTATCGCATCTGCAGACTCCAGATACCCCATCAACTCCTTCCACGACAGCGTGATACTCTGATTGCGCGGCACCTTTACCGTCGGGATGTCTCGAAGCACCCGGGCCGTCGCAATCCCTCCATTGTGTGCCGCAGCGTTCCGCAGTTTATAGGCAACCTTCCAGCGATCAAGGTGCTTCGAGACATTGATTTTCAAAAGCTCCTGAAGATAGGAAACCATGTCAGGAACTGTGGAGGAGCGCACAATAGGCCGAGCTAGCGCGGCGCCGACCGGAGTCAACTGTCCTCCTCCAGCATCATGCCCCAATGCAGCCACGTATAGTCTCGTTGCATCCTGTAAATACGCTTCCAGATTGGCAGTTCCAATAACGAGGAGATGCAACCGCTCAACCCCCGCCCTCTCCTCCAATGCGGACTGAACCTGCTGCACTGTCTCCGAGAACTGACTTCTTGGGAAATACGGATTGAGTTCATCGACAACATACTTGTTCATGTCTCGACCGCTGAGAGCTCTTTCAAGGCTGTCCCTTGCAAGCTCTGAGGTCCAGTAAATCTTGCTGAGAGCGGTGTGCTTTTGGCGAAACCGTCTAAAACTGAGAGTGGAGTGATGGTAACTCGTAGCCATGTTCTTACCTTTCAGCCGAACCGTGAAGCGGCATTTGAAGGTCGCGCAAAGTGCTGACAACCCTATTGCACCGGCAACAATATCCGAGCCTAACAGGCTCTAGCAAATGTCAGGGTAGAGGCGACGCAGAATCATGTTGCAGCAATCGAGGACGAGAACGCCGAAGTGGACGTCGCCTGGAGGTGCCCCATACGCCAGCACGGGTCCACTCCGCCAACCGCCGCTAGGCCGTCATGCCCGACAGGTCGAACTACCTGCGGGGCAGAACCTCTCAGGAGATGCTGCTTCGGAGCACAAAGACGATGACCTCCAGAACTGCCCTATCCATCCACCCATGGTCGACCCAGCTTTAGCTTGGGGCGCAGCGGCGGCAGCAAGGAGACCACCCGCGGCCAGACGGCATCAGTAACGAGTTCGCGAACCATTCCCCTCAACCAAGTACGACCCGGACTGGAGCCCAACTCAGCCTTGACTTTCGTTAGAATGACTAGTCCTACAGCTGTAGTTTGAGCCGTGCCCCTCGTGCGCGATAGTGGCATTGCATGGCGACGGCCTGGTGGTGGCGTCGCCAGCGACTCCAGGCCAAGACGTGCGCAAGTGGAGCCACGGTCCGCCGCAGGAGTGAAAGCAGGAGTCCGCGTACTTCCTGGATGGAGTAGCGGACGAGGGTCGTCAGTGAAGGCCGCGCCGAGCGAGAAATGCGTGCATGGGATTTCTTCGCCTCGGCAGGCCGAGGGCTTTTGGGGGCAGACCCTCCTGGGGTTGCAGATTGGCCATGGCATGCGCGGCGGCAAGGAAGACGTGGGCCACCAGGCAGAGCGTCATGTGACGGTGCCAAGCCGTCCAGGTGCGCACCTCATAGTCGGCCAAGCCTACTTCACCCTTGGCGGACTCGAAGTCCTCCTCCACTGCCCAACGGCTGCCCGCCGCCTGTACCAACGTCGCCAGCGAGACATTGCGTCGGGCGTGGGCGATGTAGAAGGCCACCTTCCCGTCTGCGAGGCTGCGGCGAAACAGCAGCCAGCGTGACAAGCCGAGGTGCCGGTTGAGCCGCATGCGCGCCCAGTCGTAGAGACGGGGGCCCTTGGTGCCCGCGCCCGCGGAGAGACGTACCCAGGCCTCCGGAGGCACTTGCTCCACCATGATGCCCGGCTTCACCTGGTAGAAGCCTCGCCAGACGTGCGTATTGGAGGCCACCGCCAGCACGTAGGGCTGGTGCAAGTCTTCGAGGAAGCGGCGCAGCGTGGTGTCGCGTCCATAAACTTCGTCCCCCACCACCCACGCGGGCTTCAGTCCCGCGCCCAGGGCCCGTTGCAGCATGCCTTGCGCGAGGGCCGGTTTGGATTCGAAGCCCACCTCGTCCGGAATGCCTCCTGCCTTGCGACGGGCACGGTCCTCCGTCCATGGCTCCGGCAGGTACAGCTCCCGGTCCACCAGCGCGTGCCCCAGAGGTGTCACGTACGAGAGGAAGACGCCCGCCTGCGCGTTCTCCACCTTGCCCGCTGTGCCCGTGTACTGGCGCGCCACGCCCACGGACTTCTCTCCCTTCTTCAGGAAGCCCGTCTCGTCCACCGCCAGGATGCCGCCTTCGCCCAGCGCCCTGCGTGCGTACTCCGTAACCGTCCGGCGAGCGACGTGGCGGGAGGGATTGCCGGGGTAGCAGTCGTGGTGGACGCTGGCCGGAATGTCGAAGCCGATTGAGAAGCAGGAGTGGTTCCAGGTCGCCGAAGCCTTCGAGGCGAGCGGCCTGACGCAGAAGGAGTTCTCCGCGCAGCGAGGGCTGAGGCTGAGCATGCTGCAGTCGTGGGTGTACCGGCGCCGGCGTCAGCGCGCTGGGAAGACTCCGGCAGTTCGCCTGCTGCCGGTGGAGGTGGCTACCGTCGCGCAGGTGAGTCCTATGCCGCTCGAAGTGGTGCTGGCGAGCGGAGCACGGCTGCGATTCCCCGCGGGCGCCGACGTCGACTATGTCGCTCGGCTCGTCACCGCGCTGGGCGGGTGAGACGTGTTCACGCTTCCGGCGTCCGTGCGCGTGGTGCTGGCCACCGAGGCGGTGGACATGCGCAAGTCGATAGATGGCCTCATGGCGCTGGTGAAGTCCGCATGGGGCGAGGACGTCTACTCCGGCCACCTTTTCGCCTTCGTCTCGAGGCGAGGGGACCGCATCAAGGTGCTGACGTGGAGTCGGGGAGGCTTCGTGCTGCTGTACAAGCGGCTGGAGACGGGCCGCTTCCGGCTGCCCAAGGTGGACTCGGACGCAAGCGCGGTGCACCTGGACGCGACTCAGTTGGCCATGCTGCTGGACGGGATGGACGTCACCGAAGTCAAACGCTCGCCCGCCTGGACACCACCCGGGCGCGCGTCCTCGTAGCGCGAGGACGCACTGGGGTGCGGCGAGGTGTTGGCACCAGGTGCCACGAGAGCTTCCCCAAGACCACTTCTGTCCCTGGCGTGAGGAAGCCGAGGAGCTTCGCGAGCGGATGACCTCGCTGGAGGCGAAGATGGCGGCGCTGGAGCGGCGCGTCTTCGGCAGGAAGACGGAGAAGCTGCCGCCAGTGGCCAAGGAACTGAAGCCGTCGTCCACCACACCGGAGGACGAGGCACTCCGGGCCGCGAGCGCACTGCAGACCCGACGCGAGCGCGCGGCTCGTAAGGCCGCTGGAGCCGTGGAGCGCGAAGTCCCGCACGAGGTGCCCGCCGAGGAGCGGCGCTGCCCAGCGTGTGGCAGCGAGGCCCTCAAGCCCCTGGGCGAGGGGCGCCGGACGGTGGTGTACGAGTACGTGCCGGCCTTCTTCGAGAAGCAGGTGCACGTGCAAGAGGTCCTGGCGTGCGCGTGTGGCCGAGGCGTCGTCACCGCGCCTGCACCGCCCAAGGTGGTGGACAAGGGCGAGTACGGGCCGGGCCTCCTGGCGCACGCTGTCGTCTCCAAGTGCGCGGACGCCATGCCCCTGCACCGGCTGGCCCAGCGGATGGAGCGCGGCGGCGTCCCGATGAGTCGCAGCACACTGACGGACCTCTTCCACCAGTCCGCCGAAGTGCTGTTGCCCTTGTCCTCGCACCTGCTGCAATGCATCGCCTCCGCGGAGGTGGTGTGGGCCGACGAGACGCCACTGCGCGTGCTGGACGTGAAGAAGACGCGCCGGGGCTACCTCTGGACGTTTCTCACCCAGACGCCCCAGGGCGAGTGGCTCATCGGCTACCGCTTCAGCCTGGGCCGGGCGGGCAAGACGCCCAAGGACGTGCTGGGCGGCACCACGGGCGCGCTCGTGGTGGACGGGTAAACCGGCTACAACGCGGTGACGCTGCCAGAGGGCCGCACGCGCGTCGGCTGCTGGGCCCACCTGCGTCGTCGCTTCTTCGAGGCGCTGCCCACCGCGCCTGAAGCCCGGGAGGCGATGGACCTCATCCTCGAGCTCTACCGCGTGGAAGCCCAGGCACGGGACGCGGACCTCGTGGGCACCGCAGCACACCAAGCGCTGCGCCAGGAGCACAGCACTCGTCTTCTCGCGCGTCTGCGCGCGTGGCTCGCAGTCCAGACGCCGCGCCACCCGCCGAAGAGTCCCATGGGGCAGGCCCTCTCCTATGCGACGAAGCAATGGGAAGCGCTGACGCGCTTCGTCGAGGACGCGCGACTACCTTTGGACAACAACCGCTCGGAGGCGGCACTGAGAAAGGCCGCCCTGGGCAGGAAGAACTTTCTCTTCGTCGGGCACGAAGCCGCAGGCGAGAACCTCGCGGGCCTCTACGCCCTGGTGGCCACCTGCGAGGCCAACGGGGTCAACCCCGAGACGTACCTGGCTGACGTCCTGCTCCGAGTCCAAACGCATCCCAACTCGCGCATCGCGGAGCTGCTGCCTCACGAGTGGAAGCGTCGGCAGACCACCGGTCCGCCCGAGTCACACCTCCAACCCTCACTCTGAACCCTCCTGCGGTCGCGGTGTCCGTTGCGCACGGACCTCGTCCGTCTTCAACGGCTTACACCACGTCACTGACCGGACGGATACGCCCATCGCCTGAAGTTTTTCGAGCACCAGCAGCGCCGCCGTCTCGGCCAGCGCCTTCTCCTTGCGGTGCAGCTCGCGCTCGAGCTCCTTCACCCGCTTCTCGGCGGTGGCCAGCCGCTTGCGCTCCTTGGCAGGCAGCAGCTCCGCCGCGGCGCCCGAGAGAGCTCCGGCGGCCGCCTGCTGCCATCCCTTCAACCGCGCCTCGTGCAGCCCCTCGCGCCGCAGTAGCGCCCCCAGCTCCTCGTCGGCAAGGTCCTGGGTCGCAGCCAGTACGCGCAGCTTCTCCTGGGGCGTCCATTTCTTCGGTGCAGAGGGTAGCGCGGGCTTCTTCTCCTCGGGCGGGGGCGGCATGGCCGCTAACCTATTCGCCTCGCGTAACCACTGCGACAGCGTCGGCTGCGAGACGCCCACCTGGCGGGCCAGTGCCGCGGCGCTCACCGCGCCCGGGCCCACCATCCGCTTCACCATCTGCGCCTTGAATGCATCCGTGTACGGCACCGCGTCCTGCCTGCTCTCGCCCCCAGGGCGTCGTCAGCTTCGGCACGTCAGCCGAGGCGACAACTTCCCTGATAAAGGGGGACGTCGCGACCGAATTTTTGGGGTAAGTACAAGAGGCGTACGTGCTCAGAGGTTAGGTTGATTGGTGCGGACCTTGCGAAGGGTTATCGAGATACGCCGGCCACGAGGAAGGCCTGATGGCTCCATTTTGCGCGACGGAATTTCGTGGGTCCATTGATATCGAGCATCACCAGTCAAAACCGCCAAGCTTCCGCGCTCCAGTAATTGAGCCGCCTTGAGTTTAGTGTTTTTTTTGCGGAAAACCATCTCCCAGGATTCGAGGAGGCTGAACATTGCGATTGCCTCTTCAAAGCACGACTCGCAGTCTACATGTTTCGAGATGCCCTGAGACTCGATGTACTCGTTTATAATGACCTGATCTGGGCGCCATGGAAGAATACTTTCTGCCACAAGCCGCTCCGCGAGTTTAGCAGCCCAGGGTGGCAACGGGCCTATGTGCATTTCCTTGGAGATTCGCTTTGCCCTGTAGTCGTACTTCCATCCGTAATGCTGGACTCTGCGACGCAAGTCATGCAGCCAAGGAGCTGAATCGATTGCAGTGATAAGTTCAGACTCATCCGTGGCAGACAGGAATTTAGGAAAATACCTCAGGCCAGACACTACGCTGGCAGGTGCAGGTGCAGGTGCAGGTGCAGGTGCAGGTGCAGGTGCAGGTATGGCTCCTGGAGGAGCGGAGATGGAGCCGCCACCTTCTACTGTTAGAGCGCGGCGAAACGCTTCAGCATTGAGTGTTTCAATGATGAACGCGTCAACAGGGAGAGAGAGGCGACCTTCATTTTCAAGCACAAGGCGGGTGGTGCTTTCGATGGATACAGTGCCGGTAGTGTGTAAACTGTAATTTCCAGATGGAAGTATCAGTTCGCGCTGCATGCATGGCCATTTGTACTTTTGGGCCAAGTCGGTCGCCGCCTGAGCGAGTTTTGGATCCTGTAGATTTGCTTGGTACCACCAGCCCCGTGTCTGTTCTGTGCGCGTAGCAATATGGTGAGAATCTTTGATGAATACGACCTCTCCGGCGTGGCGTTCCCAAGATAGCGGGAGAGTGGGCAGGTGATGGTTTAGTGGGTGCAGTGCAAGAAAGCGACGTAGGTCCGCCTCTCCGCGGAAGGCTACAGGGAGTCGATGGTAGCCATTGAGAAGACCGCAGAGGATTGCCCCTGTCCACCAGACGGAAGGCGGAACCATGGGAAAGCTTTCTGGCCACCGTTTGTAATTTTCAGGGTATGGTCGTGCTAGTAGCAGTTGGAGCGCAAGGCCTACAGGGTCACTCTGGCGTGCAGATGAAGAAATTGCTTTGTCACCGCGCAGAATGCTGTGGGTTTCGGACGCCCACGCATCCACGGCGCTATGTGTGGCCGTCGGGCTATGCTCCGCAGTGGCGGATGCTAATGCACGTACCAGCTCAGCGCCTCTTCGTTGTGGCTCCCTGGACCATTGAGGTAGAATCGAAAGCGCTGCGGTCCAGTACGGGTTTGAGCTTGGTTCTAAATTCGCGTGCTTGAACCATGGAAGACGCTCAAGCCAAGGGGATTCGACGCGAAGCGCACATTTTCGCAGATGGGTACGATCTTCCCCAAATGATGCGACAAGAAGATCTAGCCATGGATCAATTCGTGGGAGTGCCCAGAAGCCCATGGTCGCAGCTCCACGAATGTAATTGTAATCGGGGGGGAGTATAATTCCTGGGTCGCTATCGACTTTGGCTGGCAAAGGAACAGCGACGTGCGGCTTGAATGGTGCCGATACTATTGGTGGGAGCGGCACATTCGAGACCTGTCGAGCCATTCCCTTGAGCCGTACTAGTTCCTCATTCGTAGAAACTTCAACTTGCTCAATGGACGAGGTAGGTAGCGGCCCTGGCCAGATGAACGCTATGTCGTCTCGCTTAACCGACCTGATTGGAACCTTCGTCCAGAGCCCTCCGCGAAGCGTGCGCACGTCTAGGCTAGGGAGCTTCCGTGGATCGAAACGAAGCCGGACAGGAATCTGATTCTCCCTCGTGGCGAGGGATTCATTGGCTGGGAATCCTTGGACAATCAGAAGCTGTCCATGTAGTTTATTCTCAGGCATCCACCATTCTGCCTGCAATGCATCAAAGAGTTCACGGTGCTCAGAGATTGCTCCGAACCATAAGGCGTCGGGTGAACGCGCATCTGTAGGCATACGCTCGGAGGGGGCCTGCGTGACGGGCCCGAACATGCTTATTTGTTGCGTAGACCGAGACATTAAGAGCGTTCCAGTAGGTCTTCTGAGGGAAGGCAGGCTTGGGCTGCAGGGGAAAGGGCTTTTCCAGAAACCACAAAGAGATGATCTCGAGCACGAGCGCAGAGCATGTACATAGTGCGTTTCTGTCGTGCCGTTCTGCATGGAAGAAAGCGCTCAAGCTCTAGTAGAAAGAGAGTATCGAACTCCTGTCCTTTCACTGATTCGCAGTTGAGCACGGTGAGCCCAGGGGAAAGGAGTTCGATTTCGTCCTCGTTCTTTAGATCGCTCGTGTATAGATCTACTCGAGCATCAGGCAGTAACGCTCGTAGCTGTGCGGTAGCGGCCTGTACGGTCGAATTTTGGCTAACTACTACACCTACATTTCCTCCTCGATTCTGGAACCACGTCGCAATCTGAGCGCAGGCATCTGGGAGACTTACATCCTCGATAAGTCTCGGTCGTTCGCCTGAGGCCGGACGCTTCGCCCTCGCAGCTGGCAGATGCCCGGCATGGAAGTGCTCCGCAACTTCTGAGATCTCGGGCCTATTCCGGTGGTTGACAGAGAGGATGATGGGGTTTGGGAGGGAAGTACCCTCTAGAATCTCCTCTGCGGAAGCGTGGCGCGAACCTAGAGTCTGGTCGAAATCTGCGAAGACGGTGAGCACGGGTGCTAGGTGCTTCTCGGTGTAGTGGAAAAATTCTGACGCAAGATCCTGGCCCTCGTCAATTACGAGGTGGTCAAATGTAGGCACGCTCTCGTAGTCAGCAAGGTTTTCTAGGATCGAGTTCCAGTCGTACGCATAGCTGTTGTGAGAGAGTGTGGGCGGGTTGACACCCATCCTTCGATGATAGTCTTTGCCTACAAGAACCTGCATCGTTGCAGCTCGGGGGCCATCCAGCAAGGCGACAAGCCGACGCAGCATCCGGTTGTAGGTGACCACGGTGGTTCGATAGTTCGCTTCTGCAATGGACTTCGCACGCTGGACGGCAAGCACCGTCTTGCCGGAGCCAGGTGGGCCGACCACGAACAGTGGTTGATCTAGAGGTGTTTCAAGAACTTCCTTCTGTTCTTTGATTAACTCGTCCCAGGTTGGAAGATGCACTTCATTCCTCTCGTAACTTCAGGATGGTCCGGGCCTGCCGATGAAACAGCGCATACCGAAAAGACCGGTTCTGCATCTGCCCACGTCGGGAAACCTCAATAGCACCCTGGTCATCAGCAATAAGTGAGAAACCTGCACCTGCTAATGCCGCACGGAGAACCGGGAAGGACCGGTTGGCGTCCGGACGTAGTGAGTTTGTATAGAATATCGTAGTTGGGCCGCGCCCAATTCGGGCAGTTAGGTTGTCTACGTCACGCACCAAAGTGGCGGCATCGACTGAAGGACTTGCCAACAAGTATGACAGGATGACGAGTGTGGGACGCCAGCTCGGTGGCTTTGTCCAGGGCACCGATTGAATGCTGTTGTGCCAGTATCGAGTGACGTGTTTCATGTTAGCCCCAGACGCGACCGCGAGCGCTTCGCCCAGTACGCGCATTGATGTCGCCCGATCGATGCCAATGTAGGTGAATGGGGTGGTGGGGCCAAGGGCTCCAGCGAGAGCAAGCCCAGCAGTGCAGGGGCCTGCGCCAAGATCAATTACGACGGGGTTTTCGATGGATGTGGTTAGAGTGAACAGCATTCGGAATGCGGCCGACAGTTCTTCGATGTGCCCCTTTTGGTTGAAGTAGGCATAGAGGAGCGCCCGATCTGCACCGGTTAGTTCCTCGAAGGGAACGTCAAAATCAGCTTGGCCGCCATTGATTACTTCGTCAAAGATGCGATTGGGCGATACCCCAAGAAGTGAATTTGCAGTCGTTCGGGGGTCACTTCGTACGCGATTTATGACGTGCTGTTGGCGTAGGGCTTCAAGCCATGGTGGAAGTTCCATCTGCCCCCTTCAGAGTTAGTGTTCACTCAGTGTGGGTGCTGTGATCTATGCTGACGCGGAATACTCGTCAACGATGTGGGAATTTGTGCGCATACGGTCCGTGAAGGCCTGTGCTGATGGGGCACTTCCGACTCTATGGCTATGAGGAGCGCTCCAGCGTCGCCGAGATTGACAATGCGATGCGTCGGATGCTGTAAGAACAGTTAAGAGGCGAGGGCGGTGCTCTGGGGTCTTCGCGACTCATGGTGTGGACATAGGTGGGAACTGCCTGTCCCCGCGATAGAAACGTAGTCGCCTTGGAGGATGCGCCTCGTTCTCTCACGGTGCCGCGCTGCTGAACGTTGCCTAGTCCTACAGTTGCAGTTTGAGGCGCGCTCCTCGGGCCCGGTAGTGGCAGTGCATGGCCACGGCTTGGTGGTGGCGACGCCAGCGGCTCCACG